>DASXYZ010000001.1:0-1575 GCA_036502185.1 Rhizomicrobium sp.
TCGATCGACTATCGCTGCACCACCGTCGAGCAGATGGACGTGCGCGAACGCTTCGACATCGTACTGGCAATGGAAGTGATCGAGCATGTCGCCGATGTCGGCGTGTTCCTCAGGCGTTGCGCGGCGATGCTCAAGCCCGGCGGAATCATGGTGGTCTCGACCCTGAACCGCAACTGGAAGAGCTTTGCGCTGGCGATCGTCGGCGCCGAATATGTGCTGCGCTGGCTGCCGCGCGGCACCCATCAATGGGACAAGTTCGTCACGCCCGACGAACTCGCAAGGTATCTGCTCGACAACAAGCTCGTCGTCACGGAAGAGGCCGGCGTGGTCTACAGCCCGTTCGCCGACCGCTGGAGCCTGTCGTCCGACACCGACGTGAATTACATGGTGATCGCGGAATACGCTTAGGCACGTCGTCCCTGCGAACGCATTATTGACCTCGCCCCGCTCGCAGGGAGAGAGGTCGGATTGCGCTCGGCGCAATCCGGGTGAGGGGGTGCAGGCCTATCGTTAGGACACGCACGCTTTGCTAGTGGCTGCCCCTCTCCCCGACGCTCTCCCCGCAAGAGAGGGAGAACACCGCAATCCTGTCATGCGCTGTTCCGGTTGACCACGGGTGCTGCGCCCGGCACGGTGGCTAGCCTTAAGCCCGCCAACCGAATCTCCCCATGTTCTCGACTGTCACGCTCTGGATACCCTTCACCGTCACTGCCGCGCTTGGGCAGGTGGCGCGCAATGCGATGCAGCGCAGCCTGACCGGGCCGCTCGGCACCTGGGGAGCGACCAACATCCGCTTCCTGTTCGGCTTTCCGTTCTCGGTGATTTTCTTCAGCCTGGTGATCGCAGCGACCGGCGATGCCGTGCCGTGGCCGACCGCGGCGTTCTGGCCGTGGCTGATGCTGGGTGCGTTAAGCCAGATCGTCGCCACCGGGCTGATGCTGCTCGCGATGAACGACCGCTCCTTCGTGGTGACCACGGCCTACCTGAAGACCGAGGCGATCCAGACCGCGATCTTCGGCTTTGTCTTTCTCGGCGATCATTTGACCTGGCTCAAGGTGGTCGCGATCCTGATCGCGACGGTGGGCGTGATCGTTACCGCGCTGCGGCCGAATTCCGAGAAAAGTTTTGCCGAGCTGAAGCCGACCATTATCGGCCTGGTGGCAGCCGCGGCGTTCGCGCTGTCGGCGATCGGCTTTCGCGGCGCCATCATCACCGTGCCGGGCGTGTCGTTCGTGACGGCAGCGTCCTACACGCTGGTGTTCGGGCTGTTCGTGCAGACACTGGTGCTGACGATCTATCTGTTGATGCGCGCGCCCGAGGTGCTGACGAAAATCCTGGGCCTATGGAAGCCGTCGCTGTTCGCCGGCTTCATGGGCGCGTTCGCCTCGCAGTTCTGGTTCCTGGCATTTGCGCTCACCGCCGCCGCCAATGTCCGCACGCTGGCGCTCGTCGAAGTGCTGTTCGCGCAGGGCGTGGCATATTATTCCTTCAAGCAACCGCTTTCGGTGCGGGAGCTTTCCGGCATCGCGCTGATCGTCGTCGGCGTCGGGCTGTTGGTCGCGGTGTAGCTTGCAA
>DASXYZ010000002.1:0-89645 GCA_036502185.1 Rhizomicrobium sp.
CGTCATTGAGCGCTGCTTCTGCAGGTTAAAGGACTTCCGGCGAATCGCCACCCGGTACGACAAACTCGCCAGAAACTTTCTCTCCGCCGTTCACCTTGCCGCGATCGTTGCCTACTGGCTTAATTGAGTCTGGACCCTAGAAGAGGCATTCCTTGAAGGAGGTGGCGCAGCCTATCCCATTCAGCCGCTCGATGGGTTCAAGTGGAAGGACGACTGGCGCGATCTCTCTCCGGTGCAGAGGGAATTGATCCATGCCCAGATAAGGTCTCTTCTGGTGGACTCGCTTTCGTACACTATTGCGAAATCCGGAATTGCACGTTGATTCGAAACCAGAGGCGGCAAACCGCCACATGTATACGAAGTCTCCGACGAGGTCCTTAAAGGGACGAGCCAGAACTCGTCAGGGAGCGTCGCCGGCGCCTCGAATGCGGCTTGCAGCACCTTAGGAGAGACGAGCGGTGTTACTTACAAAATGGGCGTTCTCGTTGCGGTAGGCACAGGTACAATTGCCCGAGACTCCGGATGTGTTCCGGTTCCATTACGGCCTGCGGCATGGAACGATGGAGGTGGGGCTGTATGCGCCGCACCATGCGGACGAACAGCAACCGCACAAGCAGGATGAACTGTACATCGTGATCAGCGGCACGGGCGATTTCGTCAAAAATGGCGACCGGTGCAAATTCTCAGGTCAGGATGTTCTTTTCGTCGAGGCCGGCGCAGAGCATCGCTTCGAAAACTTTTCGGACGATTTTGCCACTTGGGTGATATTCTGGAGCCCGGAGGATGGCGAATCCGCGCAAGCCTGACCATCGCCGACCAGGAGCCGCGCAGCATGTTCGATCCTGCCACCTACCAATCGCGCCGCACCATTCTCGCGCAGGCAATGGACGGGATCGGATTGTTTCCTGCCAACCCTCCCAGCCCGATGAACTACGCGGCAAACCAGTACGGCTACGTGCAGGAGAGCTGCTTCGCGTATTATTTCGGGATTCCGCAGCCATTTCTCGCAGGCGTCATCGATTTCGACAGCGGCGATGTCGCTATTTTCGGCGACGAGCCCACGCTGGACGACCTGATCTGGCTCGGTTCCGCCACGCCGCTGGCGGAATGGGCCAGCCGGTCCGGCGCAGGTTCCGTTTTCCGGTATGCGGAACTGCCGGAATGGCTCAAGAAGAACCGCCGCGGTCGCGCCGTCCACTACACGCCGCCCTTCCGCGGCACGACAGCGATTCAAATATCGGAGTGGCTGGGCATTCCGGTGGCGGACTTAGCGCGCCACGCCCCGGAGCCGCTCATACGCGCCATTGTTGCGCAGCGCGAGATCAAGTCCGCCGAAGAAATCGCCGAAATGAGATCCGCGCTTTCCGTAACGGCGGAGATGCACGCCACAGCCATGCGTCTTTCGAGAGCCGGCGTGATGGAACACGAAATATCCGGCGCCATGGAAGGGGTGGCGCGCGCGGCAGATTTGACGCTCGCATATCCCGTCATCTTTTCGGGTCTGGGCGAAATCCTGCACAACACCATGCATGA
Source organism: Rhizomicrobium sp. (assembly GCA_036502185.1). GTDB lineage: Bacteria > Pseudomonadota > Alphaproteobacteria > Micropepsales > Micropepsaceae > Rhizomicrobium. The sequence goes on from DASXYZ010000002.1 coordinate 1,534, forward strand.
TCGGTGCCTGGCCGCAGGCGATCTGGTCGTCAACGACAGTGCCGCCGCCAGCCGTCTGGGTTATGCCAGTGACATCACGCGCACCCTGCCCATTGGCGGGCGCTTCGATGCGAAGCAGCGCGTATGCTACGAGCTTGTCCTTTCCGCTCAGAAGGCGGCCATCGACGCCTGCGGGGCGGGAACACATTACCTCAGCGTACATAAGCTTGCGGCGCGCGTTATGGCAGAAGGTTTGATTGCCGAGGGTTTGTTCCGCGGCGATCCCGAGGCGATCGTCGAGACCGGCGCCTACGCGCTTTGTTTTCCGCACGGCGTCGGTCACCAGATCGGGCTCGACGTGCACGACATGGAAACGTTGGGCGAGGATTTGGTCGGCTATGACGAGGCGATCAAGCGCAGCGATCTGTTCGGCCTGCAAAACCTTCGGATGGCCAAACCTCTCAAGTCGGGAATGGTGGTCACTGTCGAGCCCGGCCTCTATTTCATTCCGCTGCTGATCGAGCGATGGGAGAGCGAAGGCCGCTACCGGGATCTCATCAACTACGAAAAGATGCGCAGCTTCCTCGGCGTCCACGGCATCCGGATCGAGGACGACGTGCTGGTAACAAACGGCAGCCCGCGCGTTCTGGGGCCCGGAATTCCAAAAGAGATCGGGGAGATCGAGGCCGCGCTTTCCGCTTGACTTGCCGCCACCTTGCAGCTCTTGGCAATAATGTTGTCACAAAATCCCTGTCGTTCCCGCGAAAGCGGGAGCCCGGAGCACTGAGGGTTGGGTGGATCGTTTTTCGTATCCTGGCAATTCTCGAGGCCTGCGCCAGTTCTTCACCTTCGCGAATCCGGGTTTCCGGATTCGCGAAGGACTGTCCGGGAAAAAGGCGCAGCAGTGTCGGCGCGGCACAATCGGAAGACATTGTGCGCTGTCGCCGAACAGAGTGGCCACACGGAGGCGCGGAGCACGCGGAGAAATTCACCGCCAAGACGCCATGCGGCCAAGAAAACAATCGCGCGCTTCGCGCGCAGCGAATCCTTGGCGGCTTGGCGTCTTGGCGTTTCAAAACTTCTTCTCCGCGTGCTCCGCGCCTCCGCGTGAAGCCTTTTGCCGGCCGATGCAGCGCCTGAGCCAGGAGAATCCAAAAGTGCGAAAATCTCCAATCGCGATCAGGCGTTTTGTGATTGCCCGAACATTTTATCCGGACGGCCCTGCGCTTTCATGAGAATGACAATCGGCCTTTATAGGTCAAGTACGCGGACAAGGATAAGAGCGTAGAAAACAAGCCAGACGGCGGCGGCGGCGAATGTCGCGAGGAGCGCCTTGAAGAGAATGCGCGGATTGGCGGGCGCGCCTGCATCGGCTAGCGCCGGCGTTGCCTCGCCGTTCTCGTGCGGCGCACGGATCCCGATCGGCAGCAGGATCTGCAGCATCAAAAACCACAGGATGACGTAGGCGCCGGCGAGGACGATCCAGTGCATGCGCTTCAACTTCCAACAGAGACTTGCATCGGCATCCGAACCAGCTTCACGCCTGTTCGAGTTCGATCAGGGTGCCCAGGAAATCCTTCGGGTGCAGGAAGAGCACGTGTTTACCGTGGGCGCCCAGGCGCGGTTCGCCGTTGCCAAGGATCGTGGCACCGTTCGCGCGGAGGCAGTCGCGCGCGGCGAGGATGTCTTCCACTTCGTAGCAAACATGATGGACGCCGCCCGCGGGATTTTTCTGCAGGAAACGCGCGATGGGCGAGTTCTCGCCAAGTGGCTCCAGAAGTTCGATCTTGGTATTCGGCAGTTCGACGAAGACGGTAGTAACGCCATGCTCGGGCTGCGGCGCGGGATCGGATACTCGTGCGCCCAGTACCTCGCGATAAATCCGCGCAGCCGCCGCGATATCCGCCGTAGCGATCGCCACGTGGTTGAGCCTCCCGATCATCTCATACCCATATCACTTCCACACGCGTCACCGGCTTCTTGCCCCAGTGCGCCATCGCTGCACGGCGGATCGCCAGCCGCGTGCGTTCCTTGAGGCCCGCCTCATCGCCACGCTTGCCGTCGTGCCGACCGAGCGCCTCGTCGAGCGCGGCGCGTATGGAACCGTGCACTTCGTCCGGAATGCCTTCGAGGATAAGCACGGGATCGCCGGTGACACGGCCCTTTCGGTCGAGCGCGATCGTTGCCGCGACAAAGCCCGAAAAGGCGAGCGCGCCGCGCGCCCGGGCGTGGCCTTTGCCCTCGGCGACCAGCACCTTGCCGTCGAGATGGAGCCGGCCCGAGGGCGTTTCGTCGACGATCTCCGCGCGTCCGGGGGCGAGGCGCAGCATGTGCCCGTTCTGCAGCACGATTGCCTGCGGCACCTGGAGCGAGCGCGCGAGCCGCGCGTGCTCGGTCATGTGGCGCAACTCACCATGGACGGGCACGGCAACTCGCGGCCTCACCCAACGGTACATCTCCGCCAGTTCATCGCGCGCGGGATGGCCCGAGACGTGCACAAAATGGTCGCGCTCGGTAATTACTTCCACCCCCAGCGCCGCAAGTTTGTTCTGCAATTCGAAGATCGCGAGGTCGTTGCCGGGAATGATGCGCGAGGAAAAGATCACGCTGTCGCCGGGACCGAGAGCGACGGACGGATGCTCTGCAGCCGCGATGCGCGCGAGCGCGGCGCGCGGCTCACCCTGGCTGCCGGTGCAGAGGTAGAGAACGCGCGATGGCGCCAGCTGCGCCGCCTCCTCCGCTTCGATCGTGCGCGGAAGATCCGCGAGATACCCGGTCGCTTTTGCTGCTTCTACGATTCGTTGCATCGAACGGCCGACCAGAACGAGTTCGCGCCCGTGCCGCTTGGCAGCGATGCCGACGGAGTCGAGACGCGCGACATTGGAGGCGAACGCCGTCACTGCGATGCGGCCGGTGAGCGTGCCAATGAGATCGACAAGGCTTTGCCGCACGCGCGCTTCCGACCCGGATCCGCCGGGGACCAGCGCATTCGTCGAATCGCAAACGAGGGCCAGCGCGCCTTCCGCGCCGATCGCGCGCAATGCCGCTGAATCCGTGGTGCGGCCGACGAGCGGTTCCGGATCGAGCTTCCAGTCCCCGGTGTGCACCACCACGCCGAAGGGCGTGCGGATCGCGAGCGCGTTCGGCTCCGGAATCGAGTGGGTGATCGAAATGAACTCGATGCGGAACGGACCCGCTTCGATGCGCCCGTCGAGAGGCACGATGTTCACGCGCACGCGCTCTGAAAGCCCTGCTTCGGCGAGCTTGCCCTCGAGCAGCTTCGCGGTGAAAGGAGTCGCATAGACGGGACAGCGAAGTTGCGGCCAGAGCTGCGCCACCGCTCCGATGTGATCCTCATGCGCATGAGTCAGCACGATTGCAAGCACGTTTTCGCGCTGCTCGGCGAGATAGCGAATGTCGGGCATGATGACATCGACACCGGGCGTTCCGCTCTCGCGCCCGAACATCACGCCGCAATCGACCACGATCCAGCGCCGGTCCCCTGGCACGCCGCAGCCATAGGCGTTGAAGTTCATGCCGATCTCGCCGGCACCGCCGAGCGGCAAGAGGACAAGTTCGCTTTGTTCGAGTCGCGCGTCCATCAGGAGTTCAAACGCGCCCGCCCCGCATTGGTGTTCCGGGCGTGGAGGAGGACGAGCCCGCGGATAGTCAGATCCGCATCCAGATGATCGATGGCCTGAGTCTGACGGAAGAACACCCCGGCCAGACCACCCGTACCGATCACGGTCATGGGCTCGGCGTACTCGGCTCGGATACGGGCGACGAGCCCTTCCACCAGGCCGAGATAGCCCCAGTAGAGGCCCGACTGCATCGCGGGCACGGTGTCCTTGCCGATAACGGTCTGCGTGCGCTGGATGGCGACACGCGGCAGCATCGCGGCACCCCGGTGCAGCGCCTCGGCCGAGACGTTGATGCCCGGCGCGATCACGCCGCCTTCGTAGTTCCCGGCCGCGCTCACGATATCGAAGGTCGTGGCGGTACCGAAATCGACCACCACCAGCGCCCCTTTGTAGCGCTCGTGCGCCGCCACCGCGTTGACGAGCCGGTCCGCGCCCACGGTGGTTGGACGGTCCACGCGAATCTCGATGCCGAGAGCGACATTGGGTTCGCCGACCACCAGCGGCTCGCATTTGAGATAGCGCCGGCAGAACAGGCGCAGGTCGAACAAGGCCGCCGGGACGACCGTCGCGATGATCGCGCAGTCGAGATCGGCGAAGCTCATGGCATGCAGCGAGAGCAGCGGGCCGAGCAGCACCGCGTATTCGTCGGCGGTTCGCGCCTGGTCCATCACAGCGCGCCATTCCGCGCGAATTTCCCTGCCCTCGCAGATCGCGAAGACGATGTTGGTATTCCCGGCGTCTATCGCGAGGAGCATTGGATCCGTCGCTTACTGTGGCGCGCGCAGACCGCGGACCCTCTACCCTCACCATGGCCGGCCGGCGAGCCGGCCACCCAGTGCCGCGCGTCGGCGCGGCGAAAGAATCTTTGCTCGCCGACATCGCAAAGCTCCATTCGGCTCGCCGACGCTCGCCGGCTGGGTGGCCGGGTCGAGCCCGGCCATGGTGAATGGAGAGAGCCCATGGGTTTCGCGGGAATGACAGCGGTTTCGTAGTCGCGCATTCCCATCAAAAAAACACCTCCCCCGCGGAGATGGTGCGCAGGCGCGACGGGTGTTCGCGCAAAAGGAGCGCGCCGCTGCCGTCGATGCCTTCGAACACGCCGCTGGTTTCCCCGCCCCCGAGCCGCGCCCGGATTCGTGCGCCAAGCCCCGCCGCGCGCACGAGCCATCCGTCGCGAACCGGCTCGAATCCCTGTTCCGACCAGATGTCATACCATCGCGCCCAGGCGCGGGCGAGCACGGTCAGGGCGCCACGCGCCGGAGGGGTTTCGCAGTTCAGCGCGGCAAGCGAAGTCGCCGGAAACTCCGTTCGTTCGGGATGCGTTGCGAGATTGATCCCGATGCCGACCGCGAGCCAGTCGGGCCGGGTGCCGTCGTTGCTCGCCGACTCAAGAAGAATACCGGCGATCTTGCGGCCGCAGACGAGCACGTCGTTTGGCCATTTCACCCGCACGTCCGTCGGCGGCGTGTAGCGGGCGACCATATCCGCAACGGCCAATGCCGCGACGAAGGAGAGTTGCGCGCATTCCGCGACGGGCTTCTTCAGCCGCAGAAGAAGCGTCGAGGCAAGATTTCCCGCGGGCGCTTCCCAGATGCGCCCGCGCCTTCCGCGGCCTTGCGTCTGCCGGTCGGCAACAATCCAGAGCGGCGCCGGAGCGCCAGCGCCAGCAAGACGGCGCGCTTCGGCATTGGTCGAATCGAGTTCGGCGAAGTGGCGGAGGCCATAGCCGGCCGGCCAGGCTTCGCTCACGAGATGATCGCCTTGGCGCCCACCGCGGCGGCAGCGACCAGCGGATACGCGAACAGTACAAAAAACACATTGAACACGCTCGCGCCCGCCATGATCGAACCCAGCGGCGCCCCGATCGCCGCATCGAATGCCGGCGCCGGTTCGTCGAAATACATGATCTTGACGATTCGGAAGTAGTAGTAGGCGCCGATCACGCTCGCGATGACGCCGAGAATTGCGAGCGCGTAGAGATGCGCATCGATGGCGGCGAGGAAGACGTAGAACTTCGCGAAGAAGCCCGCGAAGGGCGGAATACCCGCAAGGCTCACGAACAGGATCGCAAAAGCGAGCGCGAGCCGCGGATCTGTACGGGCAAGACCTGCCAGGTCGGGAATGGTCTCGACCATTTTGCCCTGCCGGCGCATGGCCAGAATGCAGACGAAGACGCCGGCATTGGTGACGACGTAGATCGCAAGGTAGATCAGGACGCCTTGCACGCCCTGGTACGTGCCTGCGGCGATGCCCATCAGCGCGTAACCCATATGGGCGATGGAGCTGTAGGCCATCAGGCGCTTGATGTTGGTCTGCCCGATCGCGGCGATCGAGCCCAGGAACATCGACAGGACAGAGACAAAGATCACGATCTGCCGCCATTCGTGAATTGCGCCGGGCATCGCCACCAACATCGCGCGCACGAACAGCGCCATGGCCGCGGTTTTGGGCGCAATCGAGAAGAACGCGGTGATCGGCGTGGGGGCGCCCTCGTATACATCCGGGGTCCACATATGGAATGGCACCGCGGAGACCTTGAAGGCGAGGCCAGCGATCAGGAAAACAAGGCCAAACACAACCCCGATATTGGTGCCGGCATGGGCGACCGCGCGCGCCACCGCGGGAAAATCTGTCGTCCCGGCAAAGCCGTAGATGAACGAGATGCCGTAAAGCATCATTCCCGATGAGAGCGCGCCCAGCACGAAATATTTGAGCCCGGCTTCGCTCGAGCGTACCGAATCGCGATCAAAGGCGGCGAGCACGTAAAGCGACAGGCTCTGCAGCTCGAATCCGAGATAAAGGGCGATGAAATTCGTCGCCGACACCATGAACAGCATGCCGATGGTGCCGAGGAGCACGAGCACGGAGAATTCGAAACTGGCGATCTTCTCCCGTTCGAGAAAATCCTGAGACATGAGGAGCGCAAGCGCCGAGCCGAGCAGCACGAGGATTTTTGCGTAACGTGCGAACCCGTCGGCCGCAAAGGCGCCCCCGAACGCCGAGTGCGCAGTCGTGAGCGGCGCCACCACGAACCAGCCCGCCACGATGAGCGCGCAGATGGCCGAAACAAGAACCGGACGGAAGGTCGCGCGCCCGCCCACCGCGCCTACCATCAGCAACCCCATGGCGGCGAGCGCGAGCAGGCATTCCGGGAACAGGACGAGAATGTTGGTGCCAATGCTGGTCATGGCAGAAGCTCCGCGGCCGTCGCTCCAGACCTTTCCTCCCCCGTCGTGGGAGAGGTGTCGAGTGGAGCGAAGCGGAACGAGACGGAGGGGGAAGAGTCGACAATATCACTGCCCCCTCCGGCGCGCTGGCGCGCGCCACCTCCCCCATGCTGGGGGAGGAACGCCAAATGCGTATCATTCTCGCCTCGCATCGCCAGGCGATGCTGCGCGACGAGGTTGGCGACGGAGACGGAGGTCTCGTCGAAGATAATGCGCGGGTAGACGCCAAGCACGATGGTGAAGGCGACGAGCGGCGCCAGAATCGCGATTTCGCGCGCGCTCAGATCCTGCATGACCTTCAGCGCCGGCTTCACCAGCGCGCCGAAGATGACCCGCCCGTAGAGATAGAGCATGTAAGCCGCCGAGAGGATCAGGCCCGTGGTCGCGAATATCACCACCCAGGTGTTGACGTGGAAGGTGCCGAGCAAGGTCAAGAACTCGCCGACGAAACCGCTCGTCCCCGGCAGCCCCATATTGGCGAGGGTGAACACCATGAAACAGGCGGCATAGACGGGCATGCGCTCGACGAGGCCGCCATAGGCCGCGATCTCGCGCGTGTGCAGGCGGTCGTACACCACGCCCACACAGAGGAAGAGCGCCCCCGACACAATGCCATGCGACAGCATCTGGAAAATGCCGCCGTCAATGCCCTGCTGCGTCAGCGAGAATATTCCCATCGTGACGAGGCCCATATGGGCAACCGAGGAATAGGCAATGAGCTTCTTCATATCCTCCTGGGCGAGCGCCACGAGCGAGGTGTAGACGATCGCCACAACCGAAAGGACGAAGACGAGCGGCGCGAACAGCTCCGATGCGTTCGGCATCATCGGAAGTGAGAAGCGCAGGAATCCGTAGCCGCCCATCTTGAGCAGGATGCCGGCAAGGATGACCGAACCCGCCGTCGGCGCTTCTACGTGGGCATCCGGTAACCAGGTATGGACCGGCCACATCGGCATCTTGACCGCGAATGAGGCAAAGAAGGCGAGCCACAACCAGGTCTGCATGGCCGGTGAGAAATGGGCCGTACGGATCAGCGTGTCGATGTCGGTGGTGCCGGTCTGGAAATAAATCGACAGGATCGCGAGCAGCATGAGCAGCGATCCGAGCAGCGTGTAAAGAAAGAACTTGAAGCTCGCATAGACGCGCCGCGCACCGCCCCACACGCCGATGATGAGGAACATCGGAACCAGTCCGCCCTCGAAGAATACGTAGAACAGCACGAGATTGAGCGAGGTGAACACCCCGATCATCATTGTTTCGAGAAGGAGGAACGCGATCATGTATTCCGGCACGCGCTCGGTGATCGATTTCCAGCTCGCGAGAATGCAGAACGGCATCAGCCCCGCCGTCAGCACCACGAACAGCATCGATATTCCGTCCACGCCGACACGATAGGTGATGCCGGTGCCGAGCCACGCCGCCTGTTCGACGAACTGGAAAGCGGCCGAGGAGCCGTCGAAGCGGGCCCAGACGATCAGCGCCACGGCGAGATTGCCGATCGTCGTCGCGAGCGCAATCACCCGCGCGGTCTGGGCAAGCGACTCGCGGCTGCCGCGCGCCACCAGAATGAACAGCGCACCCGCAAGCGGCAGGAAATTGGCAATGGTCAGGAGGGGCACGTGGTTCATCGCGCACCCACGGTGAAGACGAACCAGGTCGCGAGCACCACGACCCCGATCAGCATCGCAAACGCGTAGTGGTAGACATACCCGGACTGCAGGCGCACCGCTTCGCGCGTCGCATCGATCACCCGTGCGGCCACGCCGTCAGGTCCCAGCCCGTCGATGACACGCCCGTCGCCACCGCGCCAGAACAGCCGGCCGATCCAGAAGGCGGGCCGAACGAAAAGAACGTCATACAGCTCGTCGAAATACCACTTGTTGTAGAGGAACGTGTAGACGAGCCCCCGGCGCTTCGCCATCTGCGGCGGTAACTCGGGATGCAGGATGTAATAGTACCAGGCGATCAGGAAACCGATGATCGTGAGCACGAAGGGCCCGAACTCCACCCACACCGGAAGCTCGGTGCCGGACGCTGGCGCGCGGCCGGTGACCGCCGCGACGGTCCCGTGCCAGAACCCTTTCGCATCGCTGCCGATGAAGAGATGCGCGAAAATCCCGCCGGCGATGAGCGCGCCGATCGCGAGCGCAAACAGAGGCACAAGCATGGTCCACGGCGATTCATGCACTTCCGATAGCCGCACGCCATGTTCATGCTCATGCCCCTCGCCCGCCAGCGGCTCGTCATGGGCGTGCGCATCTGCGTCGGCATGGGCGAATTTCTCCTCTTTCGCCCCCTTGTATGAGCCGTGGAACGTCATCAGGAACTGGCGCCAGGAGTAGAATGAAGTCAGGAGCACCGAGAACAGCGTCAGCACGAAGGCGTAGGTGCCCACCGGGGTACCTGCGAGCCATGTCGCGTTGATGATTTCGTCTTTGGAATAGAAGCCTGAAGTGCCGATGCCGAGGAGCGGCAGACCAACGCCGGTCAGCGCGAGATTGCCGATCAGCATGGTGAGCCAGGTGTAGGGCAGCATTGTTGCGAGCCCGCCCATCTTGCGCATGTCCTGCTCATGATGGACGGCGGTGATCACCGAGCCTGCGCACAAAAACAGGAGCGCCTTGAAGAAGGCGTGGGTGAACAGATGGAACATGGCCGCGCCGTACGCCGAGACGCCGGCCGCCGCGAACATGTAGCCGAGCTGCGAACAGGTCGAATAGGCAATGACCCGTTTGATGTCGTTCTGGAACAGACCGACCGTCGCCGCGAAAAGCGCGGTGGTGGCACCGATGAAGGCGACGAAGCCAAGCGCCACGGGTGCGTGCTCGAAAAGCGGCGAGCAGCGGCAGACGAGAAACACGCCCGCCGTCACCATCGTCGCGGCATGAATCAGCGCAGAGACGGGGGTGGGGCCCTCCATCGCATCCGGCAACCAGACGTGAAGGCCGATCTGCGCTGATTTGCCCATCGCGCCGATGAACAGCAGAAAGCAGATGGTGGTCAGGATATCGAGATGATGGCCGGCAAAGAGAAATGTCTTTCCCGCCATCGCGGGCGCGGCGCCGAACACCGCCGAGAAATCGAGGGTATGGAACGTCATCCACACAGCAAAAATTCCGAGCGCGAATCCGAAATCGCCGATGCGGTTGACGACAAACGCCTTGATGGCGGCGGCGTTCGCGGTCGGGCGGGTGTACCAGAAACCGATCAGGAGATAGGACGAAAGCCCCACGCCTTCCCAGCCGAAGAACAGCTGGAGGAAGTTGTTGGCGGTTACGAGCGCCAGCATCGAGAATGTGAAGAACGACAGGTACGAAAAGAAGCGCGGCCGGTGCGGGTCCTCGTGCATATAGCCGATGGAATAAAGATGCACGAGTGCCGAGACGCCCGTGACCACGACCAGCATGACCGCGGTGAGCGCGTCGACGCGGATGGCCCAGCCCGCGTGAAAATCGCCCGAGCGGATCCAGTCCGCGATGGGCACCAGTCCGGCGTGGCCGAGGAAGATCACGTCATAGAAGGCGATGCAGGAGAGCGCGGCCGAGGCGAACAGAGGGATCGTGGTCACGACCTCGGAGGCACGCGCGCCGATCGCGCGGCCGAACAGCCCGGCGATGGCCGAACCCAGAAGCGGAAGAAAGACGATCGCCGCGTACACGCCCTCAGCCCTTCATCAGATTGACATTCTCGACCGCAATCGAGCCGCGATTGCGGAAATAGACGACAAGAATCGCGAGTCCGATCGCCGCTTCCGCGGCCGCGACGGTCAGCACGAAAAGCGCGAAAATCTGACCGATCAGATTTCCGAGATAGGCCGAGAAGGCCACGAAGTTGATGTTGACCGAGAGCAGGATCAGCTCGATCGACATCAGGATGATGATGACGTTGCGGCGGTTGAGAAAAATTCCGAGCACGCCGATCGTGAAGACGATGGCGGCAACCGCAAGATAATGGGCGAGCCCGATCAAGTTCAGCCCCCCTGCCCCGGCGGCACGTCCACCAGCCTGATCGCAAGCGCCGGATCGCGCGCGTTCTGCCGGGCGATCTTCTGGCGCCGCGCGTCGGGCTTGTGGCGCAGCGTCAGCACGATCGCCCCGATCATCGCGACGAGCAGGATGAGCCCCGCCGTCTCGAAGTAGTAGATGTAGTCTGTGTAGAGCACGCGCCCGAAAGCTTCGGTGTTGGTGAGGTTCGCAGGCGCTGCGTGGGGCAGCGGACTGTGCGAGGCGGGTGCGAGCGCCCAAGTGCCCACCAGCACCAGCTCGGTGGCGAGAATGACGCCGACGAGCCCGCCAAGCGGCAGATATTGCAGCACGCCGTGCTTCAGCTCGGCAAAATCGACATCGAGCATCATCACCACGAACAGGAACAGCACCGCGACCGCGCCGACATAGACGATAAGCAGGATCAGCGCGAGGAACTCGGCGCCCAGGAGGATGAACAGCGCCGCGGCGCTGAAGAAGGCGAGGATCAGGAACAGCACCGAATGGACGGGATTGCGCGAAGCAATCACCATCAGTGCGGCGCCGATCAGCACCGCCGAGAACGCATAAAAGGCGATCGCGGTCAGCAGCATAAGCCTGTCGTCATCCCCTCAGGCGCCCTTTAGCGGTAGGGCGCGTCCAGTTCCAGATTGCGCGCGATCTCGCGTTCCCAGCGGTCGCCGTTCGCGAGCAGTCGGTCCTTGTCGTAATAGAGTTCCTCGCGCGTTTCCGTCGAGAACTCGAAATTCGGCCCCTCGACGATTGCATCCACCGGGCAGGCCTCCTGGCACAGACCGCAATAGATGCATTTGACCATGTCGATGTCGTAGCGGGTGGTGCGGCGGCTGCCGTCCTCGCGCGGTTCGGCCTCGATGGTGATGGCGAGCGCAGGACAGATCGCCTCGCACAGCTTGCAGGCGATACAGCGTTCCTCGCCGTTCGGATAGCGGCGCAGTACATGCTCGCCGCGGAACCGCGGACTGAGCGGCCCCTTCTCGAAGGGATAGTTCAGCGTCGCCTTGGGCTTGAAGAAGTAGCGGATGGCGAGCCAGAACGCTTTCACGAGCTCCCAGAGGAAAATCCTGCGTGCGGTGCGGTCGAGCCAGGCCATGGCGCCTCACATGCCGTGCGGACGGAAGACGAGAACCCAGCCCGCGGTCAGCGCAACCCAGACGAGCGAGGCGGGCAGGAACACTTTCCAGCCCAGCCGCATCAGCTGGTCATAGCGATAACGCGGCACGATGGCCTTCACGATCGCGAACAGGAAGAAGAAGAACCAGATTTTCAGCACGAACCAGATGATTCCAGGAACTGCCGTGAGCGGCCACACATGCCAGGGCGGCAGCCAACCGCCGAAGAACAGGATCGACAGCATCGCGCACATGAAGACGACGTTCAGGTACTCGCCGATCATGAAGAGCAGGTACGGCGTCGCGGAATACTCGACCATGAAGCCCGCGACGAGTTCGGATTCGGCCTCTGGCAGGTCGAAGGGCGGCCGATTCGTCTCTGCGAGCGCGGAGACGAAGAACACCACGAACATCGGAAACAGGATGGTGAACGCGAACCAGCCATGCGCTTGCGCGCGGACGATCGCCGAAAGATTGAGCGAGCCCGCAAACAGCAGGACGGTGATGATGACGAAGCCGATCGAGACTTCATAGCTCACCATCTGGGCTGCGGAGCGCAGGCCGCCCAGGAACGGATATTTCGAATTCGACGCCCAGCCGCCCATAATGATGCCGTACACGCCAAGCGAGGAGATCGCGAATACGTAAAGTATGCCGACGTTGATGTTGGCGATTACCCAGCCGTTGGCGACCGGCATCACCGCCCAGGCGGCAAAGGCCAGAATGAAGGTGATAAGCGGCGCGAGGAGAAATATGACCTTGTTCGCGCCAGCCGGAATAACGGCCTCCTTGAGCGCGAATTTGAAGAAGTCGGCGAAGGACTGGAGAAGCCCGAATGCGCCCACCACGTTGGGCCCGCGCCGGATCTGCACCGCCGCCCAGATCTTTCGGTCGGCGAGGAGCACGTAAGCCAGCATCAGAAGCAGCGCCACCACGAAAATGACGATGCTGACGATCTGACTGATCGCCCACGCCCAGCCGTAAGGCAGGCCCGTCTGCTGAAGCGCGTGCACGAACATCATGGGATCATTCCGCCGCCAGCCGATGCGCGGTTCCGACGAATATGCGGCTGCACTCCGCCATGGTGCGGCTCGCTCGCGCAATCGGATTGGTGAGGTAGAAGTCGGTGATCTGCGACGCGAGCGGCAAGGCGGAATCGACAGGTCCTTCCGTTCCGATTGCCTCCCATACGTTTGCATCGGCCGCGGGTGGTGCGGGTAACGAGCCGACCTGCGCGAAATGCGACGCATCGGCGACAATGGCGGCGCCGAGCGCCTCGCGGCTGTCGTAAGGCAGGCGCTTGCCAATCACGTCGGAAAATGCGCGAAGGATTGCCCAGTCTTCTTTCGCCTCGCCTGGCGGGAACGTCGCCCGGCGTCCGCGCTGCACGCGGCCTTCGAAATTGACGTAGAGCCCATCTTTTTCGGTGTACGCGGCGCCCGGCAGCACCACGTCCGCGCGATGCGCGCCCGCATCGCCATGGGTGCCCTGATAAACCACGAAGGCATTGCCGAACGCGTCCGTCGGCAATTCGTCGGCGCCGAGCAGCCACACGAAATCGATGTCTCCGTTCGTAGCGCCATCGAGGATCGCGGGCGTGTCGCGTCCGCCCGGCTGCGGGACAAAGCCGAGATCGAGCGCGGCGACGCGCGAGGCGGCGGTGTGGAGGACGCTGAAGCCGTTCCAGCCGCCTTCCGCCGCCGATTGACCAGGTCCGATCATGCCGGTGGCGCCAGCAATGCGCGCGGCAAGTTTCAGGATCGCCGCACCATCGGGCCGCGCCAGCGCGCCGGGGCCGAGGATGAGCATCGGCCGCTCTGCATCCTTCAGCACTTTCGCGAAAGCATGACTTGCGTCCGCCAGTTCTCCGAGTATCGACGCGCTCTCGCCCAGTTGTTCGACCGGATAGGTGAGATCGTAAGCGCGTCCGACATTGGCGAGTTTGAGATTTCCGTTGAGCCAGGTCTTGCGCAGCCGCGCGTTCAATACCGGCGCTTCCCAGCGCGGATTGCTGCCGATGAGCAGCAGCGCGTCGGCGGATTCGACGCCGGCGATGGTGGTGTTGAAAAGATACGACTGCCGCGGTGCAGCCGAATATTTTGCGCCGTCCTGGCGGCAGTCGAGATTGATGACACCGAGAGACAGCATCAGGTCCTTGAGCGCCTTGATCTCTTCTGCCGCGGCGAGATCGCCCACGATGGCTGCCATGCGCTCGGGGCGTGTCGCGTTCATGCGCACGGCGATCGCGGCAAAGGCTTCGGACCAGCTGGCGCGGACGAGCCTGCCACCCCTGCGCAGGAACGGCCGGTCTAGCCGCTGGCGCTTGAGTCCGTCGCAGGCGTGGCGCGTCTTGTCGGAAATCCACTCCTCGTTGACGTCGTCGTTCTGCCGCGGCAGCACGCGCTGGACTTCGCGGCCGCGGGTATCGACGCGGATGTTGGCGCCCTGCCCGTCCATCACGTCGATGGACTCGGTCTTGCGTAGCTCCCACGGTCGCGCATTGAACGCGTAAGGCTTCGAGGTGAGCGCGCCCACCGGGCAAAGATCGACAGCGTTGCCCGACAGTTCCGATTCGAACGCCTTTTCGAGATAGGTCGTGATCTCGAGATCCTCTCCGCGGCCGGTGCCGCCAAGATCCGGCACGCCCGCGACCTCCGCCGCGAAGCGCACGCAGCGCGTGCACTGAATGCAGCGGGTCATGATCGTCTTGATCAGCGGACCCATGTACTTGTCGTCGACGGCGCGTTTGTTCTCGTTGAAACGATGATAGGCGGCGCGGCCATAGGCCACCGCCTGGTCCTGCAGGTCGCATTCGCCGCCCTGGTCGCAGATCGGGCAATCGAGCGGATGGTTGATGAGCAGGAATTCCATCACCCCTTCGCGTGCCTTCTTCACAGCGGCGGATTTGGTGTTGATGCGCGCGGGGCTCCCGTCCTTGTTGGGAAAAATGTCGCGCACCTGTAGCGCGCAACTCGCCTGCGGCTTCGGCGCGCCCACCCATTCGACGAGACACATGCGGCAGTTGCCGGCGATCGACAGGCGCTCGTGATAGCAGAAGCGCGGGATTTCGGCGCCGGCCTGCTCGCAGGCCTGAATGAGCGTGATGCTCTCCTCGGCCTCGATTTCTTTCCCGTCGATGATGAGCTTTCGCGCTGCCATCGGCGCTACTCCGCCGCTTGCGCGAGCAGAACGCGCTTGCGCTCGCCGATCCTGCGCTCGATCTCGGGACGGAAGTGCCGCAGGAAGCCCTGCACCGGCCAGGCGGCGCCTTCGCCGAACGCGCAGATCGTATGGCCCTCGATCTGTTTGGTCACTTCCTGGAGCAGATCGATCTCGGCGATCTCCGCGTCACCCCGCTGCATGCGCGTCAGCACGCGCCACATCCAGCCGCAGCCTTCGCGGCAGGGCGTGCATTGCCCGCAGCTCTCGTGCTTGTAAAACCACGCGAGACGCGCGAACGCCTTGATGATGTCGGTCGATCTGTCCATCACCGTGACGGCGGCGGTACCGAGGCCCGATTTCACCGCGACGAGCGAATCGAAATCCATCAGGATGGTATCGGCGATCTCCTTCGACAGCACCGGCATTGACGATCCGCCGGGAATGACGCCCATCAGATTGTCCCAGCCGCCGCGCACGCCCCCCGCATGGCGCTCGATGAGTTCGCGGAGCGGAATGCTCATCGCCTCTTCAACATTGCACGGCTTGTTCACGTGCCCAGAGATGCAGAAGATTTTCGTGCCGGTGTTTTTGGGTCGGCCGATCCCCGCAAACCAGTCCGCGCCCCGGCGCAGGATCGTGGGCACAACGGCGATCGACTCCACGTTGTTGACGGTGGTCGGGCAGCCATAGACGCCCACATTCGCCGGGAACGGCGGCTTGAGCCGCGGCTGGCCCTTTTTTCCTTCGAGGCTTTCGAGGAGCGCGGTTTCTTCGCCGCAGATGTAGGCGCCCGCGCCATGGTGGACGTAACAGTCAAAATCCCAGCCATGGACGTTGTTCTTGCCGATCAGCCGCGCTTCATTGGCCTGGTCGATCGCGGCCTGCAGGCGCTCGCGCTCGCGGATGAATTCGCCGCGCACATAGATGTAGCAGGCATGCGCGCGCATCGCGAAGCAGGCGATCAGGCACCCTTCGACGAGCAGGTGCGGGTCGTGCCGCATGATGTCACGATCCTTGCAGGTTCCGGGCTCCGATTCGTCGGCGTTGACGACGAGATAATGGGCCCGGTCTTTCACTTCCTTCGGCATAAAGGACCATTTGAGTCCGGTCGGGAATCCCGCGCCGCCACGGCCCCGCAGGCCCGAATCCTTCATTTCCTTGATGATCACGTCCTGCCCGCGTTCGAGGATCGCTTTGGTGCCGTCCCAGGCGCCGCGCGACATCGCGCCTTCGAGCGTCCAGTCCTCGAAACCGTAGAGATTGGTGAAAATGCGATCGCGATCAGCGAGCATACGTGAATCCATTGCCCGGCGCTCGGCCTGTGTTCCGCACCCTCGGCAGCGCGATTTCCGGTGATGAAGTGGCGCCGGCAATTTTCACGCGGAGACGTAGAGACGCGGAACGAACGGTTTGAACCGCCAAGACGCCAAGACCGCCAAGGGAAAATGGCGCGCAAAGCGCGCAAAAATCGCCTGGCGCGTTGGCGACTTGGCGTTTCCCGTTTTTCCGCTCTGCGGCTCCGCGGCTCCGCGTGCCGATTTTTTCGTCACGCATTGTCGCGCTCGTCCTTAAGTGTTGTAGGTCCGCCGAACGGTTCGGAGGAATGCCGGCCGGTCTGCGAACCAGGTTTTGGTTGCTCGCCGCGGCGGAACGATTCGAGAATGGTTTCGGCAGTCGCTTCGTCGAGGTCCTCGTAATAATCCTTTGCGATCTGCATCACCGGTGCGTTGACGCAGGCGCCGAGGCATTCGACTTCCATCCAGCTGAACATGCCATCGGCGGAGATCGTGCTCGGCCGCGGCGCGATGTGCTTCTTGCAAGCGGCGACCACCGCGTCCGAACCCGCGAGCCAACAGGGCGTGGTCGTGCACACCTGGACGAGATGCCGTCCGACCGGCGCGAGATTGAACATGGTGTAGAAGGTGGCCACTTCGAGCACACGGATGTAGGCCATGCCGAGGAAACGCGCGACTTCCTCGATCATGGGCTTTGTCACCCAGCCTTCCTGCTCCTGCCCACGCCACAACAGCGCGATCACGGCCGAGGCCTGGCGGCCCGGCGGATATTTCGTCATCTCCTTCTCCGCCCACGCCCTGTTCTCGGCATTGAAGGCGAAGCTTGCAGGTTGCTGCTCGTGAAGGCGCCGCGCACTCACCGGTCGATCTCCCCGAACACGACATCGATCGAGCCGAGCACGGCGGGCACGTCGGCCAGCATGTGGCCCTTACAGAGAAAATCCATCGCCTGCAGATGGGGGTAGCTCGGCGCGCGGATTTTGCAGCGATAGGGTTTATTGCTGCCGTCCGCGACGAGATAGACGCCAAACTCGCCTTTGGGCGCTTCCACAGCCGCGTACACCTCGCCCGCCGGCACGTGATAACCTTCGGTGAACAGCTTGAAGTGATGGATGAGCGCTTCCATCGAGCGTTTCATCTCGCCGCGCTTGGGCGGCACCACCTTGCGGTCATCGGAAATCACCGGTCCCGCGGGCATCTTCTCGATGCACTGCTTCATGATCCACGTGGACTGGCGCATCTCCTCCATGCGGATGAGATAGCGGTCGTAACAGTCGCCCTTCGTGCCCACCGGAATCTTGAAATCGAGTTCCGAGTAGCACTCGTAGGGCTGCGCGCGCCGCAGATCCCAGGCAAGGCCGGTCGAGCGCAGCATCACGCCCGAAAAGCCGCGCGCCTCCGCGTCTGCGCGGGTAAACGCGCCGATATCGACGTTGCGCTGCTTGAAGATGCGGTTTTCAGTCAGGAGTTCGTCGATGTCGTCCACGACCTTCGGGAAGCTCTCGCAGAACGCGTAGATGTCCTCGGCAAGACCGGCCGGAATATCCTGGTGAACGCCGCCGGTACGGAAGTAATTCGCGTGCAGGCGCGCTCCGGATGCGCGCTCGTAGAATATCATCAGCTTTTCGCGCTCTTCGAAGCCCCACAAAGGTGGCGTGAGCGCGCCGATGTCCAGCGCCTGCGTGGTGATCTGCAGGAGGTGATTGAGGAGCCGCCCGATCTCGGAGTAGAGCACGCGGATGTACTGCCCGCGCTTTGGTACCTCGATGCCCAGAAGCCGCTCGATGGCCAGCGAGAAGGCGTGCTCCTGGTTCATCGGCGCCACATAGTCGAGGCGGTCGAAATAGGGCAACGCCTGCAAATAGGTCTTGTGCTCGATCAGTTTTTCGGTGCCGCGGTGAAGCAGCCCGATATGCGGATCGATGCGCCGCACGATTTCGCCGTCGAGTTCCATCACAAGGCGCAGGACTCCGTGCGCGGCCGGGTGCTGGGGGCCCCAGTTGAGCGTCATGCGGCGGTCGTCGAGCGCCTCTGGCATCAGCTTCCCTTCGAAGCTTTCTCGTCACCCGGCAGCACGTAACGCGCGCCTTCCCACGGGCTCATGAAATCGAAATCGCGGAATTCCTGCACCAGATCGACCGGTCGATAGACGACTCGCTTCTGCTCCTCGTCGTAGCGCAGCTCCACGTAACCCGTCAGCGGAAAATCCTTGCGGAGCGGATAGCCGGAGAACCCGTAATCGGTGAGGAGCCGGCGCAGATCGGGATGATCGGAAAATGCGATGCCGTACATGTCGAAAGTCTCGCGCTCGAACCAGTCCGCCGCGGGAAAGAGCCCGACGCAGGACGGCACTGGCGTGTTCTCGTCGGTCTGAAGCTTCACGCGGATGCGCCGGTTCTTCGACAGCGACAGGAGATGGTAGACGACATCGAAGCGGCATTCGCGCCTCGGCCAGTCTACGCCTGTGATATCGATCAGGACCTTGAACTCGCAGCCCGGATCGTCGCGCAGATAGCCGAGCACGCGCAGGACTCCCCCGCGCGCCACATCGAGCGTGAGTTCGCCGAGCGCGTTCGACTGTCCTTCGACCGCGCCTTCCAGCGCCGTCGCGACCGTCCGGCCGAATTCCTCGAGATCCTGCATGGCGGTTCAGCGCTCGATCGTGCCCGTGCGGCGGATTTTGCGCTGCAGAAGCATGATTCCGTAAACCAGAGCTTCGGCGGTCGGCGGGCAGCCCGGGACGTACACATCGACGGGGAGGACACGGTCGCAGCCGCGTACCACCGAATAGGAATAGTGGTAGTAGCCGCCGCCGTTCGCGCAGGAGCCCATCGAGATGACGTAGCGCGGCTCCGGCATCTGGTCATAGACCTTGCGCAGCGCCGGCGCCATCTTGTTGCAGAGCGTGCCCGCGACGATCATCACGTCGGACTGGCGCGGACTGGCTCTCGGCGCAAATCCGAACCGTTCGAGATCGTAGCGCGGCATGCTGGCCTGCATCATCTCGACCGCGCAGCAGGCGAGCCCGAACGTCATCCACATGAGCGAGCCCGTGCGCGCCCAGGTGATCAGGGAATCTGCGCTCGCGAGCAGATAGCCCTTGTTCTCGAATTGAGCCCGCATCGGGCCAAGAAATGGATCCTGCGCGCGGGCGGGATCGTCGGTAAAAAGACCCGCTACTCCCATTCCAGCGCGCCCTTTCTCCACTCGTAGATAAAGCCGACCGTGAGCACGCCCAGAAACGCCATCATCGACCAGAAGGCGAAGGCGCCCGTGGCGCGCAGCGTGATCGCCCAAGGGAACAGGAATGCCACCTCCAGATCGAAGATGATGAAAAGAATCGAGACCAGGTAAAAGCGCACGTCGAATTTCATGCGTGCATCGCCGAAGGCGTTAAAGCCGCACTCGTAGGCCGATAGCTTCTCGGGATAGGGATCCTTGGGCGCGAGCACGAAGGGAATCGCGATCAGCGCGATGCCCACCACGCCGGCGATGGCGATGAACAGCAGGATTGGCAGGTATTCCAGCAAAAGACCCGGCATGCCGCCTTCCTCGACGGGCTAAACATTTGGCTCGCGGTATAGGCTGAGTGCCCATCTTGTGCAACGCGCGCGCGGCAGAAGATTTGCCACGCTCACGAAGGATTTTGCAGGAATTTTTCGCGATCGATGGCGGGAGCGACGGGGCTCGAACCCGCGACCTTCGGCGTGACAGGCCGACGCTCTAACCAACTGAGCTACGCCCCCGCGGGCGGCCTCGTTTCAGGAGGCGGCGCGATGTAGGGCCGCGAGGCTTTACGTGTCAAGGCGAAGCGAGGGAGCGCGCTTTGCTGCCGCGGATGCGGCCTCACGAGGTCGGCGGACGGCCGGGATGTAGTTCCTTCGACGTGAGCCGGCCATCGCCGTTCTTGTCGAGCTGGTCGAACAGCGAGCGCGGCGTGGCGGCGAACTCGTCGAAGTCGATGCAGCCGGTGTGCCGGAAGTCGATGAGCGGCGAGGCGGTCGAGGCGTCCGCCTTCCAGCGCGCCTCGTTGATCGGCCGAACTTCATCCGCGTCGAGGCAACCATCATGGTTTGTGTCGGCTGCGGCGAAATTGGCCCGCAAGCCCCGTTCCATTGCCGCGCGCGTCACCACGCCGGTGCGATCGGCATATTTCTCGAGCATTTCCGACGGCGGATGCCATTGCGGCGGGGGCGGCGCGCGATCGCCCGAACTGGCGCATCCGGCGGCGGACAACATGAGGCCGGCGCAGAAGACGAATTTTGAGGCGCGACTCATCGGAACCAATTCCGCGGGTGCTGGTGGGCGGTGACGGGTTCGAACCGCCGACCCCTTCGGTGTAAACGAAGTGCTCTTCCGGCTGAGCTAACCGCCCGGGACAAGGAATACATAGCAGCTTTAGCGCGATGCGGGCAGCCTGGGACTGCGGGTGTCCCGCCCGTCATTTCCAAAAATAGCGGCAATCGCCAAATTGTGTTTAACAAAGCAGCGGGCGGGACGCCCGCGCTCCCAGGAAATTTAATTCAACGCGTCCTTGAGCTGCTTGCCGGGGCGGAAGCGCGGCTGCTTGGACGGCTTGATGTCGATTTCCTGGCCGGTCTGCGGATTGCGGCCCTTCCCGCCCGCACGGTGCGACACCTGGAAAACGCCGAAGCCCGTCAGGCGCACTTCATCGCCCGTCTTGAGTGCATCCGTGATCACATCGAATACCCCATCGACGGCCTTCGTCGCGTCATTTTTCGCAAGTCCGGTCTTGTCGGAAAGCTGCTGGATCAGGTCGTTCTTGTTCACCGCACCGCTCCTTTGCGAGTCACCGCCCGGACGGGAGTCTAGGGCGGCAGGCGGGAAGCCGCCAAGCCAAAATCGTGGACCATCACCATTTTTCCCGGGCAGGACAGGGCGGGATTTTTATCGAGAAATTGCCCAGGCTCGCATTTTGTCGCCCCTAGCCGGTCAACGGCGTGTCCCGTGTCGCAAGGAAAGCGTGAAGCGTCGCCACCACTTGCGAGCCCTCGCCCACCGCGGCCGCTACGCGCTTGACGGATCCCGCGCGCACGTCGCCCACCGCAAAGATGCCCGGACAATTCGTCTGGAAGGGATGGCGGCCGTTTCCGGCGAATGGCTCGGCACAGACGAAGCCTTTCGCATCCACTTCGACGCCCGATCGGGCGAGCCATTTCGTATTCGGCGCGGCGCCGATCAGAAGAAACAGATGCCGGATGGGATGGGTCGTCTCGTGTCCCGTTGCGCGATCCCGCCAGCGCACGCGTTCGAGCGCGCCGCCGCTACCTTCGAGCCCCGTCACTTCCGTACCCGTCAGCACTTCGACGTTGGGTTGGGCGGCGATGCGATCGCAGAGATAGCGTGACATGGTGGCATCAAGTGCCTTCCCGCGCACGATCATCCGCACCTTGCGTGCATGTCCCGCGAGAAAGACGGCGGCCTGCCCCGCGGAATTGCCGGCGCCCACAAGCGCCACTTCCTCGCCCGAACAGAGCCTGGCTTCGAGCGGCGAGGCCCAGTAATGCACGTGTGAACCTTCGTAGTCGCCGACATTTGCAACTTCCAATCGGCGGTATTCGGCGCCGCTCGCCACGACAACCGCGCGCGCCCGCACGGATTCGCCGCTCTCGAGGTGCAGAAGGAATACGTCGGAGCATTCAAGCTTTGTAACTTCTTCCGGGATCGCCAGTTCAGCGCCGAATTTCTGCGCCTGATTGTAGGCACGCGCCATCAGCGCCATGCCGGAAATGCCGGTCGGAAAGCCGAGGTAATTCTCGATGCGTGCGGACGCGCCCGCCTGGCCGCCGAAGGCACGGCAATCGAGAACTATGGCGGAGAGCCCTTCCGACGCCCCATAGACCGCGGCCGCCAGCCCGGCCGGCCCGGCGCCGACAATCGCCGCGTCATAGATCTTCGAGGTGTCGAGTGCGCGCACGAGCCCAAGGCAGCGCGCGAGCTGGTATTCACCCGGATTGCGCAGCATCGACCCGTTCGGACAAATGACGATGGGCAGTTCGCCCGGCTGCACACGGAAACGTTCCAGCGCGATCCTGCCGTCTTCGTCCTCTTCGGGATCGAGCCGGTGATGCGGATGCCCGTTGCGCCGCAGGAAATTTTCGAGCCGCAATACGTCGCGATCACCGGCGTGGCCGACGATAAGCGGACCGCCGACGTTCTGTTCGAGCAGTCCCACGCGGCGCAGGATCAGCGCGCGCATGATGCGCTCGCCCAGCTCGGCTTCCTCGACCATCAGCTCGCGAAGCCTGTGCGGAGGAATGAGAACCGCTTCGACGTCGCCCTCGGCGGTGCCGTTCACGAGCGATGGCCGGCCCGACAATTGGGCCAGTTCGCCCTGAAATTCGCCGGGACCGTGAGTGATAATGGGAGAGTCAGGCGAATCGTGCGGCGCCATTCGGAGGTGACCTGCAAGCACCAGAATGAGTCCTGCCGTCGGTTCTCCGGCTTTCACCACGAGTTCGCCGGAGGGATAGCGACACAACTTTCCGAACCGCCGCAGGCGCTCGATCTCGTCGGGCGCGAGCCGCGGAAACATCTGTCCGCTCCGCGTCTCCATCACCGAGGGCCCTGATCCGTATTCGCTCATGGAGAGACACTAGCCGGGAGGTGACGGAAAATCATTCCGTCTCCCTCCAATTGAAGCTGAAATGTACAGGCGGAAAACGGCACCTCACCCTCCCGTCTTTCCCGTCCACTCCCAATGCCACGGCTCGAAGGCGTAGTTCGCGAAACCGAAGCGCGAGGCGTTCCGGACGAGCCAGCGATAACCGATCGAGCGGGACAGATAGAGACGGTTCGCATCGGCAGAGGAATCCGGCGCAAATCCGGGCGCCGCGCCGAGGTACAAATCCATCGCGAGGCCTGTGCGATGCGCCGAGCAGGTCGCGCGTATCACGCCCTGACAATTGTTTTCGCGCGCACAACGCGCCGCGTCTTCATCGGGACTGCGGTAGCCGGAAAAAATCGTGAAGAGTTTCGGGTCGGAGTCGAGCGCGGGTTGCTTGTTTCGCGCGGCCGCTACCATCATCCGGTAAGCGGCCAGAGCCTGCGGCCGCAAGAAGATGTGCTTGCCGCCATAGCTCTCGCCTGGTGCGGCCTCAGCGAGATCCGAAGCTTGCGGCGCCGGCGGGCAACCCTTTTGCGATTCCGTCACGAACGGCCGACGCTGCTCCCAGACTTGGTACATCTGCGCGAACGTACCGGGATCCAGCACGCCCGTACCGGGAAGGGCATGTTTCTTCTGCCATCCCGCGAGGCTCGCGGCAAAGCCCGGCGAGCCGGCGGGGCATGCCGTGCCTATTTCCTGCGCTATCAGCGGTTCGTACATATCCCAGCCTGTTTCGGGGCGCTTGAATGGGGCCCATTTCAGGGCATCGAGGGATGCAGCGTTTTTCGCGGCCGCCGCGCCGGAACCAACTTCGCACGGGCTCGTCGACGCCCACGCTCCGGTTGAGGCGACGAGCACGAACAATCCGGCAATCAGCCCGGCATGCACATGCCCGGCCGCCCGGCTGGAAACCGGGGGAACCGGATGCCCCGGCCGGCTTTGCTTTGATGTAGAGTTCTCCGGATGCATTTCGCTCAATCCAAACGAACTACACGCACAC
This sequence comes from Rhizomicrobium sp., assembly GCA_036502185.1. Classification (GTDB taxonomy): domain Bacteria; phylum Pseudomonadota; class Alphaproteobacteria; order Micropepsales; family Micropepsaceae; genus Rhizomicrobium. The sequence goes on from DASXYZ010000002.1 coordinate 25,579, forward strand.
AGCGTCTTCTTCACGCCGGACTCGTGGCGTTCGGCATTTCCCTTCCTGTCGCGAACCTTCTTGCACAACCCCCACACCCCAATTCCGGCAGCGCAACGACGCCCATGCCCGCGGCCTCCCAGCAGCCGCAGGCCCAGGCCATCGAGGCGAGCACGTTTTCGGACAGCCTCCCGCCTGAAGCCCAACCTGCTCTTCTGACGAAAGTCGAAACATTGCTCGACCGGGCTCATTTCTCACCGGGTGTGATCGACGGAAGGCCGGGCGTCAATCTGCACAATGCGCTCGCCGCTTATGCCGAAGCGCACGGGCTTGCTTCCGACGGCACCCTGACCGCGCAGCTATTCAATGCACTGAGTAGTGCAGACAAGGTCCCAATCACGCAGGATTACACCGTCACGGCCGATGACGAGAAGGGACCGTTCATCGGACACGTTCCGAGCGATTTCCGTGCACTCGCAAAATTCAAACATCTCGGCTACCGGGATGTCGTGCAGGAGCTCGCGGAAAAGTTTCACATGAGCGAAGCGCTCCTGCGCGGGCTCAATCCAAATGCGAATTTCCGCACGGCCGGTACGTCGATCGTCGCGGTGCGTCCGGGAAACGGCGATCTTCGCGGCCCGATCGCGCGCGTCGAGGTCAACAAGAGTACCAATCAGGTCAGTGCGTTCGACAACGCCGGGACTCTCATCGCCGTCTTTCCGGCAACCGTCGGAAGCACCGAACGGCCGGCGCCGAGCGGGCGCTGGGCCGTCAAGTTCGTGACCTTCAATCCCAAATACATCTACAACCCGAAGCGGCTCACCTTCGGCCACAAATCGAAACGCGTGCTCACCATCGCGCCGGGTCCGAACAATCCGGTGGGAACAACCTGGATCGAATTGACGAAGCCGACCTACGGAATCCACGGTGCGCCCGACCCGGAGCTTGTCGGAAAGACGGCGTCGCACGGTTGCGTGCGGCTCACGAACTGGGACGCCGCGGCGCTCGGGCATGCCGTGAAAAAAGGTACGCCGGTGCTGTTTGTCGGGCAGACGAACAAGAAATAGGCGATTCACCCGGAGTATCGATTTTCCCCGGGGTTGACGCTTCCCGCCCTGTCGCCGAATCTGTCGGTCGCAGCAAACAACGGGGGGACCCATGACGGCAACAGACCTTGCGCGATTTCCCGTCCATCTCGGGCGCGGCGCAACTGCCCTCAGCCAGCCGGAATTTCACGGCGATCCCGCGTGGTACGCGGACTACGGCGAACGCCACGCGGCCGACGGCGCGGAGGGGCGACTCGTCGGCATGCACACATTCCGCGAACCATGGTCGAGCTGGGAAATGCATCCCGCCGGCAGCGAAGTTGTCGTGTGCGTGAGCGGTACGCTCGTGCTTCATCAGGAGCAGGCCGATGGCTCCGTTATCACGACGACGCTTGCGCCCGGCCAATACGCGATCAACCCGCCGGGCACATGGCACACCGCCGATGTTTCAAGCGAGACGACCGCGTTCTTCATCACCGCCGGTCTCGGAACCGAGGTGCGGTCCCGCTGATCGATCCGTTCCGCGCGAAGGCGATTCGGGAACCCGTCCCCGCCGCACGCGTTCGGTGAATGCTTTTTGTTGGGGGAACCCATGCGCTCCTGCCTCCTCTGGATGATCGGCGTGCCGATCCCGATCATCATCATCATCTGGCTGATCGTCGGGCACGCCTAGGCGAGCGCCCGTCCCTTCCCTTATCGAGGAATAACGCCATGGCCGAATCGCTCGTCGCTGCAGGTGAAGAAAACACCGATTTCCGTTTCTCATGGGGACTCGCCATTGCCGGCGGCATCGTCGCCGCCGGCGTGACCTTCTTTCTGCTCTTGTTCGGCGCCGGTTTCGGGCTTCTCCTCCTCGATCCGACGAAGCCGGCCGGGCCGCCCGTCTTTCTCACCGGAAGCGCCGTCTATTTCTTCGCGGCGCAGGCCTTCGGATTTGCCATGGGAGGTTATCTCGCCGGCCGCATGCTCGGACCACAGATTGAAACCCGCCTCGAGGAGGAGTTTCGCGCGGCAGCGCATGGCCTGGTCGCCTGGGCCGTCACGATCTTCGCCAGCCTGTGCATGGTCGCGCTGGCCGGTGTCGCCGGGCTGGGCGGTGGCCTGACCGTAAAGCCACTTTATGGTGCCAACGTCGTGCCCGGTACCGGCGCGTTGTCGACCGCCTATGTCGTGGATGGCCTGTACTGGCCGGAAATGGCGCGAGCGGCGCTCCCGAATTCGGCGACCAACGCCAACACCGCAGCGGGACCCGATGCCGCCGCGGGGATGCCGGCCAATGACCAGGCGCGCATGGGCAGCGCGGACGACGCGCGCAAAGTCGCCAGCTACGCCACTTTGTGGATTGCCCTTTCGCTGCTCTTCGGCGGTCTTGTTTCGGTGTTCGCGGCGATCGTCGGGCGCATCGAGGACGATCGTGAATTCTGGGTACCTTGGCAGGCCTTCCGCGGCCGTCGCCCGATCTGACACGCGGGACATTGCACCGTCTCCGAGTGGGGCGCGGAAATGCGAATCCTCGCCTGGCTCATTCACGGCTTTTTCGATCCTATGGGGATCGTTCTCGGCCTTGCAGCAGGATTGGTGGTCCGGCGGCGCTGGCACGCGGCCTTGGGCGGGGCTGCGCTGGGTGCGCTCGCGACTACAGTCGTCGCCCGATATCATCACGCTCCAATGGAGATGCGGCCCACGGTGACCGCCGCGATCGTCTCCGGCGGCTGGGGGTTCGTAGCTTTCTTGCTGCGCCGATGGCTTAGTGGCGCGATGTAGAGTTTTGGCCCCGGTGCTCCGCGTATTCAATCGCTGCAAGACGCCAAGCCGGTCGAGCAGGAACCCCGTACCGTGTTCGCGCGAGCCGGCATCGTCATGGCGTCGAGAAGAACGCTCTGCTTGGTGACAGTCAGTCTCGTTCGATGCGGTCCGTCTGCAGTGATCTGGATGGTGGCCAGCGACACCGAAACTTTCCTGTTGTCGAGATGCATTTCGAAGATAATGCGCTCGTTGTGAACGATGTGGTGTTAGAGCGCGTCGAAGGTGGAGGCGTCTCTCCTCGCCGCCAAGCATTTTATTAACGAGGGCGGCCTAGGGAGCGACATCGAGTTCGGAAAAACTGTCGGAGATGCTCGGGTTCTTGGCTTTTGCGGCCGCGACGTCCGTATTTCCAAGCCTTGCGTCGCCGCCCTTCAGCGCAATCACCCCGCGCACGTAGAGCGCACCCGCGAGCTTCGGATCGATTGTAAGCGCCCGGTCGAAATCAGCCGCTGCATCCTTCAGGTGTCCAAGGCGGTATTGAAGGAGTCCCGCAGCGCCCAGCACCTGCGTGTTTGCGGAATCCCGCTTCATCGCCTGCGTGCAATCCGCCAGCGCCTTGTCGAGATCGGTTTTTGCGATCGTGCGGACACGGCAGCGGATGGCATAGGAGATCGCCGCGTCGGGCGAGAGCCGGAAAATCTCCGCCGTGTCGGCGAGCGCGAGGTCCGGCTTGCCGATCAGCGCATAGAGTTCCGCGCGGCCTTCGAGCGCGCCCGTCAGCGCCCCCTTGGTGGGCAGGGCTATTTGCGATCCCGGCGAGATGACCGATTCGCGTCTTTCTGCCACGCCGAGCGACTCGTAGGCGATTGCACGGCTGTAGGACTGGATGGCATCCGGATATCTGTGCTCCTGGCGATACAGCGCGCCAAGCGCCGTCAACACTGCAATTTCGCTGTTGGGGCCGCCGCCGTTATTGAGCAGGCGCGTGCAGAACGCGATACGGCGCTCGGGCGACAGCCTCGCATCCGTGCAGCGGCTCCAGCTGTTGAAGAAAGACTGCGCCAGGACAGTAGGTCCGGGCGAGAGGGCAAATGCGAGGGTCAGCGCCCCAAATAATCGGGGTGTTCGCATCGAAGCCGTCCAGCGCCCAGCGCGCTCATCCTGACCATGACAACCAAGCTCCAACCTTCTTGACGCTCATGGGGGAACTCCGTAGGCGGCGTACTCATCGGCGATCTGCGGATCGCGGTCCTTTGCTGCGGTAATGTCGGCCTTTCTCCAACAACGTCGCCATTCCTCAACTTAATAATCCCGCGCATGTAAAGGGAGCTTTCGAGATGGGGTTCTCGGTCCAAGGCGGATTGGAAATCGGACGCTGCTTCATTCAGTTTACCCAGTTCGAATTCGACCAAACCGCGCGAGTCCAACACGTCCGCGTTGTGGGGATCGTTCTTGAGAGCCACATTGCAATCCGCCAGTGCCAAATCGAGATCCTTGCCGGCAATTGCACGAACCCAGCAGCGCTTGCCGTAACGCTCGGGTTCTTCGGGGGTGATCTTTATTGCGTCATTGAGATCGTCTATCGCGCTGGCATACTGCCCGCTCAGCGCCAATACCTCGTCAAGCCCCTCACGGGCCTCGCCAAACGCTTTTCCCGAGTATCCACCCAGAGCCGATTTGAAAGCGTCGATGGCAAAGTCGAATTTGCGCTGTTCCATATACGCATAGCCGATTTGGGTCCAGGCATCGGCATCATCGCCATGGCCTCTACCAATCATGCTCCGGCAGTATTGGATGCGCCGTTCAGGCTCGATTCGTCTGTTGCTGCACCGGCTCCAGTAATCAAAATGATTCGAGGCGCCCAGGAAGTAGCTGTTCGGATTGATGGGCTGCGGCGCGCCCTGCCCGGAGCCGGTCACAAAGAACAAAGCAGCCAGAAGGAGACTGCGCGGTAATCTCAAGATGCGCCCCTCACAAGGGATGTTCATCGCACTGCACGCCCGCGACCCCGGCCGGCAGCACTGGCTACGACAATGCCCGTCTCCTCGCCAGGCGGCGTTTCGTATTGGCGGTAGGCGGGCATTTCGTCGAGGCGAACGAAGCTGTAACCCTCTTCGATGAGCGGCGGCACGATCTCGGAAACCAGTGCCGCAGACTGGGTGTTGATGCAGTGGATCAGCACCACGCCGCCATCCTTGCGGCGGATCTCGCGCATGTAGCCCTTGGCGCAGGTCGCCGCATTCCAGCCGCGGCGCCAGCAATCCCAGTCCGCGGAACTGAGGACGTAACCGTCGTCGCTGAGGCTCGTCTCGCCGCCTTCGTCCCACCAGACGGGTCCCACATATTTTCGCAGATTGGGATCGGCGTTGAGTGCATGGGCGAAAGCCGGCCGCCACGACCCATATGGGGCGCGAAAGTAGAATTTTGCGCCATCCGGCATTAGCGGCGCGATCAGATCGTCAACGCGCCGGATCTGGTCGAGCAGCAGATCCGGATTGTCGGCATAGCTTTGGTCGAGAAAGATATGCCTCTCGGTGTGATTGCCGAGGAGATGTCCCTCCGCGGCGATCCGCGCGAGAATGGCCGGATGGGCTTCAGCCATCTGTCCGACGATGAAGAACGTTGCCTTGACGCTGAGCGTCTTCAGCGTATCGAGGACCGCGGGCGTGTAGCGGTTCGGACCGTCGTCGAAGGTCAGCGCCACGGCGTGTGAATGCGGAAGCCCCGACTCGTAGATGTCGGTTGGTTGGAACCAGGCGACCTCGAGGCGGGGCGCGCGTGGTGCGGACCGGACCCCGGCCGTCGTCGACACCGAAAAAATAGCCGCCAGTCCGAGGACTGCCGCCATACCCCTGCGCATCGCATTTCCCCCACGCGCGAAGCTCTTCTGACGGGAACCCTACGCTCAGCCAGCGGAAGCGGCAATTCGTCACCAACCGTGAAGCGGGGGGCCGCAAGCGCGCAATCCTGGGTCGACTGCGTGAATTCGCGGTCATTTCTCGCTCATGTTCCACGACCGCCGGTCGGGCCGTGATAGGACGCCACACCGCGAGGTCATCATGGATCTTCCCGACTCCATCACATCGGCTCAGATGGGAAGGGTTGTCCTCATGCTGAGCCTGTCGAAGCGCGCATGGCGCATATCCAGGGCGATGCTGTTATTCGTCCTCGTTACTTCGTCTGCGTTCGCTCAGCAGCAGCGTTCGGCGCCGCCGTCAGTCGGCGTGTTACCGGCCCGGGTGGTCAAGATGCCGCCAAAGGCCGTGTTGCCGGGCACCGTCGTATCGCGCAATGATTCCCAGCTGGCCTCCGAAGTGGAAGGGCGCATTGCGTCGGTAGCTGAAGTCGGCACCGTCGTCTCCAAAGGCGGCATCGTGGCGCGCGTAGACAGCAGCCTCGCCGCCATGCAACTCGCCTCGGACAGGGCCAATGTCGCACGCCTTTCGGCGCAGCTTCATTTCGACCACGATCAGGCGCAGCGGATGGAGAACTTGTTCGCACAGAACGCGGTCGCGAAAAGCACGCGCGACCAGTCGGTTTCGACGCGCGACATGGATGTGGCGGCGCTCGCGCAGGCCGAGGCTGCCGTCAAGAAGAGCCAATACCAGTTCGATCACAGCGACATCCGTGCGCCGTTTCCGGGCCGCGTCGTTGCGCGCCTGATCAACCCTGGCGAATACGCGACCCCCGGCAAACCTATCGTGCGCCTCGTCGACATTGGTGCGACGGAAGTCAGCGTGCAGATTCCGATCGAAACGTCGAACTATCTGCGCGAAGGCCTGCCGCTCACCGTCGAGATCGAAGGTTGCGAAGCCACAGCAAAGGTTCGCGCGATCGTTCCCGTGGGCGATGTGGCGAGCCGGACAATTGAACTCCGGCTTACGCTCCCCGCAGGCAGCGGATTCGTTGGCGATGCCGCGAAGGTCTTCATTCCTTCCGCGCAGCCGCATGAGGTCATCGCCGTGCCGCGCGACGCGCTCGTGCTCAGGGAAGACAACACCTACGTGTTCAAGGTGGACCGGAAGGGTGTCGCCCAGCGCGTCGCGGTGCAGACCGGCGCCGAAGAGGGTTCACTCGTCGAAGTGCACGGCCCCATTGCGGCCGGCGAACGCGTGATCGTGCGCGGCGCCGAACGCCTCGAAGCCGGCCAGAAGGTACGGCCCGTGTTTGCGTCGTGGCTGCCTGAAAAATATGAAACTCCATTGTCATTCCCGCTTGCGCGGGAATGACAATGTTTGAAAAAATGCGCGAGCTGACGATTACCCCAGCCGCGCTACCGCTTCGGTGAGGCGGGCGGCGAGACCTTCGGCATCGGCGCGGCGCTGCTTCTGCTCTTCGATCACCTCTTCGGGCGCGCGCGCCGCGAAATCGGGATTGCCGAGCTTCGCATCGATCTTCGACACTTCGCTCTTCGCGCGCACGAGTTCCTTCTCCAGCCGCGCGCGTTCCTTCGCGAGGTCGATGACATCGCCGAGCGGCAGCGCCGCCACTGTTTCACCCACCACAAACTGCGCGGCAGCCGGCGGCACGGCACCGGCGAATTCGATCGAGGCGAGCCGCGCCAGCGTCGTTATCGGTTCGCGATTGCGGGCGAGACGGTCACGCGTTGCCGCATCTGCGCCGGCAAGCACGAGCGCGATTCGCGCTGAAGCCGGAACATTCATCTCCGTGCGCACCGAGCGCACGCCGGAGACGAGGGCGATCACCCATTCGATCTCCGCGCGCGCTTCTCCGTTCGGAGGAACGGAAATTTCCGGCCATGGCGACACGAGCAGAAGCGAACTGCGTCCCGCCGTGCGCCCCCACAGCTCCTCCGTGACGAACGGCATGAAGGGATGCAGCAGTCCCAGAATGCGATCGTGCACAAAACCGGCCGTCGCGCGGGTTTCCGCAGCCTGCGCCGCATCGCTTCCGGCGAGGATCGGCTTGATCAGTTCGAGATACCAGTCGCAGAAGCGCGACCACACGAACTGATACGCGGCGCCCGCCGCTTCGTTGAAGCGCAGCTGCTCGAGATATTGCGTGATCTCGCGCGAGGCCTGTGCCGCTTCGGCGAGGATCCATTTATTTACGGTCAGTTTGACCGCGGCGGGTTCGAAACCAGCGGGCGCTTCGCAGCCATTCATTTCGCAGAAGCGGGCGGTATTCCAGAGTTTAGTGGTGAAATTGCGATTGGCCTCGACGCGCGATGGGCCGATGCGCATGTCACGCCCCTGCCCCGCTGCGAGCGCCAGCGTGAAACGGAGCGCGTCCGCGCCGAATTCGTCGATGAGCACCAGGGGATCGACCACATTCCCCTTCGTTTTCGACATCTTCTGCCCTTTTTCGTCGAGCACGCGGGTGTGAATGAACACGGTGTGGAACGGCACCTCTCCCATGAAATGCAGCCCCATCATCATCATCCGGGCGACCCAAAAGAAGATGATGTCGAAACTCGTGACCAGCACGTCCGTCGGATAGAATCGCGCGAGTTCGGACGTTTTGTCCGGCCAGCCGAGCGTTGAGAACGGCCACAGCGCGGAGGAAAACCAGGTGTCGAGCACGTCAGGATCGCGCCACAAGAATATCGTGCGATTGTCCTGTTTCATCTCCTCAATAACGTCATCATTGAACAGGTCAGCTTCCGATGAAAGTATTTTGACGGGCTTTTTATAAAATATATGAGCCTCGGCTCTGGCGGCATCCTCTGACTCGGCCACAAACATCTTGTTGCTTCCGCGTTCATTTCCGAATGCATATGGAATTCGATCGTCGCGCACCATGGGCCCATACCACATCGGAATCTGGTGGCCCCACCACAGCTGGCGCGAGATGCACCAGGGCTGGATGTTGCGCAGCCAGTTGAAATAGACGTTTGCCCACTGCGCCGGCACGAAACGCGTGCGGCCCCCCTCCACCGCGGCGATGGCTTTCTCGGCGAGCGGCCGCACGTCGAGATACCATTGCTCGGTCAGATAGGGTTCGAGCACGACGGTTTTGGTTTTCTCATCGTGCGGCACCGCGTGCACGATCGGCTCGGTGCGTTCGAGAAAACCGAGCCCCTCCAGATCCGCGAGCACGGCCTTGCGCGCGGCGAAGCGGTCGAGGCCGCGATAGGGTTTGGGCACGGACTCGTTCAGCCGTCCGTCGCGTTCCAGAATGTTGAGAAGCGGCAGGTTGTGGCGGCGGCCCACCTCGAAATCGTTGAAATCGTGCGCCGGCGTGATCTTGACGGCGCCCGTTCCCTTCTCCGGATCGGAATGTTCATCGGCGATGATCGGAATGCGCCGGTTCGCGAGCGGCAGCACGACGTGCCTGCCGACCAGTTCGCGATAGCGGCCGTCTTCTGGATGCACCGCCACCGCCACATCGCCGAGCATGGTTTCGGGCCGCGTCGTCGCGATGACAATGCAGCGCTCTGCCTCGCCCTCGATCGGATATTTGATGTACCAGAGATGCCCCTTGACCTCGATGTTTTCGACTTCGAGGTCGGAGACCGCCGTTTGCAATCGCGGGTCCCAGTTGACGAGGCGGTTGTCCTTGTAGATCAGCCCTTCGCGATGAAGCTGGACGAACACTTTGGCGACCGCGCGGCTCAGTCCTTCATCCAGCGTGAAACGCTCGCGCGACCAGTCGCAGGAGGCGCCGAGGCGGCGCTGTTGCTCCACGATCGCGCCGCCCGATTCTTCCTTCCATTTCCAGACCTCGCGCAGGAATGCCTCGCGCCCGAGACCGATCCGGCTTTGCTGGCGCTCGGCGAGGCTCCTCTCGACCACGAGTTGCGTGGAAATGCCCGCGTGATCGGTGCCCGGTTGCCAGAGCACGTCCTTCCCGCGCATCCGCTCGAAGCGGGCGAGGATGTCCTGTAGCGTGTTGTTGAGTGCGTGCCCGATATGGAGGCGGCCCGTCACGTTGGGCGGCGGGATCATGATGCAGAAGGGCTGAGCCTCAGGCCGATAGCCCGCGCGGAACGCGCCCGACTCTTCCCACAGGCGGTAGATGCGCCCCTCGACGTCGCGGGGCGAAAAGGTCTTGTCGAGCATGAGCCGTGTTATGATCCGCGTGACGTCTCTCTCAAACCGTTCCGCGCCCGGGCCGTCAAGAGAGGCGAACCAAATACCGTGTCATGGCACGCAAATGCGGTCCACCCGGTTGAAATCCGGAGAATGCCGATGGCCCCGCAAAATGCCGCGTCTTTGCGGCAAACGCGCGAGCGTCAACTAGGCGGCCCGCATTTGCGGGCCGTGACAGTTATTCCTTTAACGGTGGGGCGAAGCGGTTCAGCGCCTGAACCGTGACCGTGCGGCGCGGGCGAGTTCGTTCTTGACTGCGGTTTCAAGCATCGCGGGAAAATGTTCATCGAGCCAGTCACGGATCACCGGTTTCATGTGGCCCAGCATGGTTCCGCTATTGTTTGCGAGCCATTTCTCAAGCGCCGGCTCGAAGGCTTCCCGCACCGCGCGCTCAAATGTGGCCTGCACGGACTCTCCCACCGGCGCGCCGGCTCCGTGGTGCTTGCTCGCCGCGCTGTCTTCCGGTTCGAAACCGGAGAAGGTTTCCTCGGCCGCGGCGCGCGCCTGCTCCGAAAACAGGCCGTCGCCATCATCTGCCGATGCCGGCGCGCTCTGTGGCAACCCGCGCACGTCGTGGTGTTCATGGCAATTCGCGGGGCTCTCCGAGCCTGGCGAAGGCGCCACTTCATGCACTTCCTGCGTCAGGTCGAGCACCTCGCCCTCGCCGTTCGGAGCGGAAGCCTGAGAGGCTGAAGGCGTATCTTCCGAGATGATCTTGCGGATCGAGGCCAGGATTTCCTCCATCGTCGGTTCGTGCTGGGGATTGGACATCGATTTGCTCCGGCGCGGCCCGCGCCCGCGCGCGGAAAACCCTAGAATAGTTGCAGAAAGAAGGAAAGGCGCGGTTAACATTCGAAAGCGTGGAGCCGCGCCCGCTCGGCGATCAGAAGACGAATCCCGCAGGCGCGCGGAACCCGGCGAGCACCTGCGCCGAGGCATCGAACGCCATCCGCCGCCCCACCTTCCCGTATTCCTTCAGATAAAGCATCGCGTGGCCCTGCGGTTCGTAGTGCAGGATGCCTACGAGGCGGCCGCCTTCGGCCAGCTGCGCGAGCAGCCGCTCCGGCTCCTGCTCCATGGCACCTTCGACCAGAATGACATCGTAGGGATTCTCCGCAGGATGGCCGTCCGCCAGCGCCCCCTGCACGATCTGCGCGTTGCCGACCTGCATTGCGTGCAGGCCTTCCGAAGCGATGCGCACGAGATCCGCATCCTCTTCGAGCCCAACCACGCGCCGCGCCAGCTTGGCGAGCACCGCGGTCGAATAGCCAGTGGTGCAGCCCACATCGAGCACGTTGTCGCCCGGTGCGATCACCGCCAGCTGGACGAGCCGCGCGAAGGTCGCGGGCGCCAGCAGCCAGCGGCGGTTCACCACTTCCAGCGGCGCATCGGCGTAGGCGATGCTGCGTTTGTCGCCCGGCACGAAGCGCTCGCGCGGGATTTCGCCCATGGCATCGAGCAGGCGTTCGTCGGTGGCGCCGCCCGCAAGCACCTGCGAGGCGACCATGATCTGACGCTGGCGGGCGTAATCGGGCATTTTCCGCTTCTGTGATTGAATTCCCCGGGCGGCGGCGCTTATACGTTGCGGGCCGGGCGGTGACAACGCGAGAGGCGAAGCCGGTTTTTCGAATCGGTCAGGCCGGGGGCAACGCGGAAATCGGCAAGGGTTCGGCCACGTGGCGGAGTGGTGACGCAGCGGTCTGCAAAACCGTTTACCCCGGTTCAATTCCGGGCGTGGCCTCCAAACCTTGCTGAAAGATTCACGCCGCATTAACGTTTGCTTAACCTTAATCCATTAGATTGGTAATCGTCTTCCCTTGAAGACACCCCACCATACCCAACCCCTTGGGGCCGGACCTCTCGCCCGGCCCCTTTTTTCCGGCGGTTAACGCCTATAGCCATCGCGGTTCGGATGCGCTAACAGGCACGCAGTTCCCCGGTAGCTCAGTCGGTAGAGCAAGCGGCTGTTAACCGCTGGGTCGCTGGTTCGAGTCCGGCCCGGGGAGCCAGTTTACGCTGCGATTCGGGCGACGAGTTCCGGGCCCTCATTGCGGACATTCCCGGCCGCTTTTGCCACGGGCCAGCATTCCATCCGTTCGGCGGGGAACGCGCGCAGCAGCGCCTTGCGATCTTCGGGCGTGGCGAGCCATTTCGGCCAATCCTCGCGCGCCAGGATCACCGGCATCCGGTTGTGCACCGGAGCGCACAGTTCGTTCGGCTCGGTCGTCAGAACCGTGAAAGTTTCGAGTGCCGGCGAATCAGCCCTCGCGTCCTTCGCTCTCCACGATTCCCACAGGCCCGCGAACGCAAATGGCTCGCGCTCGCGCGTGGTGATGAAATAAGGCTGCTTCCCGCCCACCCCGACCGGCGCCCACTCATAAAAGCCATCCGCCGGCACAAGACAGGGCCGCGATTTGAATGCGCCGCGGAACATCGGCTTTTCCGCAACGGTTTCCGCCTTCGCATTGATGCAGCGCGACGCCGCCGATTCGTCCCTGGCCCAGCCCGGCACCAGGCCCCAGCGCATCATCGCGAGCTCGCGTCGCCCTACCCTGTCGAGCCGGATCACGATCCCGCCCTGCATCGGCGCGAAGTTGAATCGCGGCTGAAGGTTTGAGACCGGCGCGATGTAAGGCTCGGTAATGCCGTACAGCTCGACGAGCTCGCGCCAGGTAAACTGGTTGGTGAAGCGTCCGCACATGGTCCGAGGCGATGAACGGTCACTCAATCGGCATCAGCAGCACGATAATGTGGCACAGCAGGCGCTTTGCAGTGACGATTCTGCAGCCGCTTCATCCTCGCCGTAGCTGGTCGCTTCGCCGAAGGTGAAGAAGGTTTCCCAGCGGATGCCGCTCGGATCGTTGATCCACGCCTTGTTCGATTGCGCGTAGCAGCAGGTCGTGGCTTCCTGGTCGCGGGTCTTCTCGCCGGCAGCCTTCAGCCGTCCCGCCAACTCGCGCAGTTCGCCGTCGGACTCGACCTGGATGCCGAGATGATCGACCCCGGCCGTGCGGCTGCGCCGTGAGATCGCGAGATTGACCTTCGGGTCGTCCAGCATCCACTTCGCGTAATCGTCTTTCACGACGCTTGGCCGTGCGCCGAACAGCGTTTCGTAGAATCCGATGGATCTGTCGAGATCGTCAACGGCGATATGAACGTGCAGGCGCTTCATGGCGCACTCCTTTGGCTGGCTTGCAACACCGGTTCGCGACCGCCACAAGCGGCGCGCAGATTTCTTCGCGCCCGGCGCAGCAATCCCTGGTCAGGTAAACCAGGAGATCGCTCATGGCGGGAAAATCGACGGAATAGATGATCGACCGCCCTTGGCGCCGCGCGCGGATCAGCCCCGCGTTCGAGAGGATGAGGAGCTGCGCCGACATCGTGTTCGGCGGAGTGGCGAGCGTTCGCGCGATCTCGCCCGCGGGCAGTCCCTCCGGCCCGGCCCTCACCAGCAGCCGAAACACCTCGAGCCGGGCGTCCTGGGCCAGCGCGGAGAGGCGCTTGATGGCGTCGGTCAATTCCATAATTCGATGATTCCGGAATTATAGCAGCAAGTCAAGGCCAATTCGTTATCTGCGCCCGCGCCTTCCACCAGCGGCGGAGTGCCACAATCAGCCAGACCGCCTCCACAACGCCGAAGGGCCACGCGCCCTGCAGGAAACCGTAAGCCGAGCCAAGCCCGCAGGCACCGGCGAAGGCCAGCACAAACCACGAGCTCCTGTGTTCCAGCGCGTAGAACAGCAGCATCAGCGAAACCGCGAGGAGACCGAAAAGCGTCAGAGCGTTAAACATCCTCGTTCAGGAGCACGGAGAATTTCATCGGGCAAGGGCGTGAACGCACGCGCCGATTTCGAACCGGCTCGGTCCGCGCCGTATTGCCCCATTTCGGGCTTTCCCGTTTTGCGATTGCCGCCGCTCTGCTAACGAACGGCGCATGAACCCCAGTTCGCGCCTCGGCACTTGCATCGCCATCGCTCTGGCGTTGAGCGGGCCGGCGCTCGCGCACGGCATCGTGGGCGATCGGTTTTTTCCGGCCACGATCACCATCGACGATCCTTTCGCGGCCGACGAGCTGGCACTTCCGACCGTTACGATCTTGAACCACGAAACCGACTACGATCTCGACTACGCGAAGTCGATCTGTCCCGGTTTTGCCCTATCCATCGGAGCCGGATACGCGAATGCTTCGCCGCCCGGAGAGCCGCACGCGACCGGTTTCGAAGATGTCTCGTTGACGCCCGTCGCCGAACTCTTCCGCAGCGCACCGCACGAGGCGATCGTGTCCGCCGGAGTGATCTGGGAGATCGGTGGCACCGGCAGGAAGAGCCTCGCGGACCGCTTATCGACCTACACGCCCGAAATTCTGTTCGGAAAGGGGTTCGGCGATATTCCGGATTCGCTGGCGCTGCTGCGCCCCTTTGCCGTCACCGGCCAGATCGGAGTCAAAATCCCCGGCGAGAGCGCGAACTCAAAAGCCGTCGAATGGGGAGGCGCACTCGAATACAGTCTCCTGTACCTTGAGAACAATGTCCGCGACGTTGGCCTTCCGAATATCGCGGCGCGCCTGACCCCGATCGTGGAATTCTCACTGGAAACGCCGACCGAGAAGAGCGGCGGCCCCACCACCGGCACCCTCAATCCGGGCCTGATCTGGTCTGGGCAAACCATCCAGCTCGCTGCCGAAGCGATGATTCCCGTCAACGGCGCTTCGGGCCGGACGGTCGGCGCGATCGCGCAGCTGCACTTCTACGTCGATGACATTTTCCCGCATTCTCTGGGACGGCCGATCTTCGGGAGCACGCGATGAAACGGGTTTGCCTGGCAGCGGTCTCACTGCTCTTCGGGAGCACAATCGCTCACGCACACGCGCTGCTCGAACACGCCAATCCCGGCGCTGGCGCGGTCGTTTCACCGGCTCCGAAGGGTGTGACGCTCGACTTCAGCGAAGGACTGGAACCATCGTTCAGCACCGTTGCTGTGACCAACGCCGCCGGCCAAAGCGTGACATCGGCGCCGTCCGCTGCAAGCGGCACGCAGATGCAGGTGACGCTGAAGCCGCTCGGCCCGGGAACCTATCGGGTCACGTGGCACGCGCTGTCTGTCGATACCCACCGAACGCAAGGCAGCTTCGTTTTCACCATCAAGCGATGAGCATTGCGCTTGCACTCGCCCGCGCTGCCCATCTGGCGTCTCTGCTGATCCTGTTCGGCTCGGAATCGGTGCAGGCGCTGTTTCGCGCCCAGATACCGAATCCGCCGGTCATTCCGCTTCCTGCCTCAACGCCGATCTGGCTTGCGGCGCTGGCGCTGGCAACCGCGGTTCTGTGGTTTTTCCTCGCCGCCGGCATGATGGCCGATTCCGCGATGCCGCTCGGTCCTGCCGCGATCTGGACGGTCGCGAAGGACACGCTATTCGGCCGAGTGTTCCTTGTCAGGCTCGCGTTGCTTGCACTGCTTCTCATCGTGGTAATCCGGTGGGAGCTTCACAGCCTTCGCATTGCGCTCGTTGGTGCGGCTCTGGTGGCGATAGCGCTGACGAGCCATGCCGCTGCAAGGGGGGATCCGCGGTTCATGCTCGCCCGCGCGGCGAACGACTCACTGCACCTGCTCGCGGCGGGATTCTGGATCGGCGGTCTTGCTCTTCTTGTTCCGCTGGTACGCGTCAACCGCAACACGCCGAAAGCACTGCTTGCGCCGCTGCAATTGTTCTCTTCCTGGGGAATGGCCGCCGTCGCCCTGCTGATCGTCGCCGGCTCGATCAACGCGTGGCTGATATTGCACGGCGCACCGGCGGGCGTGTCACTCGCCTACGCCGGTCTTCTGGCCGGAAAAATCGTCCTGGCGTCGCTGATGGTTGCGCTCGCGCTCAGCAACCGTCTGGGGCTCCTGCCCGAACTTGGAAAAGACCCGAACGCATCGGCGGCAAGCCTGATCTCATCCACGTTGGCCGAGCTGATTCTGGGACTCGTGATCGTCCTCATTGTGGGCTTTCTCGGTACGATGTCGCCCTTGATGGGCTGAGGCGTGCTTGTCATCGCGGACTTGCGTGGCCAATCACAATCACGCGCATCCGATTTTCTTAATTGTGGAGGAAATGTGTCGACGCAAAGGTGCGCAGTGCAATTGACGGGCGCGAACCTCCACGCCTAGTCTTTGCGCACGGGCTGCGGGCAGAGAGGGAGTATTCTCATGCACGCACGACATGGAATGTTATTTGGAACGGCATTGGTTGCGCTGGCCGCTGCGTTGCAGGCGGACGCAGCCACGCTCGTTCCCGTTACGCCGCCACCGGGCGCAACCCAGACGATCGTATTCGGGATCAACAAGCACGCGGTCATCACCGGCTCATATATTGACTCGAACGGCGTGACTCATGGCTTCTTCGGTCCGCTCAACGGAACCTATACGACGTTCGACTATGGCAACGGCACGACCGGAACGGCCGCGCGCGCCATCGACGATGACGGGAACATCACCGGCTTCGCCGAGGGTCCGAATTACGTGGTCGGAGTGGAATTTTTCCGGGAGGATGACGGCACGCTGAAGACCATCGAAAAGGATGGCGCGCCGCTCGATGGCGTTGCCCAGGGAATCATCAAGAAGGACGAGACCTCGACGGGTGATTACGTCGATCCCGATACGGGCGTCCGCAACGGCTATCTGGCAAAAGACGGGAATTACCTGTCGGACGTCAATCTCGGACGGAACGTTTATTCCACCAATCCCCGTGCGCTCAACTGGTTCGGAACACTGGCCGGCTTCTACTACGATCCCGACGGGACGACGTCGCACGGCTTCATTCTCAAGAACGGCATCGTCCAGGTGGTCGATGCCGATGACAGCGGCACCACGGCGCTCGAAGGCATCAACAAGAAGGAGTTTGCCGCAGGCCAGGTCATCGATTCCCAGGGCGAGCCGCATGCCTTTACCTACGACAACAGGACCGGCGTGTTCACGACCATCGATGTCCCCGACGGTTCGCCGGGCCAGCAGGCCTGGGGCGTGAACGACAAGGGGCAGGTTGCGGTGAGCACGAACAGCGGCAACTCGTACATCTACTGCTTGAAGAACGTGCTTTGCCCTCGTGGCGGAAGGACCATCCCGGACGGGCGTTCGTGGACGCACGCAGCCGCGCTCCACTATGGCCGCAATGGCCGAACAAGCGCGAAAGCGGCCGCATCCCGGCCGACGCTCCACGGGGCTCGCCGGTAATTGTCTCAAGATCGGTATCGGCTGAGGTGCCTTGCGCACCCCAGCCGATGTCTGTCGCTGTTAGTGTCCGGTTGTAAAGAGGGAGCGGGACGAACGAACGCCTGACAAACTGTAGGCGGGGATCTTACGCCCGCCAGACACGCGCCAGGTCCTCACGACATCGGGTTCGGTGAGGACGCAGGTCGGTCCGGCAACGGAATGAATTCCTTGTCGTCGGCCACGGGCAATTTCATGCGCCCGGCCTGCCAGTCGGCCGCAGCCTGTGACAGGCGCTCCTGCGACGAGGAAACGAAATTCCAGTAGAGGAAGCGTTCCCCGATGGATTCGCCGCCCAGCACCATCACGGTTGAATGCACCATAGCTTGCATGCGCGATGCGCCGGCATCTATCACGATCATTTTGCCGGCGCCGAAGCGCTCGCCTTCGATTTCAATCGCGCCAGCGGCGATATAGATCGCGCGCTCCGCATGGTCGCGGGGAATTTCCGCTGTCCTATCCGGTTCCATCTCGAGATGCACGTAGAACAAAGGCGAATGGATGCGCACGCCTGCCGAAAGGCCATAGGCAGTTCCCGCAATCAGCCGGCCGTGAACGCCAGCGTCGCTCCATTGCGGCAGGTCCGCGCCCTCGTGATGCGAAAAGGACGGTTCGCTCTCCTCGTCGCGTTCCGGCAACGCAACCCACGCCTGGATGCCGTGGAGATGATCGCCTTGCGCGCGCGCTTTCTCGAAGCGCTCGCTGTGCGTGATGCCGCGGCCCGCCGTCATCCAGTTCACTTCGCCCGGGCGCACCGCGACGGCGGACCCAAGGCTGTCGCGATGCATGACCTCGCCTGCAAAAAGATAGGTCACGGTAGAAAGCCCGATATGGGGATGCGGTCGCACGTCGACGCTGCGATCCACACCGCGTGCGAGATCGAGCGGCCCCATGTGATCGAAGAAAACGAACGGGCCGATCATGCGGCGCCGGGCGAAGGGAAGGACGCGACCGACCTCGAGGCCGCCGCCCAGACTCCTGCGCCGCTGGTCGATCACCAAATCGATCACGAATTGACTCCCGCATCCGCGTTCCGCGAACCGCCTTCGTACACCCGGGAGTACTCCGCGAGCCACTCTCGCCGAGAGATTTGGCGTACAGTCCACCGCATGGATGCCGATCTGCACGAATTTCTGATTGAAAGCGGCCTCGCCTCGCCCGGCGCGCAGGCCATTTGCACGCCACTTTTCGGCGGAGTCTCCTGCGATGTCTGGCGCGTCGAGGCCGAGGGTCGCGCAATCTGCGTGAAGCGTCCGCTGCCGCGGCTGCGCGTCGCCGCGGTTTGGGAAGCACCTGTATCGCGGAGTGCACAGGAGTACGCCTGGCTCGAATTTGCCCGCTGCATCGTACCGCGTTCGGCTCCGAAGCCGCTTGCGCACGATCCGGTGCGCGGCTTCCTGGCGTTGGAATATCTCGAGCCTTCGCGCCATCCAGTCTGGAAGGCGCAACTTCTCGACGGCCGGATCGAGCCGCAGTTTGCGGAAGCCGTAGCCCGCATGCTTGCAAAATTCCATGCCGCCAGCGCAGGCGATGCGACAATTGCCACGCGTTTCGACACCGGCGAGGCATTCTTCGCGCTGCGGATCGATGCCTATCTTCTCGAAGCCGCGCGACGGAATCCCGACGTTTCGGAACCGTTGCGGCGCCTCGCCGATGCGACATTCACGACAAGAATCGCTCTGGTGCACGGCGACGTGAGCCCGAAGAACATCCTCGCCGGTCCCGCGGGCCCCGTCTTCCTCGATGCAGAGACGGCGTGGTTCGGCGATCCCGCCTTCGACCTCGCCTTCTGCCTCAATCACCTGCTTCTCAAATGTCTCGCGCGGCCCCCTTTTGCAAGCGCTTATCTCACCTGTTTCGCCGCGTTCCGTTCCGCATATTTTTCCGGTGTGACATGGGAAAACGCAGCAGCACTCGAACTACGAACGGCGCGTCTGCTGCCTGCGCTGTTGCTCGCGCGCATCGACGGCAAGTCGCCAGTCGAGTATCTGACGGAGCCGGACAGGAATTTTGTGCGGAGATTCGCGTGCGGGTTGCTGCTCGGACCGGTGGATCACCTCACAATTCTGTCGGCGACATGGAAGGCCGCGCTTGCCTCACGGCCACAATGAAGCACCCGTTACCTCTGTAAGGGAACAATCTCCCGCAGCCGTGCAAGCTCGAGCCCCGCATTCGCCAGATCGCCGGGAAATTCGGGGCCGAAGAGATAGCGCCATTCGTCGGCGCGGGTCTCCTGCACGGGATCGCGTTCCGCAAGTGTCGAGTCCGGGTGGCCGGGATGGCAAATGACGAGAGTGCCGTCGTGCGCGCTCGCGATCATGTTCCGGAACAGTTCGCCGAAGGGCACTTTCTCGCGGAACGTGCGGACACCACGAAAGCCGCGGTTCGTCACAACGCCCGCTGTGCGCGCCAACCGGTCGAGCCCGCGCGAGGCGCGCGCGAGATAGAAGGATTCGGGTGCCGAAGGCCGCCGCCACATCGACGCATCGATCGGCTCGCGCGTGCTGCGCACATAAGCGCCGACGCGCGCCGCCGCGGAGATCACAGCCTCGCGCACCACCGGCAGCACGTGCACATGCTGGTGCCCGTCGATGTAATCTGGTAGCCGGCCCATGACCTCGGTGAATTTTCCCAGCTGCCGCTCCACCTCGTCCTGTAGAACCGCGAGCCGAGGCGGCCTCAGGTGACATTCGAGTGCGACGCTCGCAATCGAGCGGGACCCCGTCAGCGAAAAATGAAGCCCCAGATCGGCATGGCCTGCGAATGGTTCGAGCAGCTTCGCGTCGCATGCGAACTCCGGATAGTTCACCATGCAACTCGTGGCGGAGAGCCGCCCGGCCTCAAGCAACTCGACGATCCCGCGGCTCACGCCCGGCGAAAGCCCGAAATCGTCGGCACAGAGAACGATGCGGTTTGCGCTCATGCGTGGTTCGGGAGCGGCCGGACGACACGCTGAAAATCGCGAATCGACCGAATGCAGCGCAAGGCTCGCGCGTTTTGATTGTCGTAGAGAAAAGGAACTCCTGCCATGGCGGCGCACGCCTCTCGCAAACCCCGCACCAAGCGAAGACAAGTCCGCAGCCGCACAAACAGATGGTCCGGTCGCGTGACCCGCGAGAGCAATGCGCTCGATCTGAAAGGAGGAGTTTTCACGTTGCGTGACCCCAGAAAAATCGCTGCTTCGCTCAAACGCTCCGCCGAACGGAGCAATCGCCGCAAAGTCGATCCGTTCCGCTCGGCGCTGTCGATGCTCACCTTCTATATCAATCGTGGCGGACGGAATCTCCCCGAAAGCCGCAAGCGCATTCTCGAACGCGCGAAGGCGGAACTGCGGCGGCAGTTCGGCCGCGCTTGAACCCCGTGGTCCTCACGATTAGGTTCCCCCCGCAACCAGCCGCGCCCGGTTCATGGAGATCAAGCCCGATATTGTTGCCGCGATCGGGAACACGCCGCTCATCCGCCTGAAGCGCGCTTCCGAGCAGACGGGCTGCAACATTCTCGGCAAGGCCGAGTTCATGAATCCCGGTCAGTCCGTCAAGGATCGCGCGGCGCTGTACATCATCCGCGACGCGATCGAACGCAGGATCCTCAGGCCGGGCGGCGTGATCGTGGAAGGCACGGCCGGCAACACCGGAATAGGGCTCGCAGTCGTCGCCAACGCGCTCGGCTTCCGTACGCTGATCGTCATTCCCGAAACCCAGAGCCAAGAAAAAAAAGACGCGCTGCTTCTCCTCGGCGCGGAGTTGGTCCAGGTTCCGGCGGTGCCGTATCGGGACCCCAACAACTACGTGAAGCTGTCCGGGCGGCTCGCGCAGCAGCTGGCGGAAAGCGAGCCAGCGGGCGCGGTGTGGGCGAACCAGTTCGACAATGTCGCGAACCGCCGTGCTCATGTCGAAACCACGGGCCCGGAAATCTGGCGCCAGACCAGCGGCAAGATCGATGGATTCGTCTGTGCCGTGGGAACGGGTGGGACGCTCGCCGGCGTTGCCATCGCGCTCAAGGCACGCAATCCCGCCGTGCGCATCGTCGCGGCCGATCCGATGGGCGCTGCGATCTACAGCTGGATCAAGACGGGCACCCTCGCTTCCGAAGGCACTTCGATCACCGAAGGCATCGGCCAGGGGCGCGTGACCGCCAATCTCGAAGGCGCGCCCATCGATGACGCCTACCGGATCAAGGACAGCGAGGCGCTGCCCATCCTCTTCGATCTCGTGCTGCAGGAAGGCTTGTGCCTCGGTGGCTCGAGCGGCATCAACATCGCCGGCGCCATCCGGCTTGCGCGGGATCTGGGACCGGGCCACTCCATCGTGACCATGCTCTGCGACTACGGTACGCGCTACAGCGCCAGGCTCTTCAATCCCGAATTCCTGCGAGCGCACGATTTGCCGGTTCCACCCTGGCTCGCACATGCAGGCGAGCATCGCGACCTGCCGCTCCAATGACCACACCCGCGTCGCCGCTTGTTTCGACAGAATGGCTCGGCGCGCATCTTGCGGCGCCCGATGTCCGGGTGGCGGATGCCTCCTGGTATCTGCCGCAGGCCGGACGCGATGCCCAAGCGGAGTATCTGTCGGCGCATATTCCGGGCGCGGTGTTCTTCGGTATCGAGGATCTCTCCGACGAAACACGCGAGCTGCCGCACATGCTGGCGCCAGCGACGAAGTTTGCGAGCCGCATGCGGAAGCTGGGCCTGGGAGATGGCAATCTCATCGTGGTCTACGACGGGTCGGGGATTTATTCCGCGCCACGCGCCTGGTGGATGCTGCGCGCCATGGGCCACGAGGAAGTCGTCGTGCTCGATGGCGGGCTGCCGAAATGGAAGCGGGAGGGACGGCCTGTCGAGGACCTCGTTCCCCATCCGCATCCGCGCCATTTCACGCCCAGGCCCAACAACGCGCTGTTGCGCGAATTTTCCCAGCTCGCGGAGAATCTCAAGACTCGCCGCGAGCAGGTGGTTGACCTGCGCAGCGCCCCGCGCTTTGAGGGTAAGGAAGCCGAGCCGCGCCCGGGAGTGCGTCCGGGCCATATCCCCGGCAGCTCCAATGTTCCGTATGCGGAGCTGACCGATGCCCAGGGCACGCTCAAACCACGCGACGCGTTGCTCGCGATTTTGCGCGCGCACGGCGTGGATCCAGCGAAGCCGATCGTGACGACCTGCGGTTCGGGAATAACCGCGGCGATCGGCATGCTGGCGCTGACGGTCGCCGGCGCCCGCGATCTGGCGCTCTACGACGGCTCGTGGGCGGAATGGGGCGCGCGCGCCGAGGTCCCGGTCGCGACCGGATGACCGGCGCCCGCCCGCCCCGCCGCATCCCGACCGTCGTGACCTTTCTTGAGATGAAGGCACGGCCCTCGGCCATTTCTCCCCCGCAGCCCAAGGGCAAGATCGCGCTCCTGCGCGCGCTTCATCCGCCCGTGCATTTCTACCGCTACCTCTACGATGCGATCGGCCGCACCTATCACTGGGTGGACCGCAAGAAACTCTCCGACGACCAGCTCGCCTCGGTGCTCGCCGAGGATCGGCTCGAACTCTACGTGCTGTACGTCGAAGGCTGTCCCGCCGGCATGGCGGAGCTGGAATTCCGGGACGCCGCGACCGCAAACCTCGGCTATTTCGGCCTGCTCCCCGAATATGTCGGCCGCCGCCTCGGCTACTTCTTTCTCTACCATACGGCGCTCAATGCCTGGTCGAGACCGATCTCGCGGTTTCTCGTCAACACCTGCACGCTCGACCATCCCCGCGCCCTGCCGCTCTATCAGCGGTTGGGATTTGTCCCCTACAGCCGCGAGGATCGTTTCATCGAGCTGGTGTGAAACGGCGGGCGCGCCCGCCGATTGCGTCGCGTTCCGAACCGTGCAGACTCGGGCCCGTCAAGGAACGGAGGACGTTGGGGATGGCTGCCGAGCGCACAGCTGCGCCGAAAGAAAAGACGCTGTTCGGGCACCCGCTCGGGCTGACGCATCTCTTCACGACCGAAATGGCGGAGCGGTTCTCCTATTACGGGATGACGTCGTTCCTGATCCTCTATCTCACCAAGGATCTTCTGCTTGGCGGCCATCACGACAGCGTCATCGGCTATTCCGGCGTCAAATCCGCGCTGGAAACCGTGCTGGGCCCTCTCTCCGTGGTGCGGTTGGGCTCGATCATCTTTGGTCTCTATACCGGCCTTGTGTACCTGACGCCCGTGTTCGGCGGATATCTCGCCGACCGCGTTCTTGGGCAGCGCTACGCCGTGGTCGCGGGCGGCATTGTCATGGCGGCGGGCGAATTCATGCTGACGCAGGATTCGCTCTTCTTCTTTGGTCTTCTCGCGCTCATCGTCGGCAATGGCGGCTTCAAGCCGAACATCTCGACCCAGGTGGGTAATCTTTACGCAGCAGGGGATTCGCGGATCGACCGCGCCTATTCGATCTTCTACGTCGGCATCAATATCGGCGCGACTCTTGCGCCGTTGATTTGCGGTACGCTGGCTTCGGAAGTCGGCTGGCACTGGGGGTTCTTCGCGGCAGGCGTGGGCGTTTCGCTGGGTGTCATCAACTATCTGTTCGCGCTGCGCACGCTGCCACCGGATCGCATTACCAGGGCACGCAGGACGGGCGAAAAGGTTCAGCGGAGCAAGATGACCGCGGAAGAACGCAAGTCGGTGCTCGCGATCATCGCGCTGTGCATACCGACCGCGCTCTTCTGGACCGCCTACCAGCAGCAGTCGATCACCATCAATCTGTGGGCGCAGGATTATACAAATCGAACCCTCGCAATCCCTGGGCTGTTCCGGTTCGATATGCCGGCGCCGTGGTCGCAGTTCATCAATCCGGCCTTCATCTTCGCGTTCACGCCGTTTGTCATCGGCCACTGGGCCTGGCAGTCACGAAGGAACCGCGAGCCCTCGACGGTGCTCAAGATGGCCATCGGTTGCGGGCTGCAGGCGCTGTCATTCCTGATCATGGCGGGCGTGGCCTTTCTGACCGGCCCGCACGGACAGGCGACATGGCTGTGGCTCATCCTCTTCTTCGTCATCTATACGCTCGCGGAGCTTTACGTTTCTCCCATCGGGCTTGCGCTCGTCGCCCGTGTCGCACCTCCGCAGGTGCTGTCGATGATGATGGGCTTCTGGTTCATCGCGACTTTCGTCGGCAACATCGCGGCGGGCTACATGGGCGGCTTTTGGGATAATATGAGCAAACCCGCGTTCTTCCTGATGACCGCCGCCGTACCGGCCGTCGCCAGCGTGATCATCTTCCTGTTCGACAGGCCTTTGCGGCCGATCCTGGAAAAGCGGGGGAACACACCGCTTACGCCTGGACCGGATCTGGCGACCGAAGAGGCCGTTCCGGCGGAATAGATTTCTGGCTCTCCTTCCGGCGATGGCACACGACAGACGTTTGGCACCGGACACGGTGGCGGCCCATGCCGGCCGCATGAGCCGCGAGCATTTCGGCGTCGTCAACACGCCGGTCTATCGCGCCTCGACGATCCTCTACGACACGCTCGCCGCACTCGAAGCGGCGGACGCGCCCTATATTTATGGCCGGCTCGGCACGCCGACGTCGCGCAGCCTGGAAGTGGCGGTGAGCGCGCTCGAAGGGGCGGCGGACAGCGTTCTTTGCCCGTCGGGCCTCTCCGCCATCACCACAGCGATTCTGTCGGTCTGCGCCGCGGGCGATCATGTCCTCGTTACCGACAGCTGTTACGGCCCGACGCGCAGCTTTTGTGACAAGCTTTTGAAGCGCTATGGTATCGAAACGACGATTTACGATCCGTGCATCGGCGCGAATATCCAAAATCTGTTCCGGTCCAACACCTGCGCGGTGTTCTGCGAAAGCCCCGGCTCGCTCACTTTCGAAGTGCAGGACATACCGGCGATCGCTGCCGTCGCGCACGCCCGTGGCGCCTCGGTCCTGCTCGACAACACCTGGGCGACGCCACTCTATTTCGATCCGTTCGGCCATGGGGTCGATCTTTCGATCCAGGCCGCGACGAAATATGTCGGCGGTCATGCCGATGTGATGCTGGGCTACGTGGCGGCAAACGAGCCACACGCGAAGCGTCTTCGCGAGACTCACGAACAGCTCGGCCTTTGCGCAAGCGGCGACGACTGTTTCCTCGGCCTGCGCGGCCTGCGCACGATGCCGGTCCGCCTCGCCCGCCATCAGGATACTGCGCTCCGGCTCGCGCAGTTTCTCGAAAGCGAGCCTGCCATCGCGCGGGTGCTCCATCCGGCGCTCGAGAGCGATCCGGGCCATGCGCTGTGGACGCGCGACTTCAAGGGCGCAAGTGGATTGTTTGGTATTGTCCTTCGCCCCGTTTCGGATGCGGCGCTCGCCGCCTTCTTCGACGGATTCGAAGTCTTCGGACGCGGCTACTCCTGGGGCGGCTATGAGAGCCTGATCGTCCCGGCGCATGTGCGTCGCACCGCGGGACCTTTCGCGGGCGAGGGACCGCTCCTGCGCATCCACGCGGGCCTCGAAAACCCGGACGATCTTCTTGACGATCTGCGGCAGGGTTTTGCCCGCCTCGCCGCGCACGTCTGAACCTGGCCGTGAGCCGTTCGCCAAGGCTCTATCACCGCCTGCACCAGGATCTCCTGATGGGCGACCGGCTTGCGCACTATCGCGCGCTGCTGCGGCGTCTCAAGGATCTGGGCTACCGGTTTCATACCATGTCGGAGTATGTGGGGCTGGTTGCGCGCGGCGAGGCCTTCGCGGATCCCGTCTGTCTCCTGCGCAACGACATCGACAGCGATCCGGCGGGCGCCGTGCGCATGTTCGCTTGCGACTGCCAGGAAAACGTGCGCGCCACCTATTTCTTTCGCTTTTCCACGCTCGATCCCGATCTGGCCGCTCGGATAACGGCCCATGGAAGCGAAGTCGGTTATCACTACGAGGAAATCGCGACGGTCGCGCGCAAGCTCGGGCTTACGCGTGCAAGCGAGATCGACGCGCACCTCGATGCGATCCGCGGCGCGTTCCGCAATAACGTGATCCGTTTCCGCGCGCGCGCGGGCGTCGCGGCGCGCATCATCGCCGCCCATGGCGATTTCCTCAACCGCCGACTCGGCGTCACTAACCGGCATCTGCTCACGCCCGCGCTCGGGCTCGAACTCGGTATCGTCGCGGATGCCTATGATCCCGTGCTCCACGATCGGCTCGCCGCGCGTTTCTCCGACCGCCCCGCTCCGCAATGGTGGCGCCCCGCGGACCCGATGCAGGCGCTCGCCGAGCGCCCGGCCACGGTGTCCATCCTCGTGCATCCCCGCCAATGGGTGTGTAGTCCGCTCCAAAACATGAAACTCGCTGTCACGCGCGGGGCGCACGAACTAACCTGGCGAGTCCGCGCCGCCTTTGGGTAGAACCCATTCTGGATCATTATAAGCATTCCAAACGTCCCTCCGGTGTCATTCCCGCGAAAGCGGGAACCCAGCAGCGTGACCTCTCAGGAAAAATCAGTGATCTGGGTCCCTGCTTTCGCAGGGATGACAATTGTTTTTTGTAATGTTCGTCCGGGAAAAACACCAGGCAATCCACTTCGCGGATCAAGATAACATCCTACGCGAACAGCGACTCGAGGTAGCGATTGAGAAACTTCCCGCGCGGGTCGAGCTTGCGGCGAAGGGTGCAAAAGCGTTCGAAACCGGGATAGAGGCTCGCGAGCTCGTTGCGCGTGCGGGAGTGGCGCTTGGCCCAGTGTGGGCGGCCGGCGTGGTTTCGGAAGATCGCTTCGCAGACGGTGAAGAGCGCCGTTGTGTCCACCTTGTGATACTGATGCACCGCAATGGTGACACTGTCGCGCTCGCAAAACGGGCTCAGCGGAATATCGTCCGCCGCCACCGTGCGGAATTCCAGCGGAAAGCCGGTGACAAGGCGCTTTTGGCGGATCTCCGCGACGATCTCGCGCAGGCAGTCCGCGCCGTTCGCAATCGGCAGCGCATATTCCATCTCGTTGAAGCGCACAGGACGTGCGCTGGGAAACACTTCGTGGCTCCATCGCACGCGCGCGGGCCCGGGCATTACCCGCGAAAACAGGCCGTGCACGGGCCGCGCGAGAAAAGGCAGATAGGGCAGCACCTCGTTCAAACCCGCGAACACGCGCTCCTCAAGACCACAGCGTGCGCCGCGCCGGCGCAAGGTCTCCGCGCTGACCGGCACGGGCGCGGGTCTGTCTGTTTCGTTTAGTGTCTTGCAGATCGCTACGTCGGAAAACGCGAACCAGAAGAACTCGAAATACCGGTTCCTGGTAATCAGCTCGTCGAGCCGCTCGAACAGTTCGCCCGAGCGCAGAAAGAAATTATCCTCGATCAGCCCGTAGCGCGGTCGCAGCGACAGCGTGATCTCCGTCATCACGCCGAGCGTACCGAGCGCCACGCGGCAGGCACGGAAGATCTCCGCATTGTCCTCGGGCGTACAGTTGAGCACCGAACCATCGGCGAGAATGAGCCGGAAGCCCGCGACATGGGCCGACAGGCAGCGAAGCGTGCGGCCCGTGCCGTGGGTGGCCGTGGCGACCGCGCCCGCGAGCGTCTGCCGGTCGATGTCCCCCATGTTGTTGAGCGCCAGACCATGCGGATGAAGCGCGGGCCCGATCGCCCAGAGCGGCGTCGCCGCAAAAAACGTGGCACGTTCCGTTTCCGGCGATGCGCTTCTGAGCCCCGAACGCCGCCAGATCGAGGAGATCGCCGTCGCTTGCCGCAATTGGCGTAAAGGAATGCCCGCTTCCGGCCGCGCGGATCGGTCCCTCAGCGCTGCGAATGACCGCCGCGAGATCCATCTCGTTCGGCGGCGCAAGCACCCGGGCTGGGCGGGATTTCACCCCGCCCGACCAGTTCCGCCATTTGCCGCCGACGAGTTGGACCATCGTCGCGAGAAAACGACCGGAGCCGGAAAAAGCCTTGGCTTTCTCAGTGTCCGTTCAACACGCGCATCGCCTGATCGAGGCGTGCGCTGTAAGCATCGAGCGCATCGGCGGTGAGTTTCGCGTAGCGGTCCGCGTCGGCGAAGCGTTCGTCCTCGATGCCTTCGCGCACGCCGGGCAGCGTCTTCACGCCATAGCCGGTGTTGCGGCCAGGTGCATAGACGAGATTGCGATACCAGTTGCGCCCCGGCAGGCCAACAGCGGGCGCGAGCGTCTGATCGATGCCATCCATGATGGCGCGCAGCCGCGCGCGGTTCGTATCGCTGAGCGCGGCGCCGTGTGCCGCCACCGCCGCATCATAGGCGTGCGCGCTGTTCTGCAGCCGTTTCACCGCCGCATCGAGTGGCGCGAAGTCGATCTGCGGCACCGGCTTGAGCGCCACCGGTGGACCGCTTGTCTTGGTAGGATCGGCCGACAGCGCAAAGGCACGGTCGCTCAGCATCGCGGCCTGGGTCTGCGCCTGTTCGCGTCTGTCCTTCGCGAGCTTTTTGATCTCGCCCAGATCGGCCGCCACAGCATCGGCAAAATCGCCCGCCTGCTCGAGTGGCATGGCGGAATCGGCGGCGCGGATCATCAGCCATCCGATCGTCTTTGCGAGCAGTGCGTCGTAGACGAAGCCCGGATCGACGAAACGGCTATGATGCTCGAACGTATCGTAGCGCGAGTGATAAACGCCGCCCGAATCGCCTTCTTCGCCAAAGCCGAGATTGAGCGCCGGCAGGCCCAGATGATCGAGGAAGCTCGAATAGTCGGAACCGGAACCGATCGCCGCGATGGGAAAATCTTTCTTCCCGTTGGCGGCAATTTTCGCGTCGGCCTTTGCCTCGTCCGTCGCGTCTGGCGCGAGCGCGTCGTCGCGAATTTTTGCGCGCAGCCTCTTGCCGATGGTGGCGTGGGTTTCCGGATCCTCGACCTCGCCCGCGATGGCATTGACGAAATGCGTGAGGTCCTGGCTGCCGCCCGGGCGGAAGAATCCGCGCGCGTTGGAATCGCTGTTGACGTACAGAACCGCGTGCCGCTTGAGGTCGTCCGCGTGCGCTTCGGCCCATTCGGTCGAGCCGAGCAGCATGGGCTCTTCGCCGTCCCAACTCGTATAGACGATCGTGCGTTTCGGCCGCCAGCCTTCCTTTGCAAGCCCGCCGAGCGCCTTGGCTTCGGCCAGCAGCGCCACCTGGCCTGACAGCGGATCGGTGGCGCCGAACACCCAGCCGTCATGGTGATTGCCGCGCACCACCCATTCGTCGGGCCAGGTCGAACCCTTGAGGGTGGCGATCACATCGTAGATCGGCCGAAGCTTCCAGTCGGATTTGACGCGCAGATGCACGACCGCCGGGCCCGGACCGACGTGATAGGTGATGGGAAGCGCGCCGCGCCAATCGGGCGGCACCACATCGCCGCCGAGCGCGGCAAGAAACACCTGGGCGTCCGCGTACGACATCGGCAGCACCGGAATCTTGAGAATGGTCGGCGATTGCGCGCGCGTGAGCCGCTTCGCATCGGGCGTCGCCGCGATTCCCGGCGTCAGGGGATCGCCCGGATAAAGCGTCATGTCCGCAACGGAGCCGCGCTGGATGCCGTGCGGCGGACGCGCGGGACCTTCGGGATAGGTCTCGTCAACCGCATAACCATCGTCGGCGGGATCGGAATAGATGAGGCAGCCGATCGCGCCGTGCTCCTGTGCAAGTCGCGGCTTCAATCCGCGCCAGCCCTTGCCGTAGCGCGCAATCACGATCGCGCCTTTCACGTCCACGCCCATGCGCGCCAGCGCCTTGTAATCGTCGGGCATGCCGTAATTGACGTAGACGAGCTTCGCGGTCACGTCGCCGTCACCCTGATAGGCGACATAGGCCGGCAGCGCGGGCTCGGTCGCCGTCGCGCTTGTATCGCCTGGGATGGGTGGCTCCTGGAGCAGCGCCTTGTAAGGTTTGGGCGAGACCAGCTCGAGCGTTTCGTCGATCGGTGTCGGATAGAGCACGTCGAAGGTCTCGATATGCGCGTCCCAGCCCCAGTCCTTGAACCGGGCGAGAATCCATTGCGCGTTCTTCGCGTCGTGCGGCGAACCCACATGGTTCGGCTCGGCCGCGAGCAGCTTCATCCAGTCGCGGAGGTCAGAGGGATTGATCGCTGCGTCAAGCTTCTGCTGGAGCGCCGCATCGTCCGCCGCCAGAGCACTCGGAGCTCCAGCCGCGGGTACGGCCACTGCAAGGAAAATACCGGTGATTGCACCGGAAAAGCCAACATGCATGCGCGAACATCCCGCTCTGAACCTGTCGGCGGGACACTACTCATCCCGCCACGAATGGCGGTAGGTGCATTTCGTCGCGCAGTCGGAAGCCTTGGCACGGAGCGTTGCGCCGCGTAATGATTCCCGCCCGGTTGGGTTGCGGGGGGTCGCAGATGTGGGCGCGTTGGGCCGTTCTCCTTGCGGGGTGCATCGCGCTATGCGGCTGCGGACCAAGTCTCAAGGATTTCGCCGAAACCGGGATGAACTCATCGGCACCGAAGTACAACACGACGGAATGCTTGGCAGCGCGGCAGGAGGCGATCCGCGCCGCGGACAAAGCAGTCGCCGAATCGGTATTGATTCTCGGCGCAGATGCGCTTGCGGTCGCGACGCTACCGGTCGCGCCTGTCGTCATCCCCAGTTTTGCCAATCAGAGCCGGGGCGCCGTGCACAATCTTCGGCAATCCTGCGGGGAAGAATCCTTTCTGCCCCTCCTTGAGAACAAGGCGCGCGAGGGGGATGCAAATGCCGAGGCATGGATGGGACAGGCTTACGACAATGGAACTGTCGTGAAAAAGGACCCCGCGCAGGCCGTGTATTGGTACAAGCTCGCCGCGGTACAAGGGAACACCGATGCCGAGATCAATCTGGGTGCCCACTACGCGGCGGGTAATGGCGTCGCGAAAGATGACGCCCGCGCCATCGAACTGTGGCAAGCGGCCGCCCGGCACCGCATCCCGCAGGCGGAAACCAACCTCGGACAGTTCTACGAGGACGGACGCGGTGTCGCGCGGGATTTTTCAAAGGCAGAGCAATTCTGCCGCGCCGCCGCTGTCCAGGGATTCGGCGACGCCCAGTTCCTGCTTGGCGGAATGTATGAAAAGGGAGAGGGCGTTCCGCAAAGCGATGTCGTCGCATATCGCTGGTACATTCTTGCCGACCGAAACGGCGCGAAAGGCACGGATGAGAGGCGCACGCCGCTCATGCAGCGGCTTTCGCAAAACGACAAGAACGTTGCCGACCGGCAGGCGCAGCACTGCCTCGACACGCTGTACAACGAGTGCCCGTGAGTTTCAGTGGGCGAGAGCTGCGCCCGACATTGGGACGACATTTTCGCGAGTGGTGACCCCGGCAGGAATCGAACCTGCGACCCGCTGCTTAGAAGGCAGCTGCTCTAGTCCGCTGAGCTACGGGGCCTGACGGGGTTCATCTATCAGCTATCCGCACCCGAAATCAAAGACAACAACGGCACGGTGCTCGCGCCTTTCCCGGCCATATTGGGTTTGCAACGTCAGTGTTTCATCTCGCTTTTGCGGTCTGTCCTTTCCTCCCCCGGCGCGAATGCGCTGGGGGAGGGGGACCGCGAAGCGGTGGAGGGTGTTCGCGATCGATGCGCGCGTTCTGGCCGGCCAAACTGTGTTACGCATCTCGCTCACTAGCCGGACCTTTGCGGCTCAAGAAACACGGGCCGCATGTGTAATCCAGCTGCGGCCGTCGCATTCTCGGCGGCAGGCCCCCTCCACCGCTTCGCGGTCCCCCTCCCCCGCCTTGGGCGGTGAGGAAAATGTGGGTCCGCACCGACGCTGCGATGACCGTCCGTCAATGCGTCCAGGGAATCTTCCGGTCGAAGCGAAAATTGTCGGAATAGGATTTGGGCCGGGCCTTGGACGGATGCGCATCGAAGACCTGATAGGGAATCTCGTGCCGCTTCGCGTAGGCGACCGCTTCCTCTTTGGTATCGAATTCGAGCACGACCTGGCTGCGCATGTCGTCGGAACTCGTCCAGCCCATGAGCGGCTCGACGGTGCGCGGCCGCTCCGGCTCGAACTCCAGCACCCAATGTTTGGTCAGCGCGCGGCCGGCCTGCATCGCGGTGCGCGCCGGGCGATAAATTCTCGCAAGCATCACGTCACCAAATAATCTTAAGTTCCGGCCGGTTGGTCGGGGCGGCGTGATTCGAACACGCGACCCTCTGCTCCCAAAGCAGATGCGCTACCAGGCTGCGCCACGCCCCGACAGTACCAGCAGTTCCGCCATCCAGGTTCGGACCGTCATCCAGATTTGACAGTGCCACAACGAAGCCAAAATGGTTTGGGTCCTCCCAGACGTCAAGCACCTTTGATGAGTGCTCCCCTCACCGCGTCCGCACAAAGCCGTGGAAGTTAAAGCCGTCGGCCGTGTAATAACCCACAATCGTCCGGTCGTTATTGACGGACAAGGGGATGGTCTCGATGGATCCCGGTGGATCGAAAACCGAAATCTTTCCCGCCGATGTACGCAGGAAACCGTGAGCCGGCGAGCTATCGTCGGAGCAAGCTCCTGCAGTATCCTGCTTATCGTTCATCGCGAATGGAATCGTTGCATTATCTCCCGGCACGCCAAAAATGGTAAAGGTCCCGTCCCCGGCGCGCAAAAAGCCGTCGTAAGCTGCGATGTTGCCGGGGATTTGGAAAGATCCGGCGATCTCGCCATACCGGTTGATACCGGCTGGCTCGGTGTCCTGCGAGCCGGATGGATCGAAGGCGGTGATGACACCGTCAGAGGTCCGAAGAAAGCCGTGTGACTCGCCGCTGCCGTCGACGAAATTTCCGGCGATCGAACCCTCATCATTGATAGAGGCCGTTTGGGTAAAAGTCGATCCGGGCGGGTCGAAAACTGCCATTTTACCATTGGATTTGCGCTCGTAGCCGTGAGATGTGCCATCGCGCTTATGAAGAATTCCGGCAACGTCGCCGTGGCTATTGATGGACACCGGACACGAACCCTTCGTGTCGAAAATCGTGAACGTGCCGTCCGGCGCGCGCAAGTAGCCATGATAGACGGAATTGGGATCAATATAGCATCCGGCAATTGTGCCACTGCGATTGATGGCACTTGCGGCCGTGTTGATCGATTCAGTCACATCGAACGAGATGATAGTGCCGTCGCTGTTCCGCACGAAACCGTGATAAGTCTGGCTTCCATCCTCGTAATACCCAGTAATGACACCCGAGGCATTGATGCCCTCAGGATGGGTGAGCACCGCTCCAGGAGGATCGAACGTTGTGATCGTGGCGCCGGCGAATGCCGGTACGGACAATCCGGACACGCATGCGGCCAAACAAGCCACGGCAGCGTCCATTCGAATTTCCAACCGATATCTGTTTCTCATTGAGCTCGCTTCCTCAAGAAATCCGAAATCTTCGTCGCTGGGTGCACAATCATCGCCGCGCGTCACTTCTGCCCCGGCAGCGCGTTGCCGAAGATCGCGTTGTGGACGCGCTGGCCGGGCTCGATGCCGAGGGCCGCGGCGCGGCCCCCGTTGATTTCGAGGACGGCGCGCACCCGCTCATACGAGGGAATGGGTGTTTCCGAATAGGGCGTCGCCTCCTGCGCGATCGACGAAATCGTCCCGTCGGCGCGAATGAAGAGCATGTCGAGCGGCAGAATGGTATTCTTCATCCAGAAGGTCTGGAAGGCCGGCGTGTGAAAATCGAACAGCATGCCGGCATTCGGCGCGAGCTTTGTACGAAACATCAGGCCGCGTTCCTGCGACGCCGGGTCGCCGGCAATTTCGGTGGTGAAGCGGACCGCGCCGTGCCCGGAATCGATCACAACGGACGTGACGGGCAACGGCGCATTGGCTTTCGGAATTGCCGCGTCTGCCTTGCTCACGGCAACCACGAACGCCACGGCGAGCGCGGCGAGACAAACGTTCTTCATTTCCGGAAACCAATAGCGGACGCGGACCGCAGACTGCCACAAGCGTCGCGGGCGATCTATGCTTCCGCCATCGCGATTTCCGCGGCGAGTTCGCCCTTGGGGCCATCGCCGACGCGGACGCGCACCTTCTGGCCTTCCTTCAACTCGCGGATGCCGGAGCGGCGCAGCATTTCCATGTGCACGAAAATATCGGGCGTATCGGGGCCGCGCGAGACGAAGCCGTAGCCCTTGCCGCGATTGAACCACTTCACCGTCGCCTCGAAGGCCGGTCCGTGCGGTACCACGTTGTAGCGCGCGGAGCGCTGCGCCGCCTGGGGCAGAGCAGGCGCCATGGAATTGTCGAGCACGAGCAACCGCCGCGCCTGGAGACCTTTCGGCCCCTGGACGGCTTCGCACACCACGCGAGCGCCTTCCTGCGCAACCTTGAATCCGGACTGCCGCACGCATGTCTGATGAAGAAGAATGTCCCCTTGCGGACCTGCGGAAGGTTTGATGAATCCGTAGCCCTTTGCCACGTCAAACCACTTCACGGAACCGGCAACTTCGAACGCCTCGCCCCCAACGGCGGGCGACGTAGCCTGCGTTTCCATCCCTACCCCCGACGCGATTTTTCCTGAACTGTGCAGGAATTGTTAAGCACGCTACCACAAAGCCTGCGGGTGGAAAAGCGTGGGCGGCGCAAACTGGCGCAGAAAGTTTCTTCTGCGCCCGGAAAACTGGTAAGTCCCGATGGCGTAGCGCAAATTTTTCCGGGGGACCCACCGATGGAATTTGCCGGCCGCTACCTCATCCCGGCCGCGCCCGACTTCGTCTGGGCCGCCTTGAACAATCCCGACGTGCTGAAGGCCAGCGTGCCGGGGTGCGAACGCCTGGCGCGGGTCGCTGCGCATCGTTTCGATGCCGTGGCCTCGCTGCGCATCGGTCCGGTGAAGGCCACGTTCAAGGCCAATATCGAACAAAGCGATCTCGATCCGCCGCACCGCTGCGTACTCAAGGGCGAAGGGCGCGGCGGAGTCGCAGGATTCGCGCGCGGGGAAGCGGAAGTGCTGCTCGCGCCCGAGGCGGACGGCACCGTTCTCTCCTACACCGCGAAAGCGACGCTCGGTGGCAAGCTCGCGCAGATCGGGCAACGGTTGATCGACGGTGCCGCCCGGCAGATCGCCGACGATTTCTTCGCGCGCTTCGCAGCGCAAGTTGCGATTATCCTGCCCCCGCCGGAGCCGGAGGAAATGCTTGCAGCTGTTGAAACAGAGAGTGTGTCCGAACCCGCCACAGCCTCAGCCGAACGACGCGAGGGCGTTGCGCCGGAAATCTGGGTCGTCGGTCTGATCGCCGTCATCGTTATCCTGCTGGTCCTGTTCGGCGTCGCGCTGTAAGGCGCGCTTGACCACCTGCACGGGCCACGACTATCGGTGGGACCGTGACAAGCGTCAGCATGACCGTAAACGGCGAGCCGGTGCGAGCGGATGTCGAAGACCGTACGCTGCTCGTGTATTTCCTGCGCGAGCATCTCGGGCTCACCGGAACCCATATCGGCTGCGACACCAGCCAGTGCGGCGCTTGCGTAGTGCATGTAGACGGCCGCGCGGCCAAGGCGTGCACACTCTTTGCCTGCCAGCTGGACGGCGCACAGATCACGACGATCGAAGGCATCGCGAAGGACGGCGTTTTGCATCCCGTGCAGGAGGCCTTCCGCGAACACCACGCACTGCAATGCGGCTTCTGCACGCCGGGCATGATCATGACGGCGCTCGACATGATCCGCCGCGGACGCGCTGGCGACCGGGCGACGATCCGGCGCGAACTCGACGGCAATCTTTGCCGCTGCACCGGCTATCACAACATCGTGGATGCGATCGAAGCCGCGGCACGGGGCATGAAGGGAGCGGCCGCGTGATCCCGTACGCGTTCCAATATCATCGGCCGCAGAACCTTGCCGCCGCGGAGTCGCTGTTCATGAACGCCGCTGATGCGCGCTATCTCGCGGGCGGGCAGACGCTCATTCCCACAATGAAACAGCGCCTCGCCAGCCCCTCCGACCTGATTGATCTCTCGCGGCTGGGACTGGATCATATCCGCACGGAGGACCGCGGCATTGTCGTGGGTGCCGGAACCTGCCACTGCGACGTTGCGGAGTCGGGAGAAATCCGCAGCCGCATTCCGGCGCTTGCGGCGCTCGCACGTTCGATCGGCGATCCGGCGGTGCGTCACCGGGGCACGCTTGGCGGCTCGCTCGCCAACAGCGATCCCGCCGCCGATTATCCGGCTGCGGTACTCGGGCTCGGCGCAACGATCCGCACGACAAAGCGCGCGATTGAAAGCGACGCGTATTTCACCGGCATGTTCGAAACCGCGTTGCAGCCTGGCGAGATTATTACCGAGATTTCTTTCCCTGTTCCCGGGCGCGCGGGTTACGCGAAATTCCGCAATCCCGCTTCCGGTTACGCAACCGTCGGGGTGTTTGTTGCGCAATTCGGCGCCGCGGTTCGCCTGGCGGTTACGGGCGCGGGGCCCTTCGTATTCCATGGACCTGAAATGGAAGCTGCGTTGAGGAAGCAGTTTGAACCGGAAGCGGTGACGGGGATCGTGATTTCGGCCGACCGTCTCAATGCAGATCTGCACGCCTCGGCGGAATATCGGGCCCATCTGGTGTCGGTGATGGCGAAGCGCGCCATCGAAGACGCGCTGCACAGCCACGCGGAGCTTTCGACATGAGCACGGACGACGACGTCCTCGAAACCGCTGAACGATGGCTTGCCGCCGGGCGCAGGGTCGCGCTCGCGACGGTGGTGGAGACCTGGGGTTCGGCGCCGCGGCCGGCCGGTAGCGCGATGGCGATCGGCGACGACGGCGCCTTTGTCGGCTCGATTTCCGGCGGCTGCGTGGAAGGCGCAGTGATCGAGGCGGCCGCCGAAACGCTGCGCAGCAGCAGCCCACGCGAACTGAAATTCGGCATCGCCGATGCGAACGCCTGGTCTGTCGGCCTCGCCTGCGGCGGCCAGATCCGCGTGTATGTCGAACCGATCGCCTGAGCGGCGCACCCGGGCATGAAACGCTCGACGCTCCAGGCGCTTCGCGAAGCGAGCAAAACCGGCAAAGCGCTGGTGCGCGCGGTCGATCTCGCAACCGGCGAAGAACAGCTGCTCGATCCGTTTGCAGACGACACACTCCTCGGCCGCGCGGCGGCGGAAGCGGCGCGGACGGGTCGCAGCGGGCCCAGAGAGATCGGCGGCCGCAGCTGGTTTATCGAAGTCCACAACCCGCCGCTTGATCTCCGGATCATAGGTGCCGTGCACATCGCCCAGCCCCTCGCGCGCATGGCGATACTCGCCGAATATCGCGTGACGGTGATCGATCCGCGCAGCGCCTTTGCGACGCAGGCGCGATTTCCCGGCGTGCGGCTCTCGCATGACTGGCCCGACGAGGCGCTCGCGCACGAGCCCTTGTCACCACGCAGCGCGCTCGTCACGCTGACACACGATTCCAAGATCGACGATCCCGCGCTCGCCACGGCACTCAGGTCAGACTGCTTCTACATCGGCGCGCTCGGATCGAAGAAGACGCACTCGGCGCGTCTCGCGCGCCTGAAGGAACAGGGATTCGGAGAGACGGAGCTTGGCCGTATTCGCGGGCCCGTCGGGCTTGCGATCGGCGCGCGCTCGCCCGCCGAGATCGCCATCTCCATTCTCGCGGACATGACATTGAAGCTGCGCGCGGACGGCGCTTGGGAGCGATCCACCGTCCGCGCGACAGCCCATACGGGGACTTCCCCCCGTTCCTGGTAGCGGCTGGCCTAGTTGCGGCTGGCGAGTTTGCTTCGCCGCGACGTCGTCATTTCGTCTTCCGTTACGGTGCCGTCGTTGTTCTTGTCGAGCCGCGAGAACAGCCGTTCCCGCGACGCCGCAAATTCCGCCAGCGTGAGCTTGCCGTCGCGATCCTTGTCCAGACGCTGGAACACGCGCTCGGATATTGTGCGCGATTGTGCGGCGACGAGCGCGATGTACTGCGCTGCATTGAGGCTGCCGCCCTTGGCGAAGGCATTGAACTGCTGCCCAGTCAATTTGTCGAATTCGGCGCGCGTCACCTTGCCGTCGCGGTTGGTGTCGTAGTTGAAGCAGAGGCTCGATCGTCCGCGCGCGCCGGCGCCGGGGCCCGACGACGAACTGCTGCGGCTGCGTGAGAGCGCGGTGCCGGCCGAGCGTCCGCCTCGCGAGGAGGCGCAGGAAATCACCCCGGTGCCGTCGCGATCCATCTGCTCGAAGCGGTCGTGCTCGGCCGCCATGTACTCGTCGGCCGTGATCCTGCCGTCGCCGTTCCAGTCGATGCGATGAAAATCCGCGGCAGCCTGTTCGCGCGAGTCCTTCTGATAAATCCCGGCGTACTCGTCGAGCGTCATGGCCGGTGCGCCTTTCGTTGCGGTCGAAAATTCGTGCGCCAGCGTGCGGTTGAATTCGTCATGCGTGACCTTCCCGTCGCCGTTGCTATCGAACTCGGCGAGGAATTTCTGCGAGAACCGTCCCCGCCCGGTATAGGTCTGTACGCTGCTCCCGCTGTTCGTGTTTTGCCGGTGCGCGGCCGGCGCGGACGAACCACCCATTCGCGCGACTGCCACGCCCGTGCCCACTGCCAGCGCCGCCGTCAGAAGCAGGCCATATCGAATTGTCTGTTTCATTGAAGTCATCTCCTCTTGGCACTCCTGGTGCCCGCGAAGTGATAACCGCCGGTCCGTCGCGGAACTTTGTCCGGCAGCCCGCCGAATGGTCGCAATTTGCCCCGCCCCTCCCGGCTTTTGCGACAGGTTGTGACAAATCCCGATTGCGGGCCGCCCTCCCGCGCGGCATGAATGGAATCGGAGAAGGACGATGCTCAAGGACGACGCCAAACCGCATGTGCTGATCGTCGAGGACGCGCGCGATATCCGCGAGCCCCTCGCGCGCTACCTGCGCGAACACGGCTACCGCACCACGACGGCGGCCGACGCCCAGGTGGCGCGCAAGGTGATGAAGGGCGCGGCCATCGATCTCGTGGTGCTCGACATCATGATGCCGGGCGAGGACGGCCTCAGCCTCTGCCGCTATATCCGCGAGACCTCGCAGATCCCGGTGGTGCTGCTCACCGCGCGCGGCGAGGAGGTCGATCGCATCATCGGCCTCGAAATGGGCGCGGACGACTACATTCCGAAGCCGTTCAGCCCGCGCGAGCTGGTGGCCCGCATCGCGGCCGTACTCCGCCGCACCCAGGCACTGCCGCCTCGCCAGCACCCGCCCAAGGCCGACCGCATCCGCTTCGGCGACTGGATGCTCGATACCGGCCAGCGCGAGCTGATCGACAAGGAAGGAATGGCGACCGCGCTGTCGAGCGGCGAATTCCGGCTTCTGAGCGCGCTGATCGACCGGCCCAAAATGGCACTCAACCGCAACCAGCTTCTCGACCTGACCAAGGGGCGCGACGCCGACCTGTTCGACCGCAGCATCGACAATCATGTCAGCCGGCTGCGCAAAAAACTCGAGCCGGACCCCAAGAATCCGCGCTATATCAAGACGGTGTGGGGCGGCGGATACATGTTCGCAGTGGAACCCGAATTCGCATGAACCTGTGGCCACGCCATTGGTGGCCTAGAACCCTGGGCGCGCAGCTGGTCGTGCTCGCGGCCACGGCGGTCATCGCATCCAATATCGCCGTCGGCATCTGGTTCGCGACCGCGCAGGAGCAACTCGCCGAAACCTCGATCGCCGAGCGCCTGCTCGATCGGGGCGTTTCGGCCGCCACGCTTCTGAGCGGCATCCCGGCGCGCGAACGCGAGGCCGCGGTCCAGACCATGAGTTCGGGGCCGTGGCATTTTCGCCTGGTCTACGGCCGGCCGGCCACGCGCCCGATGAACGACGAAGAGGCCCGCTACGCTGCGCGGGTACGGGCCATGCTTCCGCCGGCGCGCGCAAAACTTCCTGTCATCGTCAGCATCCGCAAGGGCACCCTGCCGGCTCCGCCCGACCGGGCGAGCGAACCGCGTACGGGCACCATCGTCGAAGTCACGTTGCCGGTTGTCCGGCGAACGCAGCTCGTCACCACGTTCTCGCGCCCCTCGCCCCCGGCGTTTCCGCTCGAGGTCGTCATTGCAGCGCTCGTCGCCTTGCTCACCACATCAGCCGCCGCCGCCTTCATCGCGCGGCGCGTTGCGCGGCCGCTTTCCGAACTCGCAGCCGCCGCCACGGAAGCCGCCGACGGCGGGCACGCCCCGCGCGTCCCGGAGGAAGGTCCGGACGATGTGAGGCGTGCCGCCCGCGCCTTCAACCGCATGACCGACCAGGTTTCGCGCACGCTCGACAGCCAGCGCAATCTGCTCTCCGCAGTGGGCCACGATCTGCGCACGCCCATCACCGCGATGCGGATCAATTCCGAATTCATCGAAGACGAGGAACTGCGCCAGCGCATCCAGCGGAATCTGGAAGAACTGCAGGAGCTGACCGAGGCCGTGCTGTCGGCGGCACGAGGCGCGGGCGGCGAGAAGACGCGCAAGATCGACCTGGCGGCGCTCGTGGAGAGTCTGTGCACCGATCTTGACGAGATGGGCGAACCGGTATCCTGGTCCTCGCATTCGGCCGCGCCGGTGTGTTGCCGGCCGAACGAAATCCGGCGCGCCGTCCGCAATCTGATCCACAACGCCGTGGCGTATGGCAGCCGCGCCGAGGTGTGCCTCTCATCCGCGCCGGACCGCTACGACATCATCGTGGAGGACGAAGGACCCGGCATTCCCGACGCGGATCGCACGCGCGTGTTCGAACCTTTCGTGCGGCTCGATGCGTCGCGCAATGCCGAGACCGGCGGCTGCGGACTGGGGCTGACGCTCGTCAAGGCGATCGCCGAAGGCCATGGTGGGGGCATCGCGCTCGAGAGCCGCGGCGAGCGGGGCCTGCGCGCGCGGCTCAGCCTGCCGCGCGAGCCTGTCAGCGCCTGATTTGCCGATGCAGATCGCCGCAATCGTGCTGGCTGCGGGACTCTCCACCCGCATGGGATGGAACAAGCTCGTCGAGGAAATCGGCGGGCAGCCGATGGTGCGGCGTGTCGTGGGAGCTGCGCTCGCAAGCCGCGCCCGTCCGTTGATCGTCGTCCTCGGCAACGAGGCGGAAGCCGTTCGCGGCGTGCTCGCGGGCCTGGATGTGCAAACGGTGGAAAATCCCGATTATCGCGAGGGGCTCGGCGCCTCGATCCGCACCGGCATTTCGGCCGTGCCGGATTCCTGCGCAGGCGCACTGATCGCGCTGGGTGACATGCCCTGGATCGACGCAAACCTCATCGACCGGACCATCGCGAGTTTCGCGCCTGAAGAGGGCCGCGCCATCTGCGTTGCGACGCATTGCGGCCAACGCGGACATCCGGTTCTGTTTGCTCGACGGTTCTTTCCGGAGCTGCTTGCCCTGACGGGCGATGCAGGTGCCAAGCGCATCGTCGAATTGCACGAATCGCTGATCTGCGAAATCGAAGCCGGTGATGACGCGCCGCTCATTGACGTGGACACGCCCGAAGCGCTGACGAAATTCCGGAACTCCGCGATATGAGCGATCCGCTCTATCGTCTCGACCTGCTCCGCCTTGCTGCCGAAGCCCACGGCGCCGGCCGCCTTCCCGAACCACAGGCGAGCGGTTTCGCGTTCAATCCCGCCTGCGGCGACAAGGTTGTCGTCGATCTGATGCTCGCGGACGGACGCATCACGGACCTCGCGCACGACACCAAAGGCTGCGTGCTGGCGCAGGCGTCCGCCTCGATTCTTGGCGCGAGCCTGCGCGGCGCCGCGCGCGACGATGTAGAGCGGCTGCGGAGCGAGATCGCTGCGATGCTCGAAGCCAAATCGCCGCCGCCCTCGGAGCCCTTCGAGCGCTATTCCGCCTTCGCCGGCGCAGTCGAATACCCAAGCCGCTACCGCTGCGTGCTGCTGCCCGTCGAAGCGGTGCTGGATGCGTTTGATAGGTTCGCCAGGGGAAAATCCAATGACAGACACGCTTGAGGAAGCGCGGCGCTGGTTCGCAGAGGACTTGCGCATCGCCGCCGGAATCGACACGCATCCCGTCATCGATGCGTTTGCGCGCGTGCCCCGTGAAACGTTCATAGGTCCTCCGCCGTGGCGTGTCGGCACGCGCGTTCACGGTGCGGAACTCCTCGGCTATCAGACCTTCGCGGGCGATCCGCGCGTCCTCTATCACGACGTGGTCGTGGCTCTCGACGAAGAGCAGGAAATCAACAACGGCCAGCCGAGCCTGTGGGCGAAAATGCTTGCCGCGATCGATCCGCGGCCCGGTGAGCGAATCCTCCATCTTGGCTGCGGCACCGGTTATTACAGCGCGATCCTTGCCGAGATCGTGGGAGAGGCTGGCTCGGTTGACGCCGTGGAGATCGATGACGCTCTTGCCGGGCGTGCCCGCACGGCCTTGTCTGCATGGCCGAATGTTTCCGTGGTCCTTGGCGACGGCTCTGAGGTGCCCCAGAACTTCTACGATGGAATAATCGTATCGGCGGGACTTACGCACCCGCTCGATTGCTGGTTGGAGAGCCTCGCGCCCGGTGGACGGCTGCTGTTCCCGCTGACGATGGACGGCCCGCAATCGCGCAGCGGCCACGGCGGGATGTTGCTTGTCTCGCGAGCGGCAACGCACGCGTTCGCCGCACGATTCCTCGGTCCGGCAGGCTTCATCCATTTTCGCGGCGGACGAGATCCGGACGCAAACCAGAAAGTCGTCGAAGCATTCCGGAACCGCTTCCGACAGATGACCAACGTGCGCTCGCTTCGGCGCGACGAACATGCGCAGGACGAAACCTGTTGGCTTCATGGCCGGAGGTTCTGTCTCTCCTGTCGCGAACCGGAATGATGCCCGTCCGAGTTCGTTACTGCGTTCCGCGCGCCGATATGGAATTCAGTCCCGACTGCAACAGTCCTGTTGGTTGTTTTGCCTTCGCGAGCCGTGACGCAACATTTCGCTGTAATTATTCCACGGAGCCGAACCAGGCGGTGCGCGGCGTCAGTCGCAGATCGTTTCCCGAAGCGGCCACAGAGTCCGCCGAGATGATGATCGGCGTTGCCGCGGCGACCAGAGGATGCCGGAACGACACCGTCTCGCTACCGAAGTTGAAGACGCAGAGGACGCGCTCGTTTTCAAATGTCCGCAGGAACGCCAGAACCGGTTCCGGGGCATCGAGGAATTCGATCTCTCCGTAGCGCAAGGCGCGGCTTGCCCGGCGCGCCGCGAGGAGGCGGCGCGCACAGGCGAGTGTCGAACGCGCATCGCGCTCCTGGACGGACACGGCAAGCGCGGCATGTCCCGGCGCAAGCGGCAGCCATGGGGTGCCGGAGGTGAAACCGAGATTCGGCGCGTTCGCGTCCCAAGGCATGGGCGTCCGGCAGCCGTCGCGACCCCGCTCCAACGGATAATAGAGATCACCCACGGGATCCCTGAGCTGGTCGCGGCGCAGGTCCGCTTCGGTCAGCCCGAGTTCCTCGCCCTGATACAGCAGCACCGTTCCGCGCAGTGACATCAGCAGCGCGAGCAGGAATTGCGCGAGCCGCGGCGTGGCCGGCGCGCCGAAGCGCGTGACGGTGCGCACGACATCGTGGTTGGAAAAGGCGACGCACGGCCAATGCTCCGGGAACTGGCCGAGTGTCTTGTAAAATGCGCGGATGAACCCGGGCTCGAGCGCGTGGGCTTCCAGCAGCGGAAAACCGTAGCCCGAATGGAGGCCCGTCGCGGACGCCGCGAATCCGCCGCAGCGTTCCGGCTCCTCGGAAAATTCCCCCATCACGAAGCGGTCGGGATACCGCTCGACGCGCCGGCGGATCTCATTGAGGACAGAGAGGTTCGCTTCGACATTGCTGTCGTGGCAGTGTGCCTGCAGGCGCTGCGCGTGGGCCCAATGCCACGCGTTGCGCTCGTTCTCCGGCACGGGCGGATTGTC
Organism: Rhizomicrobium sp.; assembly: GCA_036502185.1. GTDB lineage: Bacteria > Pseudomonadota > Alphaproteobacteria > Micropepsales > Micropepsaceae > Rhizomicrobium. The sequence goes on from DASXYZ010000002.1 coordinate 69,426, forward strand.
GGTGAGCGCGGGATCGTGAAGAAACGCATTCGCAACATCGAGGCGGAAACCATCCACGCCACGCGCGAGCCAGCGATCGAGCACGCACAACGCGGCCTCGCGCGCGTCCGCATTGTACCAGTTCAGCTTCGGCTGCTGACGCAGGAATTTGTGGTGATAATACTGCCGGCGCGCGGGATGATAGGACCATGCGGGGCCGCCAAACGCCGAAAGCCAATTGTTTGGCGCCGTGCCGTCTTCGCGCGGCGGCGCCCAGACATACCACTCCGCCTTCTCGCCACCTTCGAGGCTCTCACGAAACCAGCGATGCTCGTCCGAGGTATGCGCGAGCACCTCGTCGGTGAGAATGCGCAAACCCCGCGCATGCGCCTCGTCGAGCAGCCGATCGAAATCCGCCTCGCCGCCATATTCCGGATTGACGGAGTCGTAGTCGGAAACGTCATAGCCCCAGTCGCGGTTGGGCGAGGGATGGATTGGCGAGAGCCAGATCGCATCCGCGCCCAGACGCGCGATGTAGTCGAGCTTCGATATAAGTCCGGGAAAATCACCGATGCCGTCGCCGTTCGCGTCGGCGAAGCTGCGGATATAGACCTGATAGATGACCGCGCCACGCCACCAGGGCGTGTCCGCGCTCACACCTCGCTCGCGTAAGTCACGATCTTGGCGACCAGCCCGTAGGCCTTAGCCTCTTCCGCCGACAGCCAGAAATTCCGCTCGGTATCGGCGACGACCTTTTCGTAGGACTGCCCCGTTTCGCGCGCGATGGTGCGGTTGAGCCGTTCGCGCATCTTCATGATCTCCTGCGCCTCGATGGAAATGTCGGAGACGGGCCCGGCCACGCCGCCGAGCGGCTGATGCAGCAGAAAGCGCGTATTGGGCAGCGCGAAGCGGTTCTCGCGCGCGGCGCCGAGATAGATGTGCGCGCCCGCGCTTGCCACCCAGCCGGTTCCGATCATCTTCACGCGCGGGCCGACATAGCGGATCACGTCATGGATCGTGTCGCCGGATTCCACATGGCCGCCCGGCGAATTGATGACAACGCGGATGTCGCCCTCGCCTTCCGCGGCATAGGCGAGCAGCTGCGCCGTGATCCGCTCGGCCATCTTCATATCGACTTCGCCGAAGATGAGGACCGTGCGCGCCTTGAACAGCGCCTGCTGCACCGGCGACGGCTGGGGCTCGGGCGGCGGCGGCATATGCGGTTTCTCGTCCTCGTCGAACAGGCGCAAGGCAATCTCCCGGATTGTGATGGGGTGGTCTCGCCCTTTTAGGGGGTTCGGCCCAGAAGCTCCAGTGCGGCGGAGAGCGTGGGGCCAATCCCGGTGTGGAGCACAAGCTCGGCTTCCCCATCCAGATCGGTGGGTTCCCGGTTGACGATCGCGAGCTTCGCCCCGTCCCGCTTCGCCATGAGCGGAAATCCCGCCGCGGGGTAAACGACGAGCGAGGAACCCAGCACCAGAAAAAGATTGCATGCGCGCGCCGCCCGCTCGGCGCGTTCCATCTCGGCTTCCGGCATTGCCTGGCCGAAGGAGATCGTGGCTGTCTTCAGAAGGCCGCCGCAATCCGCGCAGTCTGGCGCCTCGCCGCAACTCTCGAAATGGCTGCGAATGGGTGCGAGCTCGGCACGCGCGCCGCAATCGAGGCATCGCGCATAGCGCGTGTTGCCGTGCAGTTCGACGATCTTCTCCGGCGGCACGCCCGAAATCCGGTGCAGGTCATCGATGTTTTGCGTGATCACATCGCTGACGCGACCGGACGCCACGAGAGCTGCAATTGCCTCGTGACCCACATTGGGGCGGGCCGCCGCGAACATTTCTTCCATGACGAAGCGCCGCCGCCACGCTTCTTTCCGCATCGCCGCGGACGACACGAAGTCCGCGAAATCGATCGGCGCCATCTGCGTCCACAGACCGCCGGGAGAGCGGAAATCCGGAATGCCCGACTCGGTGGAAATGCCGGCCCCGGTGAAGACAACAACATCGCGCGCCGCCCGCAGCAGATCCGCGAGGCGGGCGGCGGCGCAATTCGGGTCTAGTCCACCGATCCGCAAGCGGCCGAGATCCATCTGCCTTCGAAACTGCTGCCGAAGCCCATCGAGCCTCCGTTTCCGGCGACGTTGAACTTCGTGCTTCCGGAATAGTGCTGGTCGCCGTCGAAAGCCACTGAAACATGCCCTTGGGCCTGATGCTCTCCGGTGCAGACCAGATCGGCGGAAAAGGCGTGCGCGTTGAATATCATGTTGCTCATCGCGCAATCCTTGTTGTGCATCGGTGGCGGTTTGTCATTTGCGGCATCTTCGGCCGTGACGCAGTGCCGGTAACTCGCCGTGTGGTCGCCCGGCATGTGCATGCCCATCGCCTTCATGCGCGCGAGCTGTTCAGGCGGGATCATCGCCTCCATGTTGTGCATGTCGACGTGGGTCGTAACTTCCCAAAGCCCCGCACGGATATGCCCCGCCTGGGCCGCAACCGGCAGGCCCACCACCGCCATGGCCAGAGCCGCCTGCCACACAATCTTACGCCATATCATCGTATGCTCCCCTCTTGCGGTCCCCCGCGGACCGCTGCGATTCGGATTTTTGCATGGTACTTCTGCCTTGCAAAGTCGGACCGCCCTTGGGTGCGCCGGCGGGAACGGGAGTGCCCGATCATTCGTCCCAACGCGCGAGCATTGCTACTCCGGACTGCCCAACATGGGCGCGCGGGCTACCCCGACGAACCGAGGCGCAACCGTATGTCGCGGTACGCGGCAACGATCAGTTGGCTCAGCGCAGAAGCGTTCAAAGGTTGCCCCCAGCGGAGTCTCGCGTGCCGCATCCGTTTGCCGGCGCCTTCCAGCAGACCGGCCGGGTCTTCAAGGACCGCCCCGTGGAAAAAGCCGACATTTACATGAGCAGTGAAAGCGTTGACGTAGCCAATTGCGGCATCTCCCACACAGGCCGTGGGATGGCCATCGTGCAGAAGCTCACGAACGTCCGCACCGCAGCGGCGCATCTGCTCAAACCATGGAAAGGCGAACTGTCGTAAGCCATCATCCCTCGTCGAAAACCAGGTATCGACATCCGGGTCGTGCCGGACGGCATTCGGGAACCGCATGAGCCTGGTCATGGCATGGGGCCGCAAGAATTCCGCACCCTATCACGAATTTCAGGACCGCATCCTTGAGGGTCGCGACCTCAGGAATTTCGGTCACCAGAAGAAAATTCAAGTTTCTGCTTCGCCCGAGGGGAATAAACCGCGTTATGGAGCGTCACTGTTTCTCAAGGGCTGGCGCGCAACAGGGGAAAAGGGTTGCCAGATGTCCTACACAGCCATCATTCGCTCGACAGTTCTGCTCTCGCTCGCAGCCGCGGCTGGTCTCGTTCCGCCGCCTGCCTTCGCCGGCACAGAAAAGGTCCTTTACGCTTTCCAGGGAGGAACGGACGGCGCCCAGCCGTGGGCCGTTCCCACCCTGGGCGCGGATGGAAATCTCTACGGCACAACATTGGTTGGCGGCGCCGGCGGCGTCGGCACCGTTTACGAACTGGTTCACACGAAAAACGGCTGGACAGAGAAAGTTCTGTACAGCTTTACCGGCGGCAGCGACGGCGGATGGTCGTATGGCGGCGTAGTTCTCGACAGCAAGGGAAACATCTATGGCGGCACGCGGTCTGGCGGTTCGAACAATTGCGGTGTGGTTTATGAACTGAGCCCGGGCAAGCTCGGCAAATGGACAGAGAAAGTTCTCTACAGCTTTCCCGGCAACCAGGATTGCGAAGGCGGCCCGATGGGTGCGCTCACCTTTGACGGCAACCGCAATCTGTACGGCACGACCGTCGGCGATAGTCCGTGTGGCGGCTATTACTACTACGGCACGGTATTCGAATTGCGCCGCGCCACGAATGGTTGGAAAGAACGCGACCTGCACGATTTCTGCGGCAGTGACGGTGACGGCCCCACCTACGGCCAGTTGGTCCTGGATTCCGTCGGCAATCTCTACGGAACCTCGGGTTTTGGCGGATCGGGCGGACTTGGCGTCGTTTTCGAATTGAGTCCCGCCGCCCGTCACCGGTGGACGTTCACGACGATCCATTCCTTCACCGATGACGAAGGCGGCGTTGCCGATGGCGGGTTGATGATCGATGCCGGCGGCAATCTCTATGGCGCGGCCGTGGATGGCGGCGGTCCGGATGGATATGGATCCATCTACAAGTTCTCGCCTCAGGCCGGGGGTGCGTGGAGCGAAAGCACTCCCTACCTCCTCAACGGATCGCCCGATGGCAACGGGCCGTTCCAGAATCCGGTGATGGATACGAAAGGCAATCTTTTCGGCACCACGTATAACGGCGGCGATATCGCCGATTGTTGGGACGCCTGCGGAATAATCTATGAACTTGTTCCGCAAAAGAACGGCACCTGGAGCGAAAGCGTGGTTTACGACTTTGCGACGCTGTCCAGCGGAGCCGACGGATATGCGCCGGTTGCGGGACTCATCCGGGATTCAAAGGGGAATTTCTATGGCACGACGACCAAAGGTGGCGCCGTTTCCGGCTTGCGCCCCTGCGATTGCGGCGTGGTCTACGAATTCACCCCCTGAGGCTGTTCAATTCCCGCCTGGCATTTCCGGAGCGGCGTCGGCATGGTCTGCGGCCCATAACACGACCGGCGGAGGGGCGCCGCCGGGCAACCTCGGGCTCGCCTTCATACGAACCGGGGAATGGGTCCTCTCTGCGGCGTCATCCGATCCGACAGATCGAACATCACCTCGTCCAGATAACACCAGCCCCATCCCTCCGGCGGATCATAGCCCTCGATGATCGGATGCTTCGTCCGGTGGAAATGTTTGGTCGCATGTTTGTTTGGCGAAGAATCGCAGCAGCCCACATGACCACAGGTCCGGCACAGGCGCAGATGCACCCATGGCGAGCCCGTTTTCAGACATTCCTCGCAACCCCGGGCGCTGGGCGTCACGTCGCGGATCGTATCGAGATGGCGGCAAGCATCGGCCATGCAGGGCCTCGCTGACGTGTGTAAGATGGCGCGCCCTAGGGGAGTCGAACCCCTCTTGCAAGATTGAAAATCTTGAGTCCTAACCGATAGACGAAGGGCGCGCGGATGCGGCGGGCTATAAAGAGCGCGCGCGTACTTGGCAAGATTCGCTCGCCTTTCAGGCTACCGCCGCCGCATCCTCGAGCTGGAGCTGGATTTCGGTGCGGCCGTTCCAGCGCTTCGCGCGCAGGGTACCCGCGGCGTGAATGCAAGCGCCACGTGCTTCCAGAAGCCCGCGGCCGAGCGGGGTATCGGCCGCGCGGAAGGCGATGGCGGACAGCGCCGCGCCGTCGCCGCCCTGGAGCCTCAGCCGCACATGTCCCTGGCCCACCACTTCGGCGAAGGCGAGCCGGACGTCGCAGGCGACGAGGACAGGTTCGCCATTGCCGGCGCCGAACGGGCCTGCACGTTCGATCTCTGCGACGAGTCCGGCCGTGGCTCCGGCCGGAGCGACAATTCCGTCGAGCCACAGCGAGCGCGCTGTCTCGGAGAGATTGTCGGATCCGATGAGGCGCGCGCGTAGCCATTCCCGAAAATCGTCGACCTCATTCCGCGCCAGCTCGAAACCGGCGGCCATCGGATGGCCTCCGCCGCCCCGGACGATACCCGCGTCGCGCGCGGCGCGGATCAGCGCGCCCACATCGATTCCGGCGACGGAGCGCGCAGAGCCGCGGCCGGTTTCGCCCTCGAATCCAACAACAAAGGCCGGTTTGTGAAAGCGTTCCTTCAGGCGGCCCGCAACGATGCCGACGACACCCTGATGCCACGACTCGCCATGCGCGAACACGAAGGGCGCGTTGTCCTGCCGCTCGGCATGGGCAACTGCCTCGGCGAGAATGATCGCCTCGATCGCCCGGCGTTCGCGATTGTGCAGATCGAGCTGCTGCGCGAGCGGCTGCGCTGCCGTGTCATCTGCTGCGGTCAGCAGCTCGACGCCGAGGCTGCAGCGTCCTACCCGTCCTCCGGCATTGATCCGCGGGCCCAACACGAAGCCGCAATGGTAGATCGAGAACGGCGGTTCGGCGCGTGCCACGGCGGCAAGCGCGCGAATGCCGGCCCGTTCAAGCCGGGACAGCCGCGTCTCCGCAGCGCGAACAAAGGCACGATTGATGCCGACAAGCGGCGCCACATCGCAGACTGTCGCAAGCCCGACGAGATCGAGGGAGTTGCGCAGATCCGGCTCTGCGATGGCATTTTGGGTGTACCAGCCCGCCTTGCGGAGTTCGCGGTTGAGCGCGACCGCAAACAGGAAAGCTACGCCCGCGGCGCAGAGATGCCCCAGCCCCGACCGGTCGTCCGACCGATTGGGATTGACGTGAATCCCCGGGATGGCAGGCGCCTCGCCTGCAGCTGCGGGCCGGAGGCCCGCGGTCCCAGGGCAATCCACTGCGTGGTGATCGAGCACGATGGTGGCGAGACCGGCAGCGCGCGCTGCGGCGAGCGCAGCATCCGCGACCGCGCCGCAATCGACTGTGATGACGAGCCCGGCGCCCTGCTCTTTCAAACCGAGGAGCGCGCGCGTGTTTGGGCCATAGCCCTCGGTGAGGCGGTCGGGAATATAGACGAGCGGCGGCCGTCCGAGTGCGGCGAGAAAATCGTACAGCAGCGCTGCGGAGCACGATCCATCAACGTCGTAATCGCCGAACACCGCGACCATCTCGCCCACTGTGATGGCGCGGGCCGTGCGCGCGACTGCCTGTTCCATGTCCGTGAGCAGAAACGGCTCGGGAAGCAGCCGCCGAAGCGTCGGGTTGAGGTAGTCCACGACATCCGCAGACTTCACATTTCGCACGAGGAGAAGGCTCGCGAGTGTCTGGGAGACATCGGCTTCCAGGCCGAACACACGCGCCGCTTCCGGATCGGTTGCGCGGAAATGCCAGCGGCGCCCGGAGAATGATCGGCCGACGTCGAGTGCCAAAGCGTGTTCGGACATGGCGCCGTCAGGGTGCATGCCCGCGACGGTGGCGCGCCTTGATCCAGCGCACGGTGCGTGTGCCCGAGCGCATGAGAATGCTTGAGGTCGTGATGAATTCGCCCTGCCGGTGCACGCCTTCGAGCATGGCGCCGTCAGTCACGCCCGTTGCTGCAAACACCACATCGCCGCCGGCGAGTTCGTCGAGGCGGTATTTGCGGCGAAAATCGGTGATTCCCAAACGGCTTGCACGCGTCTTCTCGTCCTCGTTTCGAAACACCAGCCGGCCTTCCATCTGGCCGCCGACACAGCGGAGCGCCGACGCCGCGAGCACGCCTTCCGGCGCGCCGCCCTGCCCCAGGTACATGTCAATGCCCGTCGCGTGATCGCTTGTCGCGATCACCCCCGCGATGTCGCCATCGGTGATGAGGCGGACGGCCGCGCCAATGCGCCGGACGCTTTCGATGATCGCAGCATGGCGCGGCCGGTCGAGAACGCAGACGGTGATCTCCGCCGGAGCGACCTCCCTGGCTTTCGCGAGTGCTCGGATGTTGTCGGCCGGATCCGCATCGAGATCGACGATCCCTTCCGGATAGCCAGGACCGATCGCGATCTTGTCCATGTACGTATCGGGTGCGTTGAGCAGCGAGCCGCGCTCGGCCATCGCAATCACGGTGAGCGCGTTCGGCAGCGCCTTGGAAGTGAGCGTCGTCCCTTCGAGCGGATCGAGGGCGATATCGACGGCCAGACCGCCCTGCCCGACCTTCTCGCCGATATAGAGCATCGGCGCTTCGTCGCGCTCCCCCTCGCCGATGACAATCGTGCCGTCGATGGCGAGGCCGTTGAGCGCTGTGCGCATCGCCTCCACGGCCACATGATCCGCCGTTCGCTCGTCGCCGCGCCCCACCTGGCGCGAGGCCGCGATCGCCGCCGCCTCCGTCACGCGCACGGCCTCGAGTGCGAGCCTGCGGTCCATCGGTTGGGCCATGCCTGTCTCCAATTCGGGCGTCAGCCCGCTTCCATGGGAATCATTGTCGGCGCGCCCAGAATCCTGTCGGAGCCGACAATGGCGTTCAAGGCGGACTCGACGGCCTGCGGCGCGCATTCGTGCGTGATCATCACGATTGCGACCGACTCGTCCGGCGCGCGGCCGCGCTGGATCATGCTCTCGATCGACACGCCCGCCTGGGCGAGACGGCCGGCGATTTCGGCCAGCACGCCCGGCTGATCGACCGCGTGAAAGCGGAGATAGTAGGCAGACGCGCGCGCGCTTTCGGGCGCCGGCTTCACAGTGTCCAGTTCGGCGGCGGGCCGGCCAAAGACCGGTCCGAATGCGCCGCGCGCGATATCGACGAGATCGGCGATCACGGCCGAGGCGGTCGGCGCCTGGCCGGCACCCCGGCCGGCGAAAAAAAACGGTCCCGCCTCGCCCGCATCGGCAACAATCGCGTTGAACGCGCCTTCGACATCGCCGAGTTCTGATCCGCAACGCACCATCGCGGGGTGGACGCGCTGGTCGATACCTTCGGCGCTTCGTCGCGCGACGCCGAGAAGCTTGATCCGGCAGCCGAATTCGCGCGCGAACGCGATGTCCTCCGGAGTCACGTCGGCAATGCCGCGAATTGTTGTGTGCGCGAGAGAGGGACGAATTCCGAAAGCGAGGCTCGCGAGCAGCGCGAGCTTGTGGGCGGTATCGCCTCCGCCAACATCGAGCGTGGGATCGGCTTCGGCGAAGCCCATGCGCTGCGCGTCCGCCAGCACCTCCTGGAAGGGGCGGCCGGTCGATTCCATCTGGGTCAGGATGTAGTTGCAGGTGCCGTTCAGGATGCCGCGTACCGCGCCCACGCCATGCGCGACAAGACTCTCCCGCAACGCCTTGACGATCGGAATGCCGCCGGCGGCCGCCGCCTCGAATTTGAGAGCAACGCCATTTCTTTCGGCGATCTCCGCAAGGTCCGCTCCGTGCCGGGAGAGCAGCGCTTTGTTGGCGGTCACCACATGCTTCCGCGCGTCGAGCGCCGCCCGCACGAGATCGAGCGCCATTCCCTGCTCGCCGCCGATCAGTTCAACGACCACTTCAGCATCGGATTTCGCGAGTGCGAGTGGATCGTCGCTCCATGCCAGCGCCGCGACTGCCGGCGGACGCCGCTTGCGGCGATCCCGCGCCGAAACCGCGACGACAACGAGCTCGCGGCCGGCGTGACGCGCCAGATCTTCGCGACGTTCTTCGAGGACGCGCACCACACCGGCGCCAACCGTTCCGACGCCGGCCACGGCAATGCGCAGCGGTCTGCTCATTTTTCGATCTCCGGCTGCGGTCGCGTTCAGCTTTGCAGAAATATCTCTGCGCTGCGATGACCTGCGCCATGAGCCCCGGCGCCATCGGCCTCGACCATCACCTGCCCGGGCGGCACGCCGTCGCGGATCAGTTCGCGCGCGACGGCCGTCGCCTGGGATTCGGAGCGAACCATGTCCACTTTCAGCCGGGCCGCACGGGACAGGCCGGGCGGTGCCGTCGCGGAATGGCCGACCACCTTGACGAACCCTACGCTCCCGTTCGCCGCAAAAGCGCGGGCGGCAGCGCGAATCCGGTTTTGTGCGGAATGGTTGAGCGCCGTCGCGTCTCCGGGAAAGACGACAACCGCCACCGCAGACCTGGAAGCCGGTCCAAGCAGCGAGGAGAGGGTGCGCAAGCTCGCCGGGTCCGGTTCTTCGTCCTCGCCAAAATTTGCAGGAATGAGCGCGCCGTTGCCGGCGGCCTCGCGCGACGCCAGTCCGGGCGCTCTTGCCGCCGCGATCGCGAAGAATTTTTCGCGATGCCGTACAGCCGCGTAACGTCGTTCTCTCATTCGCCGTGCGGCCAGTTTCTCCTGATGGCGAAACATCGCGAGCCGCCAGTTATGGCGCCAGCGCAACGCAAGGTGCCGTCCGTTATGAACGAGACGCAGGCTTGTCTTTTTATGATGATGGTGCCGATGCTTGCCTGGAATTCCTGATCCAATGTCTCCGGCTTGCATATCGGGCGAGGCCGCCTCGGCGGCAGTCGCCCGGTACTGCGACAGAACCTGCGCGGGGACGTACCGGGAGATCGAGGGATCAAGCGCCGGCGCCTTGGACGGCGCGAAGGTCGTCTGCATGTTCGACGGCGCCGTTTCCGGCGCCATCGGAGCCGCTGCGGGTGCTGCCGGTTCGGTGCTGGCAATCTGGTTTACAGGCTGCCCGGAAGCCTCTGGCGTAGCGTTGTTTTCTGCGCCCGCTGCAGGTGCCTGTTCGGTCGAGGCTGGCGGGGTTGCCGCAGCGGCCGCCTCATCGCTGGGCGCCGGAGCGCTGGGCGCTTCCGCGGTCGAAGCAGAATTGGCCGGCTCGGCGCTATTGTCGGACTCGGCCGGCGCGGCGGCGGCGGCGGAGTTTCCCGGGACCGGATTTGCGGCAGCCGGAGCCGCGGGCGGAGGGGGCGGCGCGGACGGCTCGTTGCCGCCTTTCAGGGCCTCGGCGCTGTAATGGGCTTCGGCGCGATCCGCGACCAGCGAATTGGCGACCTGTTGTTGCTCTTCGGGGGTCGAGGGCGGAGATGGTTTCGGCGGAATGCTGGCGAGATCCGGCGTTTGCCCGTCGGCAGCGCCCGTGTTGGCGGACTGATCGCTCGAAACCTGATTGTCGCCGCCGCCCATCCAGCTTGTCGGATCGACCCAGTCTGGCACAGACGAGCAGGCGCTCAGCGCCGCGGCAAAAAAAAGTGGCGCCGCGACTCGCGCAAGCAGGCGCGCACGGATGCGGTACGTCGTCGCCATATGCTGCCTCCGAAGATCGGCCGGTACGCTTCTCTCACAGCCCGCGTAACGCGATTCGTATAGCCTCCGGACGCCCCCCTTCCAAGCGAAACCGCGCCAGACAGTTCTGGCCGGCGCGAGAATCCTGGGAGTTGTTCCGTGCGAGCCGAATCTGGCTTCTTGCAGTTGCGAACAGGCGCAGAGTATCAAACGGCATATCCCGAAAGGAAAGCTATGAGCAAGCGTGCAGAAGCCCGGCCGGGGCCGAACCGCCGCAAGGTCGATCCCGACAGCCGGCCGAAGGCCGCCGCCGCGGCCACCGAAACGCGCACCAACGGCGAAGATTATCGGATCGGCGATCCCGGTGAATTCGCGCGCAACCTCGTGCGCGTCGGAATCCAGTCGCAGCGCCTGCTCACCGACTTCCTGCGCAATCAGTCGGCGAAATTCGGCAGCGAGCCCTTCGATCCGCTCAACCTGGGCGGTACCTTTCTGGAACTCCTCCGCGGCATGGTGGCCGATCCGGCCGCCATCATGGAGGCGCAGTTCGCGCTCTGGCGCGATTACATGAATCTGTGGGAGCGCGCTGCCCGCCGCATGATGGGCGGAGATGCCGAACCGGTAATTTCACCCGCACCCGGCGACAAACGCTTCAAGGACCGGGAATGGCAGGAAAACCAGATCTTCGACTTCATCAAGCAATCTTACCTGCTGACCGCGAACTGGCTGCAGAACACGGTCGCCCGGATGGACGGCCTGGATCCGAAATCGCGCCGGCGCATCGAGTTCTACACCAGGCAGTTTGCGGACGCGATCGCGCCCACCAATTTTGTTCTCACGAACCCTGAAGTCCTGCGCGTAACTCTTCAATCCAATGGCGAAAATCTCGTCCGTGGTCTGAACAATCTTCTGGCGGATCTCGACCGGGGGAACGGCCAGCTCTCGATCCGCCAATCGACCGACGCTTTCCGGGTGGGCGAGAATATCGCCACCACGCCCGGCAAGGTCGTATTCCGGAACGCGCTCATCGAACTCATCCAGTACGCCCCCTCGACGGACAAGGTCCATGAGCGGCCGCTGCTGATTTTTCCGCCCTGGATCAACAAGTACTATATTCTCGATCTGAGACCGGAGAACTCCTTCATTCGTTGGGCCGTGGCAGAGGGTTACACGGTTTTTGTTACATCCTGGGTGAACCCGGACCGGCGCCTCGCGACGAAGACTTTTGAAGACTATATGCGCGAGGGAATCTTCGCGGCGCTCGACGCGGTCCATGATGCGACGGGTGTCCGGGAACCGAACGTCATTGGATATTGCATCGGTGGCACGCTGCTCGCCGCGACGCTCGCCTACATGGCCGCCAAAGGTGACCATCGCATTCATTCGGCGACCTTCTTTGCCGCCCAGGCCGATTTCAGCGAATCGGGCGATCTCCAGATCTTCATCGATGACGTGCAGCTCGAGGCGCTCGAGGAGCAGATGGACGCGGCCGGCGGGGTGCTGGAAGGCAGCCGCATGGCGACGACCTTCAACATGCTGCGCGCCAACGACCTGATCTGGTCGTTCGTGGTCAACAATTACCTGCTCGGGCGCGATCCCGTGCCGTTCGACCTGCTCTACTGGAATTCCGACACCACCCGCATGCCGGAGGCAACGCACCTCTTCTATCTGCGCAAGTTCTACAAGGAGAACGCACTCGCGAAAGGGAGGCTCGTGATGGGGGACGTGAAGCTCGACCTCGCGAAAGTGAAAGTCCCGATCTATCTGCAATCGGCACGGGAAGACCACATTGCGCCCTATCGCTCTGTGTACAAGACGACCCAGCTCGTCGGCGGGCCGGTGCGGTTCATCCTTGCGGGCTCCGGCCATATCGCAGGGGTCATCAACCCGCCAGCCGCGAAGAAGTATCAGCACTGGACGAACGACAAGCTGCCGCCAAAGATCGAGGACTGGCTCGCAGGCGCGAAGGAACATATCGGCTCGTGGTGGCCCGACTGGGAAGCCTGGCTCGCACCGCTCTCCGGCAAGAAAATCCCTGCCCGCAGTCCCGGTGACGGCAAGCTCAAAGTCCTTGGGGAGGCCCCAGGCACCTACGTGAAAATCAAGGCTGAGTGACGGCGACTCGGACAAGGGCCCGTGCGTGCTTCGACCGGCTCAGCATGAGGGGCAATTTTATTGCCATCAACAGCCAGGCAGATATCCGTCTATGTGCTGCGCTGCAGTGACGACTCCTATTATGTCGGGCTGACGCGCGCCGGCCTCGACAAACGTATCGGCGAGCACACATCCGGCGTCTTCAGCGGCTACACGTATTGGCGCAGACCCGTCGAACTCGTTTGGTCGCAGGAATTCCAGCGGCTGACCGATGCGATCAGCTGCGAGCAGCAACTGAAAGGCTGGCGCCGCGAGAAAAAGGAAGCAATTAGCCGTGCCGATTACGACGCCCTGATTGAATTCGCCGGCGCCGCAAAAATCCAAGTGCCGAGGGCAATAAAATCCTCCTCATGCTGAGCCTGTCGAAGCACGCAGGCTGACCGTCCCAGACTCCTTCATCGCCCGCGCCACAGCGAGGCTTGCGGGATCGCCGCGGGCCTCGAGGCCGGCGATCACGCCGGCGATATCGTCGGGTGCCTTGTCCTGTGAGAGCTTGAACTTGCCTTCCAGCGCCTCGAAGGGGAGCACGAATCCGCGAATGCTCCGAATCAGCATCTCCATCCGCTCCGGTATGATCTTCTTCGGTGTCCAAGGCGGTTTGGGGCGGAGCCGTTCCTCGTGCCCGGCCGACAGATCGACGAGCAGCCGGCGGAGGTCGCGTTCATCCAGCACTCGGGCGCGTCCCGCGCCTTCCACCGCGATGTAATTCCAGGTCGGCACGAACGCACCGGTCCTGTACCAGTCCGGGGAAACATACGCGTCGGCACCAAGAAGGCCGATTCGTATTGGTGCCCCGTCGCACTCCGAAAGCGGATTGCCCCGCGCCAGATGAAACCGCACGCTGCCGTAAGGCGCGGGCGCCGAATCGACGAGCATCGGTGCATAGGCAAATTGCACATCCCCGTCCACGACAGCCGCGATCGTGGCGAAGCTCCGTTCGCGGATGACATGATGCAGGACCGCGACGTCGTCGATCGCGTATGCGCGCGGGCGGTACATCACCGCAATCCCGCCGTCTCCGGCAGGCCGAGCATGAGGTTGAGGTTCTGCACGGCAGCGCCGCTGGCGCCCTTACCGAGATTGTCGAGCACCGCCACGAGCCGCGCCTGGCCGCTGTCCCGATTGCCGAAGACGAACAGTTTCATCCGGTCCGACCCTTTGAGCATTTCGGGATCGAGTGTATCGGGCACGTCCTCGTCCGGCGCCACTTCGATCAACGCTTCGCCCGCATAGGATTGCGCCAGCACATCGCGAAGGGCAGCCGGATCCGGGTGTCCCGGCAGCGCCCACAGCTGCAGCGGCACCTCGACCAGCATGCCGCGATAGAACCGCGCGACGCTCGGCGCAAACAGAGGCGGGTGTTCGAGTCTCGCATGCAGGCGCATTTCCGGAATGTGCTTGTGCGCGAGGCCGAGCCCATAACTGCGCACCACCGAGCGGGTGAAGCGCCGCGATGAGTCGTTTTCGAATTCCGCAATCATGGCTTTACCGCCGCCGGAATACCCGGAGACAGCATTGGCCGTGAGCGGAAAATCCGACGGCACGAGACCCGCGCGCACCAGGGGACGGACAAGCGCAAGAAAGCCGGTGGGATAGCACCCCGGATTGCTCACCCGCCGTGCCGTGGCGATTGCGGCACGCCGGTCCGGCTCGATCTCCGGGAATCCATACACCCAGCCTTCTGCTGCACGGTGGGCAGTGGAGGCGTCGAGCAAGCGGACGGCCGGGTTCCGCAGAAAGACGACCGCCTCGCGCGCCGCCTCGTCGGGCAGACAAAGGATTGCCACGTCCGCTTCGTTCAAAACGCTCGTGCGTGCGGCCACGTCCTTGCGCTCGTTCTCGGCCAGCGAAACAACCTCGAGCTCGGTGCGCTCCGCCAGCCGCTCACGGATTTCGAGCCCGGTGGTTCCCGCCCCGCCGTCGATATAAATGAGAGGCCTCAATTCCTTCTCTCGCTGTGCTCGCTTGACACATTCACGCCGAGCCCTTTAGCTGATTTCGGTCGCCGATTCCCGGGAAATCGGCGCTGGGGCCCGCGTGCCATTTCCCGCCCCCAAGCTCCCGCAATTTTCGACGGCAGGCGGAGCGCCTGCGGGAGGACAAGATGGACCAGGTCGACTTCAACAAGCTCTGGCAAAATTTCACCGACACGATTTCGAAGCACTACGTGGATTTCGACGGCCGCGTCGCCCGTGCGCAGTTCTGGTGGTACATCGCCGTGTATGCCGTGGTCGGCATTCTCGTCAGCATGATCGGCAGCATCACCATGGCGGGCAGCGGCCTGCGAGCGCTGTACGGCCTTGCGCTGCTTCTGCCCACTCTCGGGATCACCGCGCGCCGGCTCCATGATATGGGGCGAACGGCGAGTTGGGTGCTCCTGCTCGCGATTCCCTGGGCACTGTCGATACTCATGGGCATTGTCACGCTTTTGAGCGTCATGACCTTCGGGATACTCGGTGTGCTTTTTGTCTTCTGGCCGATTTTCGGGCTCATCTCGCTCGCGGCCGTGGTCCTGCTGATCTATTTCTGCGTGCAGCCCGGGACGCCCGCACCGAATGAATACGGCCCGGTCCCACCGGCATGGACGCCGAATACATCACCGATCGCACCCGTCCCGCCACCAGCGGCGACGTGAGACCCGAGTTTGGAGCGGATCGCGGGCGAGCGCGCCCGCGATCCGGTTTTGCGTCGCAAAAATGGTGTCATTCCCGCGCAAGCGGGAACCGCAAACGTTGGCGCGTGAGTACGCGTGGGGAAATTTCGGCGCCTGAGATGATTCGTTGCGGCCGCGACTCGGGGTGCCCGCTTTTGCGGGCAGGACAATTATGCTTTGAGTGTATCCCTTACCGCTTCGAGAACTGGAAGCTGCGGCGGGCTTTGGGGTGGCCGTATTTCTTGCGTTCGACCACACGTGGGTCGCGGGTGAGGAATCCACCCTGCTTCAACACCGGGCGCAAGCTGATCTCGTAGAGCGCAAGCGCCTTGGAAATGCCGTGGCGCACCGCACCCGCTTGGCCCGACAAGCCGCCGCCGGCGACCGAGCAGACCACGTCGAACTGGCCGTCGCGATTGGCCGCGATCAGCGGTTGGCGCAGGATCATGCGCAGCACCGGCCGAGCGAAATAGATCACTTCTTCCTTGCCGTTGACTTCGATGCGGCCGCGGCCCGGCTTGATCCAGACCCGCGCCACCGCGTTCTTGCGCTTGCCCGTCGCATAGGCGCGGCCCTTGGAGTCGCGCGTCGCCTTCGCCTGTTCGCGGGCCTCGGCTGCGGCTTCGGCGGGCTTCGCCTTGATCAGGGTCGATTTCAGATCGCCGAAGCTCTTCACATCTTCCGCCATGGTCAGACCGCCTTGCGATAGTTGGTGTTCTTGGGATTGAGCGCGCCGATATCGACCGTCTCCGGCTGCTGCGCCTCGTGCGGATGCTCGGGGCCGGGATAGACGCGCAGGTGTGCGAATTGGTGGCGGCCGAGCGGTCCGCGCGGCAGCATGCGCTCGACCGCCTTCTCCACGACGCGTTCGGGGAAGCGCCCGTTGAGGACCTCGCCGGCCCGGCGCTCCTTGATGCCGCCGATATATCCGGTGTGCCGGTAATAGACTTTCTTGTTCAGCTTGTCGCCGGTGAGCAGAACCTTGGCTGCGTTCACGACGATAACGTGGTCCCCGCAATCCATGTGCGGCGTGTAGCTCGGCTTGTGCTTGCCGCGCAGGCGCAGCGCAATGAGCGAAGCGAGTCGCCCGACCACGAGTCCCTCGGCGTCGATCACGACCCACTTCTTCTCGATCTCGGACGCCTTGGCCGAGTAGGTTTTCATGGCGGACGCTCCAGGTGGATGGCCGGAAAGGCGCGCGTCTAACAGCATTGCCGTTCGACCGTCAAGCGATTTGCACGGATTCTGCTGGATTTTTCTCCTGTGGTATCATGTTACCGTCACCGCCGGATGACTTTTCGGGTGCATGCTCTACATTGCGCAGGATGAATGTTCCCCAAGCCGTCCCGCTCGTGCTCGCCTGCCGGGAAGACGCCATTCTGCGGCTGGTGCTGAACCGCGCGAGCGCGCGCAATGCGCTGAGCGAAGCCCTGATGGGAGCCCTGCAGGGCGCTCTGGACGCCGCTGCGCAGGATACCGCCATCCGCGTGATCATTCTGGCTGCCGAAGGAAATGCCTTCTGCGCGGGACACGATCTCAAGGAAATGACTTCGCAGCGCTGCAACGGCGACACAGGACGCGCTGCTTTCGCGAAGCTGTTCGCGCAGTGCTCCCGCCTGATGCAAACCATCGTGCGACATCCCCTGCCCGTTATTGCGCAGGTGCAGGGCGTCGCCACGGCAGCAGGCTGCCAGCTTGTGGCGAGCTGCGATCTCGCGGTCGCCTCGACATCGGCGCGCTTTGCGACACCCGGCGTCAACATCGGCCTCTTCTGCTCGACGCCCATGGTCGCTCTGTCGCGCAACGTCGCGCGCAAGCACGCGATGGAGATGCTCCTGACCGGCGACATGATCGGTGCGGACGAGGCATTGCGGATCGGCCTCGTCAACCGCGTCGTTGCACCCCGGGCGCTCGAGGCCGAAACGATGAAGCTCGCGCGCCTCATCGCCGACAAGCCTGTCCGCACCGTCAGGATCGGGAAGGAAGCGTTCTACCGCCAGCTCGAAATGCACCTAGGGGAGGCGTATGATTACGCGAGCGAGGTGATGACCACCAACATGCTCGCCGTGGATGCCGAAGAGGGTATTGGTGCCTTCCTCGACAAGCGTCCGCCGAAATGGGCGGAGTGATGAATTGCCTCGGTCCAGCATTTTGCGTGCTTCGACAGGCTCAGCATGAGGGGGAATCTTACTGCCATGGCGGCCGTGCAGCGCTCAACCTTCCTCATCCTGAGCCTGTCGAAGGACGGACGATGTGTGTGCAAGTCTCGGCAAATTAGCTCATGCCCCAATACTCCGACGAACTGATCCGCAGCATTCTTCGTTCCACGAAAACCATCGCCATGGTGGGTGCGAGCGGGAACGAGATGAGGCCGAGCTATTTCGCGATGAAATATCTGCTCGATAAGGGTTTTCTCGTTCGCCCGGTCAATCCTGGGCTCGCCGGCAAGGACATTCTCGGGCAGAAGGTCTATGCCTCTCTGCACGAGGTCCCCGCCCCGATCGAGTTGGTCGACATCTTCCGCGCCTCTGACGCGGCGCCGGGTATCGTGCACGAGGCGCTGACCGAAAAGGACCGCCTAGGCCTCAAAACCATCTGGATGCAACTCGGCGTCATCAGCGATGACGCGGCAGCGCTCGCGCGCGAGGCAGGGCTGAACGTCGTGATGGACCGCTGCCCCAAGATCGAATATGGCCGGCTCTCCGGTGAGATCAGCTGGATGGGCGTCAACCGCAGGCTGATCGACAATCGCAAGCCGCTGCTCTTCGCCAAGGGCGGCGCGCTCAAACGCTGACGGAGGGGAACATGAGCGAATTCGGCTTCAATACATTGAGTGTGCACGCAGGCGCACAGCCTGATCCCGCGACTGGCGCGCGCGCCACGCCGATCTATCAGACGACCTCCTTCGTCTTCGAGGACGCCGATCACGCGGCGGCGCTGTTCAATCTCCAGGTGTTCGGCAACATCTATTCGCGGATCATGAATCCGACGAACGCGGTGCTCGAAGAGCGGATCGCGGCCTTGGAAGGCGGGCGGGCGGGCCTCGCCGTTGCCTCGGGCCACGCCGCGCAGATGATCGTCTTCCATACGCTGATGCATCCCGGCGACGAGATCGTGGCTGCGCGCCAGCTCTATGGCGGCTCGGTCAACCAGTTCAGCCAGGGATTTGCGAAATTCGGCTGGCACGTGAAATGGGCGGACACGCGCGATCCGGACTCGTTCCGCGCCGCTTTGTCACCGAAAACAAAAGCGATCTTTCTCGAAAGCATCGCCAATCCGGGCGGAGCGATCACGGACATCGAAGCGGTGGCCGGCATTGCGAAGAACGCGGGCGTGCCGCTCGTCGTCGACAATACCTTCGCAACGCCATACCTGATCCGCCCGCTCGAATGGGGCGCCGACATCATTGTCCATTCGGCGACGAAATTCCTGGGCGGGCACGGCAATTCGATTGCCGGCCTGATCGTCGACGGCGGAAAATTCGATTGGGGAAAGAGTGGGAAATATCCCACGCTGTCGGAACCCTGCCCGTCCTATCACGGCATGCGGCTGTGGGAGACTTTCGGCGACATGGCGTTCGCCATCGCCTGCCGCGTGCTGGGCCTGCGCGATCTCGGGCCCGCGCTTGCGCCCATGAACGCGTTTCTCGTGCTCACCGGCATCGAGACGCTGCCGCTGCGCATGCAGCGTCATTGCGACAACGCGCTCGCCGTCGCGCGCTGGCTGAAACAGCATCCAAAAGTCGCCTGGGTCAGCTATGCCGGGCTCGAGGACGATCCCTCGCACGTGCTGCAGCGGAGTTATTCTCCCAAAGGCGCGGGAGCGGTGTTCACCTTCGGGGTGAAAGGCGGCTATGAAGCGGGCGTCGCGCTGGTGAATGGCGTGCGGCTGTTCAGTCATCTCGCCAATGTGGGCGATACGCGCAGCCTCATCATCCATCCCGCGTCAACGACCCATCGCCAACTGAGCGAAGAACAGAAGAAGGCGGCCGGCGCCGGCCCCGAAGTCGTCCGCCTCTCCATCGGCATCGAAAATGTCGAAGACATCATCGCCGACCTCGACCAGGCGCTGGGGAGCATATAATTATTTCATGTCATTCCCGCGAAAGCGGGAACCCAGAGTCTGGGCTTCGGAGGAATTTTATAGCAGCTCGTCAAACAAATCCTTCCAATACGGGTTCATTGCTTCGATGAGGTCCAGCTTCCACGCACGCCGCCATCTCTTGATGCACGTCTCGCGATTAATGGCGACATTGACGTCCTGGTATGCTTCGTACCAGACGAGCCTGTGCACTCCGTAGCGCGATGTAAACCCGCCAAGAACATCATTCCTGTGCTGGGAAGCCCTTCGGACCAGATCGCTCGTTACACCGGCATATAGAGTGCCGTTGCGCCGACTCGCGAGGATATAAACATAATAGGAACCGGCGTGACGCATGGGAGCACATTGTGGGATGGCCAGTCATTCTGAAGCATGATTGGTGTCAATTGTTTGCTTGGCACGTCGCATGCGGTGCCGCTCCGGCACGTTGCGACACAATGCGAAATTCTCTGCTTCAGCGCGCTGGGTTCCTGTACCCGTGACGACGATCTTGTCGCTGTTAAGCTGACGGGATTGGGTCATCTGTCGGGAGCACCATGGGTTCCTGTGCCATTGAGCACCCAAGCGGGACATGTGCCCCGGCAGATTGGCTGCGACGGACGT
>DASXYZ010000003.1:0-2195 GCA_036502185.1 Rhizomicrobium sp.
TCTCGGCGACCAGGGCGGCCCGATGGCCTTGGCGATCGTGGAGGCGGGCTTCCTCCTTCACGCCTGGGCCAGGCGGCCACAATCCTATGACGCCCTGGGCGGCGCCGCCTTCGAGCGGCACAACGATCTGGCGTCGCTTGCCCGCGAGGTAGACGTGCTGGCGCTCTGCCTGCGCGACGATCAGGACATTCGCGATCTCATCGAGCAACATGGCTTGCTCGATGTCCTTCGGCCCGGTGCGACGGTGGTGAACCACGGGACGGGCGACCCCAAGGAGAACGAGCGCATCGGCGCGGCGTTCGCCGCTCGGGACGTGCGCTATCTCGACGCGCCCGTGAGCGGCGGACGCCCCGGCGCGGTTGCGCGTACACTGACCACGATGGTGGGTGGCGAACAGAGCGCGTTCGATCGCTGCCAGCCGATATTTGACAGCTTCTCGCGCAAAGTCGCTCACATGGGACCGGTCGGCACCGGCCAACTCGCGAAGTTGCTCAACAACGCGCTTACGATGACCAACCTAAAGAACGCGGCCGATGTGTTCGGCCTCGCGCACCGGCTCGGCATCGACCTTCCCCAATTCCAGGACCTGATCGCTGTCAGCAGCGGATCGAGCGCCATTCTACACGCGATCGGTACGCAGATCGACGCGACTGCCGCCGCACACCTCCAATCCCTCATGCGGAAAGACATAGAGCACTTTGCCGATGCGATCCGCGACCGGGGGTTCGACCCCTCCGAAGTTCGCGCCAGGGGGCTTGGCGGCGCCGACGCCCTTGTTGACCTCGCCAACAAGCTTGCCCAGCGAGCGGACGCCTTATGATCCATTCGTTGCCTACGGCAGGTCGAAGACGGCAAATATCCTTTTCGCGGTTGCCTTCGATAAGCGGCACCGGAGTCGTGGCGTGCGCGCTGCGCTGATCTGAAGCTGTGAAGCATGTGTTGGTGGTTGCTTCTTCGAATTCTGGGTCGATTCCGAGTTACGTTAGCAATTCGGAAACTATTTCTATTGTATTTGTCGTCTGCCCTTTGCTCGGGCGCATTGGATGAGAACTCGAAATTGTCAATTCGGATGGTTGCAGGGTTCGCCGAAGTTGCTGAAAGGAAGGAATTTTTGGTTGCGGGGGGGCGATTTGAACTAGCCTCAGTGCCAGAACGTGCTGAAAGTCTCTGATTGCCTAGGCGATTTAATCAGGCCTTCAACGGCGGTCCCACGGGCTGCGGCTCTGCGGCAGGCGGCTCTTGCGGATGTACGAACGGCGCAGGTTCCGGCGCGGCTACTTCCCAATCGCACTTTTCGTTGATGCACGCGCGGAAATTCCCCTGCTTGGTCCTTTTCTCGACAATAAACGGCGCGCCGCACTTCGGACAAGGCTCGGCAATCGGTTCGTGCGGGGTCGTGAAATCGCAATCCGGATACCGGCTGCAGCCGTAAAAGATCCGCCCGGCACCGCGTCCCTTCGCCGTGCCGCGCCGCACAAACTCGCCTTCATTGCATTTCGGGCACTTGATCCCCAGCGTGATCGGACGCGTGTACTTGCACTTCGGATAATTCTGGCAGCCGATGAAGTCCCCGTACCGGCCCGCGCGCCGCAATAATTCCCCGCCATCATCAGGGCACTTTTCGCCGATGGGAACGTCCGGCTGCAGCGCCTTCTTCGTGCCGCTGGCCAATCGCCGCGTCGTTTTGCAATTCGGATAGCCGGTGCACGCGAGGAACGTACCAAAGCGGCCGCGCTTGATGGCCATTACCTTTCCGCAATTGTCGCAATAGACGGTCCCGCCCTCTTCCACGTCCGCGCTGCCATGCTCGGCAAGATCCTGGATGAAATCGCACTCCGGATAGCGCGAGCAGCCCAAAAAGAATCCATGGCGGCTGATGCGCTCAAGCAGTTCGCCCTGGCCGCACTTCTCGCACTTCTTGCCGGTGGGAATACCCGCCTTGTACGACACCATTTTGTCCG
Organism: Rhizomicrobium sp.; assembly: GCA_036502185.1. Lineage (GTDB taxonomy): Bacteria > Pseudomonadota > Alphaproteobacteria > Micropepsales > Micropepsaceae > Rhizomicrobium. The sequence continues at coordinate 1,962 of DASXYZ010000003.1, forward strand.
ACGCGGTTTCCAGATCGACTTCGAAGCGGTCCCAGAATTCCTTCACTGACGTTCGCCACGGGAGTTTCCCATCCTCGATTTCGTCCAGCTCGTCTTCCATGCGCGCGGTGAAGCCCACGTCGAAAATATCCTCGAACGATTTCACCAGCAGATCGCTGACCTTTTCGCCTAGCAGCGTCGGCGTGAAACGGCCTTGCTCTTTGTTGACGTACTCGCGCTCCACAATCGTCGAAA
>DASXYZ010000004.1:0-11864 GCA_036502185.1 Rhizomicrobium sp.
CGTTTCCCCTGTCAACGCTTGGCGGCCGCCGTCGCCGACGGGCTCGCCCATGACTCGGGGCCAGTGTGGTTCGCTACTCCTTCACTGCGCGGGACCCCCACCCGCCATTCCTTGCCGGTTTCACCGGCGCACTCAGAGTCGTAACCGGGCGCGGGATAACCCGGATCGCAGGAGATGCCACTCCGACCCCGAACTACTGGAGATACAACTCGTGACCCCCGAACTACCCGAATTGAAGCGCTCCGCGCCGCTGCGCAGGGGGTGAGCATCCGTACGGAAGAGCGCTCTCTAGAGCGGAACGATGTCGGTGAAGACGAAGCCGTCCCGCTCGACGGTTTCACCCATGAACACCGGTATGGGGGCGGAAAACATCGGGCCGGCGGTGACGACGGTGTGAAACTCGCCGTTCTCCCCGCAAGGATCGACACCCGCCGGAAGCTCCCGCAGGAACGACTCGTCGAAGGTGCGGCCTGCGAAGCGGGATGGCAGCTTGCGCGGGTCGAGACATGCCACATGCGCGACAAGGCCACTCGAAATCATCTCGCGCGCAAGCATTGCGGTGTCACGCTGCCAGAGCGGAAAAACCGGCTCCATGCCGGCCGCCGCAAGCTTCTCGATGCGCCAGGCGCGAATGTCTTCCAGGAAGAGATCGCCGAATACGATATCGCGGATACCTTGCGCCTTGATCGCGGCGCACGCGTCTTCCATGCGCGCCTCATAGATTTCGTTGGGACAGGGGCTTGGGATCGGGACCTTGATCGCGGGCACGCACAGCGCAGAAATCTGGCGGTCAAGGAGCGCATTGCGCACGCCATGCATCGCGACGCGGTCATGGACTTCGTTGATCGTGGTCAGGATGCCCGCGATCTCGATCCCGGAACCCCGGGCTTCGCGTAGCGCAAAGGCGCTGTCCTTTCCCGAACTCCACGACACATACGCCTTCATTCACGACTCCATAATGACGCGAAAGTTCGGGGTCAAAGTTCGCAAATATGTCGCCCGGGGATCCGGGTTGCGGCCCCCTCAATCGATCAGGTGCAGATTCCGCGCGCCACTCGGCACGGCATCCAGAACAAGCCGGCGAACCAGGCATGCGCCGCATCATGATGAACATGCGCCCGATCGATGAGCGCGATCAGCACATCGACGTCGAGCAGGAATGCCGTCACGGCAGCTCGTCGTGCAACTGCCGGACAAGCTCGGGCGTCTCCGGCGTCATGCGCTTGGGCTTCCGCAGCAGCGGCACGCCTCGCGTTCCCCCGCCGGCCCCTGCCGGGCGCAGCGCGGACCGCGGGAGGGAGGAAATGACTTCGCCGACGCTCTTGCGCTGCCGGGCCGCGAGGCCCTTCGCCGCCGCCAGCACATCGTCATCGATTGTCAGGGTCGTTGGCATCGGGCCGCTCCGCAAAAGTCAATCATCACGCATCACGGATCGCGCCGGGCTGAGGTGCAAGCGGTTGCTTTTCCCGGGCTCTGCCCGACGACCTGCAAAAAATAGCCGGCCGCATTGTAGACATTGGCCGTCGTAAGCCCAGAGAATGGTATTTTGGTGACGCGAACTTGAGTCCCGAGGTATAGTCGGTGGCCACCAGATTTCCGCATTATCTCTTTCTCGCCGACGCCTCATGGGCGGCGTTTTTCTGGGCGAGCTATGTCGTGTTCTTCCTGGTGACCTCCTGGGCATTTGGCCGTGAGCGCCGCACCGTCCACGGAGAGAATCGCGACCGCGGCAGCAGACGAGTTATCGTCATTCTATCTCTCTTGGCAGTCGGCCTGGCATTTGCCGGGCCATATATTTTTCCAGATGCGCGCATCGCACTTCCGCCCGCGCCGGTCTTCTGGCTGGCAATGGTTCTGTTCTGGACCGGGATCGTTCTCTACCCGTGGGCCTATCTGACGCTCGGCGCTTTTTTCCGCACGTCGGTGCAGCTTCTCGAAGGACAGCGCCTTATCACGAGGGGGCCTTATCGATATGTGCGCCACCCTGCCTACACCGCAGGAATTCTCGCTTTCTCGGGAATTGGGCTTGCCATGGGCAACTGGTTCTCATTCGCGGAGTCGTTTGTGATCCTGGTCCTCGCATATATCTGGCGCATCCGCGTTGAAGAAGAAGCTCTCGGCGAACGCTTCGGTCCTGAGTTCGAGGCGCATCGCCGGCGGACCTGGGCCGTAATTCCTCTCGTGTGGTGATGCGCACCAGCCGGTAGCCGCTCGGGATTATTCGCGCTAGCACGCCGCCGGCGCAATCAAATCCCGAGAGTGATCCATGTCCGAAGCCGTCATCGTCTCTACCGCGCGCACCGGACTCGCAAAATCCGCGCGCGGCGGTGTTGCGGGAGGTGCCTGTGAGCGCGCCAGGCGCCGACCGGATGGAATTTCGTCGGGAAAAAAGCAAGGCCCATGACGCCGCCGCATCACCGCGCGGCATCGTTCACTGCAAATCTTGCGTTCCCTCCCACGCTGCCCCTGGCGCTCAGCCGCGCCCGCCCCCGCGGGCGGGATTGAACAAGGTCGCGCGCCCAAAACCCCCTGTCCAGTTTTGGGGGAGCGGGTTGGGGTGAGGGTGCGCCGACGCGAACCGTGTCCCCTACATTTTCGGTATATCGTCGCTTGATCTGCTGGGCTTTCCGCAACAGTCTCGCGCTCTCGAGTCGGCAGCTGCCGAGGTTGCGGTGCGTGCGATCCTGACGCGTTTCATCCCCATCTTGCTGGTGTCGATGGCGACCCCGAGCTTGGCCGGTCCGACAACCAACCCCGCGCCACCAACGCCCGCGAGTGCGTCGCAGTCGTCTGCGCCGGTGGCACTTGGCGGGCAGTATTGTGCCGCATTCTACCCGCCCATAGCGGTTCGGCTGAACCAGCAAGGGTCGGTCGGTATTGCTGTCGAAGTATCGGCGCAGGGAACCGTGACGAACGTCAGGATCGTCCAATCGAGCGGCTACGATGCGCTCGATCTCGCGGCGATCCGCTGCGCCATGCAGTGGACCTATCGTCCGGCCATTCGGAACGGTGTGACCACAGCCAGCCGGACAGAGGCAACGATCGCATTCTCGTTGGGTGGCGCTGGTCCGATCTCCGCGCCGGTCCGCGTGCCATCGCCGCCGCTCTGGACACCACCGCCTCCTCCCCCGGGATGGGAGCGCGACAGGTCTTCCGAGAACCAGGCCGGCGTTGTCGCGGCTTACGAGCTTTCGGCGCCGACACCTGCGTCCGACCAGTACCTGAGTGCCGGTGTCTATTCCAACGCTTCCAGTCTGGATGACTTCGTCGCGCAGCACGAGAGCGAATTGCGGGGTCTTTCCGGGTCCGGCTCGTTCAGGGAACAAACGATTGCGGTGTGCGGCGGAGTGCCGGCCTGGGAAGCCGAGTATTCTCGTGCCGGATTGAACCGATCCGCTCCCAAGGCCGCGCTGACGATCCGACAGGTGGCAACAGTGAGGAATGGCGATGCATACGTTGCTACTTACATCCGGCCCGCAGGTGCATCGGTGCGGCCGGATGCGGACGAATGGATACGCGCTTACTGCAGGGCGAACGGCTGATAACTGGCTCTGCCAGCGATCGCGCGCAGCGACCTAAAGTTCGGGGTCGGAATCGAAACCGGGTTCACGGGATCTCGAAGTGGCGCATGTCGCCGGGGGATCCGGGTCGCGGCCAGGGCGGCAGAGGCACACCGCGGCGCTTGAGCGCTGCGGCAATTTCGGCGCGGAATCGCTCAATAGTACCCATCCTTTGCACCGCCACCCGAACAGGATACCTTCCGCCCAAACCCGGAGAAAGCCAATGTCGGAAGCGGTCATCGTCTCTACCGCGCGCACCGGACTCGCCAAATCCGCGCGCGGCGGGTTCAACATCACGCATGGCGCCGTGATGGCCGGACATGCGATCCGCGAGGCGATCGCGCGCGCGGGCCTCGACCCGAAGGAAATCGAAGACGTCTATCTGGGCTGCGCGCATCCCGAGGGCGCGACGGGGCACAACATCGCGCGGCTCTCCGCCATTCGCGCCGGCTGTCCGGTGACGACGGCGGGCACGACAATGAACCGGTTCTGCTCCTCCGGCCTGCAGGCGATCGCGAGCGCAGCCCAGCTGGTGATGACGCAGGGCACGCCCATAGCCGTCGGCGGCGGCGTCGAATCGATCTCGCTGGTGCAGATGGGCGGCATGAACACCAACAACATCACCGAGGAAGGGCTGATGAAAACAAAGCCGGCGCTCTGGATGTCGATGATCGAGACGGCCGAGATCGTGGCGGAACGCTACGGCATAGATCGCGAGGCCCAGGACGAATATGCGTTCGAAAGCCAGCGCCGCACCGCCGCCGCGCAAGCCGCGAACCGGTTCGCCGACGAGATCGTTCCGCTGCCCACCAAAATGAAAAAGATCGACAAGGCGAGCAGCACCGAGTCGATCATCGACTACACGGTGACGCGCGACGAATGCAACAGGCCCGACACGACGCTCGAAGGCCTGCGCGCGCTCAAGCCCGTGTTCGCCGGTGGCCAGCAGGTCAAGCAAGGCAAATACATCACGGCCGGCAATGCCTCCCAGTTCTCCGATGGCGCCGCAGCCTGCGTCGTCATGGATGCGAAGCTTGCGGAGCGGAAAAATCTCACGCCGCTCGGAATTTTCCGCGGCTTCGCGGTCGCCGGTTGCGAGCCCGACGAAATGGGCATCGGCCCCGTTTTCGCGGTGCCGCGCCTGCTCGAACGGCACGGCATCAAGCCCGATGACATCGATCTCTGGGAACTCAACGAGGCGTTTGCGAGCCAGGTGGTCTATTGCATGCGCAGAATCGGCATTCCGCACGAGAAGCTGAACGTGAACGGCGGCGCGATTTCGATCGGTCACCCCTACGGCATGTCGGGCGCGCGCATGACCGGACACATTCTGCTCGAGGGGCGCCGCCGCAAGGCGCGGCTCGGCGTCGTCACCATGTGCGTCGGCGGCGGCATGGGCGCGGCCGGCCTGTTCGAATTCGTGCATTGAGCGGCGCGGGCGCGGCATCCAAAGGACGGGTTCATGTCGACGTCCGAGAGTCTACGGCGCAACGCTTAACCCGTCGCCGGAGTCTGGCGTTGCGGAACAGTTATCCCTGGCGGCGCATCGGGCGAGAACGCCTCGCCGGCCTCGCGCAGAACTACGGCGCAATTTCGAACACTGTGCCCGAGGCATTGCCTTGGCTGCCGCCGCCGCTGCCGCAGCTGCCGTAGATTTTGCCGGAAGCGTCAACCGTCACACCTGCAAAGGGTTGCACACCCGCCGGCCCTCCACTGGCGAAGGCGTACAGTGTCGAGTGCTTCCAGCCACCCTGGCCGTCCGGCGTCAGCTTCTCCACCGTCCCCTGGTAGCCCTGGCCACCACCGCCCGCGCTCGTCCAGTAGAGATTGCCGGCCTTATCGAAATTCACGGTGTCATAGTCGCCTTCGGCGCCGGGCCCGGGATACTGATAAAGAGTCTGCTCCTGATACCCTTGCGCCTTGACCAGTTCGTAAATGCTTCCTCCGCCTTCGGCGAAATAGAAATTGCCGTCACTGTCCAGCACGCCGCCAGCGTCGGGATAGGCGTCACCCGCGACGGTGGGCATCACGTGAATAACTGAGTACTTCCAATGGCCGTGGCGCGCAGGCGAGAGTTCCCAAACCGTGCCGAACGAGCCGCAGCCCGCTCCGCCGAGTTGCGTTGTGCCGAAGACGTTTCCGGCGGCATCGATCACGAGGGTGGCGCGATAGGGATTTTGCCCATCGTAATCGTCGCCACACGACGCGCCCTGCGGAATTCCCGTAAAGGCATGCAGAATCGACTCGGTCCAGGTTCCATTTTTTTGCGGGGTGAGTTCGAACACCGCGCCACAACCCTCGAGGCAATTGGCGCTGCCGCCGCCGACAGTGGTGGTGCCGTAAAGATTGCCATTTGAATCAAGCGTTACGCCGCCGATCGGCTGATCGCCGTCGTCGCCTCCGGCAAAGGAATAGAGTATCTGCTCGCTCCAGTGCCGCTTGCCGGGCGACAGTTTGAACACCGTGCCGAGTTCGTGAGCGCCTCCATTTGGGGTCGTGCCGTACAGGTTGCCGTTGGAATCCACGACAAGCCATGGCATTTGCGGATAAGCGCCGTCACCACTTCCACCGGTTCCAAATGAATAAATGACTTTCTCTTTCCACTTGCCCTCCTTTACTTGCCGCAGCTCGTAAACGGCGCCCGTGCCGTTCGCTCCGCCATTGAACGTGGCGCCATAGAAATGGCCCTTCCCGACTTCCACGACGCCGGTCCATGGGCCGCTGCCATTCGTGCCCGTAAACGTAAGCAACGTATTCTCGCTTCGGGCCGAGGCCGCTCCGCTCGCCAAAAACGCCATCAGGCCGGCACCGAGCGCAAAACGCCAATTCCACTCTGTCACGATTTCACCCCTCGTCGCTCCCGTCGGGCAACACCTCAACTGTCGCCGCCGCCGAATTTTCCGGCGCCGGTTCCCGGCCGTGCTATGTTGCGCGAGAAACCTGCCGCCAGACGCGCGCTTGCCCAAGCGGCAACACGCGACAAGATGCGGCAAATTGCGACGTTGGGGTGCGGGCTTGTCGGCAAACACGCGTCTCGAGGGCGCACTTCACGGCAACAGACAGCGCCGCCTCGAATCGTGGAAGGCGATTGCGCGCTATCTCGACCGGGATGTCCGCTCCGTCCAGCGTTGGGAGCACGAGCGCGGGCTGCCGGTCCATCGCACTCCCGGCCAGAAGGGCTCGGTCTTCGCCTACGAAAGCGAACTCGACACCTGGCTGCATTCGCGCGGAAGCGAGGACGCCGTCGCTGCGGCCGAGGCGCATCCCGCTCCGTCTGCCAAGCCCATCCAATGGCCTCCATGGCTGATCGGTGCGTGCCTGGTCGCGCCAGTTCTCGTCGTTACAGCCGCAATCGTGCTGCTGCGCGGCCCCGGACCTTCCGCGCCGGCAGTTCGTCCGGCGATGAAATCCATCGCAGTCCTGCCAATGGTGAACCTTTCCGGTGACCGGTCGCAGGACTATTTCGTCGACGGTTTTACCGAGGAGCTCACGACCGACCTCTCGCAGATTCGCGCGCTCCGCGTCATTTCGCGCACCTCCACGATGGTCTACAAGGGCAGCAGAAAACCGCTTCCCGAGATCGCGCGCGAACTGCACGCGAAATATATACTCGAAGGCTCCGTGGCGCGCGAAGGTCCGCGCGTCCGCGTCATCGCCCAACTCATAAGCGCGGCCAGCGATACCCATATTTCCGCGCGCACCTACTACGCCGACGTGAAGGACGTGCTGTCGGTTCAAGGCGCGATATCGCGCGCCATCGCCGGCGACGTGCGTCTTGATCTTTCACCCGATGAGAAAGCGCGACTCGTTTCCGCACGCGCCGTGGACCCCGCAGCGCATGATCTTTATCTCCGCGCGAGCTCTGCATATGCCGCACAGACGCCGCAATCGATTCACGAAAGCCTCAGCCTGTACCAGGCGGCGGCGCACAAGGACCCGCGCTTCGCGCGCGCCTATCTCGGGATCGCGCTCGCCGAACTCGCGCTTCTCCAGATCACGGCGCAAACCCCGGATGTAACGGTCCGCCAGGTCAAAGAAAATGCCGAGCGCGCGCTGGCTCTCGATCCCGGGCTCGGGGACGCTCGCGGACTATTGGCATCCATGACCTACAACTATGACTGGAACTGGCCCGAAGCCGAGCGGCAGTTCCGTCTCGCGCTGGCAGATGGCGCCCAGGCGCCGACGGAGCAACGCTTCGGTGCGGCGCTAACCTCGCGCGGGCGTTTCGCCGAAGGCATGGCCCATCTCGAGACAGCTATCGAACTCGATCCGCTGGGGATGTCGCCGCGGGTGAATTGGCTGATCGCGCTGTTGAATGAGCGGCGATATGCCGAGGCGCGCAAGGAGGCCGAGCGCCTGCTCGCTTCAGCGCCAAAATTCCTCGCCGGCCACGTCCTGCGGCTGTCGGCTGCGGGGTTCGAACATGACTGTGCCGTCGAGGGCAGTGAGGCGGCGTGGATCGGGCAGCATTTCCCGTCTCCGATGGCGAAGGTCGTATCTGCATTCGCGAACGCCTGTCGTGGCGACAAGGTGGCCGCGCGACAGAGCCTGGACAGTATCGAGGCTTCGAAAGCTTCACCCTTTGCGTCTCCGTATCAGCTGGCGCTCGGCTACGCTGTCATCGGCGACAAGGATATGGCTCTGCGGTACTTGAACAGCTCTGCCGACATCCATGAGCCTCAGGTACTTTTTCTCAAGGTGGAACCCGTTTTCGACGCGCTTCGCTCCGACCCGAGATTTGTCGCGCTGGAACGCAGACTCGGTCTGCTGCCGTAAGAGACGGGACGCCGCAGGCAGTTCGGACAGACAGCAAGCAAATGGCACAGCCTGACTATGGGGACTGTTGCTCCCGTCATTCGGATTCGTCAATCGCTGGCCTATACGTTCCCCTGCCGACGCTTCGCGCCCCGCCTCGCGGCAGAGACACGCACGGCTCGCGGCCGATGTGGTTCGCTACTCCTTCATCGCAGTGGACTTGCACCACCTACTCCTTGCCGGTCTCCCGGCGCACATGACCCCAAACACATGACCCCAAACACACGGAACCATGGCCCCGGCAGTGATAGTACAGAATGGAGTTGACTCGTCCGAAGCGATTCGAGAACCCCAGACACAGAACCAGGGAGGTGCAACTCCGACCCCGAACCGTACATCCTGCTCGAAGGACGCCGGCGCAAAGCGCGGCTCGGCGTCGTCACCATGTGCGTCGGGGGCGACATGGGCGCGGCCGGACTGTTCGAATTCGTGCATTGAGGAGCACGGGCACGGCCTCCAAAGGACGGGTTCGTTTCGACATCCTGAGAGTCTGCAGCGTAACGTTTAACCCGTCGCCGGATTCATCACTCGGAGAGGGCCCGGCCCACATCGGTGTGGTTGAAATCGTCGCCTTTGAACAGGAGTGGCTCGCCGGTTGCCTTGGCCAGCGCATAGGCAAAACAGTCGCCGAAATTCAGTCCGGCGCGATGACCGCTCCCCTTGCCGAAATCCCGATACGCTTCGCGCGCGAGGCGTGCCTGTGTTTCGTCGACGGGTGCGAGCACCAGGCCGGCGCGATCGCGCAAGCTGTCAAGCGAACGGCCGACAGCCGGGTCGGGATCACGATCGAGGACAATCGCCGCCTCGACATAATTGATGACGCTGATCCGGCAATCGGGATCGCGCTCGATGGCTTCTGCGAACAGGGATGCGTCGCGTTCCTGTTTCAATATCGCGAGGAGCGCCGAAGCGTCGACAATCACTTCGGCAATCCAAGCTTGTCGTAGAGAAGATCGCCGTGCGGTGTTTTCCTGGTCTTTGCGCCCATCCGCCGTGCGCAATCGCGTCCAATGACCATCAGCCGATCCGAGAGGCCCTTGCGGCGCTGGCGCGCCAGACGTTCGCGTACCGCCTGCGTCACCGCTTCGGCCATGCTTTCGCCGGTCAAGGTCGCCAGCTCGTGCGCGAGCCGGTGCGTTTCAGGATTTTTGATGTTAAGGCTCATGGTCGTAATCTACCATTTCACGGAACAATTCTATCCTGCCGCGTTTCGTCCGTCAAACGGGAGATCGCGGCCTGCGGAGTTCCGATGGTCTGGTAGAGTTGCAACCGGCGCCCTCGAGCTGAGCCCCGACTGCTCCAGCAAACTGCCTTCCCCTGTTGTGCGCGCAGAAACGCGCGACGCAGGCTGTCAGTTTTATTGAGTTCGGGGTTCTCTATTCGCTTCGGACGAGTCAACTCCATTCGGCACTATCACTGCCGAGGCCATGGTTCTCTTCGTGATCGGATCGGAGCCCGTCACATCATGGCGTTCGCTTGGACAGCCGGCGGATCAATGTCAGAGACGTCGTGATAAAGGAGCATGGCTCCCTGCCGACAACCCCGAAAACGAACTCGCCGTTGCCACCGTCCCGGCAGGGACAGCTCGTTTCGCGCCTGGAGCTTCAGCGGCGCGAACAATCCTTGTTCCAAAGCCCTCTTTCTCCTTCGTTTCATGCGGCGGCCATTGGTGCACCGAAGTCTGTGCCATCGACCCACATGCGATGCAGGACGACAGCCATCTTGCGAGCCAGTGCGACACGGGCCTTCTTGTACCCGGCGCGTTTGGCCAGTTTGGTTGCCCAGCTCCTCAGCGGGTTGGCATTGCGCGAGCGGGTCAACATGCTATTGGCAGCCTCGTAGAGATAGCTGCGCATCAACGCGTCGCCGCGAACCGCGAGATTCGTCCCATCCGATCGACTTCACCCGAGGAATAACGGCGCGGCGTCAGCCCGAGATAGGCGCCGACACTCGCCGAATGCCTGAACCGGGCGGGATCGTCGATCGCTGCCGAGAACGCAAGCGACGTCATCGGCCCGAAGCTCGGGATAGGTGTCACCGAATGCACGCATTCTGCGCCGCGAACGAATCTCTGACATCGCGAAAACAATTCGGGGTGTCAGGGCCTGATTTTGAACACTGCGCCAGATGCATGACCGCCGCCCAGATAGGTGGTGCCGAATAACGCGCGCCCGAGTTTGGTGAGACCGACGTTCGGGTAATAGCCGCCACTTTCTTCGAAAGGATACAGGACCGATTCGGCACCGGTACCTGAGTCAATAGCAAACACGGTACCGCCATTGTAGACGCCCCCGCCCCTGGTCACACCATAGAAGGTGCCCTTGATAAAGACCAGCCCCGTCGGGAGATTGCCATCGGTACCATTGCTCTGAAATGAATAGAGCACGCTCTCGGCGCCGGTTGCCGGATCGAGCGAAAACACCGTTCCGACATCGTCGGTGCCACCGCCGCCGGTGGTACCATACAGTAAGCCGTTGACGTCGATCAGGGCGCCTGAGGGAGTGTCGCCGTCCGCGCAGTTCTGTTGACCGCAGAAGGAATACAGAACTTTTTCCGCGCCGGTTTTGTGGTCGAGAGAGAACACGGTGCCTTCATCGTGGGCTCCGCCCTGACTTGTCGTGCCGTAAAGCGTCCCCTTCACATTGAGCATGGGGGCGTCCGGAAAATAGCCGTCGGTACCGCTGCCGAAGGAATAAACCACTTTCTCCGCACCCGTGTTCGGGTTGATCGAAAACACAATGCCCAGGTCGTGCACGCCACCCTGATATGCGGTGCCATAAAGCTTGCCGCCCACATCGATCACGCCCGCGCCAGGGTAAACACCGTCGCCCCGGCTGCCGAATGAATGAAGCACGGTTTCCGCACCCGTCGCGAGGTCGAGGGCATAGACGGTGCCGAATTCGTAAGCGCCGCCCTGGGTCGTCACGCCGTAAAGCGTCCCATTCACCGCGAGCAGGTCCGTGTCGGGATACTGACCGTCGCCCGCACTGCCGAAGGAATGCAGAACTGTCTCGGTGCGGGTATTCGGATCAAGCGCGAACAACGTTCCGGCGCTGTAATACGCGCCGCCGGAGGAGGCGGTCCCGTACAATGTACCAGCCAAATCAATGAGGCCGGCAGATGGGGTTCCGCCGTCGGCGCAGCTTTGCCGGCTGCAAAAATAATAGACCATCTTCTCGGTCGCGGCTGCTGCGGCCGGAGCGTGGAGGACGAAAGTGACGGCCAGCAATGCTGGAAATTGGCAACGTATTGAACTGTTCATGTGACACTCCGGCATCAACAGCATAGAAAGAGAATTCCGGGACAGCATACATAAAACGCCCGAAATGTCGCCTCGGCGCGTTTTGACGACAGAGTGTTGCAGTTTTCCGTTCCTTCCGCCAGGCGCCAATCTTCCGCACCCGTCTCATTTCCAGGTAGTGTCGCCCGATGTCTCGCATCGCCCGCATCGTCGCGCCGGATTGCCCGCATCATGTCACGCAGCGCGGA
>DASXYZ010000005.1:0-1597 GCA_036502185.1 Rhizomicrobium sp.
CTGGCTCGCGCCGAAAACGCCCTGGACGATATCGAAGATGACGGCGGCGCGTCTGGAGGCGTTGAAAAAGGCCATCGTCGGCCTGGTGCTGACGGTCGAGGAGGTCGAAGGCACTTTTAAATTGAACCAGCATAAATCCGATGCCGATTGCGCAGGGGTTGCCGCTGCGCTGGCGCGGCGACCGGAGGCCGCGGCACGCACGCTGGCGGCTGAGATTCGTTCGCTGCGTCCGCAACTGTTCGCAACCGGGACGACACAATTGAATGATACGGCTTTGCCGGGGGAATGATGTGATGAGCACAACGAAGAAGATCGGTATTCTCGGCGCGTCCGGCTACACAGGAGCTGATGCGGTGCGCCTGCTGGCGCGGCATCCGAACGCCGAGATCACGGCGCTGACAGCGAATACCCATGCCGGCAAGGCGATGAGCGACGTGTTTCCGCATTTCTTCATGCTGGATCTGCCCAAGCTTGTCGAATGGGAAACGGTCGACTGGACCAAGCTCGACGCGGTGTTTTGCGGGCTGCCGCACGGCACGACGCAGGAGATCATCGCCGCCGTCCTGTCGGCCAATCCGAACATCAAAATTCTCGACATGTCGGCGGATTTCCGGCTGCGGGACAAGAGCGTGTATGCGCAATGGTATGGCCATGAGCATCGCGCGCTGGAGCTGCAGGACGAAGCGGTCTATGGCCTCACCGAATTCTACCGGGAGAGGATCAGCACCGCGCGGCTCGTTGCCTGCCCGGGCTGCTATCCGACGGCCGCGCTGCTTGCGCTGGTCCCGATCGCGAAAGCGAAGCTGATCGACGTCGACGACATTGTCATCGACGCCAAATCGGGCGTCACCGGCGCAGGCCGCGGCCTCAAGCAGAGCACGCTGTTCAGCGAAGCGGGCGAGGGGCTGTCGCCCTACTCGGTAGGCACGCATCGGCACGCACCCGAGATCGAGCAGGAGATCGGCGTCGCAGCAGGCGCCAAAGTGACCGTCAACTTCACGCCGCATCTCATTCCGATGAGCCGGGGCGAACTCTGCACATCCTATGTCAAGCTCAACGGCGCTACCCCGGACGATCTGCGCGCCGCGCTGGAACAAGCCTATCGCGACGAGCCATTCGTGCATGTCGCGAAAAAGGGCGTGCTGCCGCAGACCCAGAACGTGCGCGGCTCGAACCATGTGCAGATCGGCGTGTTCGCCGACCGCATCAAGAACCGCGCGATCGTCATTTCGGTGCTCGACAATCTGGTGAAGGGGTCGGCCGGACAGGCAATCCAGAACATGAACCTGATGCTCGGGTTTCCCGAAACGACGGGGTTGGAGCAGATCGCGCTGTTCCCGTGAACTGGGTGCGTGGGAGGCTCCGTCATTGCGAGCGAAGCGAAGCAATCCAGTCTTACGTCAGAGCTGGATAGCTTCGTTCCTTCGCTCCTCGCGATGACGGTAGTGACGCGCGCCTCAGAGCACCCGCAAAATCGCCACCGCCAGCACCGCCTGCGCGAGGAAGCCGACCGTGAAGGCGAGCGTGCGGAACACCGGCAGGCCCATGGTGTAGACCACGAGATGCGCGATGCGGGCCCAGAAATAGACCGCGCAGG
>DASXYZ010000006.1:0-9363 GCA_036502185.1 Rhizomicrobium sp.
TTGCGGCAAAGCGGTTCAGTTTGAGGCGCAGGTATTCCAGATAGTTCTCGGGCATGGGATGAACGAGTAGTTCATCGATGATTGGGTGGAAGTAAGCCAGCGAGCGGATCGGCGGCAACGGCGGCAAGTCCGCCGGTCTTATCAGGCGGCGCAACGAACCCAGCCGCAGGGCCGACTCAACGATGCGCAGTGGGATGCCGCGATCATGCAACCGGCGAGCCTGGCGGTGGTCCTGAAGGTTTGCCGACAGGGGCGTCTCCGGCAGTTCGACGTACGCCATGACGACAGCGGCCACAAAGGCTGCCGGATCCGATTCGGGAGCGGACGGAGTCATTTCTTCCTCCGCCGAGCCGCCGTTTCCAGTTCGCTTTCGCGGACCCGGTAGCTGTTGCCCTCGATCACGGTTACGCCGGCATGATGCAGCAGACGATCCAGCAGCGTGACGATGCATGTCGGGTTGGGAAAGACCTCGTTCCATTCCTGGAACGGTCTGTTGGTTGTGAGGATCACCGGCTTGCGTTCGTACCGGCGATTGATGACTTCATAGAGTAAGTCGGCGGCCTTGTCGTCAAAAAGTCCGACGTTGGCATAGCTGCGCAGCTTGCGGCGCCGCCCTTCCGGCGTCTGGCGATGCAGATCTTCGAGCAGCGCCGGGCTGATCGAAAGAACACCGGACTGCCCGCCAGCACGGCCGCATGACAGATGTTCTGAGCGATCATCGTTTTGCCGAGGCCGTTGCGGCCCACCAGAACCAGGTTGCGCGATTCGCTCAGAAAGTCGAGCGTAAGCGCGCGTTCGATCACGTCGCGTTCGATTTTCGCCGGCCAGTTCCAGTCGAAGTCGGCCATGGGTTTGAAGCCTTTGATACCGGAGTACCGAAGGCGCCGCTCCATGCTGCGGCGCGAGCGTTCGTCGATTTCGGCCCGCACGAGTTGCTCGATCAGTTGCTGAGGAGACCAGCGGCTCTTCGTCGCTCTCGTCAGGAAATCGTCGAGATCCCCGGGGTATAGCCCGCAGGCCGATCTGCCGGAGTTGCGCGGAGAGACTATTGCTCGGACTGCTCGTCGTCATGACCAGAGGCGCAGCAGTGTTCATCTACTTATCCTGGATAAGGCCGGCCGTGCGTCTTCGCTCGTGGTCAGCGAGTTCATCGCAGGTCTCCAGATCGTGAGGCCGCACTTCGATAGCCTGGGCTTCGGGATGATGACTGAGATCGACCAGCCTGGGCGCGGGAGCCGATCGCTGCTGCCTGCGCAGCAGAAATGCGACCGGCGAAGCGCGCGGCGTATTCCGCTCCAGCGCTTCATTGATGGCGCGGCGTAATGCGGCAGGCCCATACAGGTCCAGCAGTTTGAGCAGTTGCGCGGTCTGGCTGCCTGCCGGCTCTCCCGGCGCGAAGGCAAGGTCGGGAAGGGTCCTGCATTCCGGCGCGGCCAGTGCCAGACGACCTCCGGGAGTCGCGTCGAAAGCCTTACGCTTCGTCTTCAGCACTGCTTCCTGATGAGCCGGATCCAGCACCAGTTAATGGCGGTCGTAAGTGCGTGGATGACGGGCGATCTGCACACTTCCTTCGAGGATTCGCACCAGCGAGTCGGAGGCGACAAGCGTCAACTGGCGACCGGCCGCTTCGGGCGGAATGGAGTAATCGTTGAGATCGAAGCGAACATAGATCGTCTTCGCGGTCCGCACCGGCACAACCAGGTCCGTCGGGAAAGGATGAGCGGGTTGGGGCAGCAGGCGCGGCTGTTCTTCGGCGAAGACCTCGGCAACGGTGCGGCTGTCGTCTCCGGGCCAGCCTCGCCGATGCGCCACCTGATCGCGCCCGAGCAATGCCTGCCGATTGCATTCGGCGAGAGTGGTGAACGAACGGCCGGCCCAGCAGGATTCGCGCACATAGCGAATGGCTCGCTCCACGCGTCCTTTCTGATTACCGGCGCGGACCTGACAGGGGCGCGCGACGAAGTGATAGTGCGCGCAGAGTTCCATCAGTCGCGGGTTGAAGTGGATCTCGTTTCCGCGACGTTCGAGGACCGCACTGCGAAGGTTGTCGTAAAGAATGACGCGTGGCTGTCCGGACCAGTCCTTGAAGGCATGAACGTGTCCGCGCAGAAAGTTCTCCATGGTCTGGTCGAAGAAGAACTCCAGATAGAGCGCTCGCGACCATGACAGCGTGGCCACGAAGCAGGACAGCGTGCGGCGGGCGCGGCCCATGGCGACCTGACCGAAGTGAGCCCAGTCCACCTGGGCCTGCTCGGCGGGAAACGCCTGTAGTTTCAGGAACGGTTCGCGCGCCGGCGGACGCAGCCGGGCCACGGCGCGACGCAGTTGGATTATGCTGCCGGTGTAACCGCGATCCTGGATCATCTGATGAATGCGCGTGGCGCGCAGTCGCGGATGCCGGTCGAGGGTCTGTCGAACGAACTCCATATAAGGGCCGGTGATCGACGGGCGCATCGGCTGCGTGCGATGGAACCGATCCGATTCGATGGCGTTGCGCACTGCGTCGGGATGAACGTTGAGCCCGGCGAAAAAGTAACGGCGAATCTGTACGCGTGTTTCAGGGCTGATCATGTGTTCCTTCTTTGGCATCGCCGATAACGTGGGAAGGGATCGACGAACCGGCCCATTCGTCCGCACACGACGCAGCGGAGGAAGGGGACCGGAGGCCTTTCCGGCAGGCTCCCGTGTCTGACGGAGGCGCCCGAACCGGCTGAAGCCGTCACCGGCGGTGTTTCCGGCGTCCCACAACCGCATGATGGCGGAGAAGAGATCGAAAGGGAACCCTGATCCGTCACGCGGGCGCGGCGATGGCGGTATCTTCGTTGCCGGTCCCGATGATCGAGCTTTCCTTCCGGACTGCGCTGGTGCCGGTGGTTGGCGCGGCGGCACTGCCCGCGCCGGGCTTCAGAGCGGCAGCGGTCGCTGCAGTAACGCTGTCCGCGGTCACAGTGCCGGCAGATCCAGAAGACTGCGTGGCATCCGACAGCCGGACAAATGCGTTGACGAAGGACCACCTCGCCATGCCGATCCATGTGCGCCGCCAGGCAGGGCTGGACAACGGTGACAGATCGAGGCAGGTTAAAACCAGTTTGTTGTGTGGTTACCTGATGAAGGTTGCCAGACTGGACGCCCGGACCGCGTCAACGGTCCGGGCACCCGATGTGTCCCCGCCCTCGACGAAGAACTTTTATCAGTGGCAGGTTTGATGATTGACGGATGATTTGCGCCTGCGGCGCAGATGATGTTGTCCGGCTCTACAACGGCGAAAGTTCAGAAAACCACGATTTCAGATCGATGACATGCAGTCGGGCCAGTTCCGAAAATCGGTTTGGGTGGGCACTCAAATCATACCGTTGGAGTGCGCCCAAATGCAAGGAACGAGAAACGCCAGACGAACTCAATTACGGGAAACGCCTGCACGCATCCGCGCGCGCAGATTTCAAGAAGTTCTGGTCTGCTCATCGGGTCATGTCAACTCTGGTTGCGCTATGCGTCTCCGCAGTCGCGATCATAATTCAGATCGCGTATTTGGGGACTTCTAGCGTGATGAACCTTGCCCAGACAGTGACCACCGGGGTAGCGGGGCTCGCTGCGTCGCTTTTTGGGAACTACCTGATCTCAATGCGCGTGGTGCAGAGGAACTTGACAGAACGAGAGATCATCGCGAAGTTGCTCTACAAGCGCAAATCACAGCTAAGCTAGCCTGTTTACGACATTCAGCCAAACCGGCCGAGCAGGATTAATTATAATTCTAATCTGCCTGCTTACTGTAATTTTATTCTTGGGCGACCTGTAAGATCAAACACTTCAGATACAACGTCTCGGGCACCGTCAGCAGAATCGGATGGTCCTGTGCTTGTGTGCGCCGCTCGAGAACACGCAGCGTCCGCCGCGCATCGAGCGACGCTTCCGCCACGATTTCCAGCAGCATCGCCTCGCTGATGTGGTGCGAGCACGAGCACGTTACGAGAATGCCGCCCGGTTCGAGCAGCCGCAGCGCGCGCAGGTTGATGTCCTTGTATCCACGGAGCGCGCCGTCGATCTGCTTGCGGGACTTCGCGAACGCGGGCGGATCCAGCACGATTGCGTCGAAGTTGCGCCGCGCGGAGGCGTAGCTCGAGAGCAAATCGAAAACGTCGGCCTCGCGGAACGTGACGTTCGAGACGGCGTTCGCATCCGCGTTCCGCTGCGCGGTTGCGAGTGCGACGGCGCTCGAATCCACCGCTTCGACGTGCTCGCAGGTTCTCGCGAGATGAAGGGCGAATCCGCCGGTGGACGTGAAGCAGTCGAGCGCGCTGCCGGATGCATACCGCGCGGCGGCGAGATAGTTTTCGCGCTGGTCGAGAAACACACCGGTCTTCTGCCCGTGCAGCAGATCGGCCTCCATCTGAAAGCCGTTCATCCGGATCGCGGCCGGTTCATTAACTTTGCCGGCGAGGACGCGTGTTTCGCGTGGCAGATCTTCGAGCGTCCGCACCGCTGCGTCGTTCCGCGCCACGATCGCCCGCGCCGGGAAAAGTGTCTCGATCACGCGGACGATTTCGTGTAACGCGCGGTCCATTCCCTGATCGAGCGCCTGCACGGCGAACGCGTCGCCGTAGCGGTCCACAATAAGCGCGGGCAGGAAATCGGCCTCCGCGTGCACGAGCCGGTAAGCGGTTGAGTCGGTCACCACAGTTTCGCGAAAGCGCTGCGCCGCGGCAATTCGCGACGCGATGTCGAACGGCGCATTCGACGTTTCGAGCATGCGGAGAGCGATCTGGGAGGACGAGCTGTAGTGCGCCTTGCCGACGAATTTACGGGCGGAATCGACGACATTCACGATGGCGCCGGGTTGGGCGTCGGCGGTCTCGAGAACATCGGACCGAAAGATCCACGGGTGCCCCGAGCGGAGGCGGTCCGCGCCTTTGCGCGAGATGCGAATGGTTTCGTGCGCGTTGGAGTCCAATTGATTATTGTGGCGCGGGCAGTCTTTTACGGAAACGCAGGCGACGCAAAACGATCGCCGGCGTTACAGAGTCCTTTATAGTGGTCATATGACGAACCGGCTTGCGGCGCTGCGAAAGGCCCGCGGAGTTTCCGCGATCGACCTCGCCGCGCAGGTCGGAGTCACGCGCCAGGCCATCTATGCGATCGAGGCGGGAACCTACATGCCCAACACGGCGGTCGCCCTGAAGCTAGCGCGGGTTCTCGAAACTTCCGTCGAAGACCTCTTCAGCATTGAAGAAGAAACGGCCCCCGCCGAAACGCGCGCATTCGAACCTCTGGATGACGCGCTTCGCGCGGGCCCCGGTGAGCCTGTGCAGGTTTGCCGCGTGGGCCGCCGCGTGGTCGGCGTCTCTCCTGCCCGATTTCCCGCATGGCTGCCCGTCGCCGACGGCATCATCACGGCGCCGGGCCGCGCCGCGATTGCGAAAGAACCCGACGATTCCAGCCGGCTCCTTATTGCCGGCTGCGATCCGGCGCTGTCGCTGCTCGCCCGCCACGCGCGTGACGCCGGGGTCGACGTGATCCTCGCCAACGCCAACAGTGCGCGCTCGCTCGAATGGCTGCGCGCCGGAAAAATCGATATCGCCGGAAGCCACCTCAACGATCCGATCGCCGGCGGACGCGCCTTTTCCGTCATCACCTTCGCTCTATGGGAAGAAGGATTCGTCGTTCGGCGCGGCAACCCAAAGGGCATCCTGGCTGCGGGCGACCTCGCCAATCCGCGGGTGCGGTTTGTCAATCGCGAGGAAGGTTCGGGCAGCCGGCGGCTGTTCAACTCACTTATCGCCGCGGCAGGGATCACGGCGGCGAATGTGAACGGAAGCGGCATGAGCGTCCCGGGACATCTCGCCGCCGCATGGGCGGTGGCTTCCGACAGCGCCGATTGCTGCATCGCCGCGCAGTCGGCCGCGCGCCGCTTCGGACTGGATTTCATCCCACTGGCCGGCGAACGGTTCGAGCTCGTGCTTCATAAGAAGGACCTGACACGCCGCGCGGTTCAGGGAGTTCTCGAGGTCCTCAACCGCGCGCGCTTCCGGCGGCAATTGGAAATGATTGCCGGTTACGATGTGACGCGCGCCGGGGAAACCGTGTAGCTGACCGCTCCGCCGGTTTTGACTTCAGACCGGCCGCATCTCAACCTGCACAATCGTCCGCGTTCCCAGCCCATCCGGCAGCTCATATCTCATAACGACGTCCAGTCGCGCCCGGAACCGCTCCGCCTCGGTAGCCGCGTCCGCGATCTCCTGCTCGGCGTCGGGCCCTTTATAAAGCAGCAGCCGCGCCCCGGCTTTCAGCGCCGGACGAAAAAGCGCCAGCGTTTTCGGAATCGGCGCCAGCGCCCGAGCCGTGATAATGCTGATCTCGCTGAGCTCCTCCGCGCGCCGAGGTGTCACCAGAGCATTCGGCAGATTCAACGCCTCAACCGCCGCCTCCACGAACCGCGCCTTCTTCTGAATCGACTCTGCCAGCGTGAACCGCGTCTCCGGCAGTGCCAGCGCGAGTGGAATACCCGGGAATCCCGCGCCGGTGCCCGCGTCGAGCACATGGGCGGCCCCCGCGAACAACCGCCACGGCATCACCGAATCGAGCACATGTTTGACGGCCGCCTCGCGCGGCGTTGTAATGCGCGTCAGATTGAGGGCTTTATTGGCTTCGACGATCAGCGCGAAGTGTTTCGACGCGCCGTCGATCACCCGCTCGCGATGCGGCAGGTCGGCCGGCAGAATCGCACTTAGATCGCCTTCGATCACTCCACTTCTTCCATCGCCAAACTCAGCGCCGCCTGTTCGTCATCCCGCCGCTTCTGCTCTTCGAGAATCGGCATCCACTTGCTCACCAGTTTCTTCGGGTCCCCTTCCAGGTCCACGGGTTCCTCCCTGGCCTCTTCGGACCTATTCAGGAAAACCGCCGACACGCCCTTCGGCCCCGGCCGCAGTTCCAAACGATGCCCGCGCGCCTCAAGACGCAGCGTCGTCCCTATCCACACCAGGTTGATCTTTGTCCGGCTCGCTCGCGCGGCCAAGGTCGCCTGCTGCATCAAGATTTGGGCGAACGGCTCTTTCTTCAATCGCTCCGCCCAGGGCGATGCCGCAATCGCCAGCTTCTTCTCAAGATCCCGCCGGCGATTCCCATCCACTCCGCCCTCTTCGCGGGATTCCATCGCTTTCAGGTTGTTCTCCAGGTTGTCGAGAAAGCTCATGTCCCCCTATTTTCGCAGCATCCCGATTTTGGAGCCCGTGCCGATTCCCGGTAGACTGAAAATGTTCACTTCGACTTTTTAGGCGCCCAGGTGCGTCTTGTCACCAGGAGCAGAGTTTGATCTTTCGGGCCGTCGAAGACACGGACCTGATTTCACGAGTTCGCCGGGGCGACGTCGAGGCTTACAACCTCCTCGTGTCGCGTTGGGAGAAGCGTGTCTTCAATTACCTTCTTCGCCTGACGGCCCATCAGGAAGACGCTCTGGACCTGAGCCAGGACGTATTTTTGAAGGCTTACCAGAACATCCGCAAGCTCGATGACCCGGCGCGATTCGGCCCCTGGCTGTACCGGATTGCGCACAATGAGGCCTATTCTCTCTTCCGCCAGCGCCGGCCCGAAACGGCGCTGGAGGATATTGAGGCCGGGCGCAATCCCGCGCCGGGTTTTTCGGTGGATCTCTCTCTCGCCGTGACCGCCGCGCTCGACCGGCTCA
Organism: Rhizomicrobium sp.; assembly: GCA_036502185.1. Taxonomy (GTDB): domain Bacteria; phylum Pseudomonadota; class Alphaproteobacteria; order Micropepsales; family Micropepsaceae; genus Rhizomicrobium. The sequence continues at coordinate 7,682 of DASXYZ010000006.1, forward strand.
ATCCGGAACAGCGTGAAGCGGTCGTGCTGAAGGTCTACGAGGGGTTCACTTTCGACGAGATGGGGGAGATTCTGGCGTGCCCGGTCTCGACTGTAAAGTCGCGGCTCTACACCGCCCTCGATCTGCTTAAGCGCGAACTGGCTCCCGCCGGCAACAGGACCGGCAGCAGAGGTGAAGTATGTTGAGTACCGATTCGTTTCCCTGCGGACGCGCCGAAGCCCTGCGCGATTTCGCTTTCGATGAACTCCCGGCCGATCAGCGGCGGGAGATGGAACAGCACATTCGCGCCTGTGGCGACTGCGCGCTGGAGTTCGATCGCCTGCGCATGACGACCGCAGCGCTGCGTATTTTGCCGGACCGCGAGATCTCGCGGCGCATCGCGTTTGTCTCGGACGAAGTATTCCAACCCTCGATCTGGGCGCGGTTCTGGAGTTCCGGCGCGCGTCTGGGCTTTGCCTCGGCGTGCGTGCTGGCGGCCGCGATTCTGGTATCCGCCTGGCACGTCTCGGCTGTCTACAAACCGGGGCCGGTTCAAGCCATCGCTCAGATTTCTCCGGCTGCGTCGGCGGATCAGATCCACGCGTCCATCGCCCGCGCGATCTCGCAGACAAGGGCAGAAGACGCGCGGCTGATCCAGACTGCAGTCGCCGATGCCGAACGCAGGCGCGACGCCCGATACCGCGCGCAAATGGTCGCTCTCGAAGAGAACTTCGAGGTGCTTCGCAAGACGATGAACCTCAGCTATGCCCGCCTCGACGGGAGTGAATTTCCGGGAGTTGGTCAATGAAGAAGACCGCGGTCATCCTGCTCTCGATTGCCACTCTTTGTTTCGCGGCCTCTGAATCCCGTCTCTCGCGCGCCACTATCCTCGCCGTCGAGCGCTCGATCAACGAAAAGATCGCGGCCTATTCGCCCGACCCCTACTACGCGCTGGGCTATGCGCGCGGCACTTACCTCGAGGGCTATGGCGTACTTTTCACCAATGAGCTGAATTTGATCAACGACTCTTCGATGACCCCGAACCCTTTCAAGCCGACGGTATCGAAGGAAGAAGTGGCGGCCGTTCACGAACGAAAGGTGAAGAAGTTGGCCGAACTCGAGGACACGATGCGCCTGCTCATGATGAATGCGAGCGCCACTCTCGAAAATCTGCCGCCCAACGAGCATGTCGCAATGGAAACCACGCTGTTCAGCTACTCCTGGGAAAATTCGCGCGGCCTGCCGCATCGCGTGTTCATGACCGCCGAAAAACAAAAGCTGCTGGACGCCAAAGCCGCCCATGCCTCGCCGCAGGATCTCGCGGCCATCATCGAAGAGCAGGAACGCTGAGTTGACGGCAACCGCGCCCCCACTCGGACAGATCCTGATCCGCCGCGGGCTGATCGCGGAGGAAGATCTCGAGCGCGCGCTCGAATTACAGAAGGAACGGCGCGGCGAGAAGCTTGGCAAGATCCTCGTCGACATGGGCTTCATTGCCCAGCGCGATCTTCTCTCCGCGCTTTCCGAACAGCTCGGACTTCCCATCGCCCAGCTCGCGGCCCCCGCGGCGGCGCCCGAGCTCGAAGGACTCTCGCCGCGCTTCCTGCGCCAGTCCTGCATCTTCCCAATCGGCATCGAGGAAGGATCGCTCACGCTGGCGATGGCCGATCCGCTCGACTTCGAAACCATCAACGCGGTCTATG
>DASXYZ010000007.1:0-2612 GCA_036502185.1 Rhizomicrobium sp.
TGAGAACATTCAAAAACACCGTCATGCGCACCCCCTGAAGGGCCTCCGTCCGGCGCATCCAACCCCTCCCAAAAGAGGCCAGACCTACCGGACAGACCGTGCGCTACCTAAACCGGACATATCGTCTGCTACCGACAGCCACTCTCTCGCGGGAATCGCGAAAGCTTTCTCCATTCCTCGATCCTACTTCGGCCCGCCCGTCAGCCTGCGTGCGGTCGCCGCGTCGGTCACCAGCGTGGTCGGTTTCAGCAGCTTGAGCGCGCCGCGGATCGCCGCGAGCTTATGCGCGCCGCCTGCCGCCAATACCCGAATTGGGGCGGCGCGCACGACCTCGAGCGGGACCGACATCACGCGCTGGTTGAGGGGGTGATCGACGATCCGGCCCTGGTCGTCGTAGACGTTGCACAGCATCTCGCCGACAGCCCCGTATTCGCCCAACGTTTTCCTGTCGGCTTCCCCGATAAGCGCGAAGCGCGCGATCGACGCTTCCGATCCAAGCGAACCGACGCTGACCACCACCGCGTCGAGCGTTTGAGCGAAATCATAGACGGACTTGAGCCCGCAGCGCTCGATCAGAGCGGCCTTGGTCGCCGGGCTGTCGACGAGCGCAGGCGAGGGAATGAGATAGCAATCCGCGTTGAAGGCGCGGGCGAAGCCGGAGGGAAATTCGGCCGGATTGTCGGCCACGAAATGGGTGACGCCGCCGACCAGCGATACGACGCTCAAGCCTTTTAGCGAGCGTTCGCTTAAATACTCGAGCGAAGAGTTCAGGGTGCGTCCCCACCCAAGCCCGATCTTCATATCGTTGCGCAGCAGCGCCGAAACATGGTCGCCGAGCGCCGCAGCGATCGGCGCGGTCGGGTCGGCGGAGTCGGAGGATAGCGGCGCGACGATCGCCTCGGACAATCCGTAAAGCTTGCACAGCGCCGCTTCCAGACCGCCAAGCTCCGCGTCGCCGCGCGAAAGCGCAATGCGCACTTCGCCCAGCGCTTTCGCTTCCGCCAGCATTCGAACGACCGTGACCCGCCCGACGCCGAGCGCCTCGGCGATGGCGCTTTGGGTCATTTCCTCGACGAAATACATCCAGGCGGCGCGCTGCCTGAGGCGCTCGTTGCGCTTGGGCGGCCGCAAGATCTCGTTGCTTGTAAACTCGTCAGTCATTGGTTTCGGGTTTGGTCTGCCAACTGTTGTCGCTGGTCCGACATCGCCGCTTGCGCCTCAATCGTGTCCAACCGCCAAACTTTCTTCGAGCATCATTCGGGTGCGGGCGCGCAATTTCTCGCTCTCGCTCTTGAGCTGGCCGCAGGCGGCCAGAATGTCGCGGCCGCGCGGCGTGCGCACCGGACTCGCGTAGCCGGCGTTGAACACGATTTCCGAGAAGCGCTCGATCGTCTCCCAGTCGGAGCATTCGAACGTGCTTCCGGGCCACGGATTGAACGGAATGAGGTTGATCTTGGCCGGCAGACCTTTCAGCAGGCGCACCAGCGCCCTGGCCTCGGCAACCGAATCATTGACGCCCTTCAGCATCACATATTCAAAAGTGATGCGCCTTGCGTTGGAGGCGCCGGGGTATTCGCGGCATGCCTCGACGAGCGCCTCGATTGGATATTTGCGATTTAATGGCACCAGCTTGTCGCGCAACGCATTGTTGGTCGCGTGCAGCGACACAGCGAGCATGGTTCCGCACTCGGCCCCGAGCCGCGCCATCTCGGGAACAACGCCGGAGGTCGAGACGGTGATGCGCCGCTTCGATAGCGACAGACCGTCGCCGTCGGTCAGAATGGCGATCGCGTCACGCACGGCGTCGAAATTGTAAAGCGGTTCGCCCATGCCCATGAAGACGATGTTGGACACCGCGCGCACGCCCTCGCCCTTGGGCGTAAGTCCGTCGGCCGGAGCAATTCCGCCGGGAAAATCGCCGAGCCGGTCCCGGGCGACGAGAACCTGGCCGACAATTTCGGCTGCGGTCAGATTGCGCACCAGTGACATGGTGCCGGTATGGCAGAACGAGCAGTTGAGGGTGCAGCCGACCTGGCTCGACACGCAAAGCGTGCCCCGGTCAGATTCCGGGATATAGACGCATTCGATTTCCGCTCCCTTGTCGAAGCGGTGGGCCGGGGCCAGGCGCAACAGCCACTTGCGGGTGCCGTCGGCGGAGACCTGCTCGGCTGCGATTTCAGGCCGCGCGAGCGTGCAGCGCTCGGCCAGCCGGTCGAGCACCGGCCTGGCGATATTGCGCATCGCCGAGAACTCGCCCGCGCCGCGATGATAGATCCAATGCCAAAGCTGCGAAGCGCGCATCTTGAGCTCGCGCTCGGGCGTCCCGATTTCGGTAAGCGCGCCGCGAATTTGGGCGCGCGTCGCGCCGGCGAGACGCACGGACGCGCTATCCTCGGTTTTCAACGCGGTGGCGGTCATGAGCGGCCTTCTATCACGCACGGACGCGGCCGACCAACGTCCGATTGTCGCGAGAGCGCCCGACGGGAGCGGCCCAATCTCATCCCCCGAACACATCGTTCGTCTGCGCGGTGACGCGCACGAACGTCGTGCGCTTGGGGACCTCCTTGAGGTGGGCGGCGCCGATATAAGTCATCATCGAACGGACGCCGCCC
>DASXYZ010000008.1:0-175593 GCA_036502185.1 Rhizomicrobium sp.
CGTCATTGAGCGCTGCTTCTGCAGGTTAAAGGACTTCCGGCGAATCGCCACCCGGTACGACAAACTCGCCAGAAACTTTCTCTCCGCCGTTCACCTTGCCGCGATCGTTGCCTACTGGCTTAATTGAGTCTGGACCCTAGCCCATCCACCAACGGGAATGGCGACATACCGGGATGACGAATTGACGAAATATGCTGGCAATCACGGAACGGGAATAGTACTGCGGTGACAGGAGCTCCTGTCACTATATCGGCTTTCCTGCGCCATACACCGCCCCTTGGGCTGGTGCTGCCGGCGCCAGACTACTCGCTCTGAGCATGGGCAGGGGGACGCCTCACGACGGGGCAATCTCTCGACACGGGCTACGGGGAGTGCGGAGTGTTCGTTTCTGGCGCCAATCGGACGTGTTTAACGGATCGCCTACACACCGGACGGCAATCACTCGGGGCTGTAGCTGGCCGAAAAAAAACGGCCACGGTATAGAAACTCCGATGACCTCCGATAGGAATACCTGATGAAGAGCCGTTATTTTGTGTCTGGCCTCCTGCTCTCGCTCGCAACCTGCATCTCATCGGCCGCGCTCGCTGCGGGCGATGCCGGGCTCGAACGGCTTGCGATATCCGGGGGCAGTTGGGTCTATCACGGTCACGTGTTCGGTGACGCGGGATCTCGTCCAACAGATTTTGTCTGGCATGCGGATTGTCGCTGGTCTGCCAATCGGGCTTTCATGATGTGCAGCTTCTCCAACATGTGGGGTGGGCGACACATAGATTCGCTGGTCGTAGATACCTTCAACCACCGCGACAATGCATTCTGGCATTACGAAATCTTCGAAGACGGCGATGCGCCGGGCAAGCCCTTTGCCTCGAAGATGCAAATCGATGGCTCCACGCGCGTCGAAGAATGGACGGAAAGCCGTCACGGCAAGGCCATTCGCCAGCGTATCGTCTACAAATTCGCGTCCGACAAGAAGGTGCACGTGTCGTTCCAGCAGTCGGAGGACGGCAAAGCCTGGAAAACGACCGCAAACGGGACGGGTGAAAAGACCGGCCCCTGAGCGAGGCTTTCAATCTCGCATTTTTGGCCGGCCGTTGGAATCAGCGCTGATTGGCGCCCGGTCGCGTCCCGTCCTGGCGCCGAGCGAACATACCTCACATCGCTTGAACAAGCCCCGCCAGCACCTTGCCTTCCGTCGAGAGATAATTGTTTCGGTAATCGAAGCGCGGCGTGTCCGAGAACAGGAGCCAGTAGTATTTCATCTGCTCGGCCCACCAGTAGCCGGGGCAGAGATCGCCCTGTTTCATCGGATGGGCCACCACGTCGTCGAGGATGGTGTAGCCAAAGCGGGCGCGGCTCGTGCTTTTCATGGCCTCGTAGTGGATGCGCGCGAGATGGCGCGGCCATTCGCCTGCGCCGTGCACGAACAGCGCAAGGCAGGAATCGGCGAATTCGGGGCGCAGCTCGTTGCTCGGCCGGCTGGCCGTAAAGGTGCCATAGTCGAAGCCTTCCGGCAGCACACCGAAACGCGCCTGCACATCCGCCCAGGAGGAGAGATAGGCGCGGGCGTGGACCAGATCGCCTGTCTTGGCGAGCAGGCCGGCATAGAAGGCCGCGAGTTCGCTCTGCTGCCGGTCGAGCCGTGCGCCGGTTTCGAAATCCACCTGCGCAAACCATAGCCGGCCGTCAACCACCTCGGCCTGGTGCTTCAGGATGGCGGCCGCGTGTACGTCGTACCAATGCTTGAAATCGGCATCGCCGAACAGCCGCCAGCCGCCATAGAGATATTCGTAATAGGAGTCCGAGGGGGGGCCGATGGTGGCGCGGCGGCTCAGCCATTTGCCCGTCTGCGCATCGATGGTATCGGCGACGAGATCGAGCGATGAGCGGCGGTCGAAGCACGCCTTCGCCGCCTTCTTGGCGATATCGAAATAGCGCCGGTCGCCCACCGCACGCCCCAAAGTACCAAATTCCGAAACATAGGTGCCCAGCTCGGCCGGGAATGTCGTCGCGTCCCGCACGGCGCCGGTCCTGAGATTCACGAAGCGATAAGGGATCCCGATGGGCGACTTCGTGAAGGCGGGCAGGAGACGATCCGCGAGGTCATGTGCGAGAGCGAGCAACGCCTTGTCGTGTGTCGCGAGCCAGCCGGCGAGCAGGCCGCCCACCATCCGGATGTTCGTCTCGAACACCTGCACCTCGCCGTCGATGTCGAAATGGAGGTTCTTCGTGATCCAGCGCACGCCGGTTTCGAGCTCGGCGTCGAGACCCATGAGCCAGAGCGTATCCAGCGCCTCGACGATCGAGAGACCGAGCCCCGGCCCGTTCGGGAAGAAGAATTCCTCCGCGCCGCCGCTGACCGGCCTGATCTGGTCGTGCCCGAACGCGAGCTCCACATAGTTGCGCCACGCCCACGCCATCTCGGCGCGCACGTCCCGCGCAAGCGCCGGCCAGTCGACTGGCTGGTTCGATTGCTGCGCCGGACGAATTCGGAACGGAGCGCCCGGCGCGGTTGCCGCGGCGCCCGAAGTCAGCATGCCCAGAAGCGAACGGCGCGTGTACAAATGGTTGATCCCACTTTCCGCGATGCCGAATCCTACAATACTCCCTCACCCGCGCGCGATGTTGCTGTTGCGCTCTGCCGCGCCCCCTGCTGAAGAAGACAGGGCTGTCCGGGGCGGTCGGGGATCTCTACGTGCGATGCCGTTCCGACACAGAAGCCTGAATTTGCCCTCGAACGGTTCACGCGGAGGCGCGGAGACGCAGAGGGCCGCAGTTCCCACGACGTCATCGAAAGCACTTTACGGGTGCGCCATCCGCCCCGCCTCCTCCGCGCCTCCGCGTGCGCACCCTGTTTTGTTGCGCTTTCTTCCGACAGCCGTGCTGGAAGCGGCTTGAGGCGGGGCGCCAAAATTTTGTTCGGCCTGCATCCGAACGGCCCCTTCGGCGCATCTGGGGGGCGTTGGGCGGCCGGTCCGGTCGCAAAAAGGAGAATTCCATGTTTGTCTTCCATGGCCTGAATGCCGCCGCGATCTTCTGGATTGCGGTCGTTCTGATCGTCTTCATGAGCCAGTTCTTTTCCTATCGCGAGCGGACAAGCCGCCATCGCATGATCGAAACACTGGCCGAGAAGGGGCAGCCGATTCCGCCGGAGGTCCTGACCAGCAGCCGCGACTACGGCTCGGGCTGGCGGCACGGCAATCCGATCCAGTCCGGAATCTTTCTCATGTGCATCGGCGTGGCGCTGGCCCTGTTCTTCTGGGCGATGAGCGGCGGCGGCAACATTTTCGAAGGCGACCGCGTGCCGAGCTGGCTTCCGTTCGTGGGCATCTTTCCTTTCATGATCGGACTGGCGCGCCTCCTTGCGGGCGTTTTCGACCGGCGGCCTACCCGTTGAGGCGCCATGAAATCCTGCAATGAACGACGACGGGCTTGCCGCACGGGCGGCCACCGGAGATGCCGCGGCATTCGGACAGCTGGTCCGGCGGCATCAATCGGTGTTGCGCGGCTTCCTGCTGCGGCTGACGCGCGGCAACGCGGCCCTGGCGGACGACCTTGCGCAGGACTCGTTCGTCGAAGCCTGGCGCAAGCTCGCGCAGTTCCGCCGGGAGGGCTCGTTCCGCGGCTGGCTGATGCGGATCGCGTATACGCGGTATCTGATGGAGGCGCGGCGGAAGAAACTCGAATCTCTCGACGAACAGGCGGAAACAGCCGAGCGGAACGACGGGTTGGAACCGGGCGTGCGGTTCGACCTCGAACGCTGCATGGCGAAACTATCCATCGGGGAACGCGCCGCGCTCACGCTCTGTTATGCACTCGGGCATTCGAACGATGAGGCGGCGGAGATCCTCGAAATGCCGGTCGGAACGCTGAAATCCCACGTGCTGCGCGGCCGCAAGAAGTTGCTCGCGATGCTGGAGAGCGAGTGATGACGGCGGACGAAAGCAGACTGGATCGCCTTCTTGCAGCGCCGCTTGCGTCCGTCGAGGACAGAGGGTTCTCCGCCAGCGTGATGGCGAGGATCGCGGGGGCGGAGGAGCAGCAGACCTGGCTGGAAACGGCGGCATTGACCACCGCCGCGGGGCTTTTCCTCGCGTTTCTCTCCGCGTCCGGATTTTCCGAATGGATCGGGAGATTGGGCTACAGTCTCGCGAGTTCTCTGCCGCTCGCCATTGCCGCACTTGCGCTCGCGCTCACGTTCTCCTGCGCGCGCATTCTCGCGGAGTGATCCTTCGACAGACTCAGGATGAGGACCAAAAAGCGAATCCTCACCCTGAGCCTGTCGAAGGGCGAGACAAATTCGTCCGAATTCCTCCCTAAGCCGCCGCTGCACGCGGATCGTAATTGAGGATGGGTGCAAGCCAGCGTTCGGCTTCGGCGAGTGACCAGCCCTTGCGGCGGGCGTAATCCGCGACCTGCTCGCGTTCGATGCGGCCGATGCCGAAATAGCGGCTTTCCGGGTGGGAAAAGTATAGTCCGGAGACGGATGATCCGGGCCACATGGCGTAGCTTTCGGTGAGCTTCACACCGGCACGGGCTTCGGCGTCGAGCAGCGAGAACAGCGTGCCTTTCTCGGTGTGATCGGGCTGGGCGGGATAACCAGGCGCGGGGCGGATGCCGCGATAGGATTCGGCGATCAGCTGTTCGGCGGTGAAATTCTCCTCCGGCGCGTAGCCCCAGAATTCGCGCCGCACGCGCGCATGCAGGCGCTCGGCGAAAGCTTCGGCGAGACGGTCGGCGAGTGCGCGCAGAAGAATGGCACTGTAATCGTCCTTGTCCGCTTCGAAGCGCTCGATGTGCGCGGTCTCGCCATGGCCCGTCGTGACGACGAACCCGCCAAGATAATCGGCGACACCGCTCGCGCGCGGCGCCACAAAATCGGCCAATGCCAGATTGGGCTTGTTCGATTCGCGCGCCATCTGCTGGCGCAGCGTGTGGAGCGTCGCGGCGGGCGCATCGCGCGCCTCGTCGCTATAGAGAAGGATGTCGTCGCCATCCGCATTGGCCGGCCAGAAGCCGATCGCGGCGCGGGCGGTGAGCCAGCGCTCGCGCACGATCTTCTCCAGCATCGCCTGCGCATCGGCGAACAGGCTCTTCGCGGCTTCGCCGGCCTGCGGGTCGTCGAAGATCAGGGGATAGCGCCCGACCAGCTCCCAAGTCTGGAAGAACGGACTCCAGTCGATATAGGGCGCGAGTTCGGCGAGGTCGTAGTTCGTGAATTCGCGCACACCGAGGAAGCGAGGGCGCGGCGGCGTGTAGTCTGCCCAGTCGAATTTGAGACGATTGGCACGCGCGGCGGAGAGCGGGAGGCGCCGCGACGGCGCGCGGTTCGCGCCCGCGTGCTTTTCGGCGATCTCGGCATATTCCTGCCGCACCGTTGAGGAATAAGACGCACGTGTCCTGCTGCCGACGAGCTGGGCGGCCACGCCGACCGCGCGCGACGCATCGGCGACGTAGACAGCCTGTCCGCGCCGGTAGTTGGGATCGATCTTCACGGCGGTGTGCACGCGGCTCGTGGTGGCACCGCCAATGAGGAGCGGGATGTCGAAACCCTGGCGTTCCATTTCCGCCGCCACATGGCTCATCTCGTCGAGCGAAGGTGTGATAAGGCCGGACAACCCGATCAGATTGGCGTTCTTCTCGCGCGCGGTATCGAGAATTTTCTGCGCGGGGGTCATCACGCCCAGATCGATCACCTCGTAACCGTTACACTGCAGGACCACACCAACGATGTTCTTGCCGATGTCATGAACATCGCCCTTCACCGTCGCCATGACGATGCGGCCGGTGGGTTCGCGGGCCGCGGATTGGTCCTGTTCCATGAACGGAATGAGATGGGCTACGGCCTTTTTCATCACGCGCGCGGATTTCACCACCTGCGGCAGGAACATCTTGCCCGAGCCGAACAGATCGCCCACGACATTCATGCCGGCCATCAGGGGACCTTCGATCACGTCGAGCGGCCGCGCCGCTTTCAGCCGCGACTCCTCGACGTCTTCGGTCACGAAATCCGCGATGCCGTGCACCAGCGCATAGGAGATGCGCTCATCGACCGGCGCCTCGCGCCAGGCGAGCACCGTTTCCTCGCGCGCGCCCGGCGAATCGTTCTTAAAGCGCTGGGCGAGATCGAGGAGCCGTTCGGTTGCGTCGGGGCGGCGATTCAGCAGGACATCCTCGACACCGTCGCGCAGCTCGCGCGGAATGTCCTCGTAGACGGCGAGCTGTCCGGCGTTGACGATGCCCATGTCCATGCCGGACTGGATCGCATGATAGAGAAAGACGGAGTGCATCGCCTCGCGCACCGTGTCGTTGCCGCGAAAAGCGAAAGAAACGTTCGAAAGTCCGCCGGACACATGCACATGCGGAAGCCCCTCCCGGATGCGGTGCGCGGCGTCGATATAGGCGCGGGCATAGTCGTTGTGCTCCTCGATGCCCGTCGCCACCGCAAAAATATTGGGATCGAAGATGATGTCCTCGGGCGCGAGTCCGACCCGGTTCACGAGAATGTCGTAGGCGCGTTTGCAGATCGCGAATTTGCGCTCGGCCGTTTCCGCCTGCCCCTGCTCGTCGAAGGCCATGACGACCACAGCCGCGCCGTAGCGGCGGACTTTTCGCGCCTGCGCAATAAAGGGCTCTTCGCCTTCCTTGAGACTGATGGAATTCACGACGGGCTTGCCCTGAACGACTTTCAGGCCCGCCTCGATCACGCTCCATTTCGAGGAATCGATCATCACGGGAACACGTGCGATGTCCGGTTCGGCCGCGACGAGTGAAAGGAAGCGGTGCATGGCCGCTTCGGAATCGATCAGTCCCTCGTCCATGTTGACGTCGATGATCTGCGCGCCGTTCTCGACCTGGCTGCGCGCCACGTCGAGCGCGGCTTCGTAATCGTTGGCCGCGATCAATTTGCGGAATTTCGCCGAGCCGGTGATGTTGGTGCGTTCGCCGATGTTGACGAAATTCGTCTGCGGCGTGAGCGTGAAGGGCTCAAGGCCGGAGAGGCGGAGGTAGCGCGGCTTTTTTGGAACAATGCGGGGCTTCACGCCGCGCACCGCCTCGGCGAAAGCCTTGATATGCGCAGGCGCGGTGCCGCAGCAGCCGCCGACAATGTTGACGAGACCCGAGCGCGCGAATTCGCCCATGACCGCGGCCATGCTTTCCGGGCTGTCGTCGTAGCCGCCGAATGCGTTGGGAAGCCCGGCGTTGGGGTGCGCGCTCACCAGCGTGTCCGCGACCTGGGAGAGTTCGTCCACGTAAGGGCGAAGCTCCTTCGCGCCGAGCGCACAGTTGAGCCCGACCGCAAACGGTCTGGCGTGCCGGATGGAATGCCAGAACGCTTCCGCGGTTTGACCGGTGAGCATGCGGCCGGAGAGATCGGTGATGGTGCCGGAAATCCAAATGGGCAGGCGTTCGCCCACCTGATCGAATGCTTCCTCAACTCCAAAGATCGCGGCCTTCGCGTTCAGCGTGTCGAACACGGTTTCGATCAGGATGAGATCGGCGCCGCCGCGGATCAGCGCGAGGGCGCAGTCGCGGTAGGTGTCGCGCAGCTCGTCGAAACCCACATTGCGAAAACCCGGATCGTTCACGTCGGGCGACAAAGACGCGGTGCGGTTGGTCGGACCGAGAACGCCCGCGACGAACCTTGGCCGCTCGGGCGTCGAGATGTCGTCGCAGACCGCGCGCGCCAGCGCCGCGCCGGCTTCGTTCAGCTCCGGCACGATGTGTGAAAGTCCATAATCCGCCTGCGACACGGCCGTCGCGTTGAAGGTGTTGGTCTCGATGATGTCGGCGCCTGCCGCGAGATAATCACGGCAGATTTCGCGGATGATATCCGGCCGCGTGAGCGTCAGAAGGTCGTTGTTGCCCTTGAGATCACGGCCGTGTTCGCGAAAGCGCTCGCCGCGGAAGTCCTCTTCGCTCAATCCATAACCCTGGATCATCACGCCCCAGGCGCCGTCGAGAAGCAGGATTCGCTCGCGCGCTTCCTTCTTGAGCCAGGCAATGCGCGACGCGCGATCAAACACCGCGGCACCCCTCTCGCAACTTGAGTGTCATGGCCCGCAAATGCGGGCCACCCAGTTGACGTCTCTCCAGCGCCTGACGCGCGGCCAAAATTAGCTTGATCGCCGAACACCCGTCACTTTCACCTGGGTGGCCCGCATTTGCGGGCCATGACAAACAAGGAAGTGAGTGATCAATCATTCGTTCGTATCTCCCTGATCCCCAGCAGCCGGCAGGCGGCATAGGTGAGATCGGCCTGGTTCAGCGTGTAGAAATGAAACTGGTCGAATCCTTCACGCCGCAGCTGCTCGACCTGCTCGGCAAGCACGGCGGCGGCGATCGCCTTTCGGCTTTCGACATCTTCCTCGAGCCCTTCGTAAAGCCGCCGCAACCACTGCGGAATCGCCGCCCCGCAGCGCGTGGCCATGCGCAGGACTCCGTTGAAATTCGTGCTCGGCATCAATCCCGGAACCAGAGGAACGGAAACGCCGCGCGCATGCGCACGATCCCGGAAGTGCGCGATCGCGCGCGTATCGAAGGAAAACTGTCCGATGGCGCGCGAGGCGCCCGCATCGATCTTGGCCTTGAGAAGGTCGATGTCCGAATCGAGCGAGGACGAATCCGGGTGGCGCTCGGGATAGGTGCCGACACTGATCTCGAAGGGCGCAGCACGCCGGATTCCGGCGACCAGTTCCGGCGTGGATTGATAGCCGCAGGGATGTGCGCAGTAGGGCGCGCCCGGTTCCGGCATGTCGCCCCGCAACGCTACGACATGACGCACGCCCGCGCGCCAGTAGTCACTGACAACATCGTCTACGTCTTCGCGCGTCGCAGAGACGCAGGTGAGATGCGCGGCAGGAACGAGCGTCGTTTCCTCGATGATCCGCCGGACGGTGGCATGCGTGCGATCGCGCGTGGAGCCGCCCGCACCGTACGTCACAGAAACAAACAGCGGCGATAGCGGCTCGAGACGCCGGATCGCACGCCAGAGCTGCTCTTCCATCGCCGGCGTTTTCGGCGGAAAGAATTCGAACGAGACGCCGATCGGCGCGCCGTCGCTCGCGAGGCGCTTGAGACTCATGCCGCCTCCTTCGGACGCTTGCGCACCGGCAATGCAGCCATCACGCCGGCCCAGAGCCTGACGGTCAGCTTGTCCGGGCCTTCCGCAGCAACGGATTGCGCCGCAAACGGCCTGAGCCCGGCCGCTTCGAACCAGCTCCGCACCTCCGCGTCGAAAAATCCGAGCCGTCGATGGGCGAGTTCGCTGCGGCAGAATTCGAGATCATGCGGCGCGAAATCGACGATCAGCACGCTGCCCTGGGGCGTGAGAACCCGCGCAGCCTCGGCCACCGCTGCCTGCGGGTCTTCGAGATAGTGCAGCACCTGGTGAAAAATCGCGAGATCGAAGCCCTGGGTGGCCGATCCGGCCGGAAACGGCAGGCGATGAATGTCGCCCAACCGAATCTGGCAGTGGTGGGCGCGGATGCGCTCCAGCCGGTCGCGCGCGATCGCCAGCATTTCCGGGCTGATGTCGATTCCGGTGCCCTGGCGAATCCACGGTGCCAAAAGTTCGAGGATTCGGCCCGTGCCGGTTCCCGCATCGAGCACCGACGCGTGCGGCAGCGTGTCGACGAGCGCGAGAATCGCCGCTTCCACGTCCCGCTCGGGTGCATGCAGCGAACGAATCCGCTCCCAATCGGCAGCATTGGCGCGAAAGAACGCCGCGGCCGAAGCCTGCCGGGCCGCACGCACTGTCTCGAGCCTGTGCCGATCCGCGTCGAACGCGTCGGGATCGAACGCTGCAAGCGCCGCAAGCGTATCGGCGAGTTGCGCAGAGTCGACCCGCCCTGCGGAGCGATAGAAGACCCAGCTTCCTTCCTTGAACCGCTGCAGCAGCTGCGCTTCGCACAGAAGCTTCAGGTGGCGCGAAACGCGCGGCTGACTCTGAGCGAGAATCTGGGTCAGTTCGGTAACCGTGAGCTCGGATTCGCGCAGCAGGAGGAGCAGCCTGAGCCTCGTCGGGTCGGCAGCGGCACGCAGCATGGCCAGCAAGGCTTCCATGCCACACACATAAACATATCTTTATGTGTTTATGCAACCCGTCTGATCGACGCTCCGCAAGCGATCCCGCCCGTCGAATGATCCCGGTGGCGGTCTGCACGTTTTGCGAAGACCGCCCGGGGCGTGAAATGGCGCCACGAACTTGCCATATAGGGCCATGAGCATCCGGCCCTTCAGCGAAGGAACAGCGTGATGAACCGACTTTCTTCTGCGCGGCGCAATCCCGCCCGCGCGTCCATCGTTCTGGCAGTCTGGCTCGGCTTCGCCGGACTCATTGCCGGCGCGCTACCGGCCATGGCACAGACCGCGGCCGGCCTGTCAGGCGCCGAAAGCTACATCAGCGCGAATGTCCAGAAGGGGCTCTCGATCCTGAACAGTCACTCGATTCCGGATGTGCAGCGGCGCGCCGAATTTCGCGATTTCCTGACTTCGCTGACGGATATCCGGCGCATCGCCGTGTTCACGCTGGGCGCGGCGCGGCGGACGGCATCGCCCGCGCAGGTGGATGCCTTCGTCAATGCGTTCCGCAACTATGCGGTGGCTGTCTACGAATCCCGCCTCAAGGCCTATGCCGGGCAGTATCTGAAAGTGGTCGGCGGCACCCAGCACGGGCCCAACGATTACATCGTGAAAACCGTCCTGGTGGATCCGACCGGACGAACCGAGCAGCAGGGCGAGCCGATAGAGGTCGATTTCCGCGTGGACGACAGCAACGGCCATTACGTGGTCATCGATGCGGCCATCGCCGGCGTCTGGCTCGCGCTCGAGGAGCGCGACCAGTTCACCGCCTTTCTCGAGGAGAACAACAACAATCTCGGCGCGCTGATCTCGCATCTGAACATGCTGACCAACCGCCTGCGCGGCGGCGGGCCGAGTACGCCGGCGCATTGAGCAACAAACAAAGCTCCTCACCCTGAGCCTGTCGAAAGGTGAGACCTCATCCTTCGACAGGCTCAGGATGAGGGCAACCGTTCAAGCCCTTGAAAACCGGTTGTGCTTGATCCTGTGGGCTCTCCCGGGGGCCATGCCAATCGCACCGGTCCTGCGGCTCGACCATTCGACAACCATTCGTTCGCGCAACGTTACCGGAACGTCAGCAGAAGATACCCACTTGCCGATTCTGATCAAACCTGTCAAAAATATTGCCACACTGAATTGTCGCGCCCGGCACCTCCCAAGGCGGCCGGGTTTTGTTTTTCCACTGCATGCGGCAGGCGAATGTGCCGATGAATTCGCTGCTACACCCTCGCGAACCGCTTGTACTTGATGCGGTGAGGCTGTTCGGCGGCGATGCCGAGGCGGCGTTTCTTGTCGGCTTCGTAGTCCTGATAGTTGCCTTCGAACCATTCGACATGGCTTTCGCCCTCGAAGGCCAGCATATGGGTGGCGACGCGATCGAGAAACCAGCGGTTTTGAATAACGCGACAGGAGCACCAATCCCCACGCGGCCCAGGGTGACATTTGCATGGGTCACCTGCTTACGGGTGAGGCAATAGTGCACCGGGCTGACCGCGTTCTTCGGCTATCGCCATTCTGGCCTTGTCCTTCCCGCGGCCCGATTTTGATCCCGCGCATTTGAAACTGCTCATGGAGGAGATGGTCGCGGGTATTGAGCCGTTCTCGGTGTACGACGTCGAGCGCGCGGCTGCGGCATGGCGCACGAGCGGCGACGATGCACCCGGAATCCCGCTCCGGGAAGTCAAACTGACTCACTACCCCCGTGATGCTCGTATTGACAGAAATGCGATTCGCCGCGCAGACTTGCGGTGCAAGTGGGCTGATGCAGAAGTGGGGCGCTGTGCGAAAACCAGCGGAGATATTTCCGAACACGAAGCAATTGGTAGTGGTGCGGCGATGGTTAGCCGTCCTCACTGCCGGCATCTACGTCGCCAGTTGTGTTTCGCCACCACCCACGAAGACGTCCGTCCGGCAAAGTCCCAGCTATGACGCCGCGACATCGCCGAATGTCGACCGGCTCGGAGTCTTCGTAGACGGCGCGATCAACTACGACGGCATGTCCGGCACATTTATCGATATTGCCGACTCCCGCGCGGCGATCGCGGATCTCTCGGAAAAGACAAATTCCGCATTGGCCCAAAAAGGATATGTGGTCGATTTCACAGCGACTCCTTTCGTAGGAGGATTGCTCGAGAAACCATCGTTTCAGGTCGCTCAAGACCGGAAGGGAGGTGCCAAACCGATGGCGCCCCCGTTTGACGTGGTAGACCCGGGCGATCCCGCCTACTACGCCGCATTGCGGAACGTGTCCCACGGAGTCATCGACGCGTTCGCGCATCCGGCGCTTCTCAGCGACACACGCAGCTGGAGCCCGGCGGCAAGGGACGGGCTGGTGCAGATCGCGGCGAAAAAGCACATTCGGTACTTCCTGGTAGTTCAGGGATATGGCCTGATCGAATCGGGATGGAAGCAAGCGAGCCAAGGGGTCGGGACGGCGGCGCTGACAGCTCTTTTCACGCTCGGCACCGTAGCCGTTTCGGTCCACAATGTTTCATGGCTCGACTCCTACGTGATGCTGATTGATCTTGAGAGCTCGGATATTCTCTGGTCCAATTCGGTCAGGCTTACAAACTTCAATCCCGGAAATCGCGAGGAATATGACAAGAACGACTGGTCGCGGCAGCTTCTCTACTACCTTCCATCGCGCGCAAACCCAGAAAAGCTGTCGGCGAAGTGAGTGCGAGCGGAATGCGCCGAGATCATGATCATCGTCGGAGGATGACAGGCGCGCGTTCGGCGCGGCGCACCGGGACGAATTCGCTAATACCTGCTGAAAAATTCGCAGCTACGCCCGTGCAAACCGCTTGTACTTGATGCGATGCGGCTGTTCGGCGGCGATGCCGAGGCGGCGTTTCTTGTCGGCTTCGTAGTCCTGATAGTTGCCTTCGAACCATTCGACATGGCTTTCGCCCTCGAAGGCCAGCATATGGGTGGCGACGCGATCGAGAAACCAGCGATCATGACTGATGATCATGGCGCAGCCGGCGAAATCCTCGAGCGCGGCCTCGAGCGCGCGCAACGTTTCGACATCAAGATCGTTCGTCGGCTCGTCGAGCAGCAGCAGATTGGCGCCGGATTTCAGCATTTTGGCGAGATGCACGCGGTTGCGCTCGCCGCCCGATAGGCTGCCCACCTTCTTCTGCTGGTCGCCGCCCTTGAAATTGAACGCGCCCACATACGCGCGGCTCTGCATGGTGCGTTTGCCGAGTTCGAGCACGTCGAGCCCGCCGGATATTTCTTCCCACACGGTCTTTTTCGGATCGAGCGCCTCGCGCGACTGATCGACGTAGCCGATCGCGACAGTATCGCCGATTCGCAGCGTGCCCGAGTCGGGAGTTTCCTGGCCGTTCAGAATGCGGAACAGGGTTGTCTTGCCCGCGCCGTTCGGCCCGATCACGCCGACAATTCCGCCGGGCGGCAGATTGAACTCGAGATTCTCGAACAGCAGCCGGTCGCCATAGGCCTTGCCGAGTTGCGTAGCCTCCGCCACGACCGAACCGAGCCGCGGGCCGGCGGGAATGACGATCTGCGCCGGCCCGGTGCGGTTGTCCTCAGCCTTCGCAAGCAGTTCCTCATACGCACGGATGCGCGCCTTCGATTTGGCCTGCCGCGCGCGCGGGCTCGCCTTTATCCATTCGCGCTCGCGGGCGAGCGTGCGCTCGCGCGCCTGTTCGCTCTCGCCTTCCGCGAGCAGCCGCTTGTCCTGTATTTCGAGGAAGGAGGTGTAATTGCCTTCGTGCGGAATGCCCTTCCCGCGATCGAGTTCGAGAATCCAGCCGGTCACGTTGTCGAGAAAATACCGGTCATGGGTGACGAGCACCACCGTCCCCTTGAATTCGCGAAGCGTGTGCTCGAGCCAGGCGACCGATTCCGCGTCGAGATGATTGGTGGGTTCGTCGAGCAGGAGAATATCGGGCGCTTCGAGCAGCAGGCGGCAGAGCGCGACCCGGCGCTTTTCGCCGCCGGAGAGTTTCGTCACATCCGCGTCGGGTTCGGGGCAGCGCAGCGAATCCATCGCCATCTCGACCTGCGAATCGAGGTCCCACAGACCCTGCGCCTCGATCCGGTCCTGCAGCGACGCCATTTCGCCGGCGGTCTCATCGGTATAGTTCGCCGCGATTTCGTTGTAGCGGTCGAGCAGCGCCTTTTTCGGCGCCACGCCGGCCATGACATTGCCGAGTACATCCGTGGACGAATCGAGCTCCGGCTCCTGCGTCAGAAAGCCGACGCGGACGCCATCCGCTGCCCACGCTTCGCCGGTGAACTCGTTGTCCTGCCCCGCCATGATGCGCAGGAGGGTGGATTTGCCGGCGCCGTTCAGGCCGATCACGCCGATCTTGGCGCCCGGCAGAAAACTCAGCCAGATATCCTTCAGCACCTGCTTGCCGCCCGGCCAGGTCTTGGACAGGCCCTTCATCACATAAACATATTGCTGCGCCATTGCGGCCTTTGGCTCCTCGGTTGGCGGGAAGTTCGGGCGGCCTCGCGGACCGCGGGCGTGCTCTTAGCGTGCGCGGCGAACGGCGGCAATCCGCGACCTGCCGCCCTCCGGCTACCGTTTTTGCAACGCCGAAATGCGTGCGCCCGGGGCCCGAACGTGCGGCTGTCTCTCGTTGCCGTGCCCGCCGGCCCGACCCTGATAATCCCTGTTAAATTCGCTGTTATGACAGACACGGCCGATCAAATGACCAGCCCGCCCGTTGTCATGGCATGCGTTCAGCGCGCGCCAGCACTTGTCGCTTCGGTCACCTCGATGCCGCCGACCCAGCAGCCGATGACACACAGGTTTTGGTCGAGTGCCACGAAATCCGCGCGGGCGTTTGCGATGAGGACGCCGCGCTCGCGGTCAAGTCCGAGGAAGGTGGCCGGCGTGCGGGTGGCGGCGCGCAAAGCATCCTCCAGTGGAATGCCACAATGTGTCACCGCGTTGCGGACCGCGGTGGCAAGATCGAGATGAGCACCGGCGAGCGTGCCTTCGGCGGTCACGAGCCGGCCGTCGCGGAGGAAAATCTTTCGGCCGGTCAGCTCAAACTCCGATTTATCCGAACCGACGGTCGGCATGGCATCAGTAACAAGCGCGATCCCGTCGGCGCCCTTGGCGCGGAACGCCGCGCGCACGGACACCGGATCGACGTGAAGACCGTCAACGATCAGGCCGGCAATCAGGCCGCGCTCGGCGAGCGCGGCGCCGACAAGGCCCGGCGCGCGGCCCTGGAACGGCGGCATCGCGTTGAACAGATGCGTGACGCCGGAAAGACCTTCTTCGAATGCGCGCAGAACAATTTCGGCAGAGGCTTCGCTGTGCCCGGCAGCAACCCGGATACCCGCTTCGACGAGCGCCCGGACGAATCCTTCCGGCACGCATTCGGGCGCGAGCGTGATCATCGAGCGCCCTGCCTCCCCGAGTGCGCGCAGCCATTTGAGATCGGCCATCTCCGCCTGCGCGATGCGCGCGCGGTCGTGTACGCCGGCGCGCGCCGGATTAAGGAACGGGCCTTCGAGATGCAGGCCGATCACACCATCACGCCCCGCAACCTGCCGCGCGGAGGAGATGGCGGCCTTCGCCTCCTCGCGCGTGCCGGAAATCAGCGTCGGCAGAAGCGCCGTGGTGCCGAAGCGCCGATGCGCACGCGCAATTGCCTGCATCGCTTCCGGCGAAGGATCGTCGTTGAGCAGGACCCCGCCACCGCCGTTAACCTGAAGATCGATGAAGCCCGGCGCCAGACGCGCGCCCCCGGGAAGGTGCCGCTTCGGGTATTCGCGCGGAATTCCGGAAGCAGCAACAGGTCCGCGGATACTTGGCCCCTCTACCAGCAGTGCGGCATCGTCGTGCCACCGCGAGCCGTCGAAGATGCGTTCGGCGCAAATGGCGAGATTTTCGTTATCGTTTGGCAGGCGCATGGGCCATCGTTCCGGCGGCAGCCTATTATAATGAGCGGATATGGAAACATCGGCCAGAGACCGGGCCCTGTTCATGGGCATCGACGGCGGCGGTTCGGGTTGTCGCGCCCGCATTGCCGGTGAGGATGGACGTGTCCTCGGGCACGGGGACGCTGCGCCGGCCGCGGTGCGCCTCGGCATCGATCGCGCGCTTGCCGCGGTCGAGTCTGCCGCGCGTGCAGCGGTTGTCGATGCCGGCCTGCCGGTGGATGTGCTGGCGCGCACGCATGCCGTAGTGGGGCTTGCGGGAATCGGCCGCAAATCCGTGCTCGCGCAACTCGAAGGGCACGCGACTGTGTTCGCTTCGGTCACCTGGCTGAACGACGCGACCATCGCCTGCGTCGGCGCGCATAAGGGTCGCGATGGCGGCATCGTCATCGCGGGTACCGGCAGCGTGGGGCTCGCGCTGGTGGGCGGACGCGAAATCCGCGTCGGGGGTTACGGATTTCCGATCTCGGACGAGGGCAGCGGCGCCGATCTGGGCCTGCGCGCCATCCGCTGCGCGCTGCGTGCCCATGATGGCCGGATTGCCGCGACCAATCTGACGCGCGCCGTGATGGCACATTTCGGCGG
This sequence comes from Rhizomicrobium sp., assembly GCA_036502185.1. Classification (GTDB taxonomy): domain Bacteria; phylum Pseudomonadota; class Alphaproteobacteria; order Micropepsales; family Micropepsaceae; genus Rhizomicrobium. The sequence goes on from DASXYZ010000008.1 coordinate 16,594, forward strand.
CGATCCGTTCGAAGCCGTTGCTTTCGCGGACGACGCGACCGCGACGGATTACGCGAAACTCGCGCCGCTCGTCATGGACCATGCGGAAGCTGGCGACCCGGTCGCGTGCACGATCGTAAGCAATGCCGCGCAGGAGATCGAAGGGCTGGCGACCCGGCTTGCCGCCCGCGGCGTGCCGCGCATTGCGCTGCTGGGCGGGCTTGCACCCAGACTGACGGCCTGGCTCTCCGCCGACATGCAGCGGCTCTTCGTTCCTCGCGAAGGCGATGCCATCGACGGCGCGCTCACCCTCGCCCGCCGCTTCGCCGAATCGGTTTCGCGAACTGGCGGAATTAATGTTTCACGCGGAGGCGCGGAGACGCGAAGCCGAAATTGATTATGATCTCCGTGGCTCCGCATCTGCGCGTGTACCTGTAGAAATAACCTGCATGAAAACGGACCATATCGGCACCGAAGCGATCGATCCGCGATATGCGGAGCTCGATGCGTGGTCGACGGAGGACATGCTTGCGGCGATGTATGAGGGCCAGCTCGCGGCAGTGGAAGCGGTGCGGCCTGCACTGCCCGCGCTCGCATGCGCCGTCGAGCAAGCAGCGCAGGCGCTCGCGGAAGGAGGGCGCATTGTTTATGTCGGCGCTGGGACCTCCGGCCGCATCGGCGTCCAGGACGGCGCCGAACTTGTACCGACCTTCAACTGGGCGGCCGAACGTCTGCTGTTTCTAATCGCCGGCGGCACGCCCGCGCTCACCCAAAGCATCGAAGGCGCCGAAGATAGCGAGGTGGACTCCGCGCGCGCCGTTGCAGAGGCGAAGATCGGCGTGCACGATGTTGTCATTGGAACCGCTGCGAGCGGCACGACGCCTTACACGGTCGCCGCCTTGCGCGCCGCGCAAGCGGCGGGAGCTGTCACCATCGGCATCGCGGGCAATGCGAACGCGCCGCTGCTCCAGGCCGTCGATCACCCGATCCTTGTGCAAACGGGCAGCGAAGTGATTGCGGGCTCGACGCGCATGAAAGCGGGCACAGCGCAGAAGGTGGTGCTGAATCTGTTCTCGACCGCCGTCATGGTGAAGCTCGGCCGCATCTATCGCGGCATGATGGTGCAGATGCGCGCGACCAACGCGAAGCTCGGGCGCCGCGCGACGGCGATTGTGAGCGCGATTGCAGGCTGCCCGCCCGACGCGGCAACGCGTTTCGTTGAAGAGGCGAGCGGTGACGTGAAACTTGCGATCCTGCTTGCGCGCGGACTGCGTGCCACGGATGCTTCACGGCTTCTCGGGCAGCACAATGGAAACCTGCGCGCCGCCATCGATGCACTCGGCGCGAATCGCCATGTCTGAATCCTCCGCGATGTCGCGGGAGATCGGGGAGATTCCCGGGGCTGCCGAGCGCCAGCTCTCACAAAGCGATGCGATCCAGGGCGCCGTCCAGCGGATACGGACGTTTGCGCCGCAGGTCATGGTGTTCTGCGGCCGCGGCAGTTCGGGCCAGGTGGGTGTCTTTCTGCGATATCTGTTCGAGGCGCGCCTTGGAATGCTCGTGTCGGCGGCCGCGCCGTCCCTGATGACGGCCTATGATGCACGGCCGGGCATGCGTAGCGCGCTGTTCATCGTCGTCTCCCAGTCGGGACGCAGCCCCGATCTCGTTGCCGCGACAACGCGGGCGTGCGAACTCGGTGCGCTGACGCTCGCAATCATCAACGACGCGCATTCGCCGGTGGCTCAGGCCGCCGAACTCATTCTTCCCATCGAGGCCGGGCCGGAGCAGGCGGTCGCCGCGACCAAGACCGTGGTGCTCTCGATGCTCGCCGGCGCGCGCCTCGTCGCCAGCCTCGCAAGCGACAGCGCGCTGGCGAGCGCAATATCCCGATTGCCGATGCGCTTCGCGAATGCGCTCGCCTGCGACTGGTCGCCGTGGACGGACGCACTGTCCACAGCACCTGCGGCGTTCCTAACCGCGCGAGGCTACGCGCTGGCCTCCGCGCGCGAGATCGCGCTCAAGCTGACGGAATCCCTGCGCCTGCCCGCGCTCGCCTACAGTTCGGCGGAGCTGCGCCACGGGCCGCGTGCCGCCATCACCGGGAACACGCCGGTGCTCGCGCTGCGCCCGAACGACGAAACAGCGCCCGGCGTGGAGGAGCTCGTGCGCGATCTGAAGCAGGACAATGCAACCGTGTTTCTTGTGGGCGGCCCTCATGCGACGCTGCCATGGATCGGCGACGATCACGCCGTCTGCGACTCGATCGCGATGCTCCTGCCCGCCTATCGCGCCATCGAATCCGCCGTCCGCCACCGCGGCTGGGACCCCGACAACCCGCCGCATCTCGCAAAGGTGACGCGGACGCTGTGAGGCGCGACATTCGTCGGCTGGGCCCCAGTCGGCCTGACGTTCAATCTCTCGTCGCGCCCCCGGATATCGCGCATTGCCGGATCGAGCGGCTGCGAGTCCAGTGAAACGAGACGGCTCGGTGCAGCACTTGGTGTGGAAGGCGAGGCGTACTGTCAGAAATTGAACTTGGCGCGCGACGTTTCCATTATAGCGTGAAGCAACAAAATTGGACCATGAACAAGCTGTTCGAACGTGCCTTTACCGAAGCCGCAAAGCTGCCCGACGCTCAGCAGGAAGCGGTCGCGAACCGTATTCTCGAGGACATCGAGGTGGAGCGCGGTTGGGAGGAGCGCTTTGCCAAATCGCAGGATGTTGTCGCAGAGCTTTCCCGGAAGGCCGGAGAGCACATAGCGCGTGGCACCACGCTGCCGTATGACCCCTCGAACCAACCGGACAAGTGAAATCCCGGACCACGCCCGAGTTCTGGCAGGGCTTCACGGCAAGGTGAGATCGAAACGCTCCCGGTGTGGGGTGACGACGTTCAGGACCCGGCCGCCGAACAGCGAATTCATCAGGATCGACTTGTTAATCTGGGTAATGTCGGCGCCGTAGGTGGAGGAGGATTCGCTGGCTTTCCCCTCGGCGCAGAGCACCAACACATCAACGTCGCTGAAGGCATCTCCCGCGGCGCGGCCGAGGCTGCCCGCAAGCCATGCGGCCTCAATGCGTTTGTCCTCTTTCAACACGCATGAAATGTCACCGATCAACTTCTTCTGCGCCGCCGTAGTCATTCAGCTCCACATCTGGCCAGATTCTAGAGAAATGCCGGCAACACAACACCAATCGTATTCGTCGCGTTGTGGTACAGGATCGGAAGCAGGAGACTCCCGGAACGAGCGCGGATCCAGGCCAGGATGAGCCCGACTACGAAGGGCCACAGACCCGCGACTGCAGAGAACTCGACGTGCAGCGACCCGCTCACCGAAAATGTGTGCACGGCGCCAAAGACAAGGGAGGTGGCGATCGCCCCGTATCCCATCGGAGCACCGAGAATTGTGCGAGAAGGCGGGAACATGCGGTCGAACAGCGCCAGCAACAAGCCGCGGAAATACAGTTCTTCCGCCATGCCGGGCAGCGTGACCTCGTAGGCGACCGTCTCGAGGTGGGGAACTTCATGGCTGCTGAATTTCCAGACCGCAATGGTGAACAGCACGAGCAACGGAACGATGTAGAACAAAAGGGCGCGGCCAGTGCCGGGGCGCTGCACGAGAGTCAAACCCAATTCCCGACGCGTGAACAGACGTGCCCGCACGAATATCGCCGCGATCACAAGCAGCACGACGATGTCGAGCAGCTTTCCGTTCCAGTTCCAGCGCCCGTGAATGATATCGAGGGGGCTGCCGCGGACATTGGGCCACACCGTCGCGAAATCGTCCAGAAACGCGACAGCGACCGCAATGGCGATCAGCGCACGCGCTGGCCGAAAGATCGCCGGCAGCGCGAGCAGCAGAACGATTCCCGCCGCAATACCCGCGTCACAAAGACTTGCGTAAAGCGGTACGTTCATCGTGCGGCGATTGTGCGGGACTTCGCCAGCGGACGGTCAGAAATTGATCTTGGCGCGGGAGAGGACGGTGACCCCGTTGTTGCCGGTCTGGCCGGCGGCGTTCACCTGATAGCCGGCGTTGGCCTGGAGAGCGAATGCGCCGTCCATGAAGTTGGTGACATAGCCGAGCTGGAGATCAGTCTCCGATGCCTGGCCGGCCAGGATGGGATGGGTGTTGGACGCGATGAAACCGTCGAATGGGTCGGCGGCGGAAGTCCCGACCAGATCGATATTGGCCTCGGGATCGAGTGGCCGTGAAACGGCGAGGCCAAGCGAATCGTCTCCAAAAAGACCGTGCTTGGCGACGGCGATGCCGTAGGAACGGCTGCGCAGCGCATTCGAGGCGAGCAGATTTCCGGCCGGACGCAGATCGAGTTGCTTGACGCCCTGATTGTACGAGAAGCTCGTCACCCATCCGCCACCGAGCGCGACCCGCCCCGTCGCGCCGACGGCGTTGGTCGCCGATCTGGCGAGGGACAACGCGTCAAGCGACGCCGCGCTGCCGACAAAGCCGACCTGCGCTGTCTGGTGGGAAGCCGTCAGAGCGACCCCGCCCCAGGGGGCGAACTTCCAGTCCACGCCGGCGAGCACACTTTGCGTCCCGTTCCGGTCGAAAGCCGCGTCGGCTCCGGCCGGATAGGAAAGCGGCGGCAACAGCGAGGGACGGTCGGGACCTGACAGAGCGCCGGCCAGATTGAGACTGACGCCTTCGCCAAGCCCGAGCGAGGCGCCGGCGGAAACACCGGTCTCGCCGAAGCCGGTCGCGTTGAAATCGGCCGGCGACACAAACAGGCCCGCAAAGGCTGGATTCCCGCGCACATCCGTCGCGTCGAAGCGCCGCCCCTGATCGAAATCGTAGCCGAAGTGGAAGGAGAGAGCGTCGGAAACGGTATCCGCAATCCGGAAATCGCGAAGCATGCCGGCCTCCCTCGCAGGCGCGCCTGCCAGCGGCGGCACAGCCAGCGAGATCGCATCGGCGGACATGGAAATGTGTCCGAGCGTCCCTGCGCCTGCGAACGCGAAATGCGAAGCTCTCGGATCCGTGGGAGCGCCGACCAGGAAAGGCAGGTCGGGGGTGGTAATCGCGCCGCTATTGCCGGTTTCGACGCTGCCCGAAGGGGCGTAAACCCAAGCGGGGCTCGGCGCCGCCGTGATCGCGCGCGCAAACTGGCCGCTCCCAAGGAGAGCGGCAGCCAACAGCGCTGCCAGGATCACATTTTTCCGCACGGATCCCCCGTTCAGGCGGGAGCCGGAGAGCGCTTTCACCCTTGCTCCCAAACTGGAAATCTATCAGAAAGCACTTGCCCGACCAATGAATTCCTTGCCATTTCTGTGACCCTGCCGCCACAGAGGGCGGCGGAATCGAAGCCTCCGGGTCAGGCTTCGCGCAACGACGATGGCGGCCCGCAGCGGACTTCCGCGGGTCCGGTTGAGCCCACGCGCATATGGTGCGCGAAGCTGCCATCTGCAATTGCAGCCTTGCTGATCGGCCCGGAACTGTCGCATTTTCCGGGCGTTGAAAATTCGGCCGCTCCAATCGCGAAGCGCGCCGCTCTATCCCAGGCTGGGTTCGCGCAAGGCGCCATGTCGGATCACATCGACAAACTCTGCATCGACACGATCCGCACGCTGTCCATGGACGCCGTGCAAAGGGCGAATTCGGGACATCCCGGCACACCGATGGCGCTTGCTCCGGTGATGTACACGTTGTGGCAAAACCAGTTCCGCTATGATCCGCAAAATCCGCTTTGGCCGGGACGCGACCGCTTCATCCTGTCGGCGGGACATGCGTCGATGCTCCTGTATGCGACACTGCATCTTGCCGGGGTGCGCGAGCTCGCGAACGGCAAACCCACGGGCAAACCCGCGGTCTCGCTCGATGACATCGAAAAATTCCGCCAGCTCGGCAGCAAATGTCCCGGGCATCCCGAATATGGAATTACCACCGGCGTGGAAGTAACGACAGGTCCGCTTGGCCAGGGAGTTGGCATGAGCGTCGGACACGCGATCGCCGCGAAATGGCGCGCCGCCCATTTCAACCGGCCAGAGCTTCCACTGTTCGATTATCGCATCTGGGTTATTTGCAGTGACGGCGACCTTATGGAAGGGATTTCAAACGAAGCCGCTTCACTTGCGGGTCATCTCCATCTCTCCAATCTCACCTGGATCTACGATCAGAACCACATCTCCATCGAGGGCTCGACCGCGCTCGCCTTCGACGAAGATGTGGCGACGCGATTTGAGGGTTACGGCTGGAATGTGCTGCATGTGGCGGATGCCAACGACACGCAAGCCGTCGATGAAGCGTTGCGAGTAGCCGCGGCGGCCAAGAGCGCGCCGACGCTCGTCATCGTGCGCAGCCATATCGGTTACGGCGCACCGCACAAGCAGGACACCAAGGAGGCCCATGGCGAGGCGCTTGGCGAAGACGAAGTTCGCGCGGCCAAGCGCACCTATGGTTGGCCGGAGGACAAATCGTTCTACGTGCCTGACGGTGTGATGGAGCGCTTTGCGGAAGGAATAGGCGCACGCGGCGCGAAGCTTTTTGCGGAGTGGCAGGATATCGAGTCGCGCTACCGCGACGACTTTTCCGATCTTGCGAGCGAACTGGACAACATGCGGTCGCGAAAGCTTCCGGAAAGCTGGGACAAGGACATTCCTTCTTTCGCCACGGATGCCAAAGGCATGGCGACGCGCGACAGCGGCGGCAAAGTGATGAATGCCGTTGCGGGCGCCGTTCCCTGGCTGATGGGCGGCTCGGCCGATCTGGCACCATCCACCAAGACAAACCTGAAGGACGCCGGCGATTTCGAGGCCGACAGTTACTCGGGTCGCAATCTTCATTTTGGCGTGCGCGAACACGTGATGGGCGCAATCGTCAACGGCATGACGGTGTCGGGCATTCGCGGCTACGGCTCGACATTCCTGATCTTCAGCGACTACATGCGGCCAGCCATCCGCATCTCTGCGATCATGGAGATTCCGAGCCTCTTCATCTTCACGCACGACTCGATCGGTCTCGGCGAAGACGGGCCAACGCACCAGCCCATCGAGCAACTCGCAGGCTTGCGCGCGATGCCCCATCTGGTGGTCCTGCGGCCCTGCGATGCCAATGAAGTGGCGGAATGCTGGCGCGTGGTGATGCGGACAAACGACAGGCCCTGCTGTCTCGTGCTTTCGCGCCAGAAACTTCCCACGCTCGACCGCAGCAGATTTGCGTCCGCCGAAGGTGCTTCGAAAGGGGCCTACGTGCTCGCCGACGCCGACGGCGGCGCGCCGCAGGCGATCATCATCGCAACGGGCAGCGAAGTGGAGCTCGCAGTCGCCGCGCGCGATTCGCTCGCACGCTCGGGTATCCGGGTGCGCATCGTCTCGATGCCGAGTTGGGAGCTGTTTGATGACCAGCCGCAATCGTACCGCGACGAGGTGCTGCCGCCGGACATTTCGGCGCGCGTCTCGGTCGAGGCTGCGAGCACGTTCGGCTGGGAGCGCTATGTCGGCCAGCGCGGCGTGCGGATCGGCATGACGACCTTCGGCGCTTCGGCTCCGGCGGCCGACGTGTATCGCCATTTCGGGATCACCGCGGAGGCCGTCATCGAAGCGGTGCGCGCGCAAATCGGGCAAAGCGGGAGCGGCAGATGAACCGCGTGAAACAGCTCGAAGAGTTGGGCCAGTCCGTCTGGCTCGATTTCCTGAGTCGCGAATTTCTGGCCGGCGATGAATTTCGTCGGCTGATTTCGGAAGACGGGCTCAAGGGCATGACCTCGAATCCATCCATTTTCGAAAAGGCGCTCAGCCACGGGACCGCCTATGATTCCGATATCGCGCGCTTTGCGTCGGAAGGATGCAGCGTCGCAACGATGTTCCGCCGCCTCAGCGTGCGCGACATCCAGACGGCCGCCGATGCGCTGCGCCCGATCTACGACCGGACAAAAGGCGCCGACGGCTTCGTGAGCATCGAAGTCTCACCTTACATCGGCTACGACACGAACGCCTCGATCGCCGAAGCGCGAGCGCTCTGGAAGGAAATCGATCGGCCGAACCTGATGGTGAAGATTCCGGGCACGCGCGAAGGCGTTCCCGCGATCCGCGCGCTTCTCGGTGAGGGCATCAACATCAACATCACGCTGCTCTTCGCGCGCTCTGCCTACGAACAGGTGGTCGAAGCCTTTCTGTCGGGGCTCGAAACGCTCTCACAGAAAGGCCGACTCGATTCCATTGCGAGCGTCGCGAGTTTCTTCGTCAGCCGAATCGATTCCAAGGCCGACGCGGAACTCGACAACAAGATCGCCGCGAGCGACGGCGAGACTCGCGCCCGCGCCGAATCGCTCAAGGGCAAAATTGCCATCGCCAACGCGAAACTCGCGTATCAGTATTACAAACAGGTATTCGGCAGTCCGCGCTGGCAAAAACTCGCAGAGCTGGGTGCGCGCCCGCAGCGCCTGCTCTGGGCCTCCACCAGCACGAAAAACAAGTCCTATCCCGATACGCTCTACGTGGACACGCTGATCGGCGCCGACACCGTGAACACGATGCCGCCCGAGACGATCGAGGCGTTTCGCGAGCACGGGCATCTCGCCGCCACGCTTGACAGCAATGTGGAAGAGGCGCGCAGCGAACTCGCACTGCTCGATTCACTTGGCATCTCGCTTGATGGGATCACCGACGAACTGGTGAGCGAAGGCGTCGAGAAATTCGCGGAAGCCGCGGACCAACTTTACACGGTCCTTGCAAACAAGCGGGTGAAAATTCTCGGCGACAAACTGTTGCACGTCGAAGTTTCAGCCAAAGACGCAGACAAGGCCCTCCAGGCCGAAACGGCACAATGGACGGCGGGAGGAAAAATTCGTCGGCTATGGGCGCGCGACAAATCGCTTTGGACCGGCGCCGACGCGGATCGCTGGCTGGGCTGGCTCGATATCGTCCCGCGCGAAGCTGCCGATACGGCCCCGCTGGAAGCGCTGGCTCGTGGCGCAAAAAGCGAAGGCATGGAGCATGTGGTACTGCTCGGTATGGGCGGCTCAAGCCTCGGCGCACAGGTCCTCGCCGACACCTTCGGCAAACGTGGGGGCTGGCCCGAACTGCACGTGCTGGACTCCACCGACCCCGATCAGATCCTTGCCGTGGAGCGCGCGATCGCACCGGCAAAAACGCTGTTTCTGGTCAGCTCGAAATCCGGAACCACGCTCGAACCCAATATCCTGCGTGATCACTTCATGCAGGTCGTGCGCGAGCCCGTGCCTGATGCGCCTGCCGCTCGCTTCGTCGCAATCACCGATCCCGGCACCGCACTCGAACAGGAAGCGCACCGCGACGGATTCCGCGCGGTCTTTCATGGCGATCCGGCAATCGGCGGGCGCTATTCGGTGCTGTCGAAATTCGGACTGGTTCCGGCGGCGCTGATGGGCCTCGATCTCAAACGGCTGCTCGGCGAAGCCGAATGCGCCCGGCAGAGTTGCGCCGACATGATTCCACCTGCCGCCAATCCCGGTGTGCAGCTCGGAACGGCGCTGGGCGTGCTGGCGCGCGATTTCGGACGCAACAAAGTGACCATAATCGCCTCCCCTTCCATTGCGAGCCTCGGCACCTGGCTCGAGCAGCTCATCGCCGAATCGACGGGCAAACAGGGAAAGGGACTGATCCCCGTCGACAAGGAACCACTTGGAGATCCCGGCGATTACGGCCGCGACCGAGTATTTGTGCACCTTGGTCTTGTGGGCGACAGCGACGAACCGCGACTTCGCGCGCTCGGGGACGCCGGGCATCCCGTTCTTCGCCTGACGATCGGCGACAGTTACCAGATCGCGCAGATGTTCTTCGTCTGGGAGATGGCCATCGCCGTAGCGGGCGCCGTGATCGGCATCAATCCGTTCGATCAGCCCGATGTCGAAGCCAGCAAACAGCGTACGCGCGAACTGACGGACCAGATGGAACGCGCCGCTTCGCAGCCAAAGCAGCGGCCGGATTTCGTGCATGACGGCGTTGCGGTGTTCGCCGATGTGGGCATCAAGAAGGATTGTGCGGAAGCGCGCTCGCTCGCCGACTGCGTGCGCGCCCATCTGGCGCGCCTCAAGGACGAGGATTACTTTGCCCTGCTCGCCTATGTGGAGCCCACGGAGGCGCATGCATCTTCTCTCCAGACGATCCGCATCGGAGTGCGCGACGGCAAACGTGTTGCGACCTGCCTGGAATTCGGACCCCGCTACCTGCATTCCACCGGCCAGGCCTACAAGGGCGGACCGAACAGCGGCGTCTTCCTGACGGTGACCTGCGATCATGCCGAAGACGTGCCTGTGGCCAATCGCAAGCTGAGCTTTGCAGGCATCGAACTCGCGCAGGCCGTCGGTGATTTCGAGGTGCTCAATGACCGCCGCCGCCGCGCCGTGCGCGTCCATTTCCACGATCTTCGCCGCGGTCTCAGCGTTCTCAAGGATGCCGTCGAGCGGGCGCTGGCCTAGAGGGTTCTCATGCAGATTGCGATCATCGGACTGGGTCGGATGGGCGGCAACATCGCCCGCCGGCTGATGGACCACGGCCACAAGGTGGTGGCCTTTGACCGCGATCCGCAGGCAGTCCGCAAACTGGAAGGCGAGAGGGCGCGGGGCGCGCGCGATCTCGGCGAAGTCGCGAAGCTGCTCTCGCCGCCCCGCGCGGCCTGGGTGATGTTGCCGGCGGGCAAGCCCACTGACGATACAGTGCATGAGCTCGCGGAGCTGTTTGAAAAAAACGACACGATCATCGACGGCGGAAACACCTTCTATCGCGATGACATCCGTCGCGCGCAATCGATTGCATCGAAGGGCATCCATTACGTCGATGTCGGTACGTCAGGCGGCATCTGGGGTGCGGAGCGCGGCTATTGCATGATGATCGGCGGCGACAAGGACGTCGTCGACCGGCTCGACACGATCTTTTCGGCGCTTGCTCCGGGAGTTGGCGAGATCAGCCGGACACCCAAGCGCGAGGGCCGCGATCCTCGACCGGAGAAAGGCTATCTTCACGCGGGTCCCGTCGGCGCCGGACATTTCGTGAAGATGGTCCACAACGGCATCGAATACGGTCTCATGCAGGCTTATGCTGAGGGCTTTGCCATCCTTCGCGGTCGCGCGGCCGACACCGTTGCCGAGGCCGAGCGTTACAAGCTCGATATGGCGGATATCGCGGAAGTGTGGCGACGCGGCAGCGTGATCTCATCCTGGCTGCTTGATCTTGCCGCGATCGCACTCGCCGACAATCCGGATCTGAGGGAGTTCAGCGGTTTCGTGGACGATTCGGGCGAAGGCCGCTGGACGATCAATGCGGCCATTGAGCAGGCCGTGCCCGCCCAGGTGCTCTCTGCGGCGCTTTATGCCCGCTTCCGCTCGCGCATCGAACACGATTTCGGCGACAGGCTGCTTTCTGCGCTGCGCGCCCAGTTCGGGGGACATGTCGAGGGGCAACTGGAGAAAGGCGCACCGCTCCCGGACAAGACGCCGTGAAGCCGGAGCGCGCACCGCCCTGCGCGATGGTGATTTTCGGCGCGGGCGGCGATCTCACCAAGCGGCTGATTCTACCTGCCCTTTACAATCTCACGAAATCGAACCTGCTTCCACAGCCCTTCGCCCTGGTTGGCGTCGACCATAATACCAAGGATGCGGCGGCGTGGCGCAAGGAACTGCACGATTTCCTGGAAGAAGTGACGAAACAGGGCGGCGGCGAATTCGAGGCTGGCGCAATAGACGAAAATGCCTGGAACCAGCTCGCTGGCGCGATGTCCTACCTTTCCGGCGATTTCGACGATCCCAAGACGTTCGCGCAGCTCAAGGCGCATCTCGATGAACGGGATCGCAAGGAGAACCTGCACGGTGCGGCACTGTTTTACCTGGCGGTGCCCGACCGCTTTTTCGGACCGCTCGTCGAGTCCATTTCCGCGGCGGGCCTCACTGATGAATCACATGGCTGGCGACGGGTGGTGATCGAGAAGCCGTTCGGACACGACTACGAATCGGCGAAGGCGCTCAACGCGCGTGTCCTCAAGCATCTGCGCGAAGACCAGGTGTTCCGCATCGACCATTTCCTCGGAAAAGAAACCGTTCAGAACATCATGGCGCTCCGGTTCGCCAATGGGCTGTTCGAGCCAATCTGGAACCGTGACCGGATCGACCACGTGCAGATCACGGTGGCCGAAACCATCGGCATCGAGGAGCGCGGCAGGTTCTACGAAGCGACGGGCGCGCTGCGCGACATGGTTCCCAATCATCTGTTCCAGCTGGTCGCCATGACGGCGATGGAGCCGCCCGTCTCGTTCGACGCGGAATCCGTGCGCGCGCGGAAGGCCGAGGTGTTCCGCGCCACGCACCCGCTTTCGCCGCAGGATGCTGTGCGCGGCCAATATGGCGCGGGAACGATCGGGACGGCGAAGGTGCGCGATTATCGCGGGGAAGACTTTGTCGCGACGGATTCGTTCGTGGAAACCTATGTCGCGCTAAGGTTATGCATCGACAACTGGCGCTGGGCGGGCGTGCCGTTCTACTTGCGCACGGGCAAGCGGCTTGCCAGGCGTTCCACGGAAATCGCAATCCGCTTCCGCGATGCACCGCTGAAACTTTTCGAGAGCGCGGCAAACGTACCGCACGACAACTGGCTGGTACTCAAAATCCAGCCCGACGAGGGCATTCGCCTATCCTTCAACGCGAAACAGCCCGGACCGGAGTTGACGCTCGAAAAAGTGGCCATGGATTTTCGGTATTCCGACTGGTTCAAGCAGGCGCCCGCGGTCGGCTATGAGACTCTTCTCTACGACTGCATCGAGGGCGATGCGACCCTGTTTCAGCGTGCCGACCAGGTGGAAGCGTCGTGGCAGGTCGTCGATCCGCTGATTAAGGCGTGGACCAAGCCGCCCACCGAAGCATTTCCGGATTACGTTGCCGGCAGCGCTGGTCCTGCCGCAGCCGATGCGTTGATCGAACGCGACGGGTGCAAATGGCGGCCGATTGCATGAAGACGCCGCGATGAACATTGGGGGCCGCCTTGAGATCGCGTCAGATCCGCACGCTCTCTCGCGGCGCATGGCGGAATGGCTCGCCGAAACAACAAGCGCCATCCCCGGAAGTGTTCGCGTTTCCCTCTCGGGGGGGGCGACGCCGAAAGAACTTTACTCGTTGCTGGCGCAAGAGGCGTTCCGCGCGCGCGTCCCATGGGACCGGCTCGAATTTTTCTGGGGCGACGAGCGGTTCGTTTCTCACGACAATCCCGCCAGCAACTATCGCATGGCGCTGAACGAGCTTCTGTCGCACGTTCCGGTCCCGCCGGAGCGCATCCATCCGATGCCGGTCGAGGGCTCGCCGGCGGACGCGGCGGTTCGTTACGAGACGCTGCTCAAGCGAATTTATGGCGCCGATTCACTCGATCCCGCGCGCCCGCTCTTCCACATCATGCTGCTGGGACTTGGAGACGATGGTCATACTGCGTCTCTCATTCCGGGCGAACCTGTGCTCGAGGAATCGCGACGCTGGGTCGCCTTGGTCCCGGCGGGACGCGCCGAACCGCGGATCACACTCACCTATCCCGCAATAGAGTCGAGCCGAACCATTGCCTTTCTCGTGACAGGCGCGGCGAAGGGGCCAGCGGTAAAAGGAGCACGCAATGGGGACGAGAGCCTGCCGGCGGGACGCCTCAGGCCCCAGGGCGAGGTCCTCTGGTTTCTTGATCGCGCCGCTGCCGGCGAAACCTGAATGGCCGGGCGCATTGAAGATTATGCGCTGATCGGCGACATGCGCTCCGCCGCGCTCGTCTGCCGCGACGGTTCCATCGACTGGCTCTGCCTGCCGCGCTTTGATTCCGGCGCCTGCTTCGCCGCCCTCCTCGGCGGTCCCGAACATGGGCGCTGGCTGATTGCAGCCAAAGACAAGGCACGGATACGCCGCCGCTATCGTCCCGGCACGCTGATTCTCGAAACACGGTTCAAAACCGCCAAAGGAGAAGCGGTGCTGACCGATTTCATGCCCGTCAGCACCGAGCAGAGCTGCATCGTCAGGTTGGTGACCGGAGTTGCAGGCTTGGTCGATTTCGAAACGGAACTCGTCATCCGGTTCGATTACGGTCTGACCGTGCCTTGGGTCACCCGCCTCGACGAACGCACGCTATCTGCGGTGGCGGGTCCCAACCGGCTGACGCTGCGAACGCCTGCGCCGCTTTACGGGGAAGATCTTCGCACGAAGGGCAAATTCCGGGTTCGCGAGGGCGAGACGATTACTTTCGTGCTCATGCATTCGCCGTCCCACCTGCCGACGCCATTTCTGCCAGGAATCGAGACGATCCTCGACGACACGGAGAAGTACTGGACGGAATGGAGCCGGCACGGTGCGCTCGAAGGCCGTTGGGCGCACGAGATCCAGCGCTCGCTGATTGCGCTCAAAGCGCTGAGCTATCGCCCGACGGGCGGCATAGTCGCAGCCGTAACGACATCGCTGCCGGAACAGATCGGCGGACCGCGCAACTGGGATTACCGATTCTGCTGGTTGCGCGATGCGACCTTCACGCTCCTCGCCTTCATGAATGCAGGTTACAAGGAGGAGGCGATCGCCTGGCAGAATTGGCTCGTACGAGCAATCGCGGGCAGTCCGCAACAAATCCAGACCCTGTACGGTGTCGCCGGCGAACGCAGGCTGGATGAATGGAGTGTTCCGTGGCTGCCCGGTTACGAAAAATCCACGCCCGTGCGCATCGGCAATGCCGCCGCCCTGCAGCTCCAGCTCGACATCTACGGCGAACTGACCGACGTCATGACGCAGGCCCGCAAGGGCGGCCTTCCCATCGGGCAACGGCGGGTGGAAATGCGTCGCGTGTTTCTCAGCCATCTCAAAGAAATGTGGCGCAAGCCGGACGAGGGCATCTGGGAAATCCGCGGCGAGCCCCAGCACTTCGTTTATTCCAAAGTGATGACCTGGGTCGCTTTCGACCGAGCCTGCCGAAACGGGGGTGATCACAAACAGCATCTCGAGCGCTGGAAAAAAATCGCGCAAACGATACGGCGGGAAATACTTCACAAAGGAGTCGATCCGAAGCGCAAATGCTTCGTGCAGGCCTACGGCTCGAATAGCATGGATGCGAGTCTGCTTCTCCTACCCATCGTGGGATTCATTCCAGCCACGCATCCGCTGATGAAAAACACCATCCGCGAGATCGAACGGCGCCTCCTCGATCATGGGCTCGTGATTCGCTACGAAACCGAAAACGGTATCGACGGACTGCCAGCCGGGGAAGGCGCCTTCCTTGCCTGCAGCTTTTGGCTTGTAGACAATTACCTTCTTCAGGGCCGCCGCCGCGACGCAGAGCGGCTCTATGATAGTCTCCTGAAACTCTCCAACGACGTCGGCCTGCTCGCGGAAGAGTATGATCCGCGCGAGAAACGGATGCTCGGAAATTTTCCGCAGGCCTTCTCCCACGTCGCGCTGGTCAATTCCGGGATCAACCTCTTGAACTCCCACGCGGTGGCACCACGGCGCGGGCGGCGAAGGGTACGCCGGCACGTGGTCCGGCACAGGAACTGAAGGCTATGCCGCGCACCAGGAAAGTCGTTCCGGGCCTTCGCGTGCTCGCGATCGACATCGGCGGCACCGGCCTGAAGGCGTCGGTGGTGGACCAGAGCGGCGGCCTGCTCGTGCCACGACGCCGTATCAAAACGCCCTGTCCCTGCCCTCCCGCCGTAATGATGGAGTCTCTCTCCGCGCTCGTCGCGTCGCTGCCCGCGCACGATCGCATCGCCATCGGCTTTCCTGGCGTCGTGAGAAGAAACGAGGTGGTGACCGCCCCGCATTTCGGTACGGTCCACTGGGCAGGGTTTCCGCTGGCCGACGCCGCGTCCGGTCGCTTCGGCGGGCCCGCGCGCATGGTCAATGATGCCGAGATGCAGGGACTGGCTGTCATTCGCGGAAAAGGGCTCGAACTCGTACTCACGCTCGGTACCGGTGCCGGCACGGGGCTGTTCCGCGAGGGCGAGCTTATGCCACATCTGGAGCTTGCGCATCATCCGATCTACGGAAAGAAAAAGACCTATAATGATTACATAGGAAATGCGGCGCTCAACAAAGTCGGCCGCAAGCACTGGAACAAACGCGTGGCGCGTACCATCGATATCCTGACCAGCCTCCTTCATTTCGATCACCTGTTCATCGGCGGCGGTAACGCCCGCAAGGTGACGCTGGAACCTTCTTCGACCATCACGATCGTCGACAACGATGCCGGAATCTCTGGCGGCGCGGCGCTCTGGAAACTGACTTCGCACGCGGGATAGCGTTCCGGCGGAATGATGCGAGCACAAACGAGTATGAGAGCTTACCCTGGTGCCCCGGTTCCCGAGACTGTGTCGTCAAACCGCGATGCTTTCCTGCTCGACGTGGACGGAACGATTCTCGATATTGCCGAGACACCGGAAGATGTAATTGTTCCCGAATCCCTGAAAAGCAGCCTCGCGCGCCTGCAGGAGAAAACGGACGGCGCCATTGCGCTCGTCAGCGGCCGCAGGATTGCTGATCTTGACGGACTATTTGCCCCGCTAGGGCTCGCCGCGATCGGCTGCCACGGGGCAGAGTGGCGGACGGTTCCGGGAGCCCAGGTCACATTGCGGGCACCTCCCTTGTCAACCCGCGTCAGCAATGCGTTGCGCGCCGCCGTGGCAAATATGTCCGGGCTGCGGATCGAGGAGAAATTCTATGCGCTCGCCTTCCATTACCGTCGCGCGCCAGAGCTCGGACCGGAACTCGAGGCGCGCTTGCACAGCGCAGCGCAGCCCTATTCGGGACTGCGGCTCCTGCGCGGGAAAATGGTTGTCGAAGTGAAGTCCGGCCGTTTCGACAAAGGGGAAGCCGTTGAATCTTTGATGCGGCTCCAGCCGTTCGCCGGACGCCGTCCCGTCTTCCTGGGCGACGATACGACGGACGAAGACGCGTTTGCCGAAGTTCACGCTCTGGGAGGCCTCGGCATCTCCGTCGGTCGGGAAATGCCCGACGCGGAACTGATGCTGCCGACTCCCGAGGCGGCGCGCCAATGGCTGGCGGGGGTCGCCGGCAATCCCGATTGAAGCCCAAACCAACCAGCACTGAGGTGCGGCGGCGGTGCAGTTCCGCTGCGACAAAGCCCATAGTAGCGGTCCCGATTCAGATAACGCATTCTGCGCGCGCCTTTGGCCTGCAAGCTGGTCACGTTCGGGAATTGGGAACATCCGAACACCGTGCCCTTTCGAGACAGGTGCGAACTCCTACCCCGGAGAGAACGGCACAGTTCTTTTGACCTACCGAAATCAATTTTGCGTTGCCAATTCGCTCCCGGCCATTGGCGTTCTCGTCAGGGCTGCTCCGGCCGCAGGAACTTTAAGTTCCCATAACGGAACTCCCCGGCAGCCGGCACGTTAGCCGAAACGGGGCCGAGCGTTCCTCGCCAGGCTGGGAGGTTTCCCCGTGCCGCGTATCTTTATCATCTCGAACCGCGTCGGCGTGCCGGACAAAGCGCGCGGCGTGCACCCGGGCGGCCTGGAGGTTGCGCTCCGCGCAACGCTGCGGCGGCATTCCTGCGTGTGGCTCGGATGGAGCGGTGAAGTGAAGCCCGCCGGCGAGACCGAGACTCGGACGATCGATCATGGCGGCAACAAATACATCGTCACCGATCTGAGCGAAGAGGACTACCAGGAATATTACAACGGATTCGCGAACCGCGTCCTTTGGCCCATTCTTCATTACCGGCTGGACATGGCCGAGTTCTCGCGCCGCGATCTCAGCGGTTATCTTCGCGTCAACGAGCACTTCGCGGACCGGCTGGATAAGGTCCTCGAGCCCGACGACGTGATCTGGGTACATGATTATCATCTCATCCCGCTCGCCAAGGCGCTGCGCCAGCGCGGCCGCAACAACCGGATCGGATTCTTTCTCCACATTCCGCTGCCGCCGCCCGAAATTCTCACCGCCATGCCCAACCACGAGAGGCTGATCCCATCATTGACCGCCTACGATCTCGTGGGTTTCCAGACGGACGGCGACGCGGCAAATTTCGCGCGCTATCTCGCGACGGAATTGGGAATGCCGGCGCATATTTCGCGCGACTTCGGCGGAAGCGATCGCGTCATGCGCATCGGGACCTTTCCGGTCGGGATCGCCGCCGAGATGTTCCAGCGCTGCGCCCGCCGGGCGGTCCGCTCCGCGTTCGTCAAACGCGTGCTCGACAGCGTTCCAGGCATCATCATCATCGGCGTGGACAGGCTCGATTATTCCAAAGGTCTTACGCTCCGGCTCGAGGCGTTCGAACGGTTCCTCGTCGCCAATCCGCAGTCCCGCGGCAAGGTCACCTACATGCAGATTACGCCGAAGAGCCGTTCGGAAGTGCCCGAATACGCGGACATGGAACGGGCGATCGACACGCTCGCCGGTCGCATCAACGGGACCTACGGCGATGTCTCGTGGACACCAATGCGTTACACGAACCGGCCCTACAGCCGCACCGCGCTCGCGGGGCTCTACCGCGCCGCACGGGTGGCGCTCGTCACGCCACTTCGCGACGGCATGAACCTGGTTTCGAAAGAATATGTCGCGGCGCAGGATGCGCAGGACCCGGGCGTGCTCATCCTGTCGCGCTTCGCGGGCGCTGCGGCGGAATTCGGTTCGTCTGCGATCCTTGTCAATCCTTACGATCCCGAAGCCGTGGGCAGTGCAATTGCCCGGGCGATCGCCATGCCGCGCGACGAGCGCGTGGCGCGGCACGCCAAGCTGTTCGAGGCGCTCAAACGCAACGACGTCGCTGCGTGGGGGGATCGCTTTCTTGCGACGCTCGTCGAGAACGGAAAGTCGTCGCAACAGCGCACCCCCGTTCAGGCTGCTCTTCCACATGGAGGGGCGGGCAACCGGGAGAAAAGTGTGGCCGCCCATTTTGCGGCGCGTCGATCTTCCGGCTTTACCGATTCGCCCGCAGTTGCAGCCGTTACCGGCTTGAGTGCCGCCCCGCGCCGCTAGGAGCGCGTCGGTAACAGCAGGAACTTTCCGGTCCGCAGCCGAGTTTCCTGTCGGAACCGTAACCCAGCAGGGGAAAACATGCTCGGCACCATCCTGATTATCATACTGATTCTGCTGCTACTTGGCGCGTTGCCTTCGTGGCCGTACAGCACGGGCTGGGGATATTACCCGAGCGGCACCCTTGGCCTCATTCTCGTCATAGTCATTATTCTGGTCCTGGTCGGACGTATCTAGCGGCCGCGACGGCGCGGCGTCGTGCCTTTGGGAGATTCTTTCAGGCTACGACGCAGCGCCTCCATCAGATCGATCACGTTGCTTTCTTCCGGCGGCGGCGCGCTCACCGGTCGTTCGCCCTTCTCCTTGCGGCGGATGAGATCCCGCAATGCCTGCTCGTAGCGGTCCTTGAACTCCTCCGGCTCGAAGGGGCCTTCGAGTTGGCTGATGATCTTCTCCGCAATATCGATCATGCGGGAGTCGGTCTTCGCCCGCGACAATCCCGCGAACGCCTTCTCGGGATCATGCACTTCGTTGCGCATGCGCAGACTCGTTGCGATGAGGCCGTTGTCGCGTGCCTCGATCGCAAGCAGCCTTTCGCGGGTGTGCATCACGACGCGCCCAAGCGCTATCTTGTCGGAACCGCGCATCGCATCCCGGATCACGTCGTAGGCTTCCACGCCGGCCTCGCCGTCCGGCACCAGGAAATAAGGCTGATCCCAGAACAGGCGATCGATGCTCGAGGCGTCGACAAAGCGCTTGATCTCGATCGTGCGCGTGGTTTCGAGTCTGACGTCGTCCAATTCCTCGTTTGTCACCAGCACATATTCGTTCTTGGCTATTTCATAGCCCTTCACCAGCTTGGAGCGCTCCACCGGCCCCGTATCCGGGTCGGTCGGAACCAGCCGAATGCGATTGTGAGTCTTCGGGTTGATGAGATGGAACGAAATATCCTGCGTGCGGGTGGTGGCGCTGTAGAGGGACACTGGCGTGCTGACGAGCGAGAGCCGCAAATGCCCTTGCCAGGTGGGACGACCGCGGCCTGTAGCGAGGCGCGGTTCGTGTTTTTTCGGTGGCTCGGCTTCCGTTTCCACGGTCTTGCGTCTCGCTCTTGCCATCAGCTCACCTTCAGGCGTTTCGTCCAGTCCGCCAGCGCCACGAGAAGCCTTGCGACGAACTTGCGTGTGGGTTCGTCGGTCAGCCGCCCCTCGGCGTCGAACTTCTTGTCGGCCGCGGCGATCAACACTTCGGGTTGATTGACCGGGAACATATTGAGGAACACACAGCTCTGCCGCAGATGGTACTGCGCCCGCGCGCTGCCCAGCATGCTGGGACTCGCACCCATGATCGCGACGGGCTTTCCGGCGAAGGGCTGATCCGGTGGCCGCGATGCCCAGTCAATCGCGTTCTTAAGCACGCCCGGTATCGAGTAATTGTATTCCGGCGTGACGAACAGGACTGCATCGGCGGCCCTGATGCGCTCCCGCATGTCCTGGACCGATGGCGGATAGCCCCTCTCGCGGACATCCTCGTTGTAAAGCGGAATTTGCCCGATATCGCAGCCGTCGAAGGACATGCCGGGCGGTGCAAGTTCTTCCGCCGCCCGCAAGGCCATGCGATTGAAGGACCCCTTCCTCAGGCTCCCGCAAAAGGCAAAGACCCGGATTGTGTCGGCCATGTTGCGTCCCTCGCGCCTGACGAGCGCGAATTCTACCAGCGATGGCAACACGCCGCAGCCGCAGCGGGTTCCCGGTGATTCAGCGGAGCAGCACCAGGCCGAAGGCGGGATCGGGCGAGGTCCAGCTTCGCTCCAGTGACCAACCCGCGCGCGCCGCAATCGCTGCAAACTGCCTGGGCGTGTATTTCCGCGAATTCTCCGTATGAATGGTCTCGCCGCCGGCAAAATCGAAACAGCGGCCGCGAATGAAGACGCTCTGCTCACGTTCGGAAACAAGATGCATTTCGATGCGCGACTTTGCGGCATTCCAGAGGGCGCGATGCGAGAATGCGTCCGGATCGAAGCCCGCGCCCAGATCCCGGTTGATCCGTACCAGCAGATTCCGGTTGAACGCCGCGGTGACGCCCTGCGCGTCATCATAGGCACGCAGCAATGTATCCACGTCCTTGAGTAGGTCGATGCCGATCAGGAACTGCGCTCCTTCGCCGAGCCAGTCGCGAGTGGCGCGCAGAAAACACTCGGCTTCCCCGTCTTCAAGATTGCCGATCGTCGAGCCGGGGAAAAACCCCAGGACCGGGCCATTTCGGAATTCGGAAAGCGGCGCCAGATGACCGAGAAAATCGCAGGCGAGAGAGCGGACCACGAGATTCGGGTAATCACGCTCGATCCGCCGCGAACTTTCCTGTAGCGATTTCTCGCAAATATCCACCGGCACATAAAGTTTGATGTCGCGGAGGCGATCGAGAAGGATGCGCGTCTTGAGGGAAGCCCCGCAGCCGAACTCGACAAGCGTCGTCCGGTCGCACGCCAGCCCACGCAGTTCCGGTGCGATTTCGCGCAACAACCGGCTTTCGGTGCGGGTAGGGTAATATTCGGGGAGCTCGCAAATTCGCTCGTAGAGTTCCGAACCCGCGGCATCGTAGAAATATTTGCTCGGCAGCGCCTTCGGCCCTTTCGAAAGCCCGCCCCACACATCTTCGAGGAAGTGGTTGCGGTGCGGTTTGCGGGCCGGTGCCGTATCCCTGGCAAGACGCACACCCGCGAACTGCCAGCGCTGATGGGGATAGAAGAAGTTGCGGTAGCTGGCGCGCATATGATCGCGCGCCGTGGCGCAGGAACCTCCGCGCAGCACCATCTGGTTGATCATAAACTTGCCGTTGTATTCGCCCAACGCGCCTGCGGGTGTTAGATAGCCGGGATAGGCAGCGTAGGGGGACTGTGTCCATTCCCACACGTCTCCGAACAGTCGAATGCCGGTGTGTCTTCCTCGCGGAAGCGGGCGCAGGTATCCGCTATCGCGGAAGTTTCCGTTGCGAATGTCGTCGGCCGAGGCTGCCTGCTCCCATTCGGCTTCGGTGGGAAGCCGACTGCCCGCCCAGCGGGCGAACGCATCGGCTTCGTAGTAGCTCACATGACAGACCGGAGCTCCGCGCTCAATCGGCTTTCGTCCGCTCAGCGTGAAAGCGAACCATTCATCGTCACGGTGGTCCCAATACAGCGGCGCATGCCAGCCTTCCGCGCAGGCGCGCTGCCAACCGTCCGCGAGCCAGAGCGACGCGTTGCGGTAGCCGCCATCGTCGATGAAGTCGAGCCATTCGCCGTTGGTGA
The DNA here is from genome assembly GCA_036502185.1 of Rhizomicrobium sp. Taxonomy (GTDB): domain Bacteria; phylum Pseudomonadota; class Alphaproteobacteria; order Micropepsales; family Micropepsaceae; genus Rhizomicrobium. Next base: position 38,786 of record DASXYZ010000008.1, read on the forward strand.
CCGGCCGGCTGGCAAGGCAATAGGGCGAAACCAGCACTTCGTGACGGGGCGTTTCGTTGTCGAAGGCAAATCCCTCCCCGGCATGCCCGATCACAGCGCACCCACCGTCGAAGGGCACGAACGCGATCGGCGCGGCGGGCACTGCCTCGCCCGGCCGATACGGCGCGTAGGCCGGCAGAAGCGGGTTTTGCGCGAAAGCGTGCAAGACGTCCGTGAGCAGCAGCTCCTGGTGCTGCTGTTCGTGCTGAATGCCCAACTCAACGACAGCGGCTACGTCGTGGTTCGACCCTTCCCTACCCTCGAGTAGCTCCTGCATCTCCCGATCGACATGCGCGCGATAAAGCGCGACCTCCTCTGCCGAAGGCCGCGAGAGGATGCCCCGCCGTTCGCGGGCGTGGCGCTCGCCTACGGCGTCGTAATAGGAATTAAACAGGTAATTATAAGCTGGATGAAAGGCGCGATAACCTGAAAGGTACTGCCGCAGAACGAAGGTCTCGAAGAACCATGTTGTGTGGGCGCGATGCCATTTGGCCGGGCTCGCGTCCGGCATGGACTGCACGACCTGGTCTTCGGGCGTGAGCCCGGCACAGAGATTTTCCGTTTCGGCGCGTACGGCGCGATAACGGCTGCCCAACGGCCCAAAGGCAGGTGCGCGCGCAGGTTCGGAGCCGGCTTTGGCGACAGGCAGGATCATGGAGCCCTTCGAACGAAACGGGATTTTCGGAGAGATATCGCCCGCCCGCCCAAAAAGTTCCTACATGACAATCAAATGTTAGGTCCAGGCCCCCGAATTTCGTTAATTCCGGCCGGAACAGCCAGCCCGCGAGCTTCGTTCCCGTTCCGCCCTTCAAGCGGAGAATTTCCCAAATGGCGACTCAACAGACGAGTTCACAAGACCTCTCCAGACGCGAAACCGGCGCCCTGATCGGCAGCGACAAGGTCGAAGGTACCGACGTCTACAATTCGAACGGCGATCGGGTCGGCACCGTCGAACGCGTCATGATCGACAAGGTCGGCGGGCGCGTGGCGTATGCAGTCATGAGCTTCGGCGGATTTCTGGGACTTGGCAGCGACTATTACCCGGTCCCGTGGTCGTTGCTCACCTACAACGAGCGGCTCGGCGGCTACGAGGTGAACCTCACGGAAGAACAGCTGCGGGGTGCCCCCAAATTCCGCAAGGACGAACCTTGGGCCTATGGCAGCCGCGATCGCGAATCCGCACTCTACTCCTATTATGGCGTAACGCCCTACTGGTGAGACCGGATTTGCGCCACTGAAACCGGTGCGACCTATGTCTTCAGCCAGTTTGGTCGAAGCTTGGTCGCATCGGTCCCTTTGCTTTCGCCCTCGGGCGCATCGCCGGCGCGCCACTCGACAGCAAGTATGCCCTCGCGTCTAAGCAGACCCTGCACGAAATCCACCTGCGGCGGCGCGCGGCCCGAGGCCTGCCAGCGAAGTTCGTAAAGCGCCTCCGTCGGCGCATCCTGCATCCGCTGCTCCGATAAAAGCCTGCGGTTCAGCGGCGCAAGCAGCGGCTCTTCCGCCAGGACAGATTCGAGCGAGACGTTGTCGCTGTACACAACTGTGAGGCGGGCGTGCTGCTCGCGCGGGATTCGCTGGTCCACGCCCTTGAGCAGCCAAAGAACGGCAGACCCTATGAGCGTGGCCGCCATGCCGATGTAAATCTGGCCACCGCCGAAGCAGAGGCCGACAATGGTCACGAACCACAGCGTCGCCGCCGTGGTCACTCCCGTGATGAGATCGCCACGCCTCAGGATTGCGCCCGCGCCGATGAATCCCATTCCCGAGAGAATACCGAGCGGAAAGCGCATCAGATCGAAGACGACGAACGAATCCGGCGCCTTGCCGGTCGAGTCGGTGAGTAGATTGGCCAGGATCATGGAAACGGAGGCAGCGAGGCAGACGAGAATGTTGGTCCGCAATCCAGCCGCGTGACCGCCTTCCTCACGATTGAAGCCGATGAGCGCGCCCGCCGCCAATGTCAGGATCAGGCGGATTGCCAGATCGTCCCAGCCCGGATGAAGCGGCATGTTCTGTCCCCCGCAACTGCCGATGGAATGCTAACCCGATCGGCCTGAGGGTGTACAATCCGATCCAAGGGGACGTTTGGTTGCCGTTCATGCCCGCCAGTTTGCCGTCTTTTCTCAGGGTTCCGTTCGCCGCTCTGGTCGCGACGCTTTCGGCTTGTTCTCACGGTCCGACCGGATCTTCTCCCAGCCACCAGGCGGGACGAGTTTCGTCCATCGAGCAGGCCAGTGCCGACGACTGTGCGATCATCGTCGCCATCGGCAAATCGGAGCTGAAATGGGGCAAGAGGGCGCCGAGCGCGGCCTTTCTGCGCGACTTCGAACTGCCGGGCGGCGGGACCTACCGGGAGGAGTGTTCCTGGAAATATCTTGGCATGGCTCCGCCCGCGATTGGAGACTCGCGATCGTCAATGGCGTTTTTCATCACTCGGCCGGTCTATTCGGGCAAACGCGCGAAGGCCTGGTTCCAGTACAGCGTGGCATCCCTGCGCCGCGCAGATGGAACGCTCCTTCCGCCATTCGTCGAGCGGGAATTGTGTGCGCTGGAGAAACGGGCAGAGCAGTGGTATTTGCTGGGTTGCAAACTGACGGCAATCACCTGAACCCATGATCGAATCTTCGTGCCATTGCGGTGCGGTCAAACTCGAGATCGCTGAAGCGCCGGAAACGGTGACAGACTGCAACTGTTCGATCTGCCGGCGCTACGGAGTTCTCTGGGCCTATTACTCGCCGAAGGACGTGCGCATCGTCGCGGACACCAACGCGACGGATATTTACGTGTGGGATGACCGAAGCCTCGAGTTCCACCGCTGCCGCCATTGCGGCTGCGTCACGCACTGGGCGCCGGTGGACAAATCGACCGACCGGATGGGCGTCAATGCGCGGCTGATGGCTCCCGAAATCCTCGCAGCCGCGCGGGTGCGCCGCCTCGACGGCGCCAACACCTGGCAGTTTCTGGATCCCTGAGCGACAGCGGCCTCACTGCCCCAGGCCAAACACCGTCACCGTCTTGTAGGCGGGCACATAGACGCGGCCGTTGGCTTCCATCGGCGTCAGAAACGAATTGCCGGAGCCCTGATTGGACCAGGTGCCCGCATTCGCAGCGAACTTCGGAGCGCCAAGCGCAAGCGCATCATAGGCTTCGAGCTGCACCGTATCGCCCCGCCGGATCAGCCATACAATGCCGCTTCCCGCCGTGGCGCCGTTCGAGGAAACGATTGGGAGCGAGCCACCATAACCGGCGTTTGTGGTGCCTGCTGCAACCTGCTTGAGCGAAGGTGACGATCCTGTGCCGATGCTGAAACCCAGCAGCCTCTGGCCACCGATTTGTGCGAACACCATTCCCCCGTTCGGACCGCCATAATAGGCAGGACCGCCCCACAATCCGCCGCCGGAGCCGCCCAGCCGCTGCCACTGCAGCGCGCCCTTGTCGTTGGTCTTCTCCTTGCCAAGCGCAGTCTGGTTCAGGAGGTAAAGTACGGCGTCCTTGCCCATCGCCACGGCCATGGGCGGCGCGGTCTGACCCGATACCACCGGAAGCAGCATTACGCCGCCAGAGCCGAAGTCCGTGTCGTTGTTGTTGAGCTGCTGGAAGGCGGCCGGCGTGAAGTAGCCCTGGACTTTTTGGAGATCGGGCGGCAGGCGCAGAACGCTCTCGCCCCAATTGCGCACGCCGCGATCGAATGCGCCATTCCCCGTGACGACGAACACATTACCGTTGCCATCGATCGCCGGCGCGAAGCCTGTCATCCAGATGCTGGACAGCTCGTATCCTTCAGCCGTTTCGATGGTGTGAAAGTGGTGCAGCAGCCTGAGCGTCGTGGTGTCGTAGTCGAGGAGCCAGCCGGAAATGCCGCCAGCATTGTTATCACAATGGGAGCCGATGCCGACGTACAGATTCCCGTTGTCATAGCCGAGACTTGCCCGATTCCACTGGTCCTGCGGATCGAAACTGATCGAGCCGCTGCCGCCCTTGATCTTGGCATGCGGCGCGATTTCGACGGGCGGAATGACGTCGGCGCCCGTTGCGAGATTGAGTTCATGCAGCTGCGTGTGGAATGAGTACTGCGAAGGCTCGGTCGCAGCGACCAGGTAGATGCTCGCCGCATTGGCGCCGCTCCGCACGATGACGGGCGTGCTCGAAATCCCGTATTCCGGAACCACGTCGCCGCAGCCAACATCGTTGGTGGATTGGGATTGGCCGAGATTGACCTGCCACAGCGTCGCGTACGTATCCGCGTCGAACGCATAGACGGAGTTGTGACCGGTCGCCACGATCAGCACGTTGTGCACGGTACTGTCGGGCATGGTGAAATTGGAAACGAGGAGAGGCTGAGCGAAAACGTTGCCGTCCACATTGAGCGTGGTCAGCTGACCGAAATTCCCCGTGCCGACATTTGCGGGCGTGAGATCGGTCTCGGTGGGATTCCAGCCGGTGCGATTCAGATCGTAGTGATAGGTGAGCACGTCAACAGGCGTGCCGGGGTAGCGCCGCTTCAGTCCCGCAGCCGCGTACTGGAACGACGGCTTTTGCGACAGCGCCGGGGGAGGCGCCGCATGATGGCCGGAGTGGTGCTGCATCGGCTGCGGTGTGCCGTTGCGTTCGAGACTGTCAGCCGGCAGTGGCCTATGCAGCGTAGCGGCGGAAGCGGCGGCGGCACACAAGACAAACGCGAGCGCCAGCGCGAGCCGCGCGGATTTTCCGGACATGCGATTTCCCTTCGACGAGCCGCGAATTCCCCACGGCGATCTCCGCAGAATACAGGAAAATGCGGCGTAGCAAACCCGAGGAGGGCAGCCGGCGCTATTGCAGGCCGAAAACCATTACGGTGCCGGAAGCAGGCACGTACACGCGGCCGTTCGCTTCCATAGCCGTGAGGAAGGAATTGCCGTGGCTGTTGGTCCAGGTCCCGGCGTTCGCGGCGAAGAGCGGCGTCCCCAGCTTCACCGCGTCATAGGCTTGCAGAACTACCGTGGTGCCGCGCTGGATCACCCACACGACGCCCCTATCGGCCTCAGAGCTGTTCGAGGAAACGATTGGCAGCGAACCGCCATAGCCGGCGATCGACTTTCCTTTCGCCACCTGCGTCAGCGACGGCTGCGTGCCGGTCGATATGCTGAAAGCGCGCAGAACTTTGCCATTCGTCTGCACATAGACGAGACCGCCGCCGGGACTGCCGTAATAGGCCGGGCCGCCCCACAGGCCCTGACCCGATTTCGCCAACCGCTGCGCCTGCAATGCTCCCGCATCACCGGTTTTCAAACCGCCGAGATTGGCCTGGTTCAGGAGATAAAGAACGGCGTCCTTTCCCATTGCGACCGCCATCGGCGGCGCCGTCTGCCCGGGAACAACGGGCACGAGCATCACGCCGCCCGATCCGAAATCCCGATCGTCCTTGTTGAGCTTGCGGTAGTCCGACACCGTGAAATGGTCCGCAACCTTCGTAAGGCCGGACGGCAGCCGGAGCACGCTTTCCGCCCAGTCGCCCGTTTTCTTTGCAAAGGCGCCGTTTCCGGTGACGACAAAGACGTTGCCATTCGCATCGATGGCCGGCGCGAAGCCCGCGCCCCAGATGCCCGCCAATTCGTAAGTAGGCTGCGAAGTGCTGATGGTGTGGAAATGGTGCAACAGCTGGAGAGTCGAGGCGCTGTATTGGAGCAGCCACCCCGAAACGGCATCGGCGTTGTCGTCGCAATGCGAGCCGATGCCGATGTAGATATTGCCATTGTTATAGGCAAGCGCGGCGCGGCTCCACTGATTCTGCGGGTCGAAATTGATCGTGCCGCCGCTTCTCAGTTTCGCCTTTGGCGCGATCTCCACCGGTGTCACGATATCGGCGCCGGTGCCCAGATCCAGTGCGTGCAGCTGGGTATGAAACGAGAGGTAATTCGGCTCGGTGGCGGCGACGACATACAGGATCGCCGAGCCGGGAGATTTGCGCACGATCACCGGCGTGCTCGAAATTCCGTATTCCGGAACCACGTCGCCGCAGCCCACATCTTGCGAGGATTGCGCCGGGCCGAGATTGACTTTCCAGAGTTTCGAGTAGTTGCCGGCGTCGAAAGCATAGACGGAGTTGTTTCCCGTGACGACCACAAGCACATCGCGGGTCGTGCCGTCCGGCATCTTGAAGCCGGAGACCAGCAGCGGCTGTGCCAGCACGTTGCCGTCGACGTTCAGTGTCGCAATTTCGCCGAAATTGCCCGACGCCACGCTGGCCGGCGTCAGATCGGTCTCGCTCTGATTCCAGCCCGTACGGCCGGAATCGTAGTGGTAGGTGAGCACGTCGATAGGCGTGCCGCCATAATGCCGCTTCAAAGCCTGGTAGGGATTCTCGACCAGATGCGAACCCGGCAAAGGGTGTGGTGGTACCTGCGGCCCTGTGTGGACCTGCATCGGCTTGGGCGTTCCATTCCGTTCGAGACTGAGGCGCGGCAGGGGCCGATGCAGTATCGCTGCGGTACCGAATCCGATCGGCAGAACAAGTACGAGCGCAAGACCCGCACGCGACAGACTCTTGAACACGGAGCGCTTCACGCGTTTTCCCGTCGGAATTCGGAGGCAAGGATTGAAGGCTCGGCGCGCCTCCTTGGTTCCGGGCGGCTCAACAATTCGCAATCGGCAATGGAACGGAGCATATTACGGGCGAATTGCCGATCGATGGACGCGCGGGAATAAAGCCGGGGGCAGGAACGTCTCGATGCCTGATGCCATGCAGCTGCCAAAGGATTTCGTTCATGCAGACTTCATTTCGGCGCACTGCGCGAGCGCCGCGGATAGCGCTCCGCGCAATCATGCTCCTTTCGGCTGCGGTGGTCGCGGCCCGCTGTTACACTTCTGAAGGGTCTGCCGCGGACGCTCCCCACAAGGTCGGCCTAGGAAATGTACTGACCACGAAGGATGGCGGCCAGGTTTACGGCTTCGATATCAACCAGGACGGGAACGACGGGGTACTTGCGAGCGCCGGTTATCAGGGAAACAACTTCGTCGTCTCGGTCGAGACGTTCGACGCCAACTCGGGGAAAATCACGAAATCGTTTGCGACCCGCAACAGCGACCGCAACTCGTATTCCGTTGACGGAATCTTCTTCGGAGACGTGGGCCTCGTCACCCATTACATAACACCCCAGGGGCAGATTTATGCCCGCCGGAAATACGAACTGATGAATCCGGTGATGGGAGAGAAATTCACCGGCTCCTGGACACCCCCGCTGAAGGACGTGGACATCAAGCTGGTTGCGGAAAACCAGGCAACATCGACGAGCGTCGTCTTCGTCATCGAGCTGAAGAAGCAGGACAGGCCCGATCTGATCGTCTCGGATGTCGGTGCGGATACATTCAGCAACGTCATTCACCTCGATCCGAACGCTTTCACTCTGGCCAACGGACCGCAGCTCGGGCAGTACACCGCCGCCAACCAGGCAGTCATCGCCGTGTCACCCGATGGTGGTACGGTAGGCGGCGAGGCGCCGATGAATTATCTGTTCGATCTGACCACCGGAAAGAGTACGAGCTTTGCGGGGTACAACAACGGCCCCTACCACGCCGGATATGTGAACGGCCTTGCGACGGACCCCAATACGGGTGTGACAGCAACGGATACGGAGCTGAATGCGCAGGTCGAATTCTACGATATGGCACACCTGACCGGCATCACGGCGGTCCAGCTGCCCTGCACCGGGGACACGGATCAGACCTACAGCGGCTCGGGAATCACGGTCGATCCGGTGAACAGGCTATTTCTGGTCACCGAGACCTACAACGCCTGCAACAACGGCGACGGCGGCGCCATTATCGTGTATGACGCGAGCGGAAATTACGTCGAGACTGTTTCAGGATTCCAGTTCGCGAGCAATGTCGCCATTTCGCCGCCGCCGGCGCTCAATCCCGCCAGGCGCATGGGGTGGGTATTCGGTGGCCCGAACGGCGTCTCACAGCTCCAGCAGTTCTATTACTGAGGGATTTCTGCCGCATGAAGAGACGCGCTGGCGATAGCCGGCGCGACTGCCGTGATCCACATCGCGCGAGGACTCGCGAAGGCTTCGACACCGGCGGCGACGGCCCACAGCGATATCCAAGGAATGTAGCCGTTTCGCAAATAACCACTCGCGAACAGAATGAGAGCCGCCGACATGGCGAGCGTCCAGAACAGGCGCGGTTCCTTCCCGCAAAGAAATCGCCACCACAGCACCGCTACGATGCCGGCTGCCGCCACGCGCGCCGCCAGCGCCACCCAATGCGGCGTGAAGAACTCCCACGACGTGCTATCGGCAGTCATGTAGAGCGGCCAAAGAAACACGTTGTTTACAAAACCGGATGCATCCCACAGCAGCCAGGGAGATATGAGGACAAGCATCATACCTGCGAATGCCAGCACCAGCCGCGGCGAACGGAAAAACAACACCAGAGGCAGAAAGAGCAGTCCGGGCATGGTCTTGCAGCCGATCGCGAGGGCCACGGCCCACGCGGTCGCGAAAGGCCGCCGCGACAGGAAGGAGAGCACCGCGAACGAACCGAACAACAGGGCCCAGACATCGGTGGCGGAACGATCAATGTAGTTGCGGGTGATGTGGCGGTCGAGAAGAAGGGCCAGCATCGCTGCGCCGGCGAGCGCGAGTTGGCGGCCCGATATGCGCTTCAGAATGCGCCAGTTCGCCGCAAACAGCCCGAAACAGACAAGCCCGTTGAGAAGCAGTACCGTACCCGGCAACCCGGTCGGAGCAAGCAGCGCAGTCGCGACCAGGATGACCGGGCCGTATTTGTAACCGTACAGTCGCAATTCGCGCTCGCGCGCTGCGGACCTATGCGCGGAAACCGGCAGCAAAGTGGTGCGGATCTTCCGATCCAGGTTCTTGTCGTATCGCGTCAGCGCCTGGGCCATGGCAGGACCGCTCGGCAAGGACGGGATGCCGGCCTGTTTTCGTTGGGCTGTGCGCAATCGCAAGGCAGTCAGGTCGACCAGTGTGCCGGCGCCATAGGGGTCCTCGCCTTTCCAGAGGAGCCGGGCGGCGCGCCAGCTGGTCTGTCCTTCGTCCATCGGAATTTTCGTGGTTTCGAAGCTTTTCGTGCTGCTGACGGCCATCATGCCGAGATCGAGCAACACCGCCGCAATCAGAAGCCCGCGCAATAGCATAGTGAGCGATAGTGCGCCGGCCGAAATCGCCGCCAACGGCGACCGCGCACCAAATCGCAACAGGAACAGAGCCGCAACGAGCCCGCCCAAGATAATCCCGCGCGTGACGCCGAAACCCTGATAAAAAAACCAGAGCAGCCCCAGCCAGAGTTGCACCGCCAGAAGGTAACCCGCAAAGGCGGCATCGCATCCCAGCAGTCGCCACGTCAAAGCGTCCACGCGGCGAAACAGGCCGTTCAGATGTGTCATCGTGCTTCCCATCCGCCCGCTGGCAACCTTTCCGCGGGGGCCCGGCGCCGCAACCTTCGGTTAACATGATTTTTACGCTGCGCGTTTAACACTGCGCGAGAATTTGGCCGCTCTCGCCCATGCAGCGCGGCAAAGCCTCGCGAGGTCGAAATGGGCTTGGAAACGTCCTGGAGTCTCATGGATATCCCATTGGACGCACGGGATGCCGCCCAGGCGGCGGCCCGCAGGGAAGGTCTTCCTTTGGGCGAGTGGCTGACTCGCCGAATCCTGAAGCGCTATTCCGAATTGAATTCACAGGAACGCGAAGAAGCCTTCAGCCAGCTGGGCCATCGAGTCTCCGAAGTTACCGGCCGGCTGGAACACCTCGAGATCGAATTCCGGTCCGCGCCCATGCGCGAGGCCATCAAGAAGCTCCATCAAGGCCTCGGCCGCCTCACCAACGATGTAGTCCAATCTACCGGTCAATCCACAATCCGCATTTCGGCACTGTCGCGCAACGTCGAGGAGGTGCTCGAAAAAATCGAGGAAATCCGCGGAGCCGCCGCACAGGCCGGCCACGGATTCGACCGGCGCATTGATGCCATCCAGAAGGGGCTCGACGCGGCTGCCGAAAGTAACCTCCAGAAGACCGATGCACTTGCGCAGAGGCTCGATCGGCTCACCCACACACTCGACGACGCTTTTGGAACGGCCTCACGCAATTCCAACGCTTTGCAGTCTCAGCTCGCGCACGTCGTCCAGGACGTTCAGGGGCTTGATGGGCGCCTTGGCGAGGCACAGCAACGCACGGAAGAGGTGGATCGGCAACGGCACGAGCAGGTGGCCGGTGTTACGGACCGCCTCGAAAATTTCGGCGTCCGGCTCGACCGCGTGTGCGCAGCCACAGCGGAATCGGCAAATGGACTGCATGCGCAGATGCAAGAGCTTCGGGACAAGCTCGACCAGCTCGATCTCTTGCAGAAGGACCAGTTACGGACGATCGCCGACAGGACCGAATCGCTCGACGGCAAAATCGCGGAGGCGGCGACCGACGCGGCAGGAATGTGCGGGGCCCTCGATCACCGTCTCCTGCTCGTGCAGCAGAACCTGCAAATTCTGGATTCGCGCCAGGCGGAAACGTCCGAAGCGCTTGAACGCGGGCGCGGCTGGGTAGCCGAGAAAATTGCCGAGGTGCGCACAGGTGCAACTGCTGCCTGTGCATCGCTCGATGAACGCCTCGCTGCCACGCAACAGGTGTTGCAGGATTTCGAACGGCGGCAAAGCGACGCCATCGAGGCACTTTCGGAAACGCGCCGAAACCAGGGCGCCGCGACGTCTGCGGTGCAGGCACTGGAGGGAGGAATCGTCCAGCTGCAGACCAGGCTGTCCAACATCGAATCGGATACGCGCGCCGCGAGCTTCGAACAGCAGCTTCAGGAACTCACAGGGCGGACAGGGGCCGTCGAGTCCGGCCTGGGCTTGCTTCAGGAACACGCAACGAGCATGGGCGTGCTGCTCAATGGGATCGAGTCTCGAACCGATACTGAGTCACGCAACCAGCACGACGGACTCCAAGAGCTGAAACTGGAACTGCTCGACGAAGTTTCCCGGTCGCTCGGCGCGCACCTGGATGCCGAAGCGTGCAAGCAGGAGCGGTCTCTCGAAGAACTGCACGCGAACTTTGCCGCAAACACGCTGCGCCTGGTGGACGAAAAGCTCGAGGAAGGGGCGCGAAAACAGCAGCTCGCCATGGCGCAATGGGCGGCGGAACTGCCCCCGGTTGCGCCGCCGGCTGAGCCTGAACATCAGCCCGCGGAAAGCGAGTCAGCAACGTCAGCGGCAGAACCAGCGATCCACGAAATGGAAGCACCGCAGGATTCGATTCTGGATCTCACTACGCCTGCAACAGAAGTGCCGGACCCGGAGTACCATCGTTCCGATGACGGCTTGTCTGATGCACCCCCGCACTTCGCGGAACCCGCGCTGGCGGTAGGAACGGCCATGGGTGCGCTGAGTTCCGCCGCGAGCGAGCCGCTCGAACCGGTGACCTCCTTTGCGCGCGATACCGCGTCCGAACCTGGTCAAGGCTCCGCATCGTTTCTTTCCGCAGCCCGTCAGTCGCTGAAGGCGGCGGCGCAGAAAACGGAGGCGGACTCGGGCGCAAAAACGTTGTTTGGATTTCAGTTCCTTCGCCACTCCACCCCGACGCAGAAGGGGCGGAGCGATGCCACCAGCTACGCGCTACTGGCAGGCGTGGCGCTGGTAGCGATTCTCGCCATTGCAATCACAGCTAGTGAATTGGTCAAGCGGTCGGCACCTGCCAGCGTTGTACAGCGGACGTCCGCGACGCTTGCAACGGGGCATATTCCGCACGGCGCAAGACGAAAACCGCTGATTGCGGTTGCGAAGGTTGCGACGGCTCCCAAGATTTTGGCAACCGGCAGCCCGGCGGGAACGCCACGTCTGCCCATGCTGGCAAAAGCCGGCGATCCACAGGCGCAGATGTTGCTCGGATTGCAGGAGCTCGGGACGGACAAGACCGATGCGGCAAAATGGCTGCAAGCCGCGGCCGTCCAGGGCATGCCTGTGGCCCAGTACCGCCTCGCTACGCTCTACGCGCAGGGGCATGGCGTCCAGGCCGACGCTGCCAAGGCGTTCCAGTGGTATGCGGCGGCGGCCAAGGGCGGCAATCGCAAAGCGATGTCAAATCTCGCGCTCGCATACGCGCAGGGTAGCGGCACGGCAAAGGACCCACAGGAAGCCGCTCGCTGGTTCTCGAAAGCGGCGGCACTGGGTCTTGTCGACGCGCAGTTTGATCTCGCAGTCCTGTACGAGCGCGGGCTTGGCGTACCGCAGAGCCTGATCGATGCCTATCGCTGGTATCTCGTTGCGGCGAAAGCTGGCGACCAGGAGTCGAAAGATCGTGTGGATGCGCTTTCTTCGCAACTTTCCACACAGGATCGCGCCGCGGCGGAAGCCGCAGCGGCGCAGTTCAAGCCGTTACCGTTGAACCCGTCCGCGAACGAGCCGCAGTAGCAGCGCCGCCCTCGCGCGTCGCTACGGCTCGGCGGGAAGCGGGACCGTTGGCGCGGATATTGCGGATTTCCGGCGCCTCGCCATATTGACGTTACCACAACCTTGATGCTGCCGGAGCATTTGTACCACCGCGCACAGGCGCGTTCCGGCGATCCTCAAAGGAGGGATTCCCGTGGACGACAAGGACGCAAGGCTCAGGCGCACCGCTCCGCTGCGCACCCCCAATGATCTCGGCGCAAACGCAATGAAGGATCTCTCCGGTGCGCTGACGACGCTGCTGGCGGATTCCTATGCGCTTTTCCTGAAGACGAAGAACTTTCACTGGCACATGTCGGGTCCGCACTTTCGCGACTATCACCTGCTTCTCGACGAGCAGGCGGCCCAGATTTTCGCGATGACCGACCCGATCGCCGAGCGGGTGCGCAAGCTCGGCGGTACGACGCTGCGCTCGATCGGCCATATCGCGCGCCTGCAACGGCTGAGCGACAATGATGCGGATTACGTCGCGCCTGCAGACATGTTGGCCGAGATGCGCGAAGACAACAAACAGTTGGCCCAGGCGCTGCGCGAAGCCCATGGCCTCTGCGACGAGCATGGCGACGTGGCCACGGCCAGCCTGATCGAAGTCTGGATCGACGAAACCGAGCGGCGAATCTGGTTCCTGTTCGAAGCCGGCCGGGCGGGCTAGTCGCTCCTATTCGGCCGCGGCGCGGTAGCCTGCCGCGCGCACACGGCTCGCGATCGCCTCGGCTTCCGGATCGGGCCCGAGTTGCAACCAGTCGGCTCCGTTGACCGTCCGCTGCTCGAGAAGGCGCTGGATGTTCGGGTGCAGCAGGGCCACCTGGGCCGGCTTCTGCTCGGGTGCCCGAGGGGATTCGGCTTCGGCGCGGATAAACAGCGGCTGCGGCCAAGCCTCAGCATTGCGTGCCGGCAGCTGCTCGGCCCACTTCGCTCGCCGTTCCTGGGTGCGTTGGGCCTGTTCCTGTTCGCGCCACATCCAGACGAACTCAAGATAGAGCCGGTCGCCCAGCATTTCGTGCAGATCCGTCAAAGTGGGCAGAAATGTCAGTTTCATGACCCCGCTCCATTCACCGCTTGGCCGACAGTTGTGCCGGACCTAATCTGAACCCAAGATGAAACGCACGGACTGTGACAGGGTGTCATTCCCCGTATCCCGGCAGCATGAAGTCCAGAAGGCGGGACCAAAATGCCACACTCCGCGATCCAACCCGGCTCGCTTTGCAATCCCCGGGCCAGTCTTCGGGAGCAAAACGCCCCATCCAGCGAATCGCCTCGCGGATTGTGCCAGAATCGCCGTGGCGCGACATCTTCAACCTGAACATGGAAATCTTCGACGCGGCGGTCTTGGGTCTCGGTGCCATTGGAGGCGCCGTAGTTCGCGAACTGGCAGGACGTGGCGCCAATGTACTTGGGATCGACCGCCTCGTCCCTCCGCACGCGCTCGGGTCCAGCCATGGCGAAACGCGAATCACCCGCCAGGCAATCGGGGAAGGTGCGCATCTGACGCCTCTCGCAATCCGGTCGCAGGCGCTGTGGTGCGAAATGGAGCGAGAAACCGGGACAAGGCTTTTTACCATGACGGGGCTTCTCGTCATTTCGAGTCTGGAACGCACCGGCTTTACCCATGTCGAGAATTTCTTTGCCACCACACTGGAAGCCGCCCGCAAGAACCGGATCCCGCACGAACTCCTTGACACGGCAGCGATCCGGCGGCGCTTCCCGCAATTCCACGTCCGGCCGGGCGAGCACGCCTACTTCGAACCGGGCGCGGGATTTCTGCACCCGGAAGCCTGCGTAGGCGCGCAACTTTCCCTTGCCAGACGCGCGGGTGCCCACATACGCACGGGCGAACCCGTCACGCGTTTTGTTGGGCGTGCGCACGACGTGCTCATCGAAACGCGACACAGCACTTGTTGCGCGAAAACTCTCGTGGTTGCCGCCGGAGCGTGGCTCCCCGACCTGCTTCCGGGCAATCTTGCCAGGCACTTCCGCGTCTTCCGCCAGGTGCAGTACTGGTATGCGCCGCGTGAAGATTGTTTTCGTCCCGACCGATTTCCGGTCTTTATCTGGGAGCTGCGCGGCCGGACACAATCCCTCTATGGCTTCCCGCAAATCGACAAGTGGGGGGTGAAGATCGCCACCGAGCAATACGTCAGGAGGACCACAGCCTCGGCGGTCGCATGCGATGTGGACGACTGGGAGCGCGCTTCAATGTTCGAGGAATATGTTGCGCCATTCCTGCCGACGCTTTCCCCAAACTGTGTGCGCGCTTCGGCCTGCCTCTACACGGTAACGCCGGATTTTGGCTTCGTCATAGACCGCCATCCCGACAGTGAGCGCATTATTATCGCCTCCTGCTGTTCCGGTCACGGATTCAAACATGCACCGGCGATCGGGGAAGCAATCGCGGAACTCGTGCTCGACGGAGCAAGCCGGGTCGACTTGCGTCCCTTTGCAATGGGGCGCTTTGACGCGCATTAACCAACACGTGCGGAACGCGCCCACAACAACGTGAGCGCGTCGCGCATTTTTTGCTTGTATCATGCGGATCGGGCAAGGAAAGTCCCGAGCCTGAAGGGCGATGGGATGGGGCGCGTCTGGAGACGTCGCGCAATGCTCGAGCTTTATTTCTGGCCTACGCCGAATGGCAAGAAAATCACCATTCTACTTGAAGAGCTGGGACTGTCGTACACACTCAGACCTACGCATATCGGGCGGGGTGACCAGTTCCATCCCGATTTCCTGAAGATCTCGCCCAACAACCGTATGCCCGCTCTGGTCGACAGCGAGCGGGACGCCGGTGGAGAGCCGATCGCGATCTTCGAATCGGGCGCGATCATGATGTATCTCGCGGAAACAGCCGGGCGGTTCTGGCCGCAGCAATCCCGCAAGAAATGGGATGTGGTACAATGGGTGATGTGGCAGATGGCCAATCAGGGGCCCAAATTCGGCGAACAGGGACATTTCACACGGGCAGCTCAGGCGCAGGAAAATGGCGCTCTCGCATACCCGATCCGCCGCTTCGGCGATGAAGTGCACCGGCTTTACGGCGTGATGAATCTCGGCCTGTTCGGAAAGCGCTATCTCGCGGCAGGCGAATACACCATCGCCGACATGATCTGTTACCCCTGGGCTGCAGGCTGGAAAATGCGCGGCATCGATCTGGATGAATTCCCCAACGTGAAGCGCTGGCTCTCGGAAGTTGGTGAGCGACCTGCCGTGCGCAAGGGCATGGCAGTAGGCGCGGAACTTCAGGAAGACCCCGCAACGCTCTCCGAGCAGGAAAAGGCGCGCCGAAACAAGCTCCTCACCAACCAGCGCGCCACGCCGATCCCGAAGGAGTGGAAGACAGCGTAATTCCCATGCCATCCAGCAGTAGACGCCGAGGCCGGCCTCCCGACCCTGACATTCGGATTTCAGGGTCTTTTTGAATGATGGTGCTGCGGCTGCCTACTCCAAATCCGGATACGGACCCTTGCCGCCTGCGGCAATAAACCGGTCGATGCGCGCCGTGAGGACGGGTAGCGGCACCGAGCCCAGTTCCAACACTGTGTCGTGGAAGGCGCGCAGGTTAAATTTCGGGCCGAGCGCTTTCTCGGCTTTCGCGCGCGCCTTCAGGATCGCCATCTCGCCGAGGTAATAGGAAAGCGCCTGGCCGGGCCAGGAAATGTAACGATCGACTTCCGTGCCGATCTCGCGCTCTGGCAGCGCGGTGTTCTCACGCAGATAATCGATCGCCTGTTCGCGCGTCCAGCCCTGCGAATGGATGCCGGTGTCGACGACGAGCCTGGCCGCGCGCCAGATCTGATAACCCCACATGCCGAACACGTCGTACGGCGTATCGTACATGCCCATCTCGAGCCCGAGCCGCTCGCAATAGAGCGCCCAGCCCTCGCCATAGGCTGAAATGTAGGTTTGTCTGCGAAAATCCGGCAGGTCCTTGCGCTCATCGGCAAGCGGAATCTGGAAAGCATGGCCCGGCGCGGATTCGTGCAGCGTCAGCGCCGTCAAATTGTAGAGCGGCCGCGATTTGAGTTCGTAGGTGTTGACGAGATAAACGCCTGGTCCGCCGCGGCCTGCGGTGTAAAACGGCGCGATATCGGCGGGCACCGGCTTGATCGCAAAGCGCGACCGTGGGAGCAGTCCGAAATAGATCGACGCCTTGCCATCGAAGGTCTTGGCGATCCAGGCGGCGCGACGCAGCAGTTGATCCGGCGTCTTGACGTAGAATTTCGGATCGGTACGGAGGAATTTCAGGAACGCCGCGAAGTCGCCTTTGAAGCCGGTCTTGTGCATCTCATCCAGCATCTTCTGGTGGATGGCCGCGACTTCCTGAAGCCCGATACGGTGAATCTCGGCCGGATCCATATCCAGCGTCGTGAACTCGAGAATCCTGGAGCGGTAGTAAGCCTTGCCGTCGGGCAGCGCTTCGGCCGCCAACGTCGTGCGCGCGTGCGGGATGTATTCGTCGCGGATGAAGGGGAGAAGTTGGCGATAAGCCGGAACGACGGAGGTTTGGATCGCCTTCAGCGCATCGCTCCGCAGCTCGTTCCATTCCGTCTCCGGAATACCCAGGCTATTCTTCTTGAACGGTTCGAAATACACACTTGCTTCCGGTTTCGCAGTGGCGATCTGCGCAATCGGCACATCGCGCCCGGTAAGCGTTACCTTGGGTGGGGTGAAACCGCGTTTGAGGCCGGCGCGCATCTCGCCGATTTCCTCGCGGAAATACCGCGGAAAATCGCCCAGCCATTTCACGTAATTGCGGTAGTCCGCAACCGTCCGGAACTTGCCTCGGGCCTCTTCGGCTATGTCGGTGTAGAAAGCCGAGTCAGAATTGACCGGCATTTCATAGTCGCGGAAGCGTTGATCCGCGATCAGCGCCGCGATCTGAGGTCGGTAAACGTCGTAATCGATCTGGGCATTGGGCGACAGTCGGTTGCGCGGTATCGCATCGACATCTTTCAGCACCTTCGTCCAGTAGGCAAGGCGCGCTTCCTCGGACGCGGGATCGGCCTTCGGCAGATAATCGACGAATGGCTCGCGCGTGTTCTCCTCGTCGCGAAGCCCATATTGCGCCTTTCGCCACGCCCACTCCTTCGAATAGATGGCTTTGAACTGCGCATCCATGTTCTTGCCGGATGAGACATCACTTGCGGCCTGGGCGGCTGGCAAAATCAAGATCAGCGCCGCTGCCGCAACAGCGGCAATTCGTATACGCATGTTTCCCTCGACACCGTTTTGTCATCTCCGCAAGAGCGGACATGACACGCCATGTTGCTGCTTATCCCATCCCCGAAATCGACTTTGGCGTGATCTCGTAAATCACCCTCACTTCGCCCGGCTGGCGGAACGGATATTTGTCCTTGCCAATGTACTTCTTCGCAAGTGAATCGATGTGCGCGTCGGCGCCTTCCTCGGTCACACGGCTGACGGTACCGCGAACCTGCACGTAGCGGTAGGCGTTGTCCGGATCCATGATCGCGAACGCGACCGGCGATCCTTCCTTCATGTTGCGCGCCTTGACTCGTCCTTTCGCAGTATTGATGCGGAATGCCCCATCCTTGCGATCGAACCAGACCGGCGTTACCTGTGGCGAACCGTCGGGCATCAAGGTCGCAAGATTGGCGAACGCTTTTTTCTGTTCGAACAGATCGCGATAATTCTCGGAATCGGTGGCCATGATCGCATGTCCTTCTGCAAGCCTCTGTCGGCATTCAACCGCCCGCCGGGCACCCTGTCCAGCCGCACGCCGTCTCACCTAACGCGCTGCGCGCGCAAGCCGGTCCGCCAAAGCAAGTGCGGCGCGGGCGACGCGGTCGCAATCTTCGGGCGCAGCCATCAGTGTATCGGTGATCTCGACGGGAAAATCGAGACTGTTGGCGAGAACGGCATCACGCGAATCGAGAATGAAGCCGTCGATCAGCCCGCGATAGTGCTCCGCCACCGACAGCGGCGAAACCGGAATTCCAAGCTCGAGCATGATCTTTGCTGTCGGTCCTTTGACTGCCTTGCCGGCAATGATGGGCGTGACCGCGACGACGGGACAGCGCGCGTTCCGAAGCGCGCCACGAAGCTCCGGGATTGCCAGCACCGGATCGACGCTGAGCCAGGGATTGGAAGGAGCGACAACAACCGCCCCGAGGTCGGCGGACGCGAAGGCGGTGCGGGCCGCCTCGGAAAGACGGGCATTCTCTGCGCCATCGAACCGGAACCCATGTACGACGGGTTCGCAGCGGCGCCGCACGAAATACTCCTGGAACGCGAGTTCGCCTTCGTTCGTCGCCACGCGCGTCGCCACGGATTCATCGCTCATTGGAATGATCTCGGCACGGATGCCGAAGCGGCGCGCGAAGTCTGCCGTAATCGCGCCGAGTTGCTCGCCAGCCTTGAGCCGGCGCGTGCGCTCCACATGGACCGCCAGATCGGCGTCGCCGAGCCGGAACCAGGTCTCGCCGCCGAGCGCCTCGAGCGCGCGCATGAAGGTCCAGGTTTCGTCACGCCGGCCCCAGCCCTGTTCTGGATGGGCGAGCCCCCCAAGTGTGTAGAGGGCCGTATCGACATCGGGACAAATGTGCAGCCCCAAATGTTCGAAATCATCGCCGGTATTGACAAGCGCGGCCAGCGAGTTGTCCGGCAGGATGCGACAAAGTCCGCGCAAAAGCTTCGCGCCGCCCACGCCGCCTGAGAGCGCAACCACCCGAATGCCGCTCACGGCGTTAACTTCCGAAATCGCCAAGGGGCGCGGGAACTGTCCTGCGCATCCGGAGGTTGAACCGGGGCGGAATCGCGCCGAGCATCGGGGCGACAGCCACAGGGATTCGTCGCATGAATATCACGATAGGTGTTTCCATGCCGCCTCAGCATGGAGAGATGCCGCAACTCCGCAAGGCGTGGGAGGAAGCCGACCAGCTCGGCGTCGATCGCATCTACACCTTCGATCATTTCTTCACGCTCGTCATGAACAATCCTAGCCCGTCGTTCGAGGAGACGCACGGCAAGAGCTTCGAGGCGACGGCGATCGAGGCAGCGATGGCCGTGACCACGCAGCGCGCGGAAATCTCCTGCTTGGTGCATTGTGCCGCCTATCGCAATGCTAATCTTCTCGCAGATATCGCGCGCACCATCGACCACCTCTCCGGCGGGCGCTTCGTGCTGGGTATCGGTTCGGGCTGGTTCAAGACCGATTTTGACGAGTACGGCTACGAGTTCGGCACTGTGGCAGGCCGGCTCAAGAACCTCGAGCGCGATCTCGAGATCATCAAGGACCGCTGGACGAAGCTCAATCCCCCGCCGCTCCGCCGAATTCCGATCCTGATCGGCGGCGGCGGCGAAAAGATGACGTTGCGCATCACTGCAAAACACGCCGACATCTGGCATTCCTTCGGCGATGTGGAAACGATGAAGCGCAAATCGGATATTCTCGACGAATGGTGCGCGAAGGTGGGACGCAATCCGAAGGAGATTGTCCGTTCGACATCGGTCGGAATGATGCGCGGCGCGCGCGTCGATCCTGAGCCTTACCTTGCGGCCGGATTCACCGATTTCGTGGTGCATGCGCGCGGACCGGATTGGGACCTGGGCGGGCTGCGCGAAATTCTCTCCTGGCGCAAAATTCGCGGCTAGACTTGCGGGACCACCGGGATCCCGCTGCCACTCCCACACGTCTAAAAGTCATCTCAAATTGCGTGTGCAATGCCGCCTCTTGTTGCCGCGTCGTCTGGAAGCGAGCAGAGTTTCGTAGCATTTTGCGGATCGAGAGGTTCGGTCCTGCTGGGGGCCGGACGGGCGAGCGGGGGCCAGCGGCATGGCCGCGGAGAAAACAGATTTTCCAGCCATCGGAGGCGAGATGGCGGATCGCGTCCGCGGGTTCGACTGGGCGGCGACGCCGCTAGGCCCGATCAGCTCCTGGCCGCAGAGCCTCAGGACGGCCGTCGGCATGGTGCTCCTGTCGCCGGTGCCGATCGTGATGCTGTGGGGGCAGGACGGCATCATGATTTACAACGACGCCTATTCGGTTTTTGCAGGCGGCCGACATCCGCAGCTTCTGGGCTCGAAAGTGCGCGAAGGTTGGCCCGAAGTCGCGCCGTTCAATGATCATGTCATGAAGGTGGGACTCGCGGGCGGCACGCTCGCCTATCGCGACCACGAACTCACTCTCTACCGCACCGGCCGGCCGGAACAGGTCTGGATGAACCTGGACTATTCGCCGATGCTCGATGAGAGCGGCAGGCCCGCGGGCGTGATGGCGATCGTCGTGGAGACAACCGCTCGCGTACTTGCCGAGCGCGCGCTGGTCGAAAGCGAAACGTGGTTCCGGGAAATCGCCGATGCCGCGCCAGTGATGATCTGGATTTCCGACGCGGCCGCCTCCGTTTCCTGGTTTAACAAGGCGGTGCTCGACTTCACCGGCCGTCCTCTCGAAGCCGAGATAGGCATGCGCTGGCTCGACCATGTGCATCCCGACGATTCTGCACTTGTGGCGCAAAGGTTTGCGGAAGCGCATGCCAGCCAGACGCCAGTGCGGGTGATCTTCCGGGCCCGTCGTCACGACGGCGCATGGCGCACACTCGACGAGACCGCAGTCGCGCGCTTCGCACCGGGCGGAAGTTTCATCGGGTTCATCGGTTCCTGCATGGACGTGACGGAGCAGCAGTCCGCCGTGGAAACCCTGCGCGAAAGCGAGGAGAAGCTCCGCCTCTCGACCGAGAGCGCCGGTATTGGACTTTGGGAATACGACGTCTCGACCAGGACCGGTCTTTCGCAGCCGCGCGTGAAAGGCATGTTCGGAATGCCGGCCGAGACCGAGGCCGCGGTCGAAGAGTTCTTCGCGCTCGTTCATCCCGAAGACCGCGAGCGGGTGACGAACGCCTTCTCGGCGGCACTCGATCCCGAGCAGCGGGCGACCTACGATGTGGAGTACCAAGTGGTAGGACGCGACGGCGTGCTCCGCTGGATTGCCGCAAACGGCCGCGGCGTATTCGACGCTCAAGGTCGCTGCCTGAGGGTCATCGGCACCGCGATCGACATCACCAGGCGCAAAGAGATCGAGCGCGAGGTGCGCGAGTTGAACGAGACGCTGGAACGGCGAGTCGCCGAACGCACGCAGGCGCTCGAGCAGGGCGAGCGAAACATCCGTACCATTCTGGAAACATCACATCTTTCGCAGGGTCTGATGGATGTGGCCGGTACGCTTCTCTATGCAAACCGCACGGCACTCGATGGCATCCGCGCGCGGCCTGAAGACGTGGTCGGCCGCCCGCTGTGGGAAACGCAATGGTTTGCGACGACGCCGGGCATGCCGGAAACGATCAGGGCGGCGGTCGAGCGCGTCGCTGCCGGAAATACAGAAAATATGGGCATGACTCTGAATATGCCTGGCGGCACGCGTTCCTTCGATTTCTCGCTGCGTCCGGTGAAGGACGAAATGGGTCAGGTTGTCGCCATGGTGCCTGAAGGGGTGGACACCACGGCGCGCGTGATGGCCGAACAGGCGCTGCAGCAGGCACAGAAAATGGAAGCGATCGGCAATCTCACCGGCGGCATTGCGCACGACTTCAACAATCTTCTTCAGGGCGTTACCGGCAGTCTCGATCTGATTCGCCGCAAGGCCGAGGACGCCGGGCGCGTGCGCCGATGGGCGGAAGCTGGGCTGCAGGCAGCCGAACGAGGCGCCAAGCTCACAGGGCAGCTCCTCGCGTTTTCACGGTCGCAAAAACTCGAATTGAAGCCGCTGGACTTGGGCGAGCTGCTCGCGGGTATGCGCGAGCTTCTCGGACGTACGCTGGGCCCTTCGGTGCGCGTGCGCATGGATCTCGAGCCGCAGCTGCCGAACGTGTTGGGCGACCAGACTCAGCTTGAACTCGCGGTGCTAAATCTGGCGATCAATGCGCGCGACGCGATGCCGGAAGGCGGCGATCTCACGATTTCGGCACGGCGGGCAAATGCCTTCGGCGAGGCGGCACTCGCGTCGGGCGACTATGTACAACTCTCGGTGACAGACAGCGGCAGCGGCATGCCGCCGGAGATCGCCGCACGCGCTTTCGATCCTTTCTTCACGACCAAAGGCGTCGGCAAGGGTACAGGGCTGGGCCTGAGCCAGGTCTATGGCATGGCACGGCAGGCGGGCGGCGGCGCCCGCATCCGGTCCGAGCCGGGCCGCGGCACGACAGTGAGCATATTCCTGCGCCTCACCGCCGATGTCGCGCACCCGCAAGCCGCGCGGCAGACGCAATTCTCAACCGGTGTTACGCACGCGAGGATCCTTGTCGTGGATGACGATCCGGATGTCCGGCGATTTCTGTCCGAATCGCTCACAGGGCTCGGTTATGCGGTACTGCTTGCAAGCGACGGAAACGAGGGCCTCCAAGTGCTCGTGCGAGAGCGGCCCGACCTGATGATTGTCGATTACGCCATGCCCGGCATGACGGGCGCCGAACTGGCGCGCCTCGCCCGCGCGCGTCTTCCTGAAGTCAGGATCGTGTTCGCAAGCGGTTATGCCGACACCTCCGCAATCGAGAAAGCGGCGGACAGCCAGACGCCGATCCTGCGCAAACCCTTCCGCCTCGATGAGTTGCAGGCGACAGTCGCCACAGCGCTGCGCATGCTTCGACAGGCTCATGGTTCGACAGGCTCACCATGAGGTTCCTCGATCCTCACCCTGAGCTTGTCGAAGGGTGAGCAGGTAATGATTCACTCGTCCAGTCGAGCGGCGCGACACGGGGGATCATCACGCCCCAGGCGAAAATGCCAAACAGCGTGATCGCGCACGCGATGGCGAAAGCCCAGAAGAAATCGCCCGTGCGGTCGATCACAAATCCGGTGACAAGCGGCCCGACGATGCCGGAGATGTTCCCGAGGCAGTTCTGGACGCCGACCCATTTTCCGGCGGCGCGCGGGCCGGCCAGGGTCTGAGCGATGGCAAAGACGTTCTCGGAACCTGGACCGAAGGAGATGCCGGCGAGGAAAAGGCTCGCCATGCAGACAGACGTGTTGCCCATCGCACAGCCGAGCATGGCGAGCGCCAGGCCGGCATGGCTCGCGATGATGAATGTCTTGCGCACGCGATTGGCGCTTGCACCGCTTGCGATCCAGCGGTCGGCCGCCCATCCGGTGATCTGGGAACTCGCGGCATAGACGAGGTAGATCGCGCCTGCGAGCGTCGCCATCTCGGCAAGCGTGAAGCCGCGCCATTTCACGAGATAGAGCGGCAGCCATGAGATCACGAAATAGAATGCGTAATTGCTCGAGAAATGGCCGATGCACGCGCCCCAGAGTTCGCGTCGCCGCAAGAGCTGGAGAAACGGGGGTTCGTGGCCCGGCGCTGCCGCTCCGCCGGCCCGTGCTTCACGTGTGACAGCGAGCCAGGGCACAAGCCAAAGAAGCGAAACAAGACCGAAAAGCAGAAAGACTGGCCGCCACCCGAATTGCGCCATCAGCAGTCCGCCTCCAAACGTGCCGAAGGCGGGGCCGAGCGCGAGGCCTGTCGCAATTGCGCCGTTGGCGAGGCCGAGCCTCTCCACCGGCAGATGCCGCGCGAGCAGTTTCGAGCTGCAGGGGAAGGCCGCACATTCGCCAATTCCGAGGACGAGCCGCAGCGCAATGAGCAGCGCGAAGCTCGTGGCGAGACCGGAAGCAGCCGTGGCGAGCGACCAGATCGCGACGCCGAGCGCGAGCGTGCGATACGCATTGATCCGCTCGGCGAGCCAACCCGCCAGAATCTGGCACGGAATGTAGGTCCAGAAAAATGCGGACAGAAGAAGCCCGACCTGCGAGGCCGAAAGGTGCAGCTCGTCCTTCATCAACGGCGCGGCTGTGGCGAGATTGCCGCGATCGACGTAGTTGATGAAGATGGCGACGGCGAGCAGCGTCACCACGCCTGCGCCCATCCCGGCGCTCGGCCGCGCTATGCGCTCAGCCGCAACTGCCATGTAAAGCCCCCGAAGGCTCTGCGCGAACCTGCACCGTCTGCCACGTTGGCGCAGGCCCGCGGAGTTGTCCACTCAGTCTGGGCCCGGGCGCCTCCATCCCGGGACCGCTGGCGTCCCGCTCGCATCTGCGCCAAGCAATGGTTCGGCCAGCATTGTTACGTTGACTACGTGTGTGCGAGCCGCACGCCTGCACTTCCCTGCACCAAGGAAAATTGTTCCGTTCCGTTCCCTTTAGTTTCGTTTCGTTTCGTCGGCGGCTCGCCAAGCTCGTCTTACGGGCTCCTTTCCGTCAGATCGAAGGTTTGCCAAACGGGACAACACTTTCGAAAATCTCCGGAGCAACGACGCGAATGCGTGAGTGGGATCGGAAAATGGCTTTGTCAGGGGCCACGAGCTACCGGGCCCTACCTCCCTCCGCGAACCGCTCCACCAGATCTGCAAACACGTCGGGATGTTCCAGGTACATCAGGTGCCCGGTGTCGCGGACGACCACGCGTTTGGAACCGGGGATGAGAGCTTCGATTGCGCCAGCCTGGGCCTGATTGTCGGCGACGTCGTATTCGCCGACAAGAATGAGCGTCGGCGCCTTGATCGTGGAAAGCAGAGGCTTCGCCACCGGCGCGGGCCGCGCCGGATCGGCATGCGTGATGTCCTGCGGATCGGCGCGCAACAGATCCACGATCTGCTTGCGCGCGGCGTCGTGCCCGGGCGCGAGGCACCAGCTGTCTCGAACGGCACTATCGAAGTCACCCTTGTTGAGAAGCTGCTCCAGCCGCGTCACGCGATCGATGAAATATTGCGAATAGGCGAGACCGGAGACGGCCGGGCCCACAAGCACGAGCCAGTCGACCGCCTCGGGATGGCGAAGCGTGAAATCCACTGCGAGGCCGCCGCCGGAGGAGCTGCCGACGAGCACGGTATGAGAGACGCTCGCCGCGTGCATTACAGCGGCGAGGTCGTCGACCGGCGAATAGGGCGCAGTTGCCGCCGGCGATCGGCCATAGCCGCGACGGTCATAGCGCACCACGTGAAAATCCTTACAGAGGATCGGCCAAACATCATCCCACCTGGCGGAATGCAGAACGCCATCGTGGATCAGCATAATCGCCTTGGGCCCGGACCCGCAGGTCTCGTACCAGATGCGCCCGCCTTCAACCGCGACATAGGCGCCGGATGGCGGTTGAGCCTCGGCGGCTGCCATCGTGCCGGCGAAGGCTGCAGTCGCCGTCGCGAAGACAAGCGCCACAAGCGCGCAATGCGCGTGAAACAGACATACATCTCCTGTCTCCTGTCAGCCGGCGCGCCTGAGGCGCGGCCGCGTTTCCTCGGGTTGGTATTCGAGCAGGTCGCCGGGTTGGCATTCTAGATACCGGCAGATCGCGTCCAGCGTAGAAAACCGGAACCCGCGCACCTTGCCGGATTTCAGCAGCGACAGATTCGATTCCGTGATGCCGATGGCGCGCGCGAGCGCGTTGGAACGGACCCGGCGCTTCGCCATCATGACGTCGAGGCGGACAATGATCGGCATCAGACGAACGAGTCCTTCTCCTGTTCGATTTCGCGGCCGAACTCCATCACCTGCGCGATGACGAAGACGATCAGCCCCAGCACGAGCGCATAGACCAGCTCCATGCGGAACCAGGCCTTGTCGGTTCCGCCTGCCAGTTGAAACAGCATGTTGGCGGCGAACTTGGCGAAAGGATAGACGACCAGCCACAGCCCGACACGCTTGAGAAGCGCCGCGTTCTCTTGCGCGAAAACGATGCCCCGCGCGTAGAGCCGGAACAAGCCGCGCAGTTCCCAGAATATGAGAAGGATAGGCACCGTCGCGATCACGATGTCGGCCATGCCAACGGCGCGCGTCAGCGCCGACTGCGACGAGTAAAGGACCGTCCCCGGAATCGGCGGGGGCTTCCGCTCGTAGATGGAGACACCTGCCGCACCAACGCGCACATGATCACTGAAGAAGATCGTAACGAGACCTGCAGCGACAACCCAGAGAATCTGGGCGGCGACGAACAGAGTAAACAGGATTGCAAGCGCGCGGCTAAGCAGCCGAAGCCCGCGATGCGGAAGCACCGGCGGTTCCGGCGCTGCGGCGGAAAGCTCGATGACCTGAGACATCAGCCTGTCGACATTTTGTAGAACCTCAATTCGATATTATAGCATGGAGTTTCTGTCAAACAAAAATAAAACGCTGTCAGCCAAAATTTTCGGCGCTCGCGCCGGCGCTCCTTGCGTGCTTCGCCGCTGCCCTTGCAACCCGACCGGCCTTCCGCCTTAGTCGGGGCGCTGATTCGCCCGCCCGAGAGACTCCGATGTTCCGCTGGTTCCAGGCTCTCATGCCGCGCGAAGATCGCTTCTTTCAGCTCTACAACCGCCATGCCGCGATTCTCGTGCAAGGCGCCCAGGCACTTTGCGAGCTGTTGAGCGGCGGGCCGGGGGCGGCGGATGCGGCGCGCCTGGTGATGGCGCTCGAGACCCAGGCTGACGCCATCGCGCGCGACGTGTTGCTGCTCGTGCGCCGCACCTTCATCACACCCTTCGATCGCAGCGACATCAAGGACCTGATCAACGCGCTCGATGATACGATCGACCAGATGCAGAAGACCGCGAAGGCGGTGCTCCTGTTCGAGGTGGACACGCTTGAGCCCGCAATGGCCGAGATGGGCGAACGCATCCTTCAGTCGGCCAGGTTGACGGTGGACGCCGTGGGGCTCCTGGGCACGCTCCGTGAGAACGCAGCGAAGCTCAACAACATCACCGAAGAGATCATCCGACTCGAGGACGACGCCGATACCCTCAACGACCGCGGCGTAAAAAGTCTTTTCCTCAAGCACCGCAACGGCAATGCGATGAGTTACATTGTGGGCGTCGAGATCTACGATCACCTTGAAAAGGTGATGGACCGGTTCGAGGACGTCGCCAACCGGATCAGCGGCATCGTGATCGAGCAGATGTGAGCCTCGGCATGCTGCTTCTCGGGGGGCTGATCGTTATCGCGCTCGCGTTCGATTTCCTGAACGGGCGCAACGACGCGGCGAATTCGATCGCCACCATCGTCTCCACCCGCGTGCTCGCGCCGCGCTATGCAGTGGCGTGGGCGGCCTTCTTCAATTTCGTCGCCTTTCTCGTTTTCGGCCTGCATGTGGCAGGCACGATCGGCCGCGGCATCATCGCCGCCGGCGCCATTTCGGATTCGGTGATTTTCGGCGCTCTGATGGGCGCGATTTTCTGGAACATGATGACCGCGCAGCTCGGCATTCCCTCAAGCAGCTCGCACGCGCTGATCGGCGGCCTCATCGGCGCGGGCGTGGCCCATGCCGGCTTCGGCGCCATCGTGTGGAGCGGCGTGATCAAGACGGCCGCCGCGATCGTGCTGTCGCCGGTAACAGGTCTCGTGCTCGCGCTCGTGCTCGTCCTTGTTGTCTCCTGGAGCTTTGTGCGCGTGCCGCCCGCGCGCGTGGACGGCATTTTCCGCCGCGTGCAGTTCGTTTCCGCGTCGCTCTATTCCCTCGGCCATGGCGGCAACGATGCCCAGAAGACGATGGGCATCATCGCAGCGCTGCTCGCAGCGCATGGGCAGATGCCAGGGGCTTTCCATGTGCCCTTCTGGGTTGTCATCAGCTGCAACGGCGCGATGGCGCTTGGAACTCTGCTTGGCGGCTGGCGGATTGTGCGTACTATGGGCTCGCGAATCACTCGGCTTGCGCCGGTGCAGGGCGTGTGTGCGGAAACGGCTGGGTCGATGACTCTGTTTGCAGCGACGGCCCTGGGCGTTCCGGTTTCGACCACCCACACGATCACTGGCGCGATCGTCGGGGTGGGCGCGGCGCGCCGGGCATCGGCCGTCCGCTGGGCGGTAGCGCAACGGATTGTTATCGCCTGGGTGATTACCATGCCCGCGGCGGGACTTGTCGGCGCCGCGTTCTACGGATTGGCGACGCTGGTGCGTTAGGTAGGTGCGGGTCGGGCGTAAGTAGAAGGCGTCTCAGTGTCGTGAGTGACATTGCGTTAGATGTGGAAAATCTGCAGTACGCCGCCCTTCCGTGGCGAAGATCGCACGGCGCGCTCGAAATTCTGCTCGTCACCACGCGACGCACGCGGCGCTGGATCGTGCCAAAGGGCTGGCCCGAGGCGGGTCTCTTGCCGCACCAATGCGCCGCACGCGAAGCGCTTGAGGAAGCTGGCGTGGAAGGCGATGCCGCCCCGAGGCCGCTTGGTGCATTTGCTTACGACAAGCACCGCAAATCGGGCGAGAGCCTGGCCTGCACCGTCTTGGTATTCCCGATGGAAGTTGCCCGACAGCGCCGTAACTGGCCGGAGAAATCGGCACGTGAGACGCGCTGGTGCACCACAGAAATGGCACTTGAGCTGGTCGGAGACCCCGGACTGCGCCGGCTGATCGCCAAATTCGCGAAATCCTGCGCGGGGAAGCACGAACGCCATCGCTCTGCCGCGGCGTGAGCCGTCGCGTTCCGAGCGCGCCGCACAACCGTGGAATGGACTCGTCCCGCCCGAAGTGGGGCTGCGTTTGTCTCGCGGTGTTCCCGCGTTTCCCGATCCGTTCCAAGGCTGGGATTCGTCGTTGTCGTTCGAACTGGGCTCCCTTGGCGACCGGCCACCGCACAATCCGCGGCTCCCGGGCGAACGCACCTTCAGGAGCTTCGGGCGGTCCGCGATCCGTCGGCGAATTTCCGCGTTCGCCTGCCGAATTACCGCGGGGCCGGACCGACGCTCGCACGGACAAAGTCGGGGGGGCGGATCCATTTCTTGAAAGCGGCCTGGACGTCGGCGGAGGTGAGCGCGATGTAGTGCTGCGCGGCAATCGTGGGTTCATCGAGCGGCAAATTGAGGTCGCGCCGCGAGGCGAAGTTGCGAGCGATGTCGTTGACGCTTGATTCGGCGAGTGGCATGTCGCGCAACAGAATCGCCTTGGCGCGCTGTAGCTCGGCCTGTCCCACGGGTATTGTCTGCATGCGGCGCGCATCGAGGGCTGCAATTTCCGCGGCGCGCCTCACCTTGTCGGGATCGCAGGCATAATCGATGATCCACGCGCTGCGCGTGCGTCCAGATTCCAGCTGGGAATTCACCGAATAGACAAGGCCCGTCGTTTTCCTGAGATCGATGCTGAGACGTGAGGCATAGAACCCGCCCGCAAGCACGGTGTTCCCGAGTTCGAGCGCATAGTAGTCTGGATCGGTGCGGGTGAGCGGGATGTCCTGCGCAAGATAGACAAGGTCCTGAACCCGGCTCGCATCCGGGACGGCGAGCGTCGCCGTCACATTGGGCGCAGCGACCGGCAAGTCGGTGTCCGGTTTGGGGCCGGTTGCAGCCCAGCCGCCGAAGTACTTCTCGATCACGCTCTTGGCCTGTTCTGGATCAACGCGCCCGATGACAACGATCGTCGTCAAATCGGGACGATAGACCGCGCGGTAGTAGGCCTTCACCTCATCGAGTGTCAGCGCACGAACGGACTCTTCGGTCGCTTCCCGCGCGCTCGGATCATCCTTGCCGAACAGCGCCTGACGCAGTCCCCGGAACGCGAGATGCGCAGGACTTTTGTCTGCGGCCGCTGCAACAAGTGCGGTACGCTCGCGAACGATCCGGAATGCGGCCTCGGGAAGGCGCGGATGCAATTCGTCGTCGGCAAGCAGACCGGTGCCGCGGTCGAAATCCTTTGTCAACACCTGTACGGAAAAATCGGTTCCCGCCGTTTCCTGCGCGCCGACGTCGTCGAGCGCCTGCTCGAATGCCATCCGATCGAGCGTCTGCGTGCCGTAGGGGAATAGATCGGCGAGCACTTCCGACACACCTTCCTGCCCCTTCGGCGTCTCGGTCTCGGGACGATTGCGGATGTGGCCGTAAACGGTGACGGTGTCGCTCACGGTTTCGGGCTGCACGATCAGCGTCACGCCATTTGAGAGTGTGCTCACTACCGGATCGAGTGTCGAAGGCGGCACCTGGAGCCGGCTCAGTGCGCGTTCCGCCCACGCGGGCAAGGCGGTGGGCGTCGCTTGCCCGAGCGAGATGTTCTCGCCGCCGCCGTAACCACCCGCCGAAGCGATCGGCGCGCCAGAGCCCGCAGGCGTGAGAATGGCGGTCGCGGCACCGGAGATATCCAGATATTTGCGCGCGACACGATTCACGTCGGCAACGGTCACTCTCTCGATGCGGACAAGATCGTCACTGGGCGCGTTCAGGTGATAGAGCGCCACCGCGTCTGACCAATCATCGGCAAGACCGGCGATCGAGTTCCTTTCCAGGGCATCCGAACGCCGCTCGTCGAGCTTGGCGGCTGCAACCAGCTCGGGCGGCACACCGTTTTGCGCCACATGAGCAAGAACGGCTTTCACGTCGCGAGCGAGCATTTTGGGATCCGGCCCCGCGGGGAACTCGACGTAAGCATAGGCGATCCCGGCTTTTGGCAACGGCGCAAGCGAAAAGTTCGCCTCGATCGCTTCGCCTTTGGCCACAAGACTGTAAAGCTCGGATCGATGGTTGCTGAGCACGTCCGAGAGGACTTCGAGCGCTGGAAAATCCCGACTGTCGAGACCGGCGGTGCGTAAGGCAACGAGAAGCGTGCCTTCCGGCTGGTCCGTCGGCGAGGCGAGCGTCACCGGCTTGACGGGCTGAAGCGCAATCTTCGAGCGGGGCGGCAGTGCCTTCGGGCGGATCGGGCCGAACAGCTGCTTCACCTCCGCGAGCGTGGTCGCGGGATCTACGTCTCCCACGATGATCAGGATCGCGTCGTTCGGTGCGTACCAGGCATCATGAAAAGACTTCAACATCCCGGCCGTCGTTTTTTCGAAGGAAGGCCGGGTGCCAAGCGCATCGTGCGCGTAAGCTGTCCCCTGAAAAAGTTCGGCGCGCAGCTTCGTGTAAAGGACGTAGACGGGATTGGAGAGGTCCTGCGCCACTTCCTGCTCGATCGCGCCGCGCTCGACGTTCCACTCCTTCTCACTGTCGTTCACGCCTGCCATTCGTGCCGCCTCGATGTGAAGCGCAACGTCGAGGTCTTCGGCGGGAACGGTGTAGAGATACTGAGTAAGCGCCTCACGCGTGTTGGCGTTGAAATTGCCACCCATGGCGCTGCCGATGTCGGCGAGCTGCTCGGCACTCAGGCCCGGACTGCCACGGAACATCATGTGCTCCTGCGCGTGGGCGGTTCCCGGAAATCCGGGCGGCGTTTCATCGGAACCCACGAGGTAATTCACGGCCGTCGCCGCCACCGGCGCGAGCGTGTTGCGAACGACGATGACGCGAAGCCCGTTGCCGAGCGTGGCGCGCAGCACCGCATCGTCGCCAGGCTTGACGGTCGCGGCCGATCCCGACAGCGCGAAAAGAAGCCCCAAAAAAAGCGCACCCGAAACGACACGTGCGCTGCACCGGCGGATTGCGGTCATGGAATCTCCGACAAGGTTTGGCTTCAGACGCGACCGGCCCGCTATACGGCCGATCGGACGGAAGAGGACTGGGCTACTGCCACAGAACGCCGCGCGAATCCAAACGCAAAGGCGCGATCGCGTCGTCACAGGCGCATCTCGGCCTCGGCGAAGCGGGTGCCGGTCTCTTCGAAATGGCCCTCTACGAGAGCCGCCGCGGGCGCAGCGACCAGGACCAGACCGGTAGTCGGCCGAGTTCGCGATCGCGACCACCCTCTTCGGCCGTGAACCATGCAACGGCCGCACCCACAATCAGCGCCACGCAAACAAGGAAGGCTTCCATAACGGCGGCGTCGCGGGCGCGGGCAATCTCGTCCTTGGATTCGGCAATGATATGGTTCACGCGATCATCGGCCTCGGGGCCGCGGACACCCGCCCGAGTCGACACGATATTCGAAAGCCACTCGCGGTCGTCGGACGGAATGCCGCGATGGCTGGAACTCTTGAGCAGAATGCGCGCGGCCTCGGCGCGTTCGTAAGTAATGTGGGGGCCCGGGCCATAACGATAGCTGCGGAACAGCTGATCAAGCTCAGAGGCGAGAATATTCTCTCCGCCGACCGAAGCGGCGGGACCGGCCGTACCGCCGGAGGGAGCCATCTGCCTGCTGATATCGAGCGCCCCGAGCAACGCGAGCACCGCGGAGATCAGGATCGCAAGTCCCCACATGGTAAGTCCGTGCATACCGTCACGGAATGCGCTTTCCCGCACCTCCGAAAGGCGCGTGGGCAGTCTCATCCGCCCGGCTGCGTATCCTCCGAACCCAAAGCTGCACAGGGCGACAAAAACCAGATAGATGCCTGACAGCAGCCAAAGCCAGGGCGAGGAATCGCGCCAGGTAGGCGCCGTCGAGGCTATCGAAAGCCCTATTCCCGAGCCGAATGCGATCAGCGTGAACGAGACGCCTGCCGCGATCATCGCGCCGGCGATAATGGCGCGCCAATCGATGAAAGACGGACCACCGACCGCGGTCGGCGCATAGACCTCGCTCATCTCAGTGCAATCCGAGGAAGGAAAGGATGGCGATAATGATTACCACCAGACCCACGAGATAGATGATTCCATTCACGGTCGATCTCCCTCATGATAAGTTAAGTGCGAACGCCCGCCGCTTGCGGATTGTTCCCCAGCCGGCCGTCGACTCTCGTCTCCGGGCGAAACGTGCGTGCGCAACCGCAGACAGGATCTGCTGTGATGGATGGGCACCGGAGTTCGGCCGCTGATGCGATTCAGCGACTGCTGCCGCCCTGCCGGTAAACCCAGACATGCATGGGGGGAAGATTTTGCCAGACAATGGCGCCGCGCCGGACCTGGACATCGTCGAAGCACGGAAGCGGTGGACGAACGCTGTAGGAAAACTGAATAAATGGCCGCCCCTGGCGCAAGGCAGCCATGGCCTCGCGAAGGAACTGACGTCGTAGCTCGGGCGCCAGCCCGATCACGGGAAGTCCGCTCACGATGCTGCGCAGTCCCCGGGCTTCCTCGCCCAGAAGGCGCGCGAAAGAGAAGGCATTACCTTCGACGATGCGGACTCGCGGAAGCTGCCGACGGAGCAAGTTTACGAACCTGCGGTCGCTCTCGATAGCGATGAGCTCGAAATCGGAAATACCGGTTTCCAGGATAGCTTGCGTCACCGCGCCGGTTCCCGGGCCAAGTTCGAGCACGACACCGCCCCGTTCCGGATCGATCTGTTCGGCAATGCGGCGGGCCAGCATCCGACTCGACGGAACAGGCGATGCAATCTGCCGCGGCCGCGCGAGAAATTCGCGGAGGAATTGCAAATCGTTCGAGACGGAAACCGAACCCATCGGAAGGATAATGTCGGGCCTTCTCACCCGTTCCACGGCGGCCACGCGGACGGCGCATGGATCACGCGGCGTTCGAAAGCGCTTCCGTTTTTGTGATCCAGCCACCGCCCAGCACGCGCGTGCCGGCATAAAATACGCAAGCCTGTCCAGGCGCGACCGCGCTCTCGCCGGCCGGCAGTTCAACTTCGGCGCGGCCATCTTCGCTGGCAATCACGCGCGCCGTGACAGGTGCGTGCGTCGAGCGCACCTTGACGGTGCAATCCACACGATCCGGCACTTCAGCGAGCCAGTTGACCTCACCAAGAGCAATGCGTCGCACCTGAAGCGCCGCGCGAGGTCCAACCACGACACGCGCCCGCTCCGGATCAAGCGCGACGACGTATAAAGGCTCCGCCGTTCCGGAAATCCCCAGACCCTTTCGCTGCCCGACAGTGAAATGGATAATGCCCCGATGACGACCGAGCACGCGTCCGCCTGTGTCCACAATTTCGCCAGGCCGCGCCGCTTCGGGCATGGCGCGTTCGACCAAACGGGCATAATCACCGTCGGGCACAAAGCAGATGTCCTGACTGTCGGGCTTGTCGGCCACGGCGAGTTCAAGTTCCGCAGCCACTTCACGCACGCGGTCCTTACCCAGATGGCCAAGCGGAAAACGGAGCAGATCGAGCTGCTCGCGAGTGGTCCGGAAAAGGAAGTAGCTCTGATCGCGGGCGCGATCGGCGGCGCTGTGCAGCTCCGGGCCGTTCGGGCCATCCATGCGGCGCACGTAGTGGCCGGTTGCCAGCACGTCGGCGCCGAGATCTTTCGCCAGATCGAGCAAATCCGCGAACTTGATGCGCTCGTTGCAGCGTACGCAGGGGATGGGCGTCGCACCGTTTGCGTAAGATGCGACGAAATCGGCGATGACGCGTCTGCGGAACCGCTCTTCGAAGTCGAGCACGTAATGGGGGATGCCCAACCGCTCGGCCACGCGCCTCGCATCGTGAATGTCGCGCCCGGCACAGCAGCCTGACTTTTTCCGCACTGCCGAGCCGTGATCGTAGAGTTGCAACGTCACGCCCAAAACATCGTAGCCGTCCCGCGCAAGGAGCCCGGCGACGACGGACGAGTCCACGCCGCCAGACATGGCGACAACGGCGCGGGTCTGCCGCGGCGGCTTTGGCAATCCAAGGCTGTTCAGGCCGGTCATGGCGCGCCCTATAGGACGGTACGGTTCGTGCCAGCAAGCGCCGGCAATGCGCTTTGGCGACCCTTCACGGTCTCCCGCGCGAGGGTGTTAAGACGCCCTTCTCCGCAATCCAGAAGGTGAAGAGAAGCGCTTATTCGTTCGTTTACCCTCGGTTTTGGCTCTTTTTTAAAGGCCGGTCGCTAATCTGTCGCGCAGGTAAGCCGTCTGGAGCACCGAATGATCGAAGAACGCAGGGGCCGCGTGAGCTACGTCATCGGACCGGACGGAAGTCCGCTTACGATGTCAGATCTCCCCGTTCCGGGTACCAAGCGCTGGGTCATTCGCAGAAAAGCGGAAGTGGTCGCGGCCGTGCGAGGCGGGCTCCTCAGCCTCGACGAAGCCTGCCGGCGGTACACCCTTACGGTCGAGGAATTCCTGACTTGGCAACGCGCCATCGACCGGTTCGGACTTGCCGGGCTGCGCGCGACACGCGTTCAGCAGTACCGCAATTGAGCGCCTGCTCACGTTCCTTCACACCGGCACGGGTTGAAGGCCGATAGACCATCAGCGGAATAAGTCCGGCTCCCGCAGGCGCAGAGTCTGCACAAGCGTGAGCGTCTTCATGTCTTCCAACAGACCCGCATCTGCCGCCGCGGCCAACGCGGCAAGATCGACTTCCTCGATCGAAATGTTTTCGTGCTCGTTCTCCTTGCCGCCGCCGCGGCCGACACGATCGGCGTCCCGATAGACCGCAAGGAACATGTCCATCCGCTCCGTGGAGATACCCGGCATGGTCCAGACGGTCGCAACGTGAACCAGGCTGCGGATGTGCAACCCGGCTTCCTCGAAAGCTTCGCGGGTAATGGCCCGCGCGGGCGCCTCCCCCTCAGCGAGCCCAGCGACCGCCTCAAGCAGATCCGTCTGCCCGGTTGTGGCGCAGACGGGTGCACGGAACTGGCGTACCAACATCGCGACCTTTCGTTCGGGATTGTAAGGGAGAACGCAGACACCGCGTCCGTGATCTTCCATCATACGCTCGAATATTTGACCGTTCGCGCTCTTAACTCTCGCGATCGTTACCCTCGCCCAACCTTCGTAAGCCGTCCGGATGTCAAGGATTGTTGGCTGCACGGGCGAACTCCCGGGATCAGAGTCAGCGCGAGAATTTTTCAGACAACATGATTGAGGAGACGGTCCGCGTTACACCGCCAGCCCGGCCAATGCGATCGAGCACGGCATCCATCCGGGCGGGGCTCTCGGCCTCGACGATGGCCATCATGTCGTGAGCGCCTGAGACAGCCGAAAGCGTCCGCACTTCCGGAATCCCCTTCAGCTCTGCCGCGATCCGGTCGGCCTGCCGGGGATCGGCTGCCATCATGACGACAGCTCGCAGATTCCGGGCGTGTGCCTCCTCGGAAAGGAGCACCGTATATCCCCGTATGATGCGCTCGCGCTCAAGGCGGGCGATGCGCTCCTGCACTGTCGAACGGGCGAGCCCGAGCTTCCGCGCAAGCGAGGCTACTGGCTCGCGTGCATCGGCCTTGAGGAGTGCGATCAGCCTCGCATCGGTATCGCGCATGGGCGGATTGCCGGAAATACCCCCGATTCGGCGGATCGTAGCCCAAATTCCGGCGCTTTGCCGACTCCAATCCGGCGTGGCGGGCAGCTACTTCGGAGTGGGACACCGACGGCGGAGAAGACCATGAAGAATGTAGCCTTGGTAGGCGGCGGAAAAATCGGTACGGCGATTGCCGAACTCCTTGTCGGAACCGGCGAATACCGGGTCACCGTCTTCGACCGTGATGCCGAAAGTCTCGAACGCATGCCGCACCGCCAGGTCGAGGCGCGGCAAATGGAGATCGGGGAACCGCGTGAATTTGCCCGTGCCCTGGATGGGCAGGACATCGTGCTCTCTGCCACGCCCTATTCGCTGACCACCACTGTGGCCGAGGCCGCAAAGCGCGCCCACGCGCATTATCTCGATCTCACCGAAGATGTCGAAAG
This sequence comes from Rhizomicrobium sp., assembly GCA_036502185.1. Lineage (GTDB taxonomy): Bacteria > Pseudomonadota > Alphaproteobacteria > Micropepsales > Micropepsaceae > Rhizomicrobium. The sequence goes on from DASXYZ010000008.1 coordinate 75,605, forward strand.
CACCCGCACGATCAAGCGGCTCGCGGAAGGCGCCGATACCGCTTTCGTCCCGCAATGCGGATTGGCACCCGGATTCATCTCCATCGCGGCGTTTGATCTTGCGCAAAAATTCGAGCGGCTGCGGGACGTGCAGATGCGCGTCGGCGCCCTGCCCGTCTTTCCGACCAACGCTCTCAAATACAATCTCACATGGTCTACGGACGGGCTGATCAACGAATACTGCAACCCATGCGAATCGATCCGGGACACTCATCGAGGCGAGGTGCCGGCGCTAGAAGAACTCGAAGCATTTTCGCTCGACGGCATCGCCTACGAGGCGTTCAACACTTCAGGCGGTCTCGGCACGCTCTGCGAGACTCTGGAAGGCAAGGTCGAGAATCTCAACTACAAAACCGTGCGTTATCCGGGACACCGAGACATCATCAAGCTGCTTGTCCGCGACCTCCGGCTCGGTATGCGGCGCGAGGTGCTGAAAGATGTGCTCGAGACGGCGATCCCGATCACATATCAGGACGTCGTCCTGATCTTCGTCACCGTATCGGGGTGGATGGAAGGGCGGCTGACCCAGGAAAGCTACGCAAAGAAGATCTACAGCCAGACGATCGGCGGCCGGTTGATGAGCGCGATCCAGGTGACCACGGCCTCGGGAATCTGCGCCATGTGCGACCTCCTCGTCGGGGGCAAGCTGCCGCAAAAGGGCTTCGTGCGACAGGAGGAGGCTAGCCTTTCCGATTTCCTCGGCAACCGTTTCGGACGCTATTACGCAAAGGGGATGTGAGACTACGGTGCACTCTCCGGTCTGAAGGCTGCAGGAAGGACAAGAAATGAACGCCCGCGATCTTCTTTCGCAATTCGGCATTGATTCCAGCAGGGGCGGCGATCATCCGGTGCACTCGCCTATCGACGGAGCGGAGATCGGGCGCGTGACTTTCGATTCAGCCTCCTCGATCCAGGGCAAAATTGCGGCAAGTGCTAACGCGTTCCGCGATTGGCGCAACGTGCCACCACCCCGGCGCGGCGAGCTGATGCGTCTGTTCGGCGAGGAATTGCGCGCCCATAAGGATCTGCTGGGCCGCTTGGTGACGATCGAGAACGGCAAAATACTCCAGGAAGGTCTTGGCGAAGTCCAGGAAATGATCGACATCTGCGATTTTGCTGTCGGACTGTCGCGCCAGCTTTACGGTCTCGCCATCGCCTCGGAACGGCCTGATCACCGCATGATGGAGCAATGGCATCCGGTCGGCCCTGTCGCGGTGATTTCCGCCTTCAATTTCCCGGTCGCAGTGTGGGCCTGGAATGCGGCACTTGCGTTCGTCTGCGGCGATCCGGTCATCTGGAAACCGTCGGAAAAAACGCCGCTCACGGCGCTTGCCACGCAATCGCTGTTTGCGCGGGCGGCGAAGCGCTTCGGCGATGTGCCAGAGGCGCTTTCGCAAGTCGTGCTCGGCGCACGCGAGGCCGGAGAGGCACTGGCCAGCGACCGGCGCGTCCCCGTCGTGAGCGCGACCGGGTCGACTGCGATGGGCCGCGCGCTCGCGCCTGTGGTGGCGGCCCGCTTCGGCCGGGCAATTCTCGAACTCGGCGGCAACAATGCGATGATCGTTTGCCCGTCGGCCAAGCTCGACCTGGCCCTCCGCGCGATTGTGTTTGCGGCGGTCGGAACCGCGGGACAGCGCTGCACGACGCTTCGGCGGCTGCTTGTGCACGAGTCGATTTACGACAGGCTGCTCGATGCGCTGAAGTCGGCGTACAACAATCTTTCAATCGGGGATCCGCTCGAAAGCGGCACACTGGTAGGCCCCTTGATCGACGGCCGTGCGTTCGGCCAGATGCAGGCGGCGCTTGCAGAGGCGCGTGATCAGGGGGGCCGGATCACAGGAGGCGGGCGCGTACTCGAAGGCCGCTTTCCACAGGCACATTATGCCAGACCGGCCATTGCGGAGATGGCCGCACAGACGCCAGTCGTTTGCCGGGAGACGTTCGCGCCCATCCTTTACGTGACGCGCTATCGTGAATTCGAAACGGCACTTGCCGAGCACAACGCCGTGCCGCAGGGGCTCTCATCCTGCATCTTTACGCAGGACCTCGCCGAGGCGGAACGCTTCCTCGCTGCCGCGGGCTCCGATTGCGGGATCGCCAACGTCAATATCGGCCCCTCGGGCGCGGAAATCGGAGGAGCGTTCGGCGGCGAAAAAGAAACCGGCGGCGGCCGCGAATCCGGCTCAGATGCGTGGAGGGCCTACATGAGGCGGCAGACTGCGACCATCAACTACTCTGACGCTCTTCCGCTCGCCCAAGGCATCCGATTCGATCTTTGAAATTAACCGTTTCTTAAGGCTACGCTTCCGTTCCGCCGCTCCCGCGTTACGCTCTCTGCGAGAGGGGCGCGGGACGGGGAAACCGATGCCGCGAAATGTCGCGCAGTGGACTGGATTTGGCGTAACTTTGGTGGTCGTGCTGGGCCGCGATATCGATATTTTGTCCGCGGTCCCGCTAGGGCTTGCAGCCGGTCTTCTCGCCGGTTTACTGGCGGAGTTTTCCGAGTGGCCGGCGTTGCGCCGCATACGCCGCCGCTGAAACAGACGCCGGCTGGTGCTCCTTGTCCCGCATGCCTTTCTTGCACCGTACGAGCCTTGCCCTGAGCCTCGCAGCGCGCGCTTTGCGGACGCCGATCTGTCTCGGGACCAACGCGATCGTGGAAGACTCGGACGGGAAAGTCCTTCTTGTGCGCCACCGCTACATGCCGGGACTATGCTTCCCCGGCGGCGGTGTGACGGCCGGCGAGCCTCCCGAAATGGCCGTGGCGCGGGAATTGAGAGAGGAATTGGGGATGGTTAGCGCCGAAGAGCTCGAGCTCTTCGGACTTTATACGCGCAAGGTCGGCTGGACCACCAACGCGATCGCGCTTTACCGCGTGCGCGGTGCAGATATCGATTTCAAACCCAGCCTGGAAATCTCCGAACTGGTTCGTGTCGACCCTCGAAATCCGCCAAGGGACACTTCACCTGCCACCGCGCGCCGCCTCGCTGAATATATCGGCGCAACCGCGATCAGTCCCTATTGGTGAGCCCGTAGGAAACCGTCGGCTCAAACAGGATCCCAGCTGAACACCGACGCAGAAGGGCCGAGATCGAAGAAGTCCGGCTTGAGCGCTGGCATCACGTGATCGGCGATGCTCTGCGGTGTCCAGCCTTCCACCTTGGCGATTCCCCGAACGGGACGGGGCTGCGACATGAGGAAAATCTCATTGCCGCGCGCAGTGAAAATCTGGCCCGAGACATCCTTGGTCGCGGGCGAAGCGAGTGCCACAGCGAGATGGGCCACCTGGTCGGCGCGCATCGTGTTCCGCATTCGCTCCACACGTTTGGCGGATGCGTCGTCCTTTACGGGAATTGTGGCGATCATGCGCGTCCACGCAAACGGCGCTATCACGTTGGAGCGTACGTTTTTCGGAGCGCCTTCCATCGCGACGATCCGAGACAGCCCGACGATTCCCATCTTCGCGGCGGCATAGTTCGCCTGACCGATGTTGCCGATCAGACCTGAGGTTGATGTGAAGAGGACGAAGGAGCCTCCGACCTGCTCTCGGAAGTGATTGATCGCCGCGCGGCAGACATTGTAGCTCCCCTGCAGATGGACTTCAATCACAGTGTCCCAGTCGTGGTCGGTCATCTTGTGGAACATGGTGTCGCGCAGGATTCCCGCCGGGCTGATGATGGCGTGGAGTCCCTTGAAACTGTCCAGGGCCTGCTCGACCATGCGCTTCACGCCGTCGCGGCATGTCACGCTCTCGGAGTTGGAAACAGCCTCGCCGCCGGCACGCCGGATCTCCTGCGCCACCTGTTCCGCCGGCCCCGCCGAACCTGCGTCGCTGCCGGAAACGCCGCCGCCGAGATCGTTCACGACGACCCTGGCGCCTTCTCTCGCCGCAAGCAGTGCGCTCTCCTTGCCGATGCCGTTGGCACCTCCGGTGACGAGAACGACCTTTCCTTCCAGAACGCCCATGCACACCTATCCTGCTCATTGACGGCAAAACCCTAGCGGCGAGACCCGGGCTGTGAAAGAGGAGAGGTGCGTGGACGGGAGGCAGGCATGTGGGAGATCACGCCGGAGAAGCGAGACGATGCGCCACATATTGAGCGTTTGGTGGCGAAAGGCTTCGGTCCCGGACGTTATGTGAAGTCGGCTTACCGACTGCGTGAAGGCGTTGGTCCCATCGAAGGACTGAGCTTCATCGCGATGGAGGACAACATATTAAAGGGTTCGGTGCGGTTCTGGCCGGTCTCCATCGGCAGCGAGGAATCGCTGCTGCTTGGCCCCTTGGCCGTCGAGAGCGAGGAGCGCGGACGCGGCATAGGGCTCGCCCTGATGCAGCGCGGCATTGAAGCGGCACGCGCGGGGGGGAATCGCACGATAATCCTCGTCGGTGACGCGCCGTACTACGCGCGCGCCGGTTTCGCGCCGGTATCACGTAACAGGATTCGCTTCCCCGGACCGGTGGACGGCTCGCGGATTCTTGCTCTTGCGCTTGTCGAAGGTGCGCTCGACTCGCTGGGAGGCGAGGTGCGCCGGGCACGCATCGATTATGCCATTTGTGCCGACGGAGCTCCGCTTGCGATTTCGCCGAAGCCCACAACACTTCTGTCGTAGTCAGATAGGCCAACTGTAGGAGGATGCGGCTACTGCTGGTGCCGGTATGGCGCCCATCGTCTATCGCCCCTCTATGCGCCAGGCGACGAGGAGCGAGCCAACCACAAGCAGCAGCCAAGCCCAGGCAGGCAGTAATTGTTCCTGCTCGACCTGGGCGACGCGATATGCGCCGTTCGCACGGAGGCCGATCCAGTCGTCGCCTGACTCAGCATCGCCGGCGCGAACGCGGTGGATCTTCGGAATTCCAATATCCGCAAGCCAATGCACAGAGCCGCCTGTCGCGCGTGCAACAGGCTTCAGAATGGAATCTGTCGCGCGTACGTCCGCAAATTCCCTGGGATTGAGCGGGCCGCTCGCAGTCACCGCACTGAATGTTCCGTCCGTTGCGCGATAGAGGCCGAGTTCGTCCGCCTTCTCGCTTCCTCTCCAGAGACCTGGCTCGATTTTCCTGAGGATGAGCGTGGCTTTTCGCCCCGAGGGGAACGTGATTGTCACGGGCTTTGCCGCGGTTGAGAGTGTCTGCCTGTCGATTCTTATTTCACCATTCTCAATGCGTGCGGAGAGCCGCTCGTCCTCGAGTTCAGGCTCCTTCATCAGCCAGTGCGCAAGCCTCCGTAACAACTCGGCTTGCGGACCGCCACCTTCAAAGCCGCGCGCCCATAGCCAGCCCTGATCGGAGAGGATTTGCGCGACCCGCCCCTTGCCCACGCGATCCAGAACGAGCAGCGGTAGATTGTCCGGGCCGGCCATCAGAGTGCGGCCGGCCACGGCGCGGGCGCCGATGATGCGAAACCAGCGGCCCCAGCTTGGGGAGCCGTTTGCAACGTTCGCGCCCACAAGGTCGCGCGTGACGGGGTGCGCTTCGCCGGCTTGCGTGAGCATCGGCCGGAACGGCTTCTGGACGATGTCACCGGTCGGCTGCGCGGGCAGCACGGCGGCGAGCGGCGTACGAAATATGCTTTGTGGCGAAGCGAATTCGGGACCAGAGGAAATGAGCAGCGCGCCTCCATCGTCGACGTAGCGCGCGATGTTCTCGAAATAGTCGAGCGGCAGAATTCCAAGCTCCCTGTAACGGTCGAAGATCACCAGATCGAAGCGGTCGAGCTTGTCGACGAAGAGTTCGCGCGTCGGGAAAGCAATGAGCGATAGCTGATTGATCGGGGTTTCATCCTGCTTGTCCGGTGGGCGCAGGATCGTGAAATGGACGAGATCCACGGAGGGATCGGCCTTGAGCAGCGAACGCCAAACGCGTTCTCCTGCATGGGGCTGGCCGGAAACAAGAAGAACGCGCAACCGGTCGCGCACGCCGTTCACGGTGACCACGGCGCGGTTGTTGGCCAGCGTAAGTTCCGCAGGTCCGGGCCGCGCAGATAATTCCACGACATTCTCGCCACCGTGCAAAACAGGAATACGAATTGTCGTGTTTTTGCCTGTCGCGACGTAGCGGGTCCCCATAGCGGCGCCGCCCACCCGCAAATCGACCTGGGCGAATTCACCGGTCTCCTGACCGAAATCGTCGACGCGCAGCACGATATCGGCAGATTGGCCCACGATTGCATAGCGAGCGGCACTGACTACGGTAAGCTTGCGGTCCCGCTCGCCGTGACGGCCGACAATCAGCGCATGGAATGGCCCGTGCAGCACGGCCGTGCTCGCCGACTGTGCATCGCTAATCTCGCCGTCGGTCACAGCAACAACTCCTGCAACACGATCGGCCGGTACGTCCGCAAGTGCGGACGCGGCGCTCGCAACGAGCTGCGTGCCGGAGTTCTCGCCATGCGGTGAAAGCACCTCCGTGCGCCGGACCTCGATAGTCCTGTCCGTTGAGAGGCGCCTTGCGATTTCGATCGCAGCGCGATTGGCCTGACTGCGGCGCTGGTTGATATCCATGCTCCCCGAGTGATCGACGATCAGCGCCACCACATCCGGGAGCGGCACCCGTGTTTCCCGGACGATGAGAGGATTTGCGAGCGCAAGGCAGGCGAGTGCGAATGCAAGTGCCCTCGCCCAGGCACCGTGCGCACGTTGCCACAGGCTAAAGATGGCCAAAACCGCCGCCAGCCCACCGATCAGCCAAATCCAATCGGGAGAGAGTTGCGGCGCAAATTCAACGGCGACGTGCATCGGCCGGATGGCGCTCAATGGCCGAGACGCTCGAGAAGCGCCTGCGCGTGCACGGTGTCGGTCTTGTAGTTGCCGGTCAACGCGTACATCACGACGTTGACGCCGAAACGGTAGGCCATTTCGCGCTGCTCGTCGCCGCCGGGCGTCACATCTGCGAGCGGCCGCCCCGCGGCATCGACTGCCCATGCCGCCGCCCAATCGTTTCCGCCAATGATGACGGGCGAGACGCCGTCCCCGCCGCGCGCCGGGCCGGAACCCGAATCCGGTGGGGGCAGCGCTTCCACCCAGACCTTTCCGCCCGCCCAGCGACCGGGAAAATCCTGGATGAGATAGAACGTTTTGGTGAGCACGTGATCCGAAGGAACCGGCTCCAACGGCGGCAAATCCAGCTTCGCAACCAACCGCCGCAGCGTCTGCTCGCCGGGCGACTGCTGGCCGCGTACGCTGCCGAGTGTGAGATCGCGCGTGTCGAACAGGATGGTCCCGCCGTTGCGCATGTAATCAGCAATTTTGCTGAGCGCCCGCGGCGTAAGATCGTGTTCGCGCGGATCCATGGGCCAGTAGAGTAGTGGAAAGAAACTGAGATCGTCCCTGTCGAGATCCACTCCCATTGGATCCTGAGGCTCATACGACGTGCGGGCTTTCAACACGAGACCAAGACCGGTCAGCCCGGCCGCGCTCATCGCGTCTACATCGGGAAGACCTGTCTTGACGTAAGCAAGCCGCGTGTCGAGGGCAGCTTTCATGTCGAATGCGTCATCCGCATGCGCCCGGAACGGCTGCGCGACGATGATGATCATAAAAAGGAGCGCTGATCGCCTGGCCAGAGCGGGAGGAAACGTGTGCCCGCGCAGCCACAGCCCGACGCAGCAATCGGCCAGTAGAAGAAAGAGTGCCAATGCAAGGAGAGGCGGTCCGAGTGCCAGCACTGGCGAAGATCTGTATGCGCGCAGTGATATGCCGGTCAGCCGGAGCGGATCAAACCGCGTGCCCTCGTCCACAGCATTGAGTGCGAATTCCGCACCCGGATGACCATAAAAACCGGGTGGGTGGGCTCGCGAGGGGCGCGTTCGTGAGATGTCGGACCCGCGGAGCGCAAGCGCGTCGCCGGGCGCTTTCACAAGGCGTCCAAATCCATCGAGAGTCTGCAGAGGCGGAAGAAGCGCGTTGGCGTCCGTCGCGAGTTGGCTAGGCCGCGCGCCTCCTGCGAGATCGAGCGATCGCCGCAGCATCCCTACATAAAGGCCGGAGAGCGGAAGCGTGGACCACGCCGGATTGGCCGTGACGTGAAAGAGCACAACCCAGCCCTTGCCGCGTGGCGCGCCGGTCACGAGCGGTGTTCCGTCGGCGAGGCGCGCCCAGCTGCGGTCGGATAGCTCGATCGAAGGCTCCGCCAGAATCTGGCGCGAGACTGTGACTTCGGGAGGAACGGCAAGGCCCCGAAACGGACTATCTTCCGAAAAGACGGCCAGATGCTGCGGCTGGGCCCAGGCGAGCGCGCCCCCAAGGTAACGGCCACCGACGCGCAGTTTCACGGGAACGAGATCGTCGACATTCTCGGTCATCCGCGGGCCCGCAAAGCGCACGAGCACGCCGCCCTTTCCGACAAATTGCGCCACGCTGGTGTAGTCCGCGCCCGAAACCCTCCCAATGTCGGCGAGCACGATTACCGACACGTTTCGCGCGAGTGCGTCGCCGATTGTCCCTTTCTGCACGTCTGCATAAGGCGCGAGGGCTCGCTGGAGATAATAGGCATCGGACAGGAGCGGCTGCTCGTCCTGCGAATTTCGCGCAGATACGATTTCCACAGCCTTTCGCTGGGAGCCGCTGCCAAGAAGGTGCACGGCGCCGGCTGAATTCTCGCTTTCGATGATCACGCGGGCCGTTTCGTTGCGGATCTCGAGCGGAAGCGCGATTTTGGCGATAGCCTCGGACGTGTTCGGCGCGAAACGAAAATGCGCCGAGGCGATAAGATTGCCCTGTGCGTCGACTGCGGAAAGATCACCGGACTTGGCACTGACGTTCGGTGGCCGCGCGACGGTAACGACAAAACCTTCAGGGTCGCTGCGCAAAGAGCGAATCGCCAGCGGGCCGCGGCCAACTGCGTCAACATACACGCGCAGCCGTCCAATTTTGGCGAGGCTCCGCGCCACCTCAGACCCGTCGCCATGGTCGAGCCCATCGCTAAGCCAGAAAATCTGTGGCGTTCCGGGAAAGGCCGCTTTGCCAAGAGCGGCAACAGCGCGCTCGCGATTCGGCAACCAGGGCTGGGGAACGATTTCGCGCGCGCGCCGCTCCGCCGCGCCGGCCGAAAGCAGGGTTACAGATGGCGAAGGCACAGTGGCCGTGGGCATTATGACGACAGGTCGCCCGGAGTGAGCTGCGGACGACAGCGCGTCATCGAGTGCGGCAATCCGGCTGTTCCAATCGTGGGCAGCCGTCCAGCCATTGTCGACAAAAAGCACAAGCGGACCGGTACCCGGCGCGGCAGGACCTTGGCCGAGTTTCGGTTCCGCAAGCGCAACAACGATCAGACCAGCAACAAACAGCCGGAGCACCAACAGCCAAAGCGGCGTGTGCGCTGGCGTCGCATCCTTTCCTGCCAACCCCGTAAGAAGCCGCAAAGGCGGGAAGTGAACCCGCCGCGGCGAAGGCGGAGTCACCCGCAACAGCCACCAGATCGCCGGCAGCGCAGCAAGAGCTGCGAGAATCCAAGGAGCGCCAAACGTAAGAGAGGACAGCAAAGCCATCAGGCACCGGGCGCGCGGTTCGCTGGCAGGCCGCCCAGATTGGAGAAGAGCGCGACCAATGCCGTTTCCGGCCTCCGATCCGTGCGATGCGCGAGATATGTCCAGCCGAGCCGGCCCGCGAGTTCGCGAACGCCGTGTGCCTGTGCCTCGAAGCGGCGGCGGTACTCATCACGCGCACCCTCCGCCCGCCCCAGTATTTCGTTCTGACCTGCGTCGCCCCATTCGAAGCGCGTTCGCCCAGTGTAGGGAAAATCCTGCTCTGCCGGATCGATCACGTGAACAAAATGGCCAGAGAAACCCGCACCTGCGAGATCTCGAACGGCGCGATCGAGATCCGACAGCGGAAAAAGAAAATCGCTGAGCCAAACGAGTTGCGCGCGATTCAGGAACGGACCGACTGGCGGCAAGGCCTCCTCGCCCATTCCGTCCCTCGTCAATTCTCGCGCCAGGCGGTGGAGAGCCGCGCGGCCGCCAGCGGGGGCCTTTCCGTCGAGAGCAGCAATATGTTCCCCGCCTCGCACCAGCAAGGACGCGAGCGCCAGCGCAAGAAGAGTGGCGCGATCGCATTTCGTCTGCAGGCCCCGATCGGATGCAAAGCGCATGCTCGACGAGCCGTCCCGCCAGAACCGCACCACTTCGACCGCCTCCCATTCGCGCTCGCGCACGAAGAGGTGCTGAGATTTCGCCGATTGCCGCCAATCAACCGTATTTCCCGCATCGCCCTGCGCGTAGCGGCGAAACTGCCAGAATGTCTCTCCCATTCCGGATTTGCGACGGCCGTGAACGCCGAGCCCTACAACCGCGGAAAGTCGTTCTGCCTCGACCAGCAATGGGGGCAAGGGTGCCGCGAGCGCTTCGGCTTCCAACTCCAGAGCGACAACGCCTCGCGAGTCTTCCGATGGCCGAAGCGTACCTTTCAAAGAAGACTCCGGCACAGCCGGTCGATGACATGCGACATGGTCAGCCCTTCTGCGCGTGCCGCGAAGCTGAGCGCCATGCGGTGGCGCAGCACCGGTTGCGCGAGACTCGCCACATCGTCCACCGACGGCGCAAAACGTCCCTCGAGCAGGGCTTTTGCCCGCGCCGCCAGCATGAACGCCTGGCTCGCGCGCGGCCCGGGACCCCAGGCGATGCGATCTTTCAGCGCCGGGCTGCACGCCTCTCCGGGCCGTGCGGCGCGCACGAGCCGCAGGATCGCCTCGATCACCTTTTCGCCCACTGGCAAATGTCGCACCACGCTTTGCACACCGAGCAGCGCGCTGGAATCACAGACGGGCGCAGGAGGATTTTCTTCTCCGAATGTCGTGGCCATCAACATGCGCCGCTCGGCGTCGGCATCCGGATAGTCCACGTCGATCTGAAGCAGGAAGCGATCAAGTTGCGCTTCCGGTAGCGGATAGGTGCCTTCCTGCTCGAGCGGATTCTGGGTTGCAAGCACATGAAAAGGGTGCGGAAGTTCATAGCGCTGACCTGCCACTGTGACGTGCCCCTCCTGCATCGATTGAAGAAGTGCGGACTGCGTGCGCGGGCTTGCGCGATTGATTTCGTCAGCCATCAAGAGCTGCGTGAACACCGGCCCGGGAAGAAAGCGGAACGCGCGGCGCCCGCTCTCGCTCTCCTCAAGAACCTCCGATCCGATAATGTCGGCGGGCATGAGATCGGGCGTGAACTGGACGCGTTTCCAGTCGAGGCCGAGCACAGTGCCCAATGTTTCGACGAGCCGCGTCTTCGCGAGTCCCGGCACGCCGATGAGAAGCCCGTGCCCGCCGGCGAGCAATGTGATGAGTACCAGGTCGACGACGTCATTCTGACCGAAAATGACCTGGTGCGTCGCCGCCCGAACCTTGCCGAAAATGTCCGCGTACTTCCCGGCTTGGGCGACAGGCGATTCGTCTTCCCGGTTGAGAGCGTCAGATTGCGTGTCGTTCATGCTGGCTATCACATCCGGTCCTGGTGACCTGCTGCCAAGGCAGTCTGTCCGTTGCGCCGTGGCAGAGCGCTTCCTATTCTCGACGGCCCGTGGTGTGGCGAGTTATGTGGCATTCCGGCCTTCCGTGCGCAACACCGCACTGTCATCGCTTGCGCCCGGATGTTGCACAAGGCCGTGAAGCCGTTCCTGGGCGTAGGCAATGAGAATTGTGCGGAAAATCTCGGAGGCCGGAGTGGTTGCGCTGCGAACCCGATTTTTCCCCGAACCGCCGCTGCTGCCGCTTCAGCCCCGCCGCAGCGACTACGATCTCAATCCGGTCGCGAAACCGGAGTTCCCACGGGAACTCGCGCCTGCGGCCGTGCTCGTGCCGATAGTCCGGCGAGCCAATCCCACAGTCCTTTTCACACGGCGCACGGAAACTCTCGCGCGCCATGCCGGACAGGTAAGCTTTCCCGGCGGCCGAGTGCATACGGAGGATGATTCGCTCGTCAGGACCGCGTTGCGTGAGACGCTCGAAGAAACCGGCATCGCGGAGTCGTTCGTAACCGTCGCGGGATTTCTCGACGCTTACGAGACCGGCACCGGCTTCGTGATCCTCCCCGTTGTGGCGCTGCTGGAGACCGGCTTTCTCCTCGATCCGAATCCCCACGAAGTGGCCGAGGCTTTCGAAGTGCCCCTCGAATTCTTGCTCGATGTTCGGAACTGCCGTCGCGAGGTCCGCAGTCTTCGGGGCCAGCTCCGCGAATTCGATGCGTTCACGTTCGGCCAGCATTATATTTGGGGCGCCACCGCCGCAATTCTTTTGAATTTGCGCGAAAGACTCTGTGGCGACGAAACCGGACCATGATCAGGAAACTGAACCCGGCACGAGAAACCTGGATGCGCACGAACGAAACCAGCGCGATCATGGATGCTCTGGACGCCAGCCAGGGCTCCGCGCGTTTCGTGGGTGGAGCGGTACGAAATGCGCTACTCGGGAGAAAAGTCCAGGATATCGACATCGCGACGGTCTTTCTGCCGGAGGACGTAATCCTTCGGCTGGAAAGCGCCGGAATAAAGGCGGTGCCGACTGGTATCGAACACGGAACCGTCACTGCGGTTTTTGACGGCAAGGCATTTGAAGTCACGACGTTGCGGCGCGATGTGGCCACTGACGGTCGGCATGCCACGGTCGCGTTCTCCGACAGCTGGTCGCTGGACGCCCAAAGGCGCGATTTCACCATCAACGCGCTCTACGCCTCGCCGGACGGCGAGATCTTCGATTACACCGGCGGCCTTGGCGATCTTGACACCCGACGGGTTCGCTTCATCGGCGATCCGGTGGCGCGAATTCGCGAAGACTATTTGCGCATCCTTCGCCTGTTCCGGTTTCATGCGTGGTACGGGCTCGGCGAAATCGATGGCGAGGCGCTCGCTGCTGCTCGTGCCGAGCGCGCAGGTCTGCGACGGCTGTCCGGCGAAAGAATTCGGAACGAAATTCTGCGTCTTCTGGAAGCGGAGAATCCGTGTCCCGCTGTTCGCGCCATGACGGAAGCGGGCATACTCCGCGAAATCATCCACTGTGAAACGCGAAGCGCAAGACTCGATCGTCTCGTTCATATTGGCGCTGAAAACCTTATGGATGCCGATCCCGTCTTGCGCCTTGCCGCGCTTCTTCCGGATGATGCCGGCGTCGCATCGGCATTCACGGAGCGGCTTCGGTTCTCGAGGGAGAATCGCGACCGGCTCGTGGAACTTGTCGTTGCTCGAGAAAACCTGAGGCCTTCGCTGCCGGATTGCGAGTTGCGCGCCATGCTCTACAGGCTCGGCACGCGCAGGGTGCAGGACCGGATATTCCTGTGCTGGGCGGACGACCCCGACGACTCGCATGCCAATGCGTGGCGAAGCCTGCTTTCTATCGCCGACGCGTGGACACCACCGCGCTTTCCGCTGACGGGCGCAGATGTCATGGCGGAGGGAATTCCTGAAGGTCCGCTTGTCGGAAAAGTGTTGAGCGAGCTCGAGGCCTGGTGGGTTGTCAACGATTTCGCGCCGGACAGAGCCGCCCTTCGCGAACGGCTGAAGAAGGTTGGGAAGACCGCAACCGAATAATTACCCGCAATGCGCGTCCTATGTCGCCGCGTAATATATCTGCAGGCCGCCGATCCAGATCATACGGAGTGCGACGTACAGGACTATGAACACGCCCGCGTAACTGATCCACGGCATTCTCTGCAGAAGGTTTGCAATCACGGAAGCGGCCAGTCCCATCAGGGCGATCGAAAGGAGAAGGCCCACCGCGAGAACCCACATGTGGTCCATCGCAGCGCCCGCGACTGCGAGCACGTTGTCCAAAGACATCGAAAGATCGGCGACGGCAATCCGAAGGACGGCCCGGCGCATATCGCGGGAAGCACCCGGCAGCCGCGCATGACCATTGTGCAATCGGGCGTCGCCGCTCGTTTCCGCTCCGGGCAGGTGCTGATCCTGCACCGGGCGAATCTCGCGATAGAGCCGCCAGGCGACCCACAGCAGGAGCAAACCTCCTGCGAAAATGAGAAAAAAGGTCGAGCGCAGTACCAGAAGAACGCCATAGGCCACGATGAGGCGAAGGATGACGGCGGCCGCCAGTCCCCAGAACATGACACGGCGCCGTTCCGACACCGGCACACGTGCGGCCGAAACACCGATAACAACCGCATTGTCTCCCGCGAGCACGACGTCAATGAGAAGGACTTGCAGGAGCGCGGCAAGCCAGGGAGGCAGAATATGAAGAATGGCCATGAGGGCTGCGCTTCGCCCCTCAGGGCCAGCGCGCCTCCGGAGGGAGCGACATCAGGATGGCTTCCACGTTCCCCCCCGTCTTGAGTCCGAATCGGGTGCCCCGATCATAGAGAAGATTGAATTCCACATAGCGACCGCGCCGCACAAGCTGTCGCTCACGATCCTTCGAATTCCATGGCTCGCTCATGCGTCTTCGCAAGATCTCCGGATAGACCTCCAGAAACGCCAATCCTATGTCGCGGGTAAAAGCAAAATCGGCGCCCCAGTCGCCGCTCGCCAGGTAATCGTAAAATATACCGCCCGCACCGCGCGACTCACCCCTGTGCGGAAGATAAAAGTATTCGTCGCACCACTTGCGGAACCGGGCGTAGTAGTCGGGATTGTGCCGATCGCAGGCCTGCCGGAGCACGGTATGAAACCGCTGCGCATCTTCCGGGCCGGCGGGCAGCATCGGCGTCAAATCCGTACCGCCGCCGAACCAGGTCTGTGTCGTCACGACAAAGCGTGTGTTCATGTGCACTGTCGGCACATGTGGGTTGCGGGGATGGGCCACAACCGAAATTCCCGAGGCCCAGAATCGTGGATCGTCGGCAGCACCCTGGATTTCCCGCGCGAATTCGGGCGCAAAGCGGCCCTGGACGGTGGACACGTTGACGCCGAGCTTTTCGAACACGCGGCCGCGCAGGACCGCCGTTACGCCGCCGCCGCCATCGCGCCCGTTTTCGGGATCGGCATCGCGCCTCCAGGATTTGCTCTCGAACCGCCCTGCGGGTTCGGCAGAATCGGCGAACTCGTCTTCAATGAGTTCACAGACGCGGCAGATCAGGTCCCGCAGTTCTTCAAACCATGCACGCGCGCTCGCTTTGCGCTGCTCCATCGTCAGGTCGTTCACGAGACGTCCCGTCATTCTCCACCGCCCCTGGCGCCAACTTCCGCATAACCTCCCGCGCGCAATCCGCGCGGAGAACCGGAACGAACCTCCCCGACGCCGATGCGGCTGCGAATGCAGCATATCGCAGGAACCCTCCGGACGTTCGTTGGCAAGAAAAACCGTTCAGGTGCAATCCCGCGGAACGGATCGCAGGCAACGCCGCGAAAAGACTGGCTATTTATGCGGCATCGTGCCGCAAGACCCTCCGGACCCGACTCTCTATTTTACGCCGCGATCCGAAATGCGCCGACGGTTCCGGGGGCGGCGCGTCAGGCTTCTTCTCCCGGAAAGCCAATTCCCGGCAGAGGTATATCCGTGACAGATGCGACAGCGGCCGAACCCACGCGGCGCGACTTCATTCATATCGCGACGGGGGCGGCGGGTGCCATCGGGCTTGCCTTCGCGGCTTGGCCCCTCATCGACCAGATGAACCCGACGGGGTCCGTTCTCGCGCTCTCCACGACCGAGATCGACCTTTCGCCCATCAAGGCTGGCCAACAGGTTGTTTTCACCTGGCGCAGCCATCCGCTTTTCGTCCGCCGCCGCACGCCGAAGGAAATCGATGAAGTCCGTGCGGTGCCAGTCTCTGCCCTGATTGACCCGCTCGCGCGCAACGCGAACCTCCCCGACGATGCACCGGCCACGGATCAGAATCGAGAAGTGCGCTCGGAGTGGATGATTCTCGTGGGCGTCTGCACGCATCTGGGCTGTACACCCACAGTCTTCGAAGGAAATTACGGAGGCTGGCTGTGCCATTGCCACGGCTCGCAATATGATGTGGCAGGCCGCGTCCGGAGAGGCCCGGCGCCGCAGAATCTCCTCGTGCCGAAGTACGCGTTCCTCTCCGATACGCGCGTCAGGGTGGGATAAGGAGCAGCCCGATGTCGCATCCTTCGACGTACACGCCGAAATATGGGTTCACCCGCTGGCTCGATACGCGTCTGCCGATCCTGAGATTGGCAAACGACACGATCACCACCTTCCCAACGCCGCGGAACCTGAACGTCTGGTACTCCTTCGGCGGCATTCTCACCTTCTGCCTGATCGTCCAGATCGTGACGGGTATCGTGCTGGCGATGCATTACGTGCCCAATTCCGATCTCGCGTTCGACAGTGTCGAAAACATCATGCGGGACGTGAATTACGGTTGGCTCCTGCGGTACCTGCATGCCGACGGCGCCTCGATGTTCTTCATCGCCGTCTATTTCCACATCTTCCGCGGTCTCTATTACGGATCTTACAAGGCGCCCCGCGAAGTACTGTGGATACTTGGGGTACTGATCTTCGTGCTGATGATCGCGACGGCGTTTCTCGGCTACACGCTTCCCTGGGGCCAGATGTCCTTCTGGGCCGCCACGGTCATCACCAATCTCTTCAGCTCGATCAACCAGATCGTTCCCAGTGCCGGCACCGCGATCGTGACCTGGCTGTGGGGCGGTTATGGGGTCAGTGACGCCACCCTGAACCGCTTCTACAGCCTCCATTATCTGCTGCCCTTCATCATCGCGGGCGTGGTGGCGCTGCACATCTGGGCGCTGCACGTTCCCGGCAACAACAACCCGCTCGGCATCGAGGTGAAGACTCCGCAGGACACGGTTCCCTTCCACCCGTACTACACGGTCAAGGACCTGTTCTATCTGTCGCTGTTCACGATCTTCTTCGCGATCATCGTCTTCTATCTGCCGGATGCGCTGGGAAATCCGGACAACTACACGCCGGCCAATCCTCTGGTGACGCCGCCGGACATCGTGCCGGACTGGTACCTCATGCCGTTCTACGCGATGCTTCGTTCCATCCCGCAGAAACTGATCGGCGTGCTCGTGCTCTTCGGTGCCATCGCGACGCTGCTCTTCATCCCGTGGCTCGACACGTCCAGGGTGCGGTCCGCGCGCTTCCGGCCGATGCTCAAGCCCTTCTTCTGGGTTCTGGCGGCCGACTGCGTCCTCCTCGGATACTGCGGGTCTCAATCGGTGGCTGCCGCGTGGAATTTCGGCGTTTTCTCGCTGCCACTCATCTGGGTGGCCCGCATCGGGACGATCTACTACTACGCCTACTTCTGGCTCGTGCTGCCGATCGTGGGTCTCATCGAGGGTCCGCTGCCGCTGCCGGACAGCATCGCCAAATCCGTCTTGGGATCCCGCGCGGCGGCAACAGCCGCTGCGGCGCCCGCCGAATGAGGACCGCTGGAATGCGCCTGTTTCTTGCAGCCGCCTCGCTTGTTCTGCTCGCCCTTGGAGCCGCGCAGGCGCAGACGTCCACGACTGCGCGCCCTCCGAAGGGTGTGCCGTTCTCCTTCGAAGGTCCGTTCGGCACCTATGATCGGGCGGCCCTGCAACGGGGCTTCCAGATCTACAAGGAGGTCTGCTCCGCTTGCCACAGCCTCAATCGCATTGCCTTTCACAATCTTTCCGATCCGGGCGGTCCGGGCTTCACCGAGGCACAGGTGAAGGCGATTGCGGCCGCTTACAAAGTGCCGGCGCCACCGAACGACAAGGGCGAGCTGTTCGATTCCAGCGGCAATCGCCTGACCCGGCCGGCGACACCCGCGGATCACTTCCCGCCGCCGTTCCCGAATGAAGAGGCCGCACGAACAGCCAACAATGGTGCGCTGCCGCCGGACCTGTCGCTGATCGTCAAAGCGCGCGCGGGCGGGCCGAATTATGTCTATTCGATCCTGACCGGATTTCGTGAAAAGCCGCCGGCCTGGTTCAAGGTGCTCCCGAACAAATACTACAATCCCTGGTTCGCGGGCTGGAACATTTCCATGCCGCCACCGCTCACCAAGGGGTCCGTGACATTCTCCGATGGCACGCCTTCCACGCTCGAGCAGGAAGCCCATGACATCGTGACCTTCCTGTCCTGGGCTTCCGAGCCGAGAATGGAGGAGCGCAAGCGGATCGGCCTCGACGTCATGGCATTCCTCGTCGCGTTCTCTGGTCTGTTGTTCGTATCCTATCGCCGGATCTGGCGCGACGCGCATTGATTGCGTTGAGCCAAATGCTAGAAGTGCCTTCTTCGGGGTGAGCGGGCGTGAGCAAGACCGTACTCGGTGTCATTGGCGGTAGCGGACTCTATGATATCGCCGGCCTTGAAGACGCCCGTTGGGAGCATGTCGCGAGTCCCTGGGGCGAACCGTCCGATGCGCTGCTGAGGGGGCGGCTTCGCGGCGTGGACATGGTGTTTCTGCCGCGCCACGGCCGTGGGCATGTCCATTCGCCGACTTCGATAAATTATCGCGCCAATATCGATGCGTTGAAGCGCGCCGGCGTCACCGATGTTATTTCCGTTTCTGCCTGCGGCTCGCTCCGCGAACACCTCCCGCCCGGCACATTCGTGATCGCCGATCAGTTCATCGACCGCACGCACGCGCGCGAGAAGAGCTTTTTCGGGCGCGGCTTCGTCGCCCATGTGTCGCTGGCACATCCCGTTTGCCCGCGCCTTTCCGATGCGCTTGCCGAGTCCTGTGCCGAAGAGGACATCCCTTGTGCGAAGGGCGGCATCTATCTCGCGATGGAGGGACCACAATTTTCGACGCTGGCCGAATCGAACCTGTACCGGTCCTGGGGTTGCGACGTCATCGGGATGACGGCCATGCCGGAGGCGAGGCTCGCGCGCGAAGCCGAACTTCCCTATGCCATCGCAGCAATGGTAACGGATTACGACTGCTGGCATCCCGGCCATGACCATGTGACCGTTGACCAGGTGATCGCAGTTCTCAACCAGAACGCGGAAAGGGCGCGCCGCCTGATCGTCCGGCTTGCGCCAAAACTCGGGCCGGAGCGCACGAAGTCGCCGCTGGGCATAGAAACCGCGCTCGACACGGCGTGTATTACGGCGCCAGAGAAGCGGGATCCGGCGCTGTTCGGGAAACTCGATGCGGTTGCCGGCAGAATACTCGGGAGGAGATGATGGAAGCGGAATTCAAATCCGTTATCCGTTCGATCCCGGACTATCCAAAGCCTGGCATCATCTTCCGCGATATCACGACGCTGCTCGGGCATGCCCGCGCGTTCCGGAATGCCGTTGACGAACTGGTGGGGCCCTATCGCGGCGTGCGCATCGATCGCGTGGCCGGAATCGAAGCGCGTGGATTCATTCTTGGCGGCGCAGTCGCGCACCAGCTCTCCGTCGGCTTCGTGCCCGTACGCAAAAAGGGGAAGCTGCCCTGGCAGGTGCTGGGCGAAGATTATGAGCTTGAATACGGAAACGACCGCGTGGAAATCCATAGCGACGCCGTCAGGGCCGGTGAACACATTCTCGTCGTGGACGATCTCATTGCGACGGGCGGGACATGCTTTGCGGCGATACGGCTTCTCGAACGCGCCGGCGCGAAAGTAATCGGTTGCTCCTTCGTTATCGATCTTCCCGATCTGGGCGGGGCTGAGAAACTCCGCGCCCTTGGTAAAGAGGTGAAAACCCTCGTCACCTTCGAGGGACATTGAAGAGAAGGTTTCACCACAAAGGCACCAAGAGTACCAAGAAGCTCACGCGGAGGCGCGGAGCCGCAGAGAAGCACAAGCTCGCAACGCGGCAGTGCGGAAAGGCTGCGCGCCGGAGTCGCGCCAAAAACCTGGCCATCTCAACGCCGCCTCGTGAACCTCTCTTTATTCCGCGCCTCCGCGTGAGTTTCTTTGTGTCGTTCGTGCCTTTGTGGTGAATTTGCTTCGCCTGATGACATGGCAGGAGCGTTACCGAAGCATGAAAATCGCAGGGCAGGCATACCGAACAATCTGGGCGGTGGACGATGGTGCCGTCGAGGTCATCGATCAGACGAAACTTCCTTTTGAATTTTCGACCGTCCGGCTCCGCAGTGCGGACGACGCAGCGCTTGCCATTCGCAAAATGGTCGTGCGCGGGGCGCCGTTGATCGGCGCTACGGCTGCCTATGGCGTTGGGCTCGCGATGCGAGCCGATCCTTCCGATGACAATCTGGATCGGGTTTATGCGCTTCTGTTCGCGGCACGGCCGACCGCTGTCAACCTGCGCTGGGCGCTGGACCGCATGCGGGCCGCCTTGCGCAACCGGCCGCGCAACGAGCGCGCGACGCTGGCGTGGCGCGAAGCCGGAGCCATTTGCGAGGAGGATGTCGAAACCTGCCGCCGGATCGGCGAGCGGGGGCTCGCCATCTTGCGCCAGGCCGCTGCGCGCAAGGACCACAGTCGTTTGAACGTGCTCACGCATTGCAACGCCGGCTGGCTCGCCTGCGTGGACTGGGGAACGGCGCTTGCGCCAATTTATATGGCGCACGATGCGGGCATTCCGCTCCATGTCTGGGTGGACGAGACGCGGCCCCGCAACCAGGGCGCCTCGCTCACCGCCTTCGAGCTGGGCGGCCACGGTGTCCCGCACACGATCATCGCGGACAATGCCGGCGGCCATTATATGCAGGCGGGGGCGGTGGATCTCTGCATCGTCGGGACCGACCGTGTCGCGCGGAATGGCGACGTCGCGAACAAGATCGGCACCTACTTGAAAGCGCTCGCTGCTCGTGACAATGGCGTGCCCTTCTATGTTGCCCTGCCCGGCTCGACGATCGACTGGAGAATCGCGAGTGGAGGCGAAATACCCATCGAGGAGCGCTCTTCCGACGAATTGCTGAAGCTGATGGGCCGTCTCGAAAATGGTACGATAGCCACAGTCGAGATCGGCGCGCCCGGAAGTGCAGCGGTAAATCCGGCTTTCGATGTAACTCCAGCGCGTCTCGTAAGTGGCCTCATCACCGAACGCGGAACTTGCACCGCCTCGCCCGAAGGCCTCCTCTCCCTCTTCCCCGAACACCGCAGCGAGGTGGCAGCGAAATGAAAAGCCGCTGGTCAGATTCCGAAGCGCAGGAATTTGTCGCCCATTACGCGCGCCAGGACATCGGCGGGGATCTCGCGCTCAGGGTTTATACTACACGTCTGCTCGGTGGCGATCCCCGCCTCGTGCTTCACGGCGGCGGTAATACGTCTGTCAAGACGCAACTGACGGACCTCCTCGGCGAATCCGTCGAGGTGATCTGCGTCAAGGGCTCGGGCTGGGACATGGGAAATATCGAACCCGCGGGCCTGCCGGCCGTCAGGCTTGCTCCGCTGCGCCGCCTGCGCGCACTCGACCGGCTCTCCGACGAAGACATGGTGAACTACCAGCGTGTAAACCTTCTTGACGCGAGCGCCCCAAATCCGTCCGTCGAAACGCTGTTGCACGCGTTTCTGCCGCACAAATTCGTGGACCACACGCATTCGACGGCCGTGCTCGCCCTCACCGATCAGCCCGACGGCGAGAGCATGGCGCGCGACGTGTTCGGCAGCCGCGTCGCCTATGTCCCGTACACGATTCCTGGATTTGCGCTCGCGAAAAGCGTTGCCGATGTTTTCGACCGGAATCGCGAGGTTGAAGGCCTGATGCTGATGCAGCACGGCATTTTCACGGTGGGCGAAACCGCGCGCGAAGCCTACGAGCGAATGATTGTCTTTGTCACGCTCGCGGAAGAGCGGCTGGCGCGCGGACGGAAAAGCTTTGCCGCAGCTGCATTGCGGGCCGATCTGGCGGGCCCGGCAGAGACTGCGCCGATCCTGCGCGGCGCCTGCGCCATTGCGCGCGACGAGCCTGCAGGCACCGTCAAGCGCCAGGTCCTGTGCTTCCGCACGTCGCCGGCGATCCTCGATTATGTGAACGGAGCGGAGCTCGCGCGCTATTCGCAGCAGGGAGTCGTCACGCCGGATCATACGATCCGCACCAAGAACTGGCCGCTGCTGGTGCCGGCACCGGAAGTGGCGCGACTGGAGGCGTGGCGGAAGGAGGTCGACAACGCGGTGTCGGAATTCGTCGCCCGCTATCACGAGTATTTCGCGCGAAACAATGCGCGCGCGGAGCCGAAGAAATCCGAACTCGATCCCCTCCCGCGAGTCGTGCTTGTCCCTGGTATCGGGCTGTTTGGACTGGGCGCGAATGCGAAAGATGCCGCGATCGCGGCCGATATCGCCGAGAACACCATCGCGGTGATCACCGACGCCGAAGCCGTCGGCCGCTATCGGCCAATTCCCGAAGCGGACATGTTCGACGTCGAGTACTGGTCACTCGAACAGGCAAAGCTCGGCAAGGCGGCGGAGAGGCCGCTGGCGCGCCAGATCGCCGTCGTTACCGGCGGCGGCTCCGGGATTGGCGCGGCGACGGCCAGGGCGCTCGCGCGCACCGGCGCCGAAATTGCGGTGCTCGACCGCGATCATGCCGCGGCGAACGCGGTCGCCCGCGACTGCGGGAAATCTGCGCTCGCGCTTCGCTGCGACGTGACGGATCCGGACAAGGTCCGCTCTGCCTTCGATACGGTAGCCGGGCATTTCGGCGGCGTGGACATCGTGGTGTCCAACGCGGGCGCGGCCTGGCAAGGGACCATCGGCACGGTGGACGACGCGACGCTCCGCCGCTCCTTCGAACTCAATTTCTTTGCCCACCAGAGCGTGGCGCAGAACGCCGTGCGTGTGATGAAAGCGCAAGGGACGGGCGGGTGTCTTCTGTTCAATGTTTCCAAGCAGGCGGTGAATCCCGGTCGCGAATTCGGCCCCTACGGACTTCCGAAAGCCTCGACTCTCTTCCTGATGAAGCAGTATGCGCTCGATCATGGCCGCGACGGCATCCGCGCCAATGCCGTCAACGCCGACCGCATCCGCACCGGGCTTCTGACCGATTCCATGATCGCCGCGCGCAGCCACGCGCGCGGGCTATCGGAGATGGATTACATGAGCGCGAACCTGCTCGGTCGCGAAGTGACCGCAGAGGACGTGGCTCAAGCCTTCGTCCATCTCGCCGGCGCCACAAAGACCACCGCAGCCATTCTGACCGTGGACGGCGGCAACATCGAAGCCAGTTTGAGGTAGGTTTACCCGCCGTTCGCGCGGAACAACTCCAGCGTGCGTTCGCGGGCGAGCTTGGCGGCGGATTCGTTATAGTCGGAGCGGCGATCGGAATTGAAGCCGTGGCCGGCATCGTAGATGTATACCATCACATCGGGATGGAGGCGCTTCACCTTCTCCCCAACTTCGGATGGAATGTGCGAATCCAGCCGGCCGAAGTGCAGAATCGTCGGACAGCTGGGCGTCTCTTCGGCCATCTCTCCGATATTCCCGCCGTAATATCCGGATGCGGCGGCCAGCCCCGAACAGCGGCATGCCGTCGCCCATACGACCGAACCGCCATAGCAGTAGCCAACGATGAAGACCGGCCCCTTGTCATGGAGAGCCTCGATGCAAATTTGCGCGTCCTTGACCGAAAGCTCGAACGGATGCTCACCTCGCGCAATCCGCACAGCTTCCTGCCTGTCTTCCGGGCCATATCCCACCTGAAAACCCGGTTCCTCGCGATCGAAGAGTGAGGGTCCCAGAACTTCGTAGCCTTGGCCCGCGTAGAGATCGCATTGTTCCTTGATGTGGTCGGTGACACCGAAGATTTCCTGGATCAGCACGAGCCCGCCGCGGCGCGGACCGACGGGTTGTACGTGATAGACGCCGATCTGCGCCCCGTCTCCCGTCCGCATCAATTCCATTTTACCTCGCAGCGCCATGTCGATCTCCCAAATTTGACTCCTTCGCGCTTCGACAAGCTCAGGGTGAGGACGCTTGCTTAAGCCCTCATGCTGAGCCTGTCGAAGCATCAGAACTCGCCCTTGGCTTCGTCTTTCGTAATCGGCTGATAATCGCTTCGGCGATAGAGTTGGCCGCGCTTGAGTGTCATCCTCACGCTTCGCACATTTCCAATATCGGCGAGAGGGTCTTTTGCGAGGAACACAATGTTGGCGAGCTTTCCGCGAGCGATCGTACCCATATCTTTCGATTTCCCGACCGTCATTGCGCCGATCCGCGTTGCAGCGACAATGGCTTCCATCGGGGAGAAGCTGGCGCTGCGAACCAGCAGGGACAACTCGTCATCGAGCGACGGGAAAAGATCGCGCCAGTCTCCCGGGTCATCTGTTCCTGTCGAAACGGGAATTCCGGCGTTATGGGCCGCTGCCGCAATCCTTTCGGCAAGCGCGAGTGAGCAATAGGGCCGGGATTGTGAATGCGGTGCTCGCCACATCGCCTCGTACACGTAGAGCGTCGCATCGAGAATTGTGGCGCGCTGCTTCATATCGGCGAACAAGCCATCCAGCACCGGATTTTGACCGCCCTGGAATTTCTCCTCTTCGACCGGTGGACGGTTGTGATAGGCGGGCGGCATGTGCTCCGACGCCTGATAGGCGAGCAGACACGAATGCGAGACCACGTCGACCCCTGCGTCTATGACCTCGCGCGGACTCGCCGGAAATACGGCGGCGTGTGCCCACACCAGCATGTCCTGCCGGTGTGCCTCCGCGGTGATGTTCCGCACCAGATCGCCCGGCAGATCCGCATAGATCTTGATGCCGGTCGCACCGGTACCATGCGCTTCTGCAATGGCGAGCCGGAGATCGGTCGAGGGTGTGACCGCCCGCATCCAGGGCACCTCGCCCGGCACGGCGCCACGGGCCGCAGCGGCCGTGCGCGGATCCTTGAAAAATGGCGGGCCGGCCATAAGCGCCGCATAATAAATATCTGGAGCGGGGATTTCGCCGAGAAGCGCGGCGCGGGAAAGGTCGGCGAGCACCCGGTCATCGCCCGCCATGTCGCGCACCGCGGTCACGCCACCATAAACGAAGCGGCGGAGCAGTGCCTCCTCATATCGCCTGTTGGGCGCGGTCGCGAGATGCACATGGCTGTCGATCAGTCCGGGAATGGCATAAAGCCCGTGCACATCGACGGTGGTAGCGCCACGGAGCCAGGTCCCGGCGTTCTTATCGGGAATAATCGCGCGGATGCGCTCGCCATCGACGATGATCGCCATATCCGGCCGCAACTCCGCACCGGTTCCGTCAATCAGTGTGGCGCCGCGATAAATGGTCAGCTTTGAATTGGCAGTCGCCTGAGCCGCTCCTGCCCATAGGGCCGTGCAGGCGAATACCAGCACAAGCCGCCGAACGGCGGCGCGCTCAAAGATACCAGTCATATTCGGCCGGCGGGATGATACGTCGGAGTCTTTCCACCTCGATCCGTTTGGTTTCCCGATAAAGCGCGAGCGTCTCTTCGCCGAGATAGGCCGGCAATGCTTCTGAGCTCGCAAGCCGCGCCAGCGCGTCGTCGATAGTAAGAGGCAGCTCCGGATCGGATTTGCGCGAGACGTTGCCTTCTGCCGGCGCACCCGGATCGAGCTTCCTTAAGAGACCATGATGAACCCCCGCGAGCACAGCCGCGAGTGCCAGATAGGGATTGGCATCGGCACCAGAGGCGCGATGCTCAATGCGCCGCGACTCGCCGGGACCGGCAGGAATTCGCATGCCCGCCGAACGGTTGTTGAACCCCCAGCTGCGGTTGACCGGGGCGAACATGTCGGGCTGGAAGCGGCGATAGGAATTCTGGTTGGGGGCGAACAGCGCCATGGATTCCGGCATAAGCGCCTGCAGACCGCCAATGGCGTGACGCAGCATTTCTGAGCCTTGCGCGCCGGTCCCCACGAAAACATTGCGTCCCTCCCGGTCCAGAACGCTCACGTGGATATGCAGGCCACTGCCGACGCGGTCGATATACGGCTTTGCCATGAAAGTCGCTTCGAACCCCGAACGGCGGGCTGATTCCTTCACGATCTGTTTGAGGAACAGCGCGTGGTCGGCCGCGCCGAGTACGTCTGTCTGGTGCTTCAGGTTTGCTTCGAACTGACCGGTCGCGTACTCCTTGCTGGTCGCACTCAGCGGAACGTTCTGGCGGCGCGCGGCTTTCGACAGCGCCGAAACAAAACCTTCATAGCGGTCAAGGTCGTCGAGGCCGAAGACTGAGACGGCACTCTCGCGCGTACCGCTGCGCGGATCGAGCGGCGGTTGCGGCGCGCGATACTCGCCACGGGCGGGATCAATGAGATAGAACTCAAGCTCCAGTGCCGTGACCGGCACAAGTCCGAACTCCACGAATTGCCCAAAGATGCGCTCGAGCGCAGCCCGCGGCTCGCCGGGATCGGCTATGCCCTGCTCGTCCCGAACTGTCATCAGAACCTGCGCGCGCGCAGGTTCACTCGCCCAAACGCGCGAAAGCGTGCCGGGAAGCGGCCAGGCCGCGCCGTCGGGGTCGCCGTCGCTGAACCCGCGGCCGAGTGCGTTCGTCATCTCCCCATGCGCGTCCATAAGAAAGACGGAATGGGGAATGGGCATCCCCTGCGCGAACAGCCGCGGCGCCTCGGCGATCGGGAACCGCTTTCCGCGCAGCGTCCCGCAAATATCGGGAATCACTGCGTCCAGAAATTGGATATCCGGTTCGGCCGCGAGGATCGCGGCAAACTCCGCTTCGGCCTCCGCAACAGAGGCTGGCCGCGGAAAGGCGACGGCGGGCTCGGGTTTATTCATACTGCGTCCCGGACTGACACTTCAGGAGCGATGGGAGCAGCTATGAACTCGAAGGGCAAGCGCGAGCCGGAGCGCGACGGAAATAGCTCAAAGCCACTCCCGTCCCGCTCAGCGCCGGTCGACCGGATCAGAGAACGCCGCGCTTGTGCTCGCCAATTACGATCCGGCCGGGGCGGAACGCTTCCTTGAAGACCGGGAGCGCCTTGCGCGGTTCCGCGCCGCCGCACATGAACACGTCGAACGCCGCGTAACCGCGTTCCGGCCACGTGTGCACGCTGATATGGCTCTCGGCGAGGACGGCCACGCCGGAAATTCCGCCGCCTTCCGTAAACCGGTGCAGGTGGATGTGAAGGAGCGTCGCGCCTGCGGCTTTCACCGCGTCGATCAGCGCCCTCTCGATCCGGTCGCGATCAGCGAGGTTCTCGGCCTCCCACAGGTCGATGATCAGGTGACTGCCCGCATAGGTCAGGCCGTTTTTCGTGATGAAATGATCCTTGCGGTCCTCATCCCTAGGGGGAATAGGAACCGGGACGGTTCTCGCCGGAGCACGCACCCTGTGAGGCCGTGCTCCATTGATCGCCGCCAAACCGAGTCCGAGTCGAGCCATCCTGGCACCTACCCTCTCAGAGCGTTGACACCTCTGGCACCTTTCACCGCAGGGATCGGGGCACCGCTAAGACGAAAGCGGCGGGCGGAAGGGAAAACCTCCGCCGCGCCGCTTCGTTCCGTTGCCGGAACGCCGCGAAATATAGGGCTACCCTCTCCTCATGCAAGAAATTTTGGGGCCGGAGACTGAATTTTCTCTAAAGCCGGATTTGAGACGCGCGGCTTTCGCGCCCAATGGACAGTCGCGGAATCTCCGCCCTATACCGGCGCGTCTTCTCGAGCGGGAGCTGACATGGCCGGAGTTTTCAAGGAACGATTGCACCGCGGCTACGCGCAGACGATGGAGCTGTCGGACGCACCGCTCGCTGAAGAAAAGAGTGCATGGCAGCGCATCCGCATCTTCGACACGGCGGTCAACGGCCGGGTTCTGGTGCTCGACGACATCGTGCAGCTCACCACGCGGGACGAATCGGCGTACGCGGAGATGCTAACCCATCTACCGCTTTTCGAACATGGCCGCGCCGCGCGCGTGATGATCGTGGGCGGCGGCGATCTGTCCATCGCCGACGAGGCGCTGAAGCACCGGGGAATCAAGGAGGTGGTACTCGTCGACATCGACGGGCGGGTGGTAGAGCTTTGCCGCGAGCACTTCGCCGCCATCAACGCGAAGGCGTTCGCCGACCGCAGGCTCAAGATCGAGATCGCGGATGCATTCGAATATCTGGGCCGGCCCGAATCGAAGGGTCGCTTCGATCTGATCGTCGCCGACCGGCCCGATCCGGTCGGCCCGGGCAAGGCGCTGTTCGGCGAGACGTTCTATGATCGCGTGAATACCACCTTGGCGGAGGGCGGCTTCGCCACGTTCCAGACCGGCGTGCCGTTCTATCAGCCGCAGGAGATCACCGACGCGCTTGCCGAGCTGCGGCGGGCATTCTCCCAGTGCGGGCTCTATCTGACCGTCGTCCCCAGCTATATCGGCGGGTTTATGGCCCTTTCCTGGGCGGGCAAGGGCAAGCGCCTTGGCACGCCTTCGGGCATCCGCCGCGCCCGCGCCGCCTTCGCCGCATCCAGGCTGAAGACCGACTATTACAATCCCGATATACACGCTGCCGCCTTCGCGTTGCCGGAGTGGATCAGGAGGTTGGCAAGCTAAGTCGTGTTTCAACTTGGATCAGCATCGTGCGTGCTTCGACAGGCTCAGCATGAGGAAAGCCCTACTGCCATCAATGCCGATGCAAATAGAAATTGTCCTAAGCCTGAGCCCGTCGAAGGCCACTTGATACAGATGCAGCGCTACACCGCCACCGTCGCTTCGATTTCGACCTGAGCGTCGTCTTCCACTAGCCCGCTCACCTCGACCACCGCCATGGCGGGGAAGTGTCGGCCGATGATCTCACGATAGACGGCGCCGATCTCCGCCCGGCGCGCTTTGTAGGCCAACCGATCGGTCACGTACCAGGTCAGCCGCACGATCCGCTCCGGCTTCGCGCCTGCGGCTTCGATCACGGTACAGACGTTTCGGAGCGCCAGCCGAATTTGGTCCAACAGATTGGCGGGGAAAACGCCGGCTTCGTTCCAGCCGACCTGACCTGAGACAAACAGCAGGCCGTTCGCGATCACGCCGTTGGAATAGCCGCTGGGCCGCGGCCAGTCGGAAGGATTGACGAGCTTCATCGGGGCGCCGTTTCGCACTCGCGCAGCACGAAACGCTGCACCTTGCCCGACGCATTGCGCGGCAGGGCGCTTAAATATTCGATGGCGCGCGGATATTTGTATGGCGCGATGTCGCCCTTGACGAAATTCTGCAGTTCCCGCGCGAATTCCGGCGAGCCGGCGCGATTCGGCTTCAGCACGACAAAGGCCTTCACGATCTGGCCGCGCGCGGCATCGGCTGCGCCAACCACCGCGCACTCCTGGACGGCAGGATGCCGCAACAGCGCCTCCTCCACTTCGAAACCGGAAATGTTGTAGCCCGCAGAAACGATCATGTCGTCGGTGCGGCTGTGGAACCAGAAACAGCCGTCCTCGTCCATCGTGCAGGCGTCGCCTGTGATGTTCCAGCCGCGGCGCACATAGCTCTCCTGCCTTGGATCGTCGAGATAGCGGCAGCCGGTCGGTCCCTTCACCGCGAGACGGCCGATCTCGCCTGGCGCAAGCGGACTGCAGTCTTCGTCCACCACTTCAGCCACATATCCCGGAACCGCCTTTCCTGTCGCTCCTGGTTTTGCTTCGGAAAGCGGGCTGGAGAGAAAAATGTGCAGGAGTTCGGTCGAGCCGAGGCCGTTGACAATTCCCTGTCCCGTCGCAGCTTCCCAGCTACTCAGCGTCGCTACGGGCAGATGTTCGCCCGCGGAAACGAAGTGCCGTACATGTGAGAGATCATGGCGCGCCACACGCCCGGTCATGGCACGATAGGCGGTGGGAGCTGTCATCAGCACGGTCGGCCGATATTCCAGAACGGCATCCAACAGTTCGTCGGGCGTACAACCTGGCAGAAGAATCGAAGTGGCGCCGTAGCGCAGCGGAAATACGAGATGACCGCCCAGGCCGAAGGTGAACGCCATCGGCGCGCTGCAAAGAAATACATCGTCCGCTCGCGTTTGCAGAATGGAGCGGGGGAAGGCATCGGCGATTGCGAGCACGTCGCGATGAAAATGTACCGTGGCTTTCGGATGACCCGTGGTACCGGACGTGAAAGCAAGGAGCGCCGGATCAGTCGACCACGTCTCGACGGGGTGGAAGTGATCCGGCTTGTCCTTCATACGTCGATCGATCTCTGCCTCTCCGGTGCAGTCGCGCGAATAGCTCGCGACGCGACCCCCTATCTCCTGCGCGGCATTTGTCATTTCATCGAGGAGGGCGTCTTCACAAAGCGAGAGATCGACGTGAGCCTTCTCGAGCACGAAAGCAAGTTCGCGCGCGCGCAGGAGCGGCATCGTAACGACCACGATCGCGCCCGCTTTCAAGACGCCAAGCCAGAGCGCAGCCAACATGGGGCTGTTGAGGCCACGCAGGAGAACTCGCGCACCAGGCTCGATCGCGTAATCTTCACCGAGAACGCCAGCAATACGATTGGACGCGCGCGCGAGGTCATCGTAATTCCATCTTCCTCCGGGAAATTGAATTGCGGTCCGTGCGCCCCCGCCAGCGGCAACGGCGCGGTCGATCAGTTCCGCGCCGACGTTGATCCGTTCCGGATACCGAAATTCCGGCCGGTCGAAGCGGAATTCGGGCAGCAAATCCGCAGGCGGCAGTCTGTCCAGAACAAATCGGTCGGTATGCGCAGTCAGCAATCCGGTTCCTCAATTGCCTTCGAATTTCGGCGGCTTCTTTTCGACGAATGCGCGATAGGCGCGGCGAAAGTCCTCCGTCTGCATGCAAAGCGCCTGAGCATCTGCTTCCGAGTCGAGGGCGTCATCGATACCCATATTCCATTCGCGATGCAGCATCGCCTTGGTTGTTGCGTGGGCGAAGCTCGGACCGTTCGCCAGATCACCCGCCATGCATACGGCATCGGCCAGTAGCTCCGGTTCCGGCACTATGCGATTGAAAAATCCCCAACGCTCGCCTTCCTCCGCAGTCATGGTGCGGCCGGTGTACAGGAGTTCTGCGGCGCGTCCGTGGCCGATCAGGCGCGGCAGGATCGCGCAAGCACCCATGTCGCAGCCAGCAAGGCCGACACGCACGAAGAGAAAAGCTGTTTTCGCCCGCGGCGTCGCGATGCGGATGTCCGAAACCATTGCGAGAATCGCACCTGCCCCTGCGCATGTGCCATCCACCGCCGCCACGATGGGCTGCGGGCAGCCGCGCATGGCCTTGACGAGATCGCCCGTCATGCGTGTGAAATCGAGAAGGCCCGTCACATTCATTCGGGTGAGCGGACCGATAATCTCGTGCACGTCGCCGCCGGAGCAGAAATTTCCTCCTTCGCCCGCGATCACGACGGCCCTTACATGCGGGGCGTGATTGAGCGCGCGAAAGGTGTCGCGCAATTCGGCATAGGACTCGAAGGTGAGCGGATTTTTCCGCTCGGGACGCGACAGCGTGATGGTCGCCACCCTGTCCTTCAGCGACCAGCGGAAATGCTTCGGCAAAAAGTCAGAATCGGGCATTGTCCTACCCTTCACGCGCCTTCACCACCAGCGATGGCGACTGCCTGACCCGTAATCGCCTCGGCCTCGATGCCGCATAGCCACGCCACTGTATCGGCAACTTCTTCCGGTCGGATCAGTCGCCCCAGCGGATTGCCGCGAACCAGCTCCTGCAGTGCCTGCTCCTCGCTCCGGCCGGTCTTTGCGGAGATGTTGGAAGCAGCCTTATGCACCATTTCAGTATCGGTATAACCGGGGCAGACGGCATTCACGGTAATCCCGCGACCGGCCATTTCGGCTGCGAGCGCGCGCGTAAAGCCCACCAGCGCGTGTTTGGCCGCACAGTACGCCGCGACATACGCATAGCCCCGCAGGCCAGCGATACTCGCGATATTGACGATGCGTCCCCAGCCCTGTTCCAGCATCGACGGCAGCCCCGCGCGCGCGCATCGAAACGCAGACGTCACGTTGATGGACAGCATGCGCTCGAGCAGTGCATCGGAGGACTTCAGGAACGGCGCGCTCTCTGCCGCGCCGGCATTGTTGATCAGAATTGCGACAGGAGCGCGCGCCACCGCTTCGACAAAAGCGCGTTCCACCTGCGCCGGATCGGTGACATCGCAGACGATCGCGCGGCCATCTGTCGCGCGCGCGGCTTCTCGATCGAGCGCTGCGCGGTCGCGTCCGATGAGCGTCGTCAGCGCGCCCATTTGCGCAAGTCGGTGCGCGATCGCTGCGCCAATGCCGCGAGACGCGCCGGTAATGACGGCGTGCCGCCCGGCGAATGGACACTCAGCGGGCACGGCTCAGATTCCGGACGAGCTGATCGCGGCCGGGCCAGTAGGGCTTTGGCCATACTACCTCGTCATAACCCTGCTGCGCAGCCGCGCGCAGCGTCCAATATGGGTCGGTCAGGTGGGGCCGGGCGAGACAGCAGAGATCTGCTCGTCCGGCCGCGAGGATGCTGTTCACGTGATCGATTTCATAGATGTTGCCGACCGCCATCGTCGCTACGCCCGCTTCGTTGCGGATGAGATCCGAAAACGGCGTTTGAAACATGCGTCCGTAAAGCGGGCGCGCCTCGGTCGAGGTCTGACCCGCCGAGACATCGACGACATCGGCGCCCGAATCGGCAAAGGCGCGGGCGATGAGCAGCGCTTCGGTTTCATTATTGCCTGCTTCACCCAGCCAATCGGTCGCTGAAATGCGCACGGAGACAGGTCGTTCGTCGGGCCACACGGCCCGAATGGCACGAAACACCGCCAGGGGAAAGCGGAGCCGGTTCTCGATCGCGCCACCGTAGCGATCCGTGCGCTTGTTCATTGCCGGCGTGAGGAACGCCGAGAGCAGATAGCCGTGCGCGGCGTGAAGCTCGATCATGTCGAAGCCACAGGCGAGCGCGCGCTTCGTGGCGCGGACGAAGTCCTCGATCACGTGCTCCATGTCCGCTTCGTCCATTTCGCGCGGAATCTGGTTCACGGGCGACCACGGGATAGGCGATGGTGCGATCAGCGGCCAGTTGCCGGAATCCAGCGGCTCATCCTCGCCCTCCCACGGAACTTTCGTCGAACCCTTTGGTCCGGCGTGACCAAGCTGGAGCGCGATCCTGGCGTCGCTCGTGTGCACGAAATCGACGATCCGCTTCCACGCACGTTCGTGCTCGTCAGTGTAGATGCCGGCACATCCGGGCGTGATCCGAGCATCGGCCGACACATCGGTCATTTCGGTGACGAGGAGTGCCGCGCCGCCCTGGGCGCGCGCGCCGTAATGCACCAGATGAAAATCACCCGGCAAGCCGTCTGTCGCCGAATACATTGACATCGGCGAAACGACGATCCGGTTGGACAGGGACATGCCGCGCAGGCGCAACGGCGCGAACATGGGAGGCCGTGGCCGCGTTGCTTCCACGCCTGCGTGCTGAACGAACCAGGTTTCGAGACCCTCAAGCCACTTGCGATCGCGCAGCCGCAGGTTCTCGTGACTGATCCGTTGACTGCGGGTCAGCAGCGAATATGCGAACTGGATCGGTTCAAGACCGATATAGCGCGGAACGTGCTCGAACCATTCCGTCGAGTTCCGGGCGGCATTCTGCAGCCGGATCACTTCGAGTCCGCGCGTGGCCTGAAAAGCGTCCAGCGCTTTCTCCGACATGCCGTGATCGTGGATCGCCGAAGCGAGCCCAATGGCATCCTCGATCGCAAGCTTCGTGCCCGAACCGACGGAGAAATGTGCAGAATGCGCTGCATCGCCGATCAGCACGATATTGCCGCAATGCCAGCGTTCGCAGTTCAGGACGGGGAAATTCAGCCAGGCCGAGCCCCGCAGATGACGCGCATTGCTCATCAGCTTGCGGCCGTTCAGATGCGGCGCAAACAGTTTTTCGCAAATCGCTATTGCCTCGTCCGTGCCCGCGTGTTCGAAGCCCAGCCCACGCCACGTGGATTCGCTGCATTCCACGATGAACGTCGATGTTCGAGGCTCGAAGCGATAGGCGTGAGCCCAGATCCAGCCATGCTCGGTTTGGTGAAATATGAAAGTGAAAGCATCGAAGGTCTGCTCGGTGCCGAGCCAGATAAATTTGTTCGCCCGACGCTGGATGCTCGGCCGGAACACGCCGGCATGAGCCGCGCGGGTCGCGCTGTTTATCCCGTCGCTCGCGACGATCAGATCGGCCTCAGCGAAATCAGTGGCGCTCGCCTCGCATTCGAAGCGCAGTTCAACGCCCAGCGAGCGGCAGCGATCCTGAAGGATGTTGAGCAGATGCATGCGGCCGATTCCGGAAAAGCCGTGACCGCCCGACCTGATCCGCTGACCCCGGAAATGGACGTCGATGTCGTCCCAGTGCGCCAGCGCCCCGGCGATCGTGGCAGCGCTCTCCGGATCGGCTTCCCCCAGCACATCCATAGTCTGGTCGGAGAACACGACTCCCCACCCAAAAGTGTCGTCCGCGCGGTTACGCTCCACGACCAGCACTTCGTGCCGGCTATCGAGGCGCTTGAGCGCAATTGCGAAATAAAGGCCGGCGGGGCCTCCGCCGACGCAAACCACTCTCACGCGAATCAGGCTCCCTCCCGGTTCCGGCTTATCTAAGGTTCAAAGCGCTTGCCGGTAAAGCGCGCCGCTTGACGATGCGCCGCACCGTTGGTTTCGTGGCCTGCCTGCCTTTGGAGATCACCCATGAAGCCGCTCTTCGTCCAGATCAAGTGCGAACTCGGACAGACTTACCGTGTCGCCGAGCTGCTCATCGACACGATAGAGGAGACAGCAGAAATATACTCGGTTACCGGCGCGTACGATCTCCTGGCCAAGTTTCACCTTGGCAACGAGCAGAGCTTCGGTGAATTCGTAAATTTCAAACTGCATGCCGTGCCCGGTATCCGGGACACCTTTTCGCTTGTCGCCTTCCGGATGTTTTGCGTTCCCAATCCGGACAGGGAGGCGATGGACGAGACGGATTTCCGCAAGCTCGCGGCGCGGCAGGCGCAGCAGACCGCGCGCGGTAGCGGATGATCTGACCAGGTTGCGCAGGCTATACTTTCTAGACGCTCGCCAGGAACTCCGACAACACGCGATTGAACGCTGGCGGATTTTCGATATTTGCGAGATGTCCCACGCGGGCAATGATCTCGAACCGTGCACCCGGTATCTGCCGCGCCATCGCCCCTACCACTGCGGGCGTCATGGTGCGGTCTTCTCCCCCGGCTACAACAAGTGTCGGCAGGTCGATTTTCGGCACGATGGCGGTGCCGTCGAAGGAGAGAATGCACCGCATTGCAACGCGATAGACAGAGGGCGGGACGGAACTGATCGATTCAATGGCGGCGATCCGCGCGGATTCTGGTGCGCCGGGCGCAAGCAGCTGATCGAGCAGGCTTTCCGCCATATCCCGCATTGTTTTGCCGCGATCGATCGGCCCGATCCGGCGCTCCATGAATTCGCGCGCGCGCGCCGCGGCGGCTTCCACGGCTTCCGGCGTTTCCGGCCGGGCAAGCCCAGGGCTGGTTGCGTAGAGGATAAGGCTCGCCAGCCTGTACGACCGCGCGCGAACGAACTCCTGCGCGACCATGCCGCCCATCGAGTGGCCGACCAGATGGACGCGTGTGTGGGGCAAAGTATCGAGCAGCGCATCCAAAGCATCGGCCAATGCCCGAAAGGACATCTCGGGCATCGTCGGTGAGTCGCTATAGCCGGGCATATTCCAGGCAACAACGGTGTAGCGATCCGCAAACGAGTCGAGCTGCGGCTGCCAGACTTTCGCGCAGCCGCCAATGCCGTGCAGAAGCACGAGCATCTCCTCTCCCGTTCCGCTTCCCAGGAAACTCGGCACCTGCATGGGACGCCTCCTCTTTCAGATCTCCGGAAGCAGCCTGTCGAACACGGCTCGCGCGCCAGCCTGAGCTGCCGCGAGGCGGTCCTCCAGCTGTGAAAAATCCTCCGTACCGCCCGCCCGCACAAGCAGTGCCTTCATGCCGCGCGTCGCCTTTTGGGGGACAAATCTGCCCGCGAGCGATATCCGAAGAACGTGAAGAAGGGCGAGTTGCAACCCGGCAGCTTCTGTCAGCCGTTCGCCGTCTCTGTTCTCCAGACAGTGTGCCGCAACGAGCAGCCCGATCGCTGCCACGGTGTTCTGGTCGAGCAGGGCGGCATTGTGCGCGTGGCGCAGCTGCAGGTACTGACAAACGAATTCGATGTCGACGAGACCACCGGGTGCGAATTTCAGGTCCCAGTTTCCCTCAGCCGGAAACTGGTCCGCAAGCTTGTCGCGCATTTCGCGCGCGTCCCGCGCAAGTTTCCCGGCATTCTGTTGGTTGGTGAGCGCCGTACGCACGATGCCGTCAATTTTGCGCCGAAGCGGAACCGGGCCTGCAACCGGACGCGCCCGCGTTAGCGCAAGCCGCTCCCAGGTCCACGCATCCTGTGCGTGATAACGTTCGAACGATTGGAGGCTCACTGCCACCGGGCCCTTGTTGCCCGTTGGCCGCAGCCGCATGTCCACGTCGTAAAGGTTGCCCTGCGCCGTAGATGTCGTGAGGGCCCCGATCAACCTTTGCGCCAGCCGCCCATAATACACCATCGGCGGCAAGGACTTTGCGCCGTTCGAGATCTCGCTCTCGTGCGGAGCGTCATACACGAAAATGAGATCAAGATCGGAATCAGCGGTCATTTCCCGGCCACCCAGGCGGCCCAATGCGACGACGCAGAATGCGCCGCCCCCGACATAGCCGGCCGATTTCGCGATCTCCCGCTCCACTTCGGCCAGCAGAGCCACGATGATGCATTCCGCGATGTCTGTGAACGCGACGCCCGCGCGCGCCGGCGTCGCCCTGCCTGTGATCAGGTGGGCGCCCACGCGAAACATCTGTTCGTTCGCAAATCGCCTCGCTGCGTCCAGGATCGCTTCGTAGTCCGCAGCCGAGGCGAGTTTCTCGTTCAGTATGCGCGCGAACTCGGCGTCGGACGGAAGCTCCGCGAGAAAGCCCCGGTCGAGAACCGATTCCAGCACCGCGGGCGCGCGCGCCAGATGGTCCGCGAGGCGCGGTGCTGATCCGGCAATCGATGCGAGCAGGCTCAAGAGCTCCGGGTTCGCGAGCAGGAGCGAAAAGAGCTGGACACCCGCCGGCACGTGCGAAACGAAACGATCGAACTGTGCAAAGGCAACATCGGGATCGGCGGTTGCTGCAAGCATGTCGAGCAGCGCGGGCATCAACCGAGTCAGAAGCTCGCGGGCGCGAACGCTTCGGGTTGCGCGTATGCGTCCGTGGTGCCAGCCGCGAACCGCGGCGGCAATGTGACGGGGATCCCGGAATCCCAGTCGTGCCAGCGTTTCCAGCGTTTCTGGATCGTCTTCAACCCCCGTGAACGCAAGGCTCCCTCTGGCGCTCGCAAGCGAAGGCGCGCGCTCGAAGAGACCATCATAATGGCGTTGAACGAGCCGGAGTTTGCCCAGGAGCTCTTCAACGAAGGTCTGCCGGTTCGGATAACCGGAAAAGCACGCAATTTGGTCGATCCCGGCTTCGTTGCGCGGCAGCGTATGCGTCTGTTCGTCGTCGATCATCTGCAAACGATGCTCCAGCCGCCGCAGGTAGCAATACGCATCGGACAGTTCGACACATGCTTGATCGGATACGAGCCCCCGCAGCCGCAATGCCTGAAGAGCATCGAGCGTGCGTGGTTGGCGCAGGGGCGGATTGCGGCCGCCAAGGATCAACTGTTGGGTCTGAACGAAGAATTCGATTTCGCGGATTCCGCCGCGCCCGAGTTTGATATTGTGACCGGCCGCCGCAATGTCGCCGTGGCCACCATGAGCGTGGATCTGCCGCTTGATCGAATGAATGTCGTCGATCGCGGCGTAATCCAGGCTGCGTCGCCACACGAAAGGTTCAAGCCGTTTCAGAAACGAGGCGGCCGCCGCACGGTCCCCGGCACAGGCACGCGCTTTGATGAAAGCGGCACGCTCCCAGTTCTGCCCCATCTCCTCGTAATAGCGCTCGGCCGCCTCGGTAGAGATTGCGATCTGCGTGGCACCGGCATCGGGCCTCAATCTGAGGTCGATCCGGAAGACATAGCCATCCGAAGTCGTCTCTCCGAGCAGCTTCACCATCTGCCTGACGAGATCGACGGCGGCGGCGCGCGCGTCCGCCTTCTTCCGGTACGGAAACCGCCAGGCATCGAAGAACGTGACCAGATCGACGTCGCTGGAGTAGTTCAGCTCGAAAGCGCCCGCCTTTCCCATCGCGAGCACGATGAGACCACATTCCGCTTCGAGGAACTCCGGGTGGAACTCGGTCATTCCGGCGGCGTGCGCTGCATTGCGCAGCAGGAAACGCAGGGCACCGCCTATGCTCGCGTCGGCAAACCGCGTGAGCGCCCCCGTGACGCGCGTGACGTCCCACACTCCCGCAATATCGGCCAAGGCGATCGCGAGCGCCGCGCGGCGCTTCGCGGCGCGAAGCACGCTCATCGCCTCCGAGAGGTCGCCCTTCTCGTGCAGGCGTGCAGCATCGCGAACCGCATATTCGAGTATCGCGCCTGGCCCTCTTTCCCAGAACGCGCGCAAGCCGGCGCGCTCGCGTAACGCGAGCCGGCACAGGTAGGGGCTGTTCCCGAAAGCTGACGCAAATGCCGCGCGCGCGCCGTCCGGAATTCCGGCTATTGCATCGCCGAGTGACACGAACGTCCGCTCGGCGCGGACCGGATCGAACGGAAGCGGCAGCGAAAGTGCGCGTTCTAACCGGTGATGCGCGTCGTCCGCCTCGCCCGCGATTCCCAAATCACGCCCCCGCCGCCACTTTCTGATGGGTCAACTGGGCGGGCGCCGTGGGACGCCTGCCGGACGTCTGAAACAAAAGCGTCGCTCTCAGGCCCGGACGATTATCCGAGAGTTCGAACTTTGCATCGTGCAGGCGCGCCACCGCCGCCACGAGGCTAAGGCCGAGGCCTGTTCCCG
Organism: Rhizomicrobium sp.; assembly: GCA_036502185.1. Lineage (GTDB taxonomy): Bacteria > Pseudomonadota > Alphaproteobacteria > Micropepsales > Micropepsaceae > Rhizomicrobium. Next base: position 114,277 of record DASXYZ010000008.1, read on the forward strand.
GCGAATGCCGGCTCGCCTCGAGCCGTACGAAGCGTTCCAGCACGCGTCCTCGGTCCTCAAGTGGAATTCCCGGTCCCGAATCGGCCACCTGAAGCGCGACGCCGGACGGCGTGTGATCGAGCGACACGGTCACCCGCCCGCCCGCCGGCGTGTATTTGATGGCGTTGTCGAGCAGATTGGCGAGAGCCTGGCTCACCAGGCTGTGATTGCACGCGACAATCGCCGATCCGCTGGGGAGAATGTGCAGCGAAACGCCCTTTTCGTCGGCGAGTGGCCCATAAAGCTCGGTTACGCCCTCGACGATCCGGCGCAGATCAACCTGCTCCATTGCCTCCCGCGCACTGCCGGCTTCCGCCTCGGCGATAAGAAGGAGCGCGTTGAACGTTCCGATCAGCCGATCCGTCTCCCCGACCGCCGCGTCGATTTCGCTGGTAGCCGGGCTCTGGGGATCCATTGTGTGGAGGACTCCTTCGAGACGATTGCGCAGGCGGTTGAGCGGCGTGCGCAGGTCGTGTGCGATGGAGTCGGTCACCTCGCGCATGCCGCGCATGAGCCGCTCCGTGCGCTCGAGCATCCGGTTGAGATTGACTGCAAGCGTATCGAACTCGTCACCGCTCCTGCCGAGCGGCAGGCGTCGCGACAGATCCCCGGCCACGATTTCGCGGCTCGTGCGGTTGATGACGTCGAGGCGCGTGAGAAAATTCCGGCTGATGAGAATCCCGCCGAGCAGCCCGAGCAGCATCATCAGCAACACGCTCCAGGGCAACGTCGTAGTGAACAGCCGCTCGGTCTGGTACCGCTCCGCGATATCGCGCGCGACCAGAAGAAAAAAACCGCCTGTGAGCGTGAACTGGCGGCCGCGCGCGCGCCGCTCCTCCGAGCGGCCTCCGATCCGGCGATCGTAATCGAACTCTACGGAATTGCCGCCGAGTTCCGACACATTTGGCCATGAGTCGAGATTGCCCACGATAGGGCGCTTGTCCGAATCGGCCAGCAGATACAGCGTGCCCTCTCCGTGCGCCGACCGGCTGACGATCGCGTCCGTCAAACCTGCGAGGCCGAGCCGCTGATAGCGTTCCGCGAGACCGGAAATGTCGGAATCAACGATCTGATCGGTCTGCGCGTTCAGCGCGCGCGCCGTGTTCCAGTAAGTGAAGCCGACGATCGCGGCGGCGGAAACGGCAAAGATGGCAAGGTAGAGAGCGACAATCCGGAACGCGAGAGTGCGAAGGATCCTAGGCGCGCGCACGGATCATGTAACCCGCGCCGCGAACAGTGTGCAGCAGCGGGGCTTCGAATCCCTTGTCGATCTTGGCCCTGAGGCGGGAGATGTGTACATCAATCACATTCGTCTGCGGATCGAAATGATACTCCCATACGCTCTCGAGAAGCATGGTGCGAGTGACCACCTGGCCGGCGTGCCGCATCAGATATTCGAGAAGCCGGAATTCGCGGGGCTGCAGGTCTATGGCCGAGCCGTTGCGCCGGGCCGTCCGGGTGAGCAGGTCGAGTTCGAGATCACCGACCTGCAGTTGAGTCTTCACCGACGCGGGGTGACGGCGTCGCATCAATGCGTCGATGCGTGCGAGAAGCTCAGCGAACGCGTAGGGCTTCGTCAGGTAATCGTCGCCGCCGGCCTTTAGTCCTTTAACGCGGTCGTCGATCTCCGAAAGGGCGCTCAGAAAAAGCACAGGCATGGTGTTGCCGTGCTCGCGGATTTCGCCGACCAGCTTCAGCCCATCGAGACCGGGCAGCATTCTGTCGACGATGGCGATGTCGTACTGCCGCGACAGCGCCAGCGTCAGGCCCACGTCGCCGTCGGCCGCATCGTCCACCACATGACCGGCCTCCCGCAAACCGTTCACAAGATAGCGCTGGGCCTCGAGATCGTCCTCCACCACGAGAATACGCATACGTAACTCCTATCGCCAATGTGAGGCGCCCTGACGCGGAAACCAGGGTCCGCGCCGGCAGCGGCAACGGGGGGGATGGGGCCGCCACCGCCGGCGCGGGGGCCGGACGCCGCCGGCCGAAGCCCGCGCCGCCCGGTACTCGGCAATCAGCCTATGCAATCTTCAGCGCCACGAAACGCTGTCCATTATTGCCGTCTATGAGCACGAGCACGCTCTTCCGGCCGGTCGCGTGTGCCCCCGCAAGCTGTGATTTAATATCCTGGGGCGTATGGACCGATTTGTTTCCGACCGATACCACCACGTCGCCAGGCTGGATTCCCTTGTCTGCCGCATCACTTTCGGGATCAACGCGCGTGATAAGGACGCCGTTGACGTGGTCATCGAGATTGTAATTGCGCCGAACATCGGGGGTCACCGCCGTCAGGCCGAGTCCCATGGCTTCGCCCGTACTCGCCACGGCGCTGCTGTTCTGCTCGGGGCCGGAATTCGAAGCCATCCGCTCCTCTTTGCGCGCGCCGATCCTGGCCGTGAGTGTTTTCTGCGAGCCGCCACGAACAATCGTGAATGCGGCCTTGTTTCCGGCGGCGATCGCGGCGACGCGCCTTGTGAGATCGCGCGAGTCCTCAACGGATTTCCCGTTGATGGCGAGCACCACGTCGCCAGGCTTGAAGCCCGCCTTCGACGCAGGTCCTCCGCCCACAACCGAAGCCACGATCGCGCCTTTGACGTCGTGCGATCCCAGGGACTGTGCGATCTCCGGCGTCACGTTCTGGATCTGGACGCCGAGATAGCCGCGCGCCACGCGACCATGCGTCTCAAGCTGGGCCACAACATCATGGATGGTCGACGAGGGAATGGCAAAGCCGATGCCGACGCTGCCGCCCGACGGAGAATAGATCATCGAATTCATGCCGATGACCTTTCCCCGCAGGTCGAATGTCGGACCGCCCGAATTTCCGCGGTTGATCGGCGCATCAATCTGCAGGTAATCGGTATACGGACCATTGCCCACGTCGCGACCGATGGAGGAGATGATGCCCGCGGTCACGGTGTTGCTGAGACCGAACGGATTGCCCACCGCGATCACCCAGTCGCCCACGCGTATGGCATGGTCGTCTCCGAATTCGACCGTTGGCAGCGGCTTGTCGCTCTTGATCTTCAGGAGCGCAATGTCGGTTGCCTCGTCCGAACCGAGCAGCTTCGCCGTGAATTCGCGCCCGTCCGGCAACTTCACCGTGATCTTATGGCCATCTGCCACCACGTGATTGTTAGTTACGATAAAGCCGGACTTGTCGATGATGAAGCCGGATCCCATCGCCACGGCCTTGCGGGGCATGGAAAACTGCCGGCCACCGCTTTCTCCGAACTGGTTGAAGAAGTCGCGAAATGGCTCGGGCAGGTCCTCCGGATTGAAGTTCTGCACCGGCTTCATCCGCTGTTCGACGGTGACGGTCACAACGGCCGGGCTGACCCGTTCCACCAGATCGGCGAAGCTGAAGGGGGCGCCGTTCTCGAGCATGCGCGGCGTGGAGGCATGGAAAAACGCAAATTGCGGAACGGCGCGATGTGCGGGAGCCGGATGGGCGGCTGCAGCAGCCGCGGCGAGATGGACGGTGCCCGGAACGGGCGCCGCGGCAGTCAGGCCCAGAAGGGCGAGCGCGCCCGCCGAGCCCGCGGCGAGCAAGCTTTGTCGCACATTTGCCAAGTGCAGCCGTTGCAGAACTTTCATCCTCTTCTCCTTCACTTGCGACGGCCGCGCCGCCACCCGATGGGCCAGACAGGCGTACGCCCGTCTGATTACCCGTTTCTGTCCACGATGTTAAACGTCCGACACCTGCTGAACCACAGCGCCCTTGGCGCGTAGTCATATGCCCGTTCGGTGATCACCCGGAGTTTCGGTCCGGGACGCCCTCTGCGCGCGAACAATCGCCGCAACTACCGCCACACCCCCGATCGCCAAAACGATCCAAGGACCAAACCAGAGAAGGTAGGTCTCCGGCCCCAGCGGCGGCTTCATTAAAACGAAATCGCCATACCTTGCAACAAGATAGTTTTCGATCTGCGAATCGGACTTGCCTTTTGCAATCATTGCGCGAATGAGGCGCCGCAGATCGGCTGCAAGCGGTGCGTTGGACTCGTCGAGCGATTCGCCCTGACACACCACACAGCGAAGATCCCGCTGGAGGGCGACGGCGCGCGCCTCCTGCCGCGGGTCCGACAGGCGTTCTGGTCCGGTCTGAGCCGAAGCCAGCAATGAGAAGCCCAGAAGGAAAAAAAGAGAAAAAAGCGTGACGCGCTTCATTCGGCTGGCGCCAGCGCCGGGCTGAAACTTCGCAATCGGACGCGACCGGCAAGGCTCGCAAGCCCGCCCAGCGCCATCAGACCGCCACCGATCCAGATGAACGGCGCAAGCGGATTGACGAAAGCCCGGATCACCCATCGCCCGTTTCCGCGATCATCGCCAAGCGCGACGTACAGATCGGAATAGCCCGTGGTGCGGATCGCCGTCTTGCTCACCGCCTGTCCTTCGACCGGATAACGGCGCAATTCGGGTGTCAGCACGGCTATCTGCCTGTCATCGTTGCCCATCACGCGAACCGAAGCCCGGCTGGCGATGTAGTTGGGTCCGACCACGGAGGAAACACCGTCAAGTTTCAACTCGTAACCGCCCACCTTCAGGGTTTGGTCAGGTCCGAGCACTTGGATGGCTTCGCTCTTCATGCACGTGGTGCCGACAATTCCCAGGAGAGTCACACCGAGGCCCGCATGCGCGAAAGCAGAAGCGAAGCTACGAAGCGAAATCGTGCTCTTCCGGACTCGTTCGCGCAGATCGAGCGCACTTGCGGTAATGACCCAGACAGCCAGCGCCGCGGCGGCAGCCGCCGTCAGGGAACGCGGGGCGGCCAATGCGAGCACCGCTCCACCCGCTACGAGTGATGCACCCAACCCCGGTGCGAGAGCCCGCATCGCCGGTATCAGTCCGGCGCGCTGCCAGCGCAGCCTCGGGCCAAGAGGAACGAGGATCAGCAGCACGATCGCAAGTGGAGCGAACGTGATCGCAAAATAAGGCGGCCCGACCGAAATCCGCGTGCCCGTCACAGCCTCCAGGAACAGTGGATACAGTGTCCCGAGAAAAACCGTAGCTGCAGCCGCCGTGAGAAGCAGATTGTTGAGGAGCAGCGCCGATTCGCGGCTGACAGCGGCAAAGGCATTGCCGGATTCGAGTCGCGGCGCGCGCCAGGCAAACAGACCGAGCGCACCGCCGATTGCAACAAACAGGATACAGAGGATGAATTTGCCGCGCGTGGGATCGTTCGCGAAGCTGTGGACGGAGGTCAGCACACCGGAGCGCACGAGGAACGTGCCGACGAGGCTCAGCGAAAACGCGCCGATCGCGAGCAGAAGAGACCAGCTGCGGAAGGCGCCGGTGCGTTCCGTCGCAAGCGAGGAATGCAGGAGCGCAGTGGCGATCAGCCACGGCATCAGCGAAGCATTCTCCACGGGATCCCAGAACCAGAATCCACCCCAGCCGAGGACGTAATAGGCCCACCAGCTGCCGAGCGTGATCCCGAGGGTCAGTGCGCACCATGCGACGAGCAGGAACGGCCGCGCCGCGCGCGCCCAGCTTGAACCCGCATCGCCGGTCAGGAGCGCCGCCGCGGCATACGCGAATGTCGCCGACAGGCCGACATAGCCGAGATAGAGCATCGGCGGATGGAAGGAGAGCCCGGGATCCTGCAGCAGCGGATTGAGCCCGGCCCCCTCGATGGGCGGCGGATCGATCCGCAGGAACGGATTGGAAGCAAACAGAATGTAGAGAAGAAACGCGACGCCGAGCAGGCCCTCGATTCCAACGGCGGAGGCGGCGAGACGCGTTCCTCCGCGCCGTAGACAAACGGTGAGAACGGTGTAGGCGGCGAGGACCAGCACCCACAGAAGCATGGAGCCTTCGTGATTCCCCCATACGCCCGTCACTTTGTAGAAGAGCGGCTTCAGGGTGTGCGAGTTCTGCGCCACGTCCAGGACGCTGAAGTCCGATGTTACAAATCCCGCGACGAGCGCACCGAATGCCACGCAGATGAAGGCCGCAAATCCCAGTCCCGCATTGCAGGCGATCTGCGCGGCCAGCATGGACCGCGTCCGGCCGGCGGCAATTCCGGCGACCGACTGCACGATCGCAAGCGCCAGCGCGAGACATAGCGCCAGCTGACCGATCTCGCCCGTCACGAACCGTGTTCCTTCCAGCGGCCCGCGCGCTTCAGCGCATCCACCACGTCGGGCGGCATGTAGCGTTCGTCGTGCTTCGCGAGCACCTCGCTCGCATCGAACATGCCGTTCGATTCGAGCGCGCCCGCCGCCACCACGCCCTGTCCCTCGCGAAACAGATCGGGGAGAATTCCGCTGTAGATGACCGGTACCTGCGCGCGGCCATCTGTCACCACGAAATGCACCTCCGCGCCCGGGCCGCGCCGCAGGCTGCCGGGTTTCACCAGACCGCCGATGTGAAAATCCACGCCCGGCCGCACGGCTCGCGTGGCGAGATCGCTCGGGCTGTAGAAGTAGAGCACATTGTCCTTGAGCGCCGCGATCACCAGCGCCGCCCCGCCAATGCTTGCAGCCACAAGCGCGCCCGCGAACCACAGCCGGCGCTGTTTTCGGCGATTCATCAGTTCATTCCCGGTTCAGCGCGCCATAAGCGCGCGGGTCCGGGCGCTGTCAATGCGGCGACGCGCGCAGAAGTTCGCCGGAAAGACCGCTGTCATAAGCTATTCCCGCGGGCGTGAGCGTGATCCGGTGCGGCCAGTCGGCGCGTGCGAGGCCCTTGCGCTCGAGCGCGTGCCAGACCTTGTCGTTGTAGAGCCCGCTCGCGTCCTTCACCGCGACCACCGCGCTCCCCAGATGGAAATGAGCTCCGTGCGGCTCGGGGAATCGCTCCACGGTCATCTCGCCAGCGCCGGGCCCCCTCGCGGCGCATTGGGGGTCACGGGCGAGCGTCTGCAGGATGGTCAGGGTGCGGAGCTGGAGCGGGTTCAGCTTCAGCGGGTTTTGTTTGGGCGGCATGGATTCCCTTTGGCATGCGGAGGCCGACCCGTCGAGTCCTTCGGGCGCTGCGTCTGCTAATCAGGAAAATACAGGGCCATTGCGCCTGCGGCAGTGCCTGCGCCGACGAACTTTCCATTTTTGTCTTTTGCTCACAAGCGTTTGACGCAATCCTTTGCGCCGGACTAACAGCACAGGTAACAGGAGCCTTTTGCTGCAGATTACCTGTTTCGCGGCGCACATCGCACCAAAGCGCTGACGATTGTTTCACGGGAAACAGTGATGGCGTGCCCTCACGCGATTGCGGGCAGTGCGAGGCGTGCTTCCAGCCCGCCGAGCGGGCTCTCCTCGAGCATGAGCGAACCGCCATAGAGCTTGGCGATGTCGCGCACGATGGCGAGGCCGAGGCCGCTGCCGGGCATGGTCTCGTCGAGACGCTCGCCGCGGGCGCCGATGCGCGCGCGCTCTCCCGCATCCAGTCCGTCGCCGTCATCGCCGACGCGCAGCTCGAACGCTGCACCTTCGCTTTTCCGCGCCGACACGGCGACACGGGCATTCGCCCATTTGCAGGCGTTGTCGATGAGGTTGCCCGCCATCTCTTCCAGATCCTGCCGCTCGCCGCGAAATGCGAGATCGCGCGGGACATCGACATCGATCGCGAGCCCGCGTGCGGCATGAATGCGTGAAAGCACACGGGAAAGATCATCGATCACCGGCTTCACACTGGTGCGATTGCCGAGCACGTCGAGGGCGCCCGCGGCGCGCGCACGGGCGAGATAGTGGTCGACCTGGCGGCGCATCGTCGACACCTGGCGCAGCACCGCATCGGCGAGCGGACCAGGATGAGACGCCGCTTCGCTCGCCAGAACGCTCAATGGCGTTTTCAGAAAATGCGCGAGATTGGAGACATGCGTGCGCGCCCGGCCCACCACTTCGGCACTGTGGTCGATCAGGCTGTTCAGTTCGGCGGCGAGCGGCGCGATTTCCGCCGGAAAACGACCGACCAGCCGGCGGGCCTTGCCGCCGCGGATGCGCGCGAGCGCCGCGCTGACGCGATTGAGCGGCTGAAGACCGATCCGCACCTGCAGGAAGATGGCGCCGATCAATCCGAGCCCCAGAATGGCAAAGGACCACACCAGCGTGCCGTTGAATTTCGCAACCTCATTCTCGACTTCCGTCACGTCAGCTGCGACCAGGAAGGAGTAGGCGCGCGTGCCCGCTTTCGGCGCGCCCGGCTGGAGCGGAAACTCGATGCGCTGGGCGACAAAGCGCAACCGCTGGCTCTCAGGGCCTTCGCCATGTCCCCAGGTCGCGCCGCGGCTGCGACGCGAATCGGTTATCGTGATCATGCGGTCATAGAGCGAGCGCGATATCTGCGCGTTCCTCATGAGCGGCCCTTTCGGACCCTCGGGCGTAATCTGCCAGTACCAGCCCGAATACACGCGCTCGAAGCGCGGATCGGCAAAGCGGTTCTGCAGCGAAACGGCGCCTTCGGCACTCGGCTCCGCCGCCGCGATCATTTCGTCGAGATCGGATCGCAGGCGCGCGTCGAAATCGCCCTGCACGGTGGAACGGAATACGCCGGACAACGCGTAACCGCCGACAAGCAGTCCCAAAAGGGTCCAGACCGCAGCGGCGGCGATCAGGCGCGCCGCAAGCGAATCAAACCTTAGCGCGATCGGCAGCTTCAGCCGTATCGGGCGTGTCGAGACAATAGCCAAGGCCGCGAACCGTCTGGATCAGGTTGGCATCGAGCTTCTTGCGCAGGCGGCCCACGAACACTTCGATGGTGTTCGAATCCCGGTCGAAATCCTGGTCGTAGAGATGTTCGACGAGTTCGGTCCGCGAAACCACGCGCCCGCGATGGTGCGCAAGGTAGGCGAGCAGGCGGTATTCGAGCGAAGTGAGCTTGACCGGATTGCCGTCCAGGGTGACGCGCGAGGAGCGCGTGTCGATGCGAAGCGCGCCGATTTCGATTTCCGAAGTCGCAAATCCGGCCGCGCGGCGCAGCAGCGCGCGGACGCGCGCGAGCAGTTCCTCGGTGTAGAACGGTTTGGCGAGATAATCGTCGGCGCCTGCATCGAATCCTGCAACCTTGTCGCTCCACCGGTCGCGGGCGGTCAATATCAGGACCGGCATCGTGCGTCCCGATTTGCGCCATTGCTGGAGCACGCGGACACCGTCCATCTTGGGCAATCCGAGGTCGAGGATCACGGCATCGTAGGGCTCGGTGTCGCCCAGGAAATGACCCTCTTCCCCATCGGTCGCGCTGTCCACCACATAGCCCGCGTCGGCCAGTGCACGTTTGAGGAGCCTTTGGAGGTCCTGATCGTCCTCCACGAGAAGTATGCGCATTACGCCCCTTCCTTCAGTGCCGTCGGCCGCCCGGACCCCGGCCGCCGCGCCAGCCCCCCGGCCGCCAGCCTCCGAAGCGGCCGCGAAAGCCGCGCGGGCCCGGGGCGAACGGATAATAGCGCAACCCGCTGGGCGGCATTACGGCGCGGCCAAAGCCTCGGTAAGGTCCCAGCACCTTGCCGCTCCGGGCGTCGGCATCGAGCCAGACAATCCGCCCTTCCGGTGTCATCCATTTGATGCGGTAGTGCCAGCCGCCGGCCGCATCTGGAAACGGGCCCTCCGCATCGAAAAACCGCCCGGGCCTGCCGCTTCGGATCGTCGGTAGTATACGATCGAGGGGCCGAAAGCCGTAAGCGCCTTGAGCCGGGTGGCGCACGGGCGGGGGAGCCGGCGCGATCTGGACCGGCATGGGAGGAGGCATGCCTTGCGCCGCGGCGATGGGCGGGGCGGCCAATGCCAGCACAGCGACGACAGCGGCAATGTAGGCGCGGCGTGACATATCTTTTCGTAACGCTTCCGCAATGAACGCGGGATGAACGGGCATGGCCCGCGCGTGCATTCGTCTTATGTAAGCTGGGCTCGTGCAGGTCCGAAGCTCCGGGCTCCGCGTTACCCATCTGGAGCGAGCCGGAAAGGTCGGGAACAGCTGCGCCGCCCGGTCTTGAAACTGCCGCAATGATCCGCAAATGAACCCGATCGAACCTGGCTGGCGGCAACTTTTGAAGAACCTGCAGACGCACCGACTCTATGCCGCCCGGCACGAGCCGCGTTTCCTGCGCCCCTTCGTCAAGATTGTTCTGATCGTGGCGGTTCCAGTCGTGCTGTTGTGTCTTGCGCCAACCTTCCTGATCTGGTCGGCGCCGAAGGTTCCGCTCCCGCAGCATCTTTATTCGGCCAACCGGCCCATCGCCTTCACATTTCTGGATGCGGACGGAAACGTTGCAGGCCATAGAGGCGCGATCGTCGGCGAGCGGCTCAGGCTCGATCAGATGCCGAGCTATCTGCCCGCGGCCTTCATCGCGATGGAGGATCGCAGCTTCTATCAGAATGATGGCATCGATCTGCGCGGTCTTCTTCGTGCCGCCTGGCTGAATTTCCGCGCCGGACATGTGGTGGCCGGAGGTTCGACGATCACCCAGCAGACTGCCAAGATCGTCTTCCTCTCGCCGCAGCGGACATTCGGACGGAAATACGAAGAGCTGCTCGACGCCGCGGCGCTCGAAAAGTCCCTGTCCAAGAAACAGATTCTCGAACTTTATCTGAACCGGATCTATCTGGGCTCCGGCGCCTACGGCGTGGATGGCGCGGCGCACGTTTATTTCGGCAAGTCGGCACGCGATCTCACGTTGTCGGAGGCGGCGATGCTGGCCACGCTGACGCGCGCGCCCTCCGTGTTCTCGCCGCGGCGCGATCTCGCGGCGGCGCAGAGCCGCGCGGATCTCGTGCTGCGCGCCATGGTGGAAACCGGCGCCATCACGAAAGACCAGGCGGAAAATGCACGCCTTCATCCGGCGGTCGTGACCGACCGAGCGCTTGCCGATGCCCGCAACTTCTACATGGACGCCGCTGCCGATGAGGCGTTGCGGCTTGTCGGCTCAAATGCGGACGCGCACGGCTCCGATCTCATTGTGCATACCGCGTTCGAGCCGCGCCTGCAGGAATCCGCGCGGCATGCGCTTGCGCACACACTGAACACGCGCGGCCGGCGCGCCCATGCAACCGAAGGGGCGATCGTGCTGATGCGGACCAACGGCGCGGTCGTGGCCCTCGTCGGCGGACGCAATTACGACACGAGTGTTTTCAATCGGGCGACGCAGGCGAAACGCCAGCCCGGTTCGGCCTTCAAGCCGTTCGTCTATCTCACTGCGCTCGAAAACGGCATCAGCCCGTGGGACGTGCGCGAGGATGGCCCGGTGGACATCGACGGGTGGACGCCGACCAACTACGGCGGTCACAGTTACGGGACGGTGACTCTGGCCGATGCGCTCGCGCACTCCATCAACACGGTGACGGCCGGCCTCGCGCAGGAAGTGGGGATCACGAGCGTGATCAAGGCGGCGCATCGCTGCGGCATCGTCTCGCCGCTTCAGCCCGACGCCTCGCTTGCACTCGGCACCTCGGTGGTCACGCCGCTGGAATTGACGGGCGCCTACGCGACATTTGCGTCGGGCGGATTCCGCGTGTCGCCGCACTTCGTGTCGGAAATCGAAGACAGCGCGCATCATGTCCTCTACCAGAGAACCGCTTCTCCACAGGCCCGCGTGGTCGCCGCGCATGTCAATCGCGATCTGACGACAATGCTCTACGACGTGGTGGTGGAAGGTACCGGCCGCGGCGCCGCCCTGCCCGGGCGCGAAGCCGCCGGCAAGACCGGAACGACGCAGGATTATCGCGACGCCTGGTTCGTTGGCTTCACGCCCGATTACGTGGCCGGTGTGTGGGTCGGCAACGACAATTATTCGCCCATGCACAACGTCACCGGCGCAACGCTTCCGGCGACGATCTGGAAAACCGTGATGATGGCGGCCGAGGAGGGTTTGCCAGCCAGGGCGCTCGACAAGTCCACACCGCCGCCGCCGGAGGATGTTGCCGCTGCCGACACAGACAGTCCCGATGCGTCGGACAATGACACGGGCGCAGATGCGTCCGCGCCCTCTGCAGAAAACAGCCCGACCGCGAATGGCAACGCGGATTCCGCGCAAGGCGCGGAATCGCAGCGTCGCTCCTTCTGGGACTGGCTGTTCGGACACGGAAGCCGTTCCGAGCCGCCGCCGCCGCCGACGGCACAGGAGCGACCCGAGCAGCAGGCGTGGTCGCCGCCGGACCGTTCATCCGAGCCGACGCCGGAGGGCCTGGAACCCGCTCCCGAGGACCGTCGCGAGGCCGCTCCTCCTCCGCCGCCGCCGGACGATCCCGGACCGCCGCCCGGATACGACGATGACGAAGCCGGACCGCCACCACCCGATTCGGACTATGGGCCGCCTCCGCGCCCGCACGATTTGCCGCCGCCCCCGCCGGGCGGCGACGGCCCCGGCAACTGAAGCTTAAGGTATCCGCGCACGCCCTCGACGGCCGCGCCCGCGGTTCTCTGTGGATCGGAAATTCGTGCCCTGAAATCCATCTGTGCGATCGCGTCCGCCGCGGGGGGCGAACCAGTTCGGTGTGCAAATTTCGGTCCCACGTTGCAAGAAACGGGGTTAGGGCACTAAGTTAATACGTAATACTTCTGGCGGGATCACCGGTATGGCGAAACCTTTGCTCAGCCGCGTCACGTCCAAGGGGCAGGCCACGATACCTGCTCCGATTCGCAGGGTGCTCAGGATCGGTACCGGAGATAGCGTCGCCTTCGAAGTCGCGAACGGCAAGGTGACTTTGCGCAGAGCAGAGAGACTCGACCGCGCTTTCCTGAAGCTCGCGGAAGGCGCATTCGACGACTGGAACAGCCCGGAGGACGACGCGGCGTTCCGTGACCTATAGGCGATAGGACGTAATCGCCGTTCCTTTCCGTTTCTGCAGGGGACCGACGCAAAGCGCCGGCCCGCCTTGGTCGTATCGACCGACCGCCTCGGTGAAGATCACGAGTTTTATTGGGCTGCCATGATAACAACCGCGAAGTCCGGACGCCGCCGCGATGATGTCATCGTGACCAATCGTGAGCGTGCCGGCCTCCCTGACGATTGTGTCATCCGCGTCTCCAGGCTCGCAACCGTAAACGAGGCGCAGATCGTCCGCCGGATCGGCGAGATCACACCCAAAGATCGGAGTGGCGTGCTTGCGCTCCTGCGGCGTTATGTGGGTTAGCACGCCCGGCGTTGCGAGGGCGCAGAATGATGACGTCCTCGTGGCGGCGGATGGGTTAGGAAATCGCGGTCAGTAGGTAATCGGGTCAGTGGTGTATCTTTCGGAATCCGGAGCTGTTGGCGACCCGGTAGAGACGCGGACCCGCACTGCCATGCTGTAGGGGAGCAGTCTGACCCCGATCTCCCGGCGGGCGTCAGTTCAAGCTGTGAAACCGATTGCGATCCTGCCCTCCATTGAGAACTGTCTCGCCAATCGCGTCTTCGAAGACGGCGCAATCCTCGATGCCTGCTGTCACGCTTGGCAACAGCTCCCCGCAAGTCAGACAAAATCGCGTCAATCACTCAACGCGACTGGGCTCAATGTGTCACAAGCCAGGGCCGTTGGTATTACTGTCTCGTCGGCTATTGCTTCGGCCGGGACTAAATGAAGTTGGACGCCATTTTCGCCTGACAGCGGCGCAAGGGCAGCATCGAGGTTGGCTTATGGATTGCCCGCTGAGCTCCTTTCGGAACGTGTTTACCGAACCGCTCGCCTCTATCGGCGGAACGCCGATTACGCTCGCAGGAATCTTTATCGCGCTCGTCATTGTCGTCGTGGCATTCGGGCTGTAGGGCCTTGCAGCCCGCCTGATCTCTCGGCTCCGAAACCGCGTCTCCGGCGGGAGCGCGGCACTCTACATACTCAAGACGCTCGCTGGCTATGGCATCGCCTTCCTCGGGCTGCTGCTGGCGCTGTCATCGCTCGGCGTGAACCTTTCATCCATCGCGGTCTTTGCCGGTGCGGTGGGGCGCACGATCGACTTGGATCGGTAGTGCGGTGATAGCGGCAGCGTCACCGCATGCCGCTCAAACGCGAAGTGCCAAACGCCGACTACGCAGGAAGGTCGGAAACGGCCGTCACGGTATCGACGGGAAGCGTTGTCGCCGGCACCGTTTGCCCCGGAGCCGTTTGGCCCGAGATATAACTCTGCCCTCGAACACGCGGAACGTCTGCCACCATTGCTCACCGGCGCGGCGCGAACAATCGCGGATCAAACGTGAACGAAATCGCTTCCACGATTTTCACAGAGGCAGCATCTGCGACGCCGTGATTGATCAGCACGTTGCGATCCGGGATGCCTGTGAACGGCATGACGGCCGAAGGAACGAAAAGCAAAACCTCTGTTTTCGAGTCGAGCCAGTGATCGCCAATAGCCTGTGTGTGCGTCTCTTTCGCTGTCCAGTTGGAGGGAAGTCGATCTATGGCAAACTCTCTCCTCGACAGGCTGTCCGGCATTTCGTAAACGATGAGCACCTGCGGCGGGAGCAGCGCTGGGTCGATGACATGCACCCGCTTCTCCAGCGCGGCCAGGGACGCAACGGTCGCACAGTATGTTACTGCTCGACCACGCGTGTTCCAGCGGCCGTCATTGGAGATTCCAAAGCCCCCATCGAAGTCGCGCGCGCGGCGTTCGCTCGACAACCGCCAAAGGCGCATTCAGGCTGCGGCCCCCCAATCGATCTTCGCCAGCAACTGCTCGATCAGGCGCGCGCCCGCCTCGGTCCGCGCCACTTCAAGCGGAATCCTGTCACCGAGAATGCCCAGGCGCTCCCGGAGCCAGCGGTTTCCTCTATCGAAGCCGCCAAACACATCCTCTGCCAACGCCTGGATGCGGGTCAGTCTCACGAGCCTGTCCGATTCTTCGGTAGAGAGAGGCTCGTGTCTCTGCCTGCGATGCCGCAAGGTACGGGCCGGAATGACAAAGCGTTCGATCTCCTGTTTTGAGAACCCCGCTTTCTGGACGTGGCCTAGAACGGCCAGGCGAATGCCGCGATCGACAATGCCGGCCAGATCCGCTTCGGATGCGACGTCCCTGCCTAGAGCCTTATGGCCGCCCAGCTTCTGGAAAACTCTTTCGATAACGGGCTGAATCGCTGGCGAAGACACGATCTCGCTCCTTGGCAATATGCCCATAAAATAGGCGGCATATTGCCGGGATGCAAGGTCACCCCCCGGAGATTTGGGGCGGAGTTGGAAAGTGCGTGATCACGAACAGAACCACGGCTCCACCACCGCATTGCCGATCTTCACCTCGGGAATGACGCCGATTCGACCGAAGACGGCGGCTGTGGTGCTGCCGGTTTCGCGCGAGGCACCCAGTATCTTCACCTGCGCGCCTTTCGCCACGCTCTGCATCATCACCGAGATTTGCGCGCCGGAATCGGCGATGGCCATGCCGTCATCGGTGCCCGCCTTCACCGGCACAGGGACGCCTTTCGTCACCGGCACGCGTGCCGAACCATGGGCGCGTGGCAAAGGCTGACCGGCCACGAGGCGCACGACGCCGAGCGTGTTCGCATCGCCTCGTTTCGGATTGAGCGCTATGGCCTTTTCGCAATCGGGAATGGCTTGAGCATATTGCGCGCTGTGAAATTCGAAATCGCAGAGAAACGACCGGCTATTGCTTCTGTGATCGGAACTACAGGAAATACAACTCTGAGCCCTGTTCTCCATGGCGAGAGTGCGCCACCTCCAGCCGTTCGCTCTGCACTATTTCCAATAGTGACCGACTGGCCCACTCCGTGGAAACTCAACGCGCAGGATCGACGGTCGCTGAACGGAGGAAGTGATGCGAAGCATCACAGCGGCAATCGCTTTGGTGATGGTGAGCGTGGCATTCGTCGGTGCGCCAGGAGCTGCCGCCGAATCCGCCCCACCAGCGCATTCCAGCTACACGCAGCTCTTCGATGCGTTGTGGTCCACGGTCAATGACCACTTCTACGATCCCCGATTTCGCGGCGTGAATTGGAAAGCGGTGGGCACGCGCTATCGCGGGAAGCTCGACGGGATCACCAACGACAGGCGGTTTGAAGCGCTGGCGACCCGCATGCTGCTGAACTCGGCACCTCGCACCTCGATGTGGAGCCGCCGGGCAGTTCAAATGCGGCACTCGTCGGAATCGGAGTG
Source organism: Rhizomicrobium sp. (assembly GCA_036502185.1). Taxonomy (GTDB): domain Bacteria; phylum Pseudomonadota; class Alphaproteobacteria; order Micropepsales; family Micropepsaceae; genus Rhizomicrobium. The sequence continues at coordinate 130,332 of DASXYZ010000008.1, forward strand.
CGTTTTCGCGCCATCGGCGACCAGCAGCTGGTCAGCGCCCTCGATCCCCTGTCGGACGCGCGTGCCAAGGGATTGCGCCCCGGCGACCGGCTGCTCTCGCCGCGCGCCACGCTTTGTGGAGAGCCCGGTACGGCCGCGGAGCTCAAAGTTCAGAACTGCGCCGGTAAATTCCGCACCCTCGAGGTCAGGCGCGAGGGTGCATTCTGGCCGCCGCAGCACCCGGGTTTCGAGTGGCGCAGCGTCGTGCCGTCGCCGCATCGGAAGATCGGGTATATCAAAATCGACCGCTTCGACGATGGCGCCGCAGAACTCGCCGATCGCGCGATGGATGAACTCAAGGACGCAAGCGCCTTGATCATCGACGTCCGCAGCAACAATGCAGGAAACTTCTCCGCGGCCCGTCTCGCAAGTTATTTCATGAGCGGTCCGCTACGGATCGGCGTGGCGCTCTTCTCGCGGGACTATCTCGAGAAGCTCGGTCATTCCGTCAGCGCAGCCGACGTCGCGGCGGCGCCCAGGGTGACCGGCGCCTATACCGACAAGGCGATTTTCGCAGCGCTTGCTGCGCATCACGGCGGCGCCGACCTCATGATGGAAGACATGGGCGACAGGCGATACACCAGGCCGGTTGTCGTGCTCATCGGGGAAGGCACCGGCAGCGCCGCCGAAGGATTTGCATGGATGATGCACTATTTCACCAAAGCCACGCTGCTAGGAAGGAAGACGGCAGGCGCTCTCTTAAGTGCCGAAACGTTCGATCTTCCTAATGGCTGGAAGGTCACAGTGCCGGTCCAAGGCCTGTGGGGCGCCGACGGAACCGATTTCCGCGACCGGGCCGTGACTCCCGACGTCACCGTGAATTGGACCCGCGATGAGCTGTGCTCCGGTCGTGACCCGGACATCGCGGAAGCGCTCAAGCTCTTGAGCCCTTCCATTGCGTCGAACAGCGACGGGTGATCTTGGGGGCGCGAAGTTCGCTCGCCTGACCCGCAACGTGTCGAATACCGAGAAATCCAGCGCCGATCTCGGGCAGCGGCCGGCCGCTCCCGGCGAGCCTTGACCGGGCATACCCGTGCTCCTACACCCGCGCGGGCGCGCTTCGGGGCGATGATCGATGAATCTACGCGTTACGGATACGGCTTTACCCCGCTTCGCGAGCGTGGAATCGCTGATCGAGAAGGAAAGACCGGCCGAGCCGGTCTATATATTGTTTCCCGAGAAATTCCGCGTCGCAGCGCGCCGGTTTCTCGACCGCTTTCCCGGCGAAACGCTTTATGCGGTGAAGGCCAATCCGGCGCCTCAGGTGCTTGACCTCGTCTACGCGTCGGGCATCCGCCATTTCGACACCGCCTCGCTTGCCGAAATCGAACTGGTGCACGGACGCTTTCCCGACGCACAATGTCACTTCATGGCGCCTGTCCGGCTGCCCGGCACGACACGGATCGCCTACGACGAACACGCCGTGCGCGATTTCGTCATCGATTGCGATTTCGAACTCGACAAGCTCCTGTCCGAGACGCGCGGTGCCGAGGGCTGCCGGATTTTCGTCCGCCTCGCGACGCCTTTGGGAGGCGCGGTACTCGAACTGTCGAGCAAATTCGGAGCCACGCCGGAGGATGCCGCGCGGCTTCTAGGGCGCGTCGCCGAATCCGGTGCGGCGCCTGCGCTGACCTTTCATGTGGGGTCGCAGTGTCTGAGCCCGTTCTCCTATGCGCAGGCGATCGAGATCGCGCGCCGGACCGCTGCGCTCTCCGGCATCGACATCGTCGCACTCGACATCGGCGGCGGATTTCCCGGGCCCTATCCGGGGCAGGATGTTCCTCCCTATCACTGGTATTTCGATACGATCCGCGAAGCGTTGGCGACGCTCCCCGATGCCGACAAACTGTCTTTGCTGTGCGAACCGGGCCGTGCACTCATCGCGGAAGGCGTGTCGCTCGTTGCGCAGGTGGTGCTTCGCAAGGCCGACAAGCTCTACATGAATGACGGCATCTACGGCAGTTTCGATGAGTTGACGTTACCCGGCTGGACCACCGACTATCACACGCGCGTCTTCGCTCTTGATGCAAAGGGACGCGCGCTCGTCGAACCCGCGGCCAATGCTGCCTTTCGGGTCTATGGTCCGACATGCGACACGCTGGACGTGCTGCCGCGGCCGCTGATGCTGCCCGAGACGATCGGCCCGGGCGATTTCATCGTGTTCGATTCGATCGGTGCCTATTCCTATGCGGTGCGCACGAGCTTCAACGGTTTCCTGCCCGACCGCTGGGCTATCGTGGGGAACTGACAAAGCTCGCGACAGAACCGTCGAACTTTCGAGCAGATTTCCAGAAAGGCTTAGCCGGCGAACGTTGGCCCGCCTTCGCTAAAGCTTCGGCGGGTCCTGTGAAGCTTCGGCGTAGACGGAAGACGCAGGCGCGAAAAGATAAACGCCAAGGCGCCAGGGGCGCCAAGACAGCGATTGCACCGCACAGACAGGAGGATGCGGAGAAAATGATCGCGCGCGAACGCGCGCAACGTATCATCTCCGTACTTCTCTGACTCCGTGGTGAAAATTACCATACCACCTTGGCGCGCTTGGCGCCTTGGCGGTTCCCTTATCCGCGCTCCGCGTGCTCCGCGCCTCCGCGCGCCCATTCTGTTCCGAGGCAGCGCACAATGCCCGCCGATTGCGTCACGCGCGAAGGGCGCAAAAGTATCCGCGTCCTTAGTGCAACCTCCGCGGCCTCCGCACTAAAGTTCCTTTTGAACGGCTTCAGATCTGCCGCAAGGCGTGGCGGCGCAGTTGTCGGGCGAGCGCGAGTTCGTGCAGGGGCATGCGCTGCCGGGAAAGCGACGCCTCGGCCGCGCGGTTCGAGGCCTGCTCGACCTCCATTTCGACGTTTCTGACCTCGCCGCTGGTCTTGTCGAGCTCCAGTTCGACCTGGGCGCGTTCGCGTCCGATCTCCCGCAGCGTGGCGTTGAGATTGTCCCGCCGCTCGTCCATGGCGCGCAGGACGCTCGGAAGAGCGAGCCGTCCCATGCTGGAATCGTTCGCCCGCTGGCGTTCGCGCGCGATCGCCTCTTCGAGGTCGGCGAGCTTGCGTTCGACATCGCCGGCCATGGCGCCAAGCGTCGTGACCTGGCGCCGCAGCGAATCGACCCGAAAGCGCTTGGTCTGCAACAGTTTCTCGCGACGATTCATGAAAGGCCGCCTGCCCGCCATTGGCAGTAACCGCTTGATATTGCAGGCACTTGGCTTGCGATTGGCCAATGCGATCCCAGAGCGCGCCAGGCCTGGCAGGGCCCCGTTGTTTCAGACGGCGCGTCGCTCGAGGCAACGCCAGGAGAGCCGGTCATGCGGGCATGTCCCTGCAAATTCATGCTCTTTGGTGCAGATCATCTTGTACGGGAGGGCTTAAGTCGCGGTAAACTTAACGAGGCGAATCAAGGGGATGGTCGCGGAGGCGTTTTGCTCTCGGTTAACCGGGCTTGGCTTGCGATGAAGAGGTCCGGGTTCCCGAAAGCCGTTGTTAACCAATTCCGCTTACCGTTCTCGAGCGCGAATTAACCACGGCTGGGGCAGGCCGTTAGTGAGGTCGAACATCATGCGCGTTCTTTTGATCGAAGACGACAGCGCGATGGCCCGCAGCATCGAACTGATGCTGCGTTCGGAGGGCTTTAACGTCTACACGACCGATCTGGGCGAAGAAGGCATCGATCTCGGCAAACTTTACGATTACGACATCATCGTCCTCGATCTGCAATTGCCGGACATGAGCGGCTTCGAAGTGCTGAAGTCGCTGAGACTCGCCAAGGTGCAGACTCCCGTTCTCATCCTGTCGGGCAATGCAATCGTGGAAGCGAAGGTCAAGGCGCTTGGCTTCGGCGCCGACGATTACATGACCAAGCCTTTCCACAAGGACGAACTCGTGGCCCGCATCCAGGCCGTGGTGCGGCGTTCCAAGGGTCATTCGCAATCGGTGATCACCACCGGAAAGCTGACGGTCAACCTCGATGCCAAGACAGTCGAGGTCGACGGCAGCCGCGTGCATCTGACGGGCAAGGAATACCAGATGCTGGAGCTGCTTTCGCTGCGCAAAGGCACGACGCTGACGAAGGAAATGTTCCTCAATCACCTCTATGGCGGAATGGACGAGCCGGAACTCAAGATCATCGACGTGTTCATCTGCAAGCTGCGCAAGAAACTCGCCGCCGCCACCAGCGGCGACAATTACATCGAAACCGTGTGGGGCCGCGGCTACGTGCTGCGCGATCCCGGCGTCGAGCAGGCGGCGTAGGCTGAAGCGCGGCTGCGGGGTTCAAGCAGCCGGACCCGCGGCATCCCTCAATGCGGCGAAATGAAATCGATCCTCGCATCGTGTCCGCGGGTGCGCGCAAGCCGTTCGTCGCAGGTGAGCAAGGGCGCGTCGAGGCTTTCGGCAAGGACGACGTAAACTGCGTCATAGGATGAAAGCGACGTCTTCAGTGCCCAAACGCGCGCGAGCAGCATACGGTGCTCGTGCCTCTCGATGGCAAGCAGGCCGAAATCCTCGAACGCCTCCTCCGCACGCGCGGCTGTCAGCTGCCTCGCGATCAGCAGTCGCCGAAGCGTCTGGGTGAGTTCGACGTCCAGGAGATGCGGCGCATGGAGATGCTCGTTCGCCTGCAATGCACGAGAAGAATCAGGCGACGAGAAGAATCAAGAAGAATCAGGCGACGGGATACCTAATCCCGCAGCGGCAAGCTTGTCACCCAATTCCGTTTCTCGGCACAGGGGTGCGCATCCAGAGCATCCGCGGCTGCCGCAACGCGTATCCTGTCGCCGAAAGCCAAATCACCGCTTCGAATCGCAGGCTGGTTTGCAGCAGCTGGATCTCACGTGTGGTGATGCTTCCCGCGCCACACGGCGAATCTGTGCACGCCGCCCTGCACCAGTACAAAGAAGAGGGGGATGAAAAAGATCGCGAGCACGGTTGCGGTCAGCATGCCGCCGATGACGCCGGTGCCGATGTCGTTCTGACTGCCGGCGCCGGCGCTGGTGGCCACCGCCAGAGGCGCCACGCCCGCAATGAAGGCCAGCGACGTCATCAGAATGGGACGCAAGCGCAGGCGCGATGCCTCGAGCGCGGCGGCGCGCGCATTCTCGCCTCGGCGCACGGCGAATTCGGCGAATTCGACGATCAGAATCGCGTTTTTCGCCGAAAGACCAATGACCGTTAAGAGGCCGACCTGGAAAAACACGTCATTGGTGAGCCCGCGCAAGGTGGTGGCGAGAAGTGCGCCGATCACGCCCAGCGGAATGACGAGCAGCACGGAGAAGGGGATCGACCAGCTCTCATAGAGCGCGGCGAGGCAGAGAAAAATCACCAAGATGGAAATTGCATAGAGCGCGGCGGCGCCGGCGCCGGCCAGAACCTCCTGATAGGAGAGGCCCGTCCACTCATAGCCGATGCTGCTGGGCAACTTTGCAGCGAGACGCTCCATTTCCTTGATCGCGGTGCCGGAGCTTTGGCCCGGCGCAGCGGAGCCCTGGATCTCGAGCGCAGGAAATCCGTTGTAGCGCGACAGCGAGGCGGGACCCACCGTCCACGAGGTCGTCGCAAAGCTCGAAAACGGCACCATGCCGCCGGTCGCATTGCGCACATACCACTTGTACAGATCGTCGGGCTCCGTCCGGAACGGCGCATCGCCCTCCAGGTATACGTTCTTCACCCGGCCACCATTGATGAAGTTGTTCACGAAGGTGCCGGCCCAGGCCGCCGTCAGCGTGTCGTGGACGTCCGATAGCGAAAGCCCCTGTGCGGTAGCTTTTGCCGTATCGATGTCGACATGGAGCTGCGGGGTGTCCGGCAGCGAATTCGGGCGTACGGCCTGAAGAACCGGATCGTGCGCCGCAAGAGCCAGCAACTGGCCCTGCATTTGTACCAGTTTCTGGTGGCCGAGATTGCCATGGTCTTCGAGTTCGAAATCAAAACCCTGTGACTGGCCGAGACCCGGTACCGAGGGCGGCGACAGGGCAAACACCTGGGCATCGCGGATTTTCGAAAGCGCCATCATCGCCCGCTGCACGATTGCAGGCGCGTGATTCTGGGCGCCGGAGCGCTCGCTCCAATCCTTCAGATGGATGAAGCCCAGGCCGACATTCTGTCCGGACCCGGAAAAGCTGAAGCCAGTGACGATGAACATGTTGTCGACATTGGCCTTCTCGTCGACGAGGAAATGGTGCTCGACCTCTTTGGCGACAGCCAGCGTGCGCGACTGCTCCGCACCGGTCGGCAGCGTGAACTGGACAAGAACAAAGCCCTGGTCTTCCTCGGGAAGAAAGCTCGTCGGGAGCACGAAGAACAACGCAACCATGATGCCGACAATGCAGGCATAGACGACGAGCGGCCCCGGCGGCCGATCCAGAACCCAGTTGAGCGATGCCCGATAACGCTCGATCGCGCGGGCAAAATTGCGGTTGAACCCGGTGAAGAACCAGCCATGGGCGTGGTCCTCGCCCTTGTGAACAGGAGTGAGAAAGGTCGCGCAGAGAGTCGGCGTCAGGATCAACGCGACCGTGATCGACAGCACCATGGCCGAAACAATGGTGATCGAGAACTGGCGATAGATCACGCCCGTGGAGCCGCCGATGAAAGCCATCGGCAGGAACACCGCCGAAAGAACCATGGCGATGCCAATCAGCGCGCCGGTGATCTCGTCCATCGACTTGCGCGTGGCTTCGCGGGGGCTCAGGCCCTCCTCGCGCATGATGCGCTCGACGTTTTCCACGACGATGATGGCATCATCGACGAGCAATCCGATGGCCAGCACCAGTGCGAACATGGTGAGCACGTTGATGGTGTAGCCCGCGGCGGAGAGGACGCCGAAGGTGCCGAGCAGCACCACCGGGATGGTGATGGCGGGAATGAGCGTGGCGCGCCAGGTCTGCAGAAACACGAACATGACGATCACGACCAGCACGATCGCTTCCGCCAGCGTGACGATTACGTTGTGAATCGAGAGGCGCACGTAAGTGGTGGTGTCGACGGGATAGGAGAGCGCCATGCCCGGCGGCATGGCCTTGATCAGCTGGCTGATGCGAGCCTTGACCGCGGCGGCGGTGGTGAGGGCGTTGGCGCCCGGAGCGAGCTGGATGGCGATGCCGGATGCCGGATGCCCGCCGAAGCGGGTGAGCACGCCGTAGTTTTCGGCGCCCAGCTCGACACGAGCCACGTCGCTCAATCGTACGATGGCGCCGCTGCTCGCGGATTTCAGGATGATCGCGCGGAACTGTTCCGGTGTCTGATACCGCGACTGCGCGGTGACCGTCGCGTCAAGTTCCTGTCCCGGGACCGTCGGCTGTGCACCGATTTCGCCCGCCGCGACCTGGATGTTCTGGGCGCGGATCGCGGCCGCCACATCGTCCGGCGTCAGGCCGTAATTGTCGAGCTTATAGGGATCGAGCCATATGCGCATCGCATATTGCGAGCCGAACACATGGACCTGGCCCACGCCCGGCACCCGCGCCAAAGGGTCCTGAAACGTGCTGGAAAGATAATCGCCAATGTCGATGTTGGTGTAGCGGTTGGACCCGTCATCGTAGAGCGCCGCAATCAGAAGGAAGTTGGTCCGCGACTTCGTGACGGTCACGCCAAGTTCATTCACTTCGGTCGGCAACAGCGGAGTTGCCTGTTGCAGCTTGTTCTGCACCTGGACCTGGGCGATATCGGCGTTCGTGCCCGAGGCGAAGGTGGCCGTAATCGACACATTGCCCGAGGAATCGCTGGACGAGGAGAAATAGAGAAGATTGTCGATCCCGGTCAGCTGCTGCTCGATTACCTGCGTGACGGAATTTTCGACCGTCTGGGCCGAGGCGCCCGGATAGCTCGCATTGATGTTCACCGAGGGCGGCGCGATGTCGGGGTACTGCTCGATCGGCAGGGTCTCGATCGCCAAAATGCCAAGTAGCATGATGACGATCGCGATGACCCACGCGAAGACCGGCCGATCGATGAAGAAGCGGGACATCGGCGGGGCTCACTTGTCCGTTTCGGCGCCCGCAGCCGAATTGTTTCCAGGCGCGGCGAGGTTTGTGGGCACCGGCTTGACCGCAAGGCCCGGCTGAACCTTGAGCGTGCCCTCGACGATCAGCCGGTCGCCGGGCTTCAGTCCGGAAGTGACGAGCCAGTTGTTTCCTACAGCGCGCGAGACCGTCAGGTCGCGCAGCTCGGCCTTGTCGCCCTTCCCGACAACCCAAGCCGTGGGCAGGCCTTTGGTATCGCGGATCACGCCCTGCTGGGGAGCGAGCAAGGCGCGCGGCGCGATGCCCTCCGCGATCACGGCGGTCACATACATGCCCGGCAGCAGCAGGCCGCCGGGATTGGGGAACAGCGCACGCAGCGTCACCGCGCCGGTCGCCGGGTCGACGGTTACGTCTGTGAATTGCAGAGTGCCCTTGAGCGGATAGGTGGTTCCGTCGTCGAGCGTCAGTGAGACTTTCGCCTCGGTCGGCGTGGTCCGGTTCAACAGGCCGGCTACGATTGCCTGCTTCAGCTTCAGGACCTGGGTGCTGGACTGCACGATGTTGACGTAAATCGGGTCAAGCGTCTGAACGGTCGCGAGTACGGCGGTCTGGTTCGCGGTCACGAGCGCGCCGGCGGTGACGCTGGAAATGCCGGCGATACCGGTAATGGGAGATTTCACCGTCGTGTAGTTCAGATTGATGCGAGCGGATTCGGCGGTTGCCGCTGCTTCCTTGTAGCTCGCGACCGCATTGTCGTAGAGCTGCGCAGCGATGGCGTTCTGCTTCATCAGTGCGCCGTAGCGCACGGCCAGAGTCTTCGCGGCCACAAGTGCCGCGGCCGCATTTTCATAGGCGGCCCGATAGGGCGCGGAATCGATCTGATAGAGTGGCTGCCCGGCCTTGACGTGGCTTCCCTGCACGAACAGCAGCTTCTGGATGATGCCGCTCACCTGCGGGATGACCTGCGCCACGGCGTAAGGCGAGGTCCGGCCGGGAAGATCGGCCGTCAGAGTCACCGCTTGCGGGCGAATGGTCACGACACCGACGACGGGGGGCGGATACGCCGGGGCCGTTTTCTTCTGGCCGCAGCCGCTCAGGCTGCCCGCGAGCGCGGCGGCGGCCAGGACGGTGGCGAAAGCCGCCGGACGCGAGCGCATGGGGTCTCCTGAAGCTGGCAGTCTCTGATCGCTTTTGGATAAGGGCGGATAGGCTGCCCCGGCATGTTCGTCAAGCTTGCGAAGGCCCCGCATGGACAACCGCCCTCCGCATCGGATGCATGGCATCACGCAAGCCGCGAAAACGGGGACGACGCACGAGCTTCCTTTCAAGACCTGACGCGGCTAGCTTTGCCCAGTGCCGGATCCTCTTCACATTATCGAGATCGACAGCTGGTCCGGACCGTTCGATGCCGACCTGCAGGCGCGTGCATGCGACGCGCTCGAGAGCGGCAAAGTATTGTTCCTGCCGCGGCTCGCCTTCCCGCTTTTGGACGGCGAATGCATTCTGCTCACGCCGGCGGTCTCCAACGGGAAATCGAAGAATGTGAGCCTGAGGCCGTCGGGAGAATTGGGCGGCGTTGCATGCGCGGGCGAAGCGGCCGTTCGGCTGAAAATCATGATGCAACGCTTCGCCGAAACCGCGACCCGCTTTCTCGAATCGCTCATTCCTGTTTACGCAGAGAGGCTCCAGCTCGCGTCGGCGAGCTATCGTCCCGTTGAAATCGAGGGCCGTCCGACGTCCGCGATCCGGGACGATACGCGGCTGCACGTGGATGCATTTCCATCGCGGCCGATGCGCGGGCTACGTATTCTGCGCCTGTTCTCGAACATCCATCCCGATGGCGTCCCACGTGTCTGGCGCGTGGGAGAACCCTTCGAACAGATGGCCGCGCGCTTTCTGCCCGTGACAGACGAGGGATCGCGCCTGCATGCGTGGCTGCTTTGGCGACTTGGCATCACGAGAGACATCCGATCGGCCTACGACAGCCTCATGCTGGCACTGCACGACGGCGCCAAACGCGATCTCGACTATCAGAGCCGCGCGCCGCAAACGGAGATTCCCTTTCCCGCCGGCTCGACCTGGATCTGCTATACCGACCAGGTGATGCATGCCGCCCGTTCCGGGCAATATGTTCTCGAACAGACATTTCATCTTGATGTTGGCGCCATGGCCGCGCCGGAGCGCTCGCCCCTGCGCGTGCTCGAACGCCTGCGCGGCCACGCGCTTGTTTGAGACGCCGCTGCATTCGCATCGCGGCCGGACATCAAATGATATCGGCAATTCGCGTTTGACGCCTGCCGAGCGCATCGATTATTCGTAGTCTCGTGCAATCCGCGCAGGCGTGCGGATTCGAGCGATTTTCTTCATTCGGCAGAAAGAGCGCGGGCTTAAGTCGGGAGCCGGCGCGCGAGGGAAGTAAAGTCGGGCGCCGCCGAATGGCGGAGACGAAGGGGACAGTATGGGTCTGGAACGGGGCAGCAGGACTCAACCTGCACGGGCTGTGATTTCGACCGCGTCGGTGCTGGCCTGCGTGTTTCTTTTTTCGTGCGCCCACCCCGCCGCCGTCACCTCTGAGACTCCGACTCCAAAACCGCCGCCGGTCGCCGCATCCGTCGTCAGCTGGCCGACGAACGGATGGCCCACGTCGACCCCGGAAGCACAGGGCATCGACGCCGCGGTTCTTGCCGATGCGCTGGAGCAGATTCATGCGCGACACATACCGATTCACAGTCTGCTGATCGAACGGCACGGCAAGATCGTGCTCGACAGTTATTTCTCTCCGTTCGCCGACGACAGGCTGCACAACGTCTATTCGGTGACGAAGAGTGTCACATCGATGCTGGTCGGCATTGCGATGGCCGAACACCGCCTGGACGACCTCGATGCACCCGTCTATCCGATCCTCGCAGTGCAGACCTCGAACGATCCGCGCAAGGCGCAGATCACGCTCGCCAATCTTCTGAGCATGACTTCAGGACTCGACTGCCGCGGCGAAGGCAGGACAACGCTCCTGCAGGAGATGCTGCGCAGTCCACATCTCGCCGATTACATGCTGAACAGGCCGATCCAGAACGATCCGGGCAAGGTGTTCGACTATTGCGGCGGCAATTCCGAAGTCGTGTCCGCCGTCCTCACCAGAAAGACTGGATCTAGCGCGCTCGCGCTTGCGCGAAACGAATTGTTCACGCCGCTCGGAATCACGAAAGTGGCATGGCCGACCGATTCCGATGGCGTGTCGCATGGCTGGGGCGACCTCGAATTGCAGCCGCGCGATATGGCCAAGCTCGGATATCTGTGGCTGCACAATGGCCGCTGGGAAAACAGACAGATCATTCCGGCCGCGTACCTCGCCCAGGCGCTGACGAGCCATATCGGCGTCCAGCCCGGCATAGCGTACGGGTACGGCATGTGGCTCTACCCCGGCCACACGCCTGTGGACTTCGAAGCCAACGGCACGGGCGGACAGCGGATCACCGTCATCCCCAGCCTCGACATGGTCGAGGTTATGACGGGAGGCGGTTTCGACGCCAACGTGGTGCAGGCCCTGATCGCGAGCGCACCGAGATCCAATTCGGCGCTACCGGCCAATCCACAGGCCCAAGCCCGGCTTGCGGCCATCGAAGCCTCGCTTGCCGCACCAGGTAATACAGCTCCCGCCCCCGTTTTCACCGCGGAGGCCATTCCGGTACCGCGCCCCAAACCCGAGAAGGATCCGGCGTCGGTCCTCGCCGACCTAACGGTGCCCAAGACCGCCTTGGCCGCAGTGAAACCACCCGCTCCAGTCTCCCCTCAGCCCAGGGTTCTGCATTCAAAAAGCTGATCCGGTTGCCATTCGAACCAGCGCCCGCCGGAAGGAAAGCCGGAACTACCCCAGCGGCCGGGCATTGCGGGAACGTTACCTGACGCTTCAGGCGCGTCCCGCGAGGTGCAGATGGCGAAAACGTTGGCCCGCTACCGGGCCAAGCGCGATTTCAGCAAGACCGCCGAACCAAGCGGAAAAACAAGGGTCGCGACGGCGCCACGGCTCCGCTTCGTCGTGCAGAAACACGCTGCCCGTCGTTTGCACTACGACCTTCGTCTCGAACTCGGAGGCGTATTCAAATCGTGGGCCGTGACCAAAGGACCATCGCTCGACCCGCATGAGCGGCGCCTTGCGGTGGAGGTCGAAGACCATCCGCTGGACTACGGCGATTTCGAGGGCACCATCCCGCAAGGGCAATATGGCGGGGGGACCGTCATGCTGTGGGATCGCGGCTATTGGGCGCCGGAGGGCGACGTCAGCGCGGAAACCCAGTTCAGGAAGGGCGATCTCAAAATCGTGCTCGCCGGCGAGAAGCTGCGTGGCGGCTGGGTTCTGGTGCGCATGCGTCGTCGCGATGAGGAAAAGAGAACCAACTGGCTGCTGATCAAGCATCGGGACGGCACCGAGCACGATGGGGACGGGGATGCGTTACTGCAACGGGACCACTCGGTCGCCTCAGGCCGCGCGATGGAGGAAATCGCCGCGGGAAAGCGGCCCGGTCCCACGCCGTTCATGCGCAAGTCGCGAACGCGCGCGAAAGCCGCAGCCGTCTGGGAGTCAAACAGAACCGCACGCGAGATGCCCGAACGCGCCGTCGCACCGCGCGCAAAAACAAGGCGCGAATCGCGCCGCGCAAATGCACGCATGCCCGAGTTCATCGAACCCCAGCTCTGCACGCTCTCCGATCGAGCACCATCGGCGCCGCAATGGGTGCACGAGATCAAGTTTGACGGCTACCGCATGCAGCTCCGCGTGCAGGACGGCGCGGCAGTTTTGCGTACGCGCAAAGGCCTGGACTGGACAGACAAGTTCCGGGCAGTCGCAAAAGCTGCCGCGACATTGCCCGACTGCATTGTCGACGGCGAAGTCGTCGCCCTCGACGGCAGCGGTGCGCCGGATTTTGCGGCGCTGCAGGCCGCGCTCTCGGAAGGACAGAGCGATGTACTCATTTATTTCGCGTTCGATCTCCTGTTTCTCGAAGGGGAAGACCTGCGCGCAAAAAGCCTCGAAGAGCGCAAGCGGAGGCTCGCGCAATTGCTGAAGCAGAAGTCCAGTGGGCCCATTCGCTATGTGGAACACTTCACGGCCGCCGGTGATGCGGTGCTGCGCTCGGCCTGCAGCATGTCCCTCGAGGGGATCGTCTCCAAGCGTCGCGAGGATCCTTACCGCTCCGGCCGCGCGGGCCAGTGGAGCAAGACGAAGTGCCGCGGCGGCCAGGAAATCGTGATCGGCGGCTGGAGCGATACGGACGGCAAGTTCCGCTCGCTGCTTGCGGGAGTCTTTCGCGGCAACAAACTTGTTTCCGTCGGCCGTGTCGGCACCGGGTTTGCGCGCGACAAACTCAAGCCGTTGGTGGACCGGTTGAAGCGCCTTGCGACGAAAGAGAACCCATTTGCCGAACCGGGCGCACCTCGCGCGGCCGGCAATGTGCACTGGGTGAAGCCGGAACTGGTTGCCGAGATCGAATTCGCGGGCTGGACGGCCGATGGCCAGGTGCGGCAGGCCGCCTATAAGGGGCTGCGAGCCGACAAGTCCGCGCGCGACGTGCGAGCGGAACGTGCCGTTCCACCCGATCGCTCCCGGCTTCGCCAACCCGCAGCGCGGCCGGAGCCCGAGGGCGTACAGCCACAGGAAGATCGGGTGATGGATGTTGCGATTTCGCACGCAGAAAAAGCGCTCTGGCCCGACGATGGAAAAGGCGCCCCGGTTACGAAACTCGATCTTGCGAACTACTTTGAAAGCGTCGGCGACTGGATCATCAAACATATTCAGGGGCGCCCCTGCTCGATCGTGCGTGCTCCGGACGGCATCGAGGGCGAGCATTTCTTCCAGCGCCACGCCATGCGTGGCATGTCGAACCTGCTGGATTCGGTGACGGTCTGGGGAGATCGCAAGCCTTATCTCGAAATCAACCGTCGCGAGGGTCTGGCGGCCGTGGCGCAACTTGGCGCGGTCGAATTGCACCCCTGGAATTGCGCACCCGGGCGGCCCGAAGAACCAGGACGGCTCGTCTTCGATCTCGATCCGGCGCCGAATCTCGAATTCGGGTCAGTCATTGCCGTGGCGCGAGAAATGAAGGAGCGACTCGAACGACTCGGTCTCGTGTCTTTCTGCAAGACCACGGGCGGCAAGGGACTCCACGTGGTCACGCCGCTTGCGAGGGCGCGAAAAAGCGGACCGGGATGGCCCGAGGCCAAGGCGTTTGCGCGGGAGGTCTGCGCCCGGATGGCGGCGGAAAATCCGGACCGTTACGTCCTCAACATGGCCAAGAAGCAAAGAACGGGCCGGATATTTCTCGACTATCTGCGCAACGATCGAATGGCGACTGCGGTGGCGCCGCTATCTACTCGCGCGCGGGCGGGCGCGCCCGTTTCCATGCCGCTTCCATGGACTTCCGTCAAAGCAGGCCTCGATCCGCAACGCTTCACTCTTCGCTCCGTCCCGAAGCTGATCGCCAAGAGCACGGCATGGGCGGATTACTGCAACAGCGAGCGGCCGCTGAAAGATGCAATCGAGCGATTGAAGCGCGCGCGCTGAGATTGGCTCGCGAAGGCCGTGCAGGACGGGAGCGGCTCCCGCGTCTTTTAACAGTTTTTTCAACGGGAAGAGGCAGGTTGCCCAGTGGATTGGGGGGCGCAGGAACAATGGACATTGCTTCGCCGGACGTTGCGCTTGCCCCAGCAAGGCGCACACACGGAGCAGTACACGCGACAGTTGCCGATCCGCGCTCTCTGAGCCGCGGTCTCGGGCTCTTTGCCATCCATGCGCTGCTCTATTTCGGCACGCTTGTGGGTGCGATTGCGAATTTCGCCCTCCCCGTCAATCTTCTGTTCGGGGTGGCGAACGGGCTCTTCGTCGCCCTTCTGTTCATCATCGGCCACGACGGCTGCCATGGCAGCTTCGTCCCGCAACGGGGCTGGAACTCCTGGCTCGCGCGGCTGGCTTTCATTCCTTGCGTCCATTCTGCCAGCCTGTGGCGAAGCACCCACAACGAACTGCACCATCATCGCACCAATCTGAAGGGTGTCGACGCGGTGTGGGCCCCCATGACAAAGCAGGAATACGACGCCGCCTCGCTTTTGCGACGCTGGCTTGAGCGTGTCTATCGCGGACCATTTGGTCCGCTCGTCTATTACTACGGCGAATTCTGGCTGTACCGGCTGATATTTCCGCTTGCCCCGGAAACGCGCGCCAATTGGAAGCGCCATCTACCCGAAAGCCTGCTGGTTGTTGCGGGATTCATCGCGACCCTTGCAGCGATCGGATTTTTCGGAGAACGCCTCGCTCCCGAACGCCCGCTCTGGTTGACGTACGTGACCGGGTGGGCGGTTCCCTTTGCGATCTGGAACTATGTGATGGGGCTGACGATCTATCTCAACCACACCCATCCGAACATTCCGTGGTTCCGGGACGAGCGGGACTGGACCTTCCATCGCGCCAACGTTCTCGGCACAGCACATGTGAAGCTGCCGCGCTGGCTCGCCCCGCTTTACTCCGACGCCCTGGCGCACACGGCGCACCACGCAAATGTCGCCCTGCCGGTCTATGCACTGCCACCGGCACAGGCCACGCTCAAATCCTCGTTCGGAGAAGGCGTACAGGAATATTCACTTTCGTTTGCGGAGTACCGCCGGATCTACACGGCCTGCAAGCTCTTCGATTTCGAGCGCAAGTGCTGGACCGATTTCGAGGGCAATCCCACCGGGATGTTTGCTGGTGAACAGTCCCACTCGAGAGGCCGCCGCGGATGATGTTCCGGCATCTCCTCTGTTTGACTTTGCGCGCGCGAAAAGAGATATTCCGGCTGCGTGCAAGCCTGCGGGGGGCGGTCCATGTCTTCGATTGCGCCAGCCGATCTCGTCATCCGTCCGCGCGACCGAAGCTTTCGGTGCGGAACAGACAATCCGCGCTGGTGGCTGGGCAACGATCCGATTGCAACTGCCTATTATAACGCATTCTCCGCATCATTTCCCCAAGTCGAGCGATATTTCATCGACGCGCTCCGGCGTTACCGGGATCAGGCCGACCCGCAGCTGCGCCAGGAGATCATCGCTTTCATTGCCCAGGAGGCAGTGCATTCGCGCGAACACATCACCTTCAATCGCGATACCATCTGCAAGGGCTACGATCTTTCAAAAATCGACGCCTATATGAAGAAGACACTGGATTGGGCGCGGACCTGTTCGCAGCTGCGGCAGATCGCGTCGACAGCCGCCCTCGAGCACTGCACAGCAGTGCTTTGCCACGAAGTCATCGGCAAGCGGCAATTGGATCGGGCTCCGGCAGAAATACGGCGTCTCATGTACTGGCATGCGGGCGAGGAAGTCGAACACAAGGGAGTCGCCTTCGACACCTACATGCTGGCGGCGCGCGAACTCCCGCGCATGTCGTGCTGGTTGCTGAGATGTTCGGTGATGCTTGCGGCGACCGCGCATCTGATCGGGTACTTCGCCTTTTCCCTGCAGCAATTCTATCGTCAGGACGGACTCGCATCTTTCCGTACTTGGCTGCGCTTCCTGAAATTCGCCCTGATCAGCCCCGGGGCGATCGCGAGATCTCTGGGGCCGTACCTCAGCTGGTACCTTCCCGGTTTTCATCCCTGGCGCAGGGACGATCGCGCACTTATCGCATTGGCGGAGTTGGCGAGCGCTCCCCAGCCGCAACAGCTGTCGGCATAACCGAGGTTTCGGCAGCTTTCCCCGAAAAGTCTGTTAATCACGGCCTGTTACTCTTAAGCAGCCGTTCATCAACCCGGTAGAAAAATACGCAAAGTCGAGCGGTTACAAGAATTTTTACCGTCGTGCGTCAAAGTCGGTACGCCGCCAACTCTGGTCGCCAACCGAGCCGGAAATATGGGCCCGCCGACTCCGAACGAACCTGCGACTCCCAATCTGGAGTACGCTCTCGACACGATCTGGCTGCGGTTCCGCGACCCGTCCACCGAGCGGACGTTCGAACGCGAAATGCTTCAGAGTTCGCTCGGCATCATCCGCACCTACGTCTTCGCGGGAACGGTGCTTTATATCGCCTTCGGTCTGCTTGACTGGGTGGTCGGCGGCCGCTCCGTTCCCGAGTTGCTGTTCATCCGCTTTTCGTTCGGCACTGTCGTGCTTGTCGCCGTCCTGATTATGACCTTCTTTCCGATTTTCATCCGCATTGGACAATTTGCGCTCGGATGCAACCTGGTGGCGACCGGGCTGGGTGTCGTGATGATGACTGCAATCATGCCGGCGCCATATAACGCGCAATATTATGCGGGCGTCGTGATGTGCGTCATCTACAGCTCGAGCCTGATCAGACTGCGCTTCACCTATGCCGCCATAATCTCGATCATCCTTGTTGGCGCCTACCAGATATCCGCCCTGCTGCTGAATCCCGTTCCGTTCCCGACCTATATCAGCAACAACTTCTTTCTCGTCATGGCTACGGGCGTCGGCCTGTTCTCCGGCTATTTCCAGGAGCTTTACGTCCGCAAGTCGTATGTCAGCCAGAAGATCATCGAGGCGAAGAACGTCACGCTCAACGCACTTCTGATAGAGGCCGACAACGCCAACAAGTCGAAGAGCGAGTTCCTGGCAACGATGAGCCACGAACTGCGAACGCCTCTGAACGCCATCATCGGATTTTCCGACGTTCTACGGAAGCAGCTCTACGGAAGCCTTGGCAACGACCGCTATCTCGAATACGTCGCGGACATCAACTCGAGCGGTTTGCATCTGCTTGCGATCATCAACGACATTCTCGATCTGGCGAAGGCCGAGGCCGGCAAGCTCGAACTTCGGGAGGATGTCTTCGATCTCATACCTAGCCTCGAAGACTGCATGCAGATGTGCCGCGGACGGGCCGACGAGGGAGGCGTTGCGCTGTCGCTCGATGCACCGGACCCGGATGTCCAGATCCGCGCCGATGAGAGACTGTTGCGCCAGATGGCGCTCAATCTCATCAGCAACGCCGTCAAGTTCACGCCTCCGGGCGGACGCGTCGATGTCGTCGTTCGCGTCAGTCGCAGCCACGTCGCCATCGACGTCGCCGATACGGGAATTGGCATACCGACCGAGCATCTCGAGCGCGTCCTCCGGCCTTTCGAGCAGGTGGAGCGTGCGCTTTCCCGCCGGCACGGGGGCACCGGTCTCGGATTGCCGTTCGCCAAGAAGATCGCCGAGTTGCACGGCGGCACGCTCGTCCTGAGAAGCGAAGTGGACCGTGGCACGCATATCAGCGTCAGACTACCCATTCAGCGGCATGTGCTGCGGGTTCGCCCCGATCCGGTGAGACTTGCCGTCTGATCCCAGATCAGCGCTTGCGCACATACAGCAGGCGCACGCGTCCCGTGCATTCCGTTTCCGTCCAGGCCTTTTCCGGGTCGAGACCCTCGGCCCAGGCCAGCATCTGCGGATCGGTGCGGTAATAAAGCGACCAGTCGGTAATGAACTCCATCGGCCAGAGATTGCTGAGCGGCGCGTCATTCATGTTGCCGATGATCAGCAGACCACCGGGTGCGACGACTTCGTAAAGACGCCGCACCAGGCTGGCCGCGCGCCTGTCGGTGAGATAGTCGATCAGTCCGACCGAATAGACGAGATCCTGCGGTGGCAGAGCGTCCATACCGCCCGTGCCGCGAAGCACATCCGTGAAAGAGATATGCAGGCAGTTCAGACGATGACGGTCGTCGCTGCGCACAATGTACGGATACGACGCGCGATACGCATAGTCGAGCGCGAGTTGCTCCTGATCAATGAGCGTGAATTCCGCCCGCGACAGCCCCGAACGGCTGCGCGCAAACCAGGTCTCCACCTCGCGCGCCGAGCCGCAACCGAGACTGAGGATGCGGGTCGTGCGACCCGCTTCCTTTTCCGAAACGGCTTTTCCGATTTCGGTGCGAACGACTTCCATGCGCGTCTTGATGCATTCGGCCACTTCGAGACCGACGCGATGCAGCAGCATCTGGTAGGCAGTCCCGCCGACTCGCTGCCAGTCGTAAACCTGATTCATGATGCCAAAGTCCCCCGGATATCCGAGAGGCTTGGCGTAGGACCTGTCCCAGACGGCACCTCCCCGCAGTTCGGGCGTCAGCACCAATTCCGTGTACTCCTTCACGGCGTCGCGCTTTTCGCGTTCGCCGATGACCGCTCGCACGAGCTCGTTTCCGACCCGCCAGTGGGCCCGCCATTCCTGCACGAACTGCGCCTCACACGCCTCGAACACGGCGGCATGATCGAAGTCGCGCGCGAATTCCATTGGCACCGACAGATTGGCGTCAATCGCCGCGCGCCGGCTGCGAAGGAGCTTGAGGACGTCCGCACAAAATGCCCGATATTCGTGGGGCACAAGAGCTGCCACGTCGGTGCCCCATCCGGAGGAGTGCGTGGCGATCTGGGCCTGCAGATTCCGGTTGATGAGCTTGTCGAGTTCGATCACGTTGTCGACGAAGCTGAGCGCGACCTTGGCGCCGAAAACCGTTCTCTCCGCCCAACGAACCTTCGCGTCGGACTCGAAAATGGAAAGGCCCGACTGCTGAATGGTCAGCCGGACGGTATCTCCAACCGACATATCTTCGTTGGCGGCCTCTTTGGTAATCGCGGCGAGACCGCCCAGACTCAGATTCTGGATCTGGTACGCCGAGCGGCCGATCCGGAGGCGCGGAGGACGATGGGGAAACAGTACCCGCGCGTCATAGCGCGGAGGGCGATAACGCGTTTCGCGGCCCCGCGCGCCCTGCAACTCCTCGTACGCCAGCATCTACCCCCCTTGAGACAAGGCTCCGCGCCTTCCCTCAACACCTCGCACGCCGCCCATCCTGGAGTGGCCCGCAGTCCCATCGCGCCGCCCACGGAATTAGTTAACAACTTCTTAATATTTTATACCGATTCAGTCAAGCAAAATCGTTCGGCGGAGAAAATCACTGCGCGCTTGGTGTCAGTTCTGTCCGATCGATTTCGTGGAGGCGTCCACAGAATTCGCAGCGCGCGCGAATGATGCCGTCCGGATCAGCGAGCCCTTCCAACTCGGAATCGCCGTAGGCACGCAGCACACCGGCGATACGAGCCGAATCACAATCGCAGCGGAAGCTTATCGCCTCGGAGGGATGAACGCGCACCTCGTCTTCATGAAACAGTCGCCACAGCAGGGTTTCCGCCGCCAACGAAATATCGACGAGTTCCATGTCCTCCACGCTGGCGAGAAACGCAGCGAGCCGCTCCCATTCGCCGGCATCCACACGGCCTTCCGGCGTCGCCTGCAGCATGAGACCGCCGGCCACCCAATCCGCGCGCGCATGGCCGGGCGCATAGATCGGCGCGGCGGCGAGCCGGATCGCGGTGGGCAGTTGCTCCGACTGGGCAAAATAAGCCTCCGCTGACGCGGCAATGCTTCCGCGTGCCAGCGGGGCGATCCCTTGGTAGCGCTGCCCGCCCGACGCCGGATCGATCGTAATCGCGACGACGCCCTCGCCCGCCATGGTCGCGAAGGGCGGGTGGGTTTCGCCCAACGACGTCAAGCGTTGCTCATCAACCCTGGCATAAGCACGCAGGCCAGCCGGACGGTTCGCCTCCGCGCCGAAATAATCGGCTGTGACGAGATCGAGCGGCCCCGTACTTTTCGTCTGAACGCTCAGCCGGCCGCCGAGCTTCAGCGCCGAACCAAGCAGCGCGGCGAGCACGCTGGTTTCTGCGGCAACCCGCGCCGCCGGTTCCGGCAAGACATGTGCTTCGAGAGCACGCGTCGAAACCGCTGCGAGCCGCACCAGACGCCCGCGCAGACCTGCGAGCGGCAGATCGAAAGACAGGATGAAATCCGCTGCCGGCGCGATTGTGTAATCCTGCGCGCCGGAGCTCACCCGAGACACCAGGCAAGTATCGCCTTTTGCACGTGCAGCCGGTTTTCCGCTTCGTCGAACACCACGGATTGCGGGCCGTCAATGACCTCGTTCGCGACTTCTTCGCCGCGGTGCGCTGGCAGGCAGTGCATGAAAATCGCGTCCTTTGCCGCGCGCGCCATCAGTTGCTCATTCACTTGGTAGGCGCGCAGGAGATTGTGTCGTTTGACCGCATCTTCGTCGCCCATCGACACCCAGGCGTCTGTGACGACGCAATCCGCACCCGCGACCACCTGCTCCGCGTCATCGCCGAATTCGACCGCGGCGCCGGCTCCCATGGCCCACTCGCGCAGACTTTCGCGGGGAGCCAGATCTCTTGGGGTTGCGATCCGAAGCCGGAATCCGAAACGCGCGGCCGCGTGAATCCACGATGCGAGAACGTTGTTGGCGTCTCCGCTCCAGGCGACCGTGCGACCCCGGATCGAACCTTTGCGCTCTTCGAATGTCATCACGTCCGCCATGACCTGGCAGGGATGGGACATTTTGGTGAGGCCATTGATGACGGGAATGGCCGCATTGTCCGCGAGTTCCCGCACCATCTCATGATCGAGCAGCCGGATCATGACGGCATCGAGATAGCGCGACAGTATCCGCGCCGTGTCGGCGATCGTCTCTTCCCGGGCGAGCTGCATTTCCGCGCCCGACATCATCAGCGTGGTGCCGCCGAGCTGCCGCATTCCGACGTCGAAGGAAATGCGCGTGCGCGTCGAGTGTTTGTCGAAGATCAGCGCAAGCACACGACCCTTGAGCGGCGCGTCCGGATCGGGGGCGCCGTGCGGCAGTCCGGCTCGCGCTCTCTTGCGCCGTCGCGCTTCGGCGATGAGCCCGTCAAGCGTCGCCGAATTGCAGTCGGCGATGTCGATGAAATGACGCGGCTCGAGAGCCGTCCTGGTCGGCGCCGTCACGCGGCTTCCGGTTTTGCGGGGGCGGTCACGAATGCCTCTGCAGCCTGGGAGAGGATGCGCACGGCTTCGCGCATCTGTTCTTCGGTGACAATCAACGGCGGCAGCAGCCGCACGACATTTCCGCCGGCGCCCACCACCAGAAGCCGGCGCGCCCGCAGCTCGCCCACGAACGCGGTATTCGACGGCTTCATTTTGAGACCGAGCATAAGCCCCTGCCCGCGCACATCCTCGAAGACCTGCGGATATTCCGAGAGAAGCGCCGCGAGCTGCTGCCGCGCATAATTGGCGACACGCTCGACGGCTGCCAGAAAGTCAGGCTCGAGCACGACATCGAGCACGGCGTTCCCGACCGCCATGGCGAGCGGATTTCCGCCAAACGTGCTCGCATGGGACCCGACTGTCATCCCCGACGCGGCACGCTCACTCGCAAGGCAGGCGCCCATCGGAAAGCCGCCGCCAATGCCTTTCGCAATCGCCATGATGTCGGGCTCGATGCCGGTCGATTCATAGGCGAACAGCGTCCCGGTGCGGCCCACCCCGGTCTGCACTTCATCGAAGATCAGCAGCAGTCCGTGTGCGTCGCAGAGACGGCGCAGGCCACGCAGAAACTCCGGCGCGGCGGATCGCAATCCTCCTTCGCCCTGAATGGGTTCGATCAGAACTGCCGCCGTGGCGGGGCTTATCGCGGCTTCCACCGCCGCCAGATCGCCGAACGGAACCTGGTCGAAGCCGTCGACCTTGGGACCGAACCCTTCCAGATATTTGGCTTGGCCGCCCGCAGCGATGGCTGCCAGCGTCCGGCCATGGAACGCTCCTTCAAAGGTGATCGTTCGGAAACGCCCGCCTTCGCCACGCCCGTAGTGATAGCGGCGCGCCATCTTGATCGCGCATTCGATCGCCTCGACGCCGGAATTGCCGAAGAACACCGTGTCGGCAAAGGACACCTCGACCAATCGCCGGGCAAGCCGCTCCTGGCCGGGGACGCGATAGAGATTGGAGGTGTGCCACAGTTTGGCCCCCTGTTCCGCTAGAGCGGCGACCAGCCGAGGATGCGCGTGTCCCAAGGCGTTGACGGCAATACCCGCCGCAAAATCCAGGTAACGCGTGCCGTCCTCTGTAAAAAGATAGGCGCCCTCGCCCCGGACAAACGCCACGTCCTCGCGTGCATAGGTCGGCAATAAGGGGGAAAACACGCCTGTCTCCTTCGGTGCAAATCCGCCCGTTGGCGGGGTTATCGGTCGTGCGATGCGGGGGGTCAAGCAATCGTCGGCATTAGTTCTGATGACCAACCTTTCTTGTGGACAACATGATGTGTCCGTCCGCAGTTATTGTGTGAATCCGGCAACGTGATACGATATTTGGACATTTCGGGGAGGTTCGTATGAGCTGGACGGATGAGCGCATCGAACAGTTGAAGTCGCTCTGGACCGAGGGACTTTCAGCCAGCCGCATTGCGAAAACGATGGGAGGTATCAGCCGCAACGCCGTTATCGGCAAGGTGCACCGGCTTGGCCTCGCCGGCCGCGCCTGCGCGCCACGCGGCGAGCGGATCAGGGTTTCGGTGGCGCACAAACATGCCCGCGTCCACGTTCCTCCCCCGCCGATCATCGAGGAAGACCCGATCGTGCTGGCGGACGGCAGCTTCGCTACGGTTCTGACGATCAGCGACCGCATGTGCCGATGGCCGATCGGCGATCCGGCGGAAAACGAATTTCACTTCTGTGGCCGCAATCCCAAATCGGGTTCTCCCTATTGCGAGGCGCATTCGCGAAAGGCCTACCAACCGCATCAACTGCGCCCCGAGAGGAAGCGACTGGCGAGTTGAAGATCGGAAATGCCGTTTCGCGTGCGGGCGAAAGGGCATTTCCACGGTCATCCGAAGGCGTCGTCCAAGGGAAAACCTGCAGAACGCACCGTGCGAATAGGGTCCTTTTCGCCGACCAGATTTAATGCCTTGCGCAGGCGGCCTACGTGTACCTCGACGGTCAGTGCCTCGACGTAAATATCCGTCCCCCACACCGCGTTCAGCAGTTGATACGGGCGAACCGTTCTGTCATCGAGAACGGCTTGACGATGTAATCATCCGCCCCCGTATCGAGACCGCGGATGCGGTCCGTCTCCTCTCCGCGCGCAGTCAGCATGACGATCGGGACATTGCGGTCGCGTGGGGCGCCGGCGGCAGACTTCCAGCCCGGAAAGCTGCGGCAGCATCCAGTCGAGGAGGATCAGGTCGGGCTGATGCTCCTGCACGACGAGGAGCGCCTCCTCCCCGTTGTGCGCTTCCAGAACACGATAGCCTTCGCGCTCCAGGTTGTAGCGCAGGAGTGTGATCAGCGCGCCTTCGTCTTCGGCGAGCAGAACAGTGGGCTTGAGCATCAAAACCGCAGAGCGCAGCCAGCGGCGTGCGGAGTTCGTGGCTCGCGTTGGCCACGAAATCGGTCCGCGCCTGCTGCGCCCGCAACATCGCGGTCACTTCATGAAGCAGTACGGCAGTCACACGCGGACCATGGTCCGTGCGGATGACATAGGCCTGATAGTGGTGCTCCACCGGCACCCGTATCGAGAAAGCAACGAATGCGGACTCGCAGCTCCTTGCCTTGCCGTGCCGTCGATGGCTTCGAGCAGCCCTGGTGTGCGCCAAACGGCGGACACATGGTTTCCTTCCAGAGTGGCGGTGCCGGCGGCGGCACTCGCGGGGTTCGCAAGGATGATGCGGCCGGCTTCGTCCAGCAGCATCAGGGGATCGGGCAGGCGCTTAAAGATTTCGCGCGCGCGGGGCGACAGTTCGGAAATCGGTGCGTTTCCCGACGGCGTCTCGGCAGCGCCGATCTCCTCCCGATTGCGGATGCGCAAGACGAGCGCCATCACTGCGCTGAGTACGCCGGCGGCCAGAAGCAGTGCGCGCAGGGGAGCAGGCAGAAAAGACCCCGCGGCGCCGACCGCAAGGCCGGCGCCAAGCCACCAAAAAGCCTGCGGTGGCGCCAAGCGCCCACCAAAATAGGCGATCATCCCCTTCGATACCGGATTCGCGAGGAGCGCATCATACGCGGAATCTTCGCCCGTCCTGCAGCGTCATGAAAAGTTTACAGTGAGGATGAAAGGAGCGTCCCATGAAAAAACCCGAGAGCCTGGGCTTTTCGTCTGCGCGACTGGCGCGAATCGACGGGTTCCTGAAGGAAAACTATATTGATCCCGGCAGGTTCGCCGGCGCTCTTGTCGCCATCATGCGTCGCGGCGAGCGCGTCCACACCGCCATGGTCGGGCTTGCCGATCGCGAACGCGGAACGCCGCTGCGCGAAGACACGATTTTTCGCCTTTATTCCATGACAAAGCCCATCACCAGCGTCGCCTTCATGATGCTGGTGGAAGAAGGTCGCGTGTCGCTGGATGATCCGGTTCATAAGTACATTCCCTCCTGGCGGGATCTCGGGGTGTACATTGCGGGCACTCCGGGCTCGTTTCAGACCAAGCCTCCCGCCGCGCCCCTGCGGATCATAGACCTGCTGCGCCACACCTCCGGCCTCACCTATGGCTTCCAGATGCGCACCAATGTGGATGCGGCCTATCGCCAATTCGGCATCGGCACGATGGAAGACTGTCTGCCGCTCAACCAGATGATCGGACGTTTGGCCGAACTCCCGCTCGAATTCTCCCCGGGTGACGGCTGGAATTACTCCATCTCCACCGACGTACTTGGTCATCTGATCGAACTTGTTTCCGGTATGCCGTTCGAGAGTTTCCTGCGCAAGCGGCTCCTGGAGCCCCTCGGAATGATCGACACGGACCTGTTCGTGGCCCGGGAAAAACGTTCGCGACTTTCCGCCTGTTATACGTTCGATGCTTCCGGCAACGTCGTGCTGCAGGACGACCCGGCGACAAGCCGGTTCCTTGCGCCGCCCGGTTTCGTTTCCGGAGGCGGCGGTCTCGTGGGGACTGCCGACGATTACTTGAAATTCTGCCAGATGCTCCTGAATGGCGGGGCGGCAAATGGCCACCGTCTTCTGTCTGCCCGGACGCTTGCGCTGATGACATTGAATCACCTTCCCGGCGGCCGGGAACTGACGGAGATGTCGCGCGCGATGTTCAGCGAACCGATCTACGCGGGACTGGGCTTCGGGCTCGGATTCGCGGTGGTACTCGATCGCGCAAAAACCCTGACGCCGGGCAATGTGGGCGAATACTTTTGGGGCGGTTCCGCGAGCACGGCGTTCTGGATCGATCCGCGGGAAGAACTGGCGGTCATCCTCATGGCGCAGTTCATCCCTTCGAGCACCTATCCCATTCGCCGGCAGCTGCGCACACTGGTGTACGCGGCAATGGAGGACTGAAAGCCAGTTCTGTCGGAACTTGGGCAGGGGTGGTTACAGCAGGTTAATCTGGCGGCAGGACCTTCGCGCAAGACCTGTGGCATTGTGGCGATGCTTGGCCGATAATCGCGGCCGTACGTGCGAGCATGGGCGATGATCGACAAAGCGACCGCACTTCATCTTTCGAACCGGCTGGGCTTCGGCCCTGCGCCGGGTGATATCGAACGGATTGGCGCACAGGGGCTAGACGGCTGGCTCGGCGACCAGCTTCATCCGGATACCTCGAAACTGCCGCCGAGCGTTACCTCCGCGCTGCGTGAGCTGCCGTCCTTCGGATTGAGCAGTGCTGATGCGTATGCGCGATACTGGTGGCGGGATCAGGTAACCGATCCGGCGGCCATTTCCAAAGAGGAGAAGACGCGCCTCAAGAAGAGCGAGAAGCAGGTGGTGCACGAAGCGCAGATCGCGCGTCTCGCGCGCGCGGTCGGCAGTCCGTGGCAGCTGCAGGAGGCGTTAGTCGAGTTCTGGTTCAACCATTTCAACGTGTATGAAAAGAAGGGACCGATCAAGGTGTGGATCGGGTCCTACGAGGAAGAGGCGATCCGCCCGCACACGCTGGGCCGTTTCAGTGATCTCCTTCTCGCGACGGCGAAGCATCCCGCCATGCTCGTGTACCTCGATAGCACGCTTAACGTGGCACCCATGGGCGCCGGCCAGGACAAAATGGCGTCTGCCAGACCCGAAAAAAAGAGACCGAACGGAATCAACGAAAATTACGCGCGCGAAGTGATGGAGCTTCATACCCTGGGCGTGGAAGGTGGCTATACCCAGCAGGACGTGATTTCGCTCGCCCATATTCTGACCGGCTGGACCGTAGGTCCGGGTGCGGAATCGGAGGTGGCCGCGGCTGCAGACAAGTTCGGGAGAAACCGCGGCGCATTCCGGTTTGCGCAAAGGAGACATGATCCGTCGCCCGAAGCGCTACTGGGCCGGCGCTTCAGTGGCGATGATGCCGCCGAAGGGGAAGCCGCGCTGCTGATGCTTGCGACGCACCCCGCGACCGCAAATCACATCAGCTTCCAGCTTGCGCAGTATTTTGTGACCGACAAACCCGATTCCACACTCGTGGGAGCGATGGCCATGACCTTCCGTGCTACGGGCGGCGATATCCGCTCGGTGATGCACACGATGCTTGCCAGCACGTCGTTCCTCGATGCGGCAAATTTCGGGACGAAGTTCAAGACGCCCTATCGCTACGTGGTCTCAGCTGCGCGCGCGGCGGGCGTTCCTCCCGCGAATGTCCATCCACTGGTTCATGCACTCCAGGACCTCGGACAAACGCTCTATGGCTGCGTCTCGCCCGACGGTTATGCGTGTACACAATCCGCGTGGCTCGACCCCGACGCACTGCTGCACCGAATCGCGTTTGCGACACAGCTTGGTGAAGGCGAATACGGCGCCTCTGTCGGGGCCGACGGGGCGCCGGCTCCGCTCGATCCGACGCGAATTGAAAAAACGCTCGCACCCGCACTTGGCCGATCCACGCTGGCCATCCTTTCCGAGACGCCGAAGGATCGCCGAGCTGGTGCGATATTAGGCAGCCCGGATTTCATGCGCTGCTGACCCGAGGGAAGGAGAACATTATGAGACGCCGCGATTTCCTGCGCTGTTCCACCGCCGCTGGCGGACTGTCGCTCTTTTCTTTCCGCCAGGCCGCCTGGGCGGTGCAGAACAAGATTGCGGGCGGGGAGCGGCTCGTCGTCGTGTTTCTCCGCGGCGCCGTGGACGGACTCAATGTGGTCGTGCCGTACACGGAAGAAGAATACTATTCGCTCCGCCCCAATATCGCCATTGCGCGTCCGGGACGAACCGGCGGCGCGCTCGATCTCGACGGGCACTTCGGGCTGCATCCTGCACTCGCGTCCCTGATGTCCGCGTGGAAAGAGCGCAGCCTCGCGTTTATTCACGCCTCGGGCTCGCCCGACGAGTCGCGATCGCATTTCGATGCGCAGGCGTACATGGAGGCAGGCACGCCCGGGGTTAGGACGACGCCCGATGGGTGGATGAATCGCGCGCTGGCGGCAATTCCCGGCAGGCACGTGCCCACCGAAGCAGTGAATTTCGGCAGGAGTATGCCAAGGATTCTCCAAGGTGCGATGCCCGTTGCCAGTATCTCGCCGCACGAACACGGCCGCGGGATGGGCGATGCGCCGGCGCTCGGGTCGGCAGTCGATATCGTTTTCGACCGGCTCTATGCCGGAAGCGATCCGATCAGTATTGCCTATCGCGAGGGACGGCAGGCGCAGACGCAGCTCATGTCCGACCTGTCGCGCGATATGATACAGGCGGCCGGTGGCGCGCCTTCGGCAAAGGGATTCCCCGAGGATGCTGCCAGGCTCTGCGAGCTGATGAAACAGGATCCGACCATCCAGCTTGCCTTTTTCGGCCTCAGCGGCTGGGACACGCATGTGCGCGAGGGCGCTGCCGAAGGCCAGCTCGCCTATCATCTAAAGCCGCTGGGCGAGGGTTTGGCGCAGCTGCGTGCCGGGCTTGGCGACATTTACGCGCGAACTGTGATCATTGTGATCTCCGAATTCGGCCGCACGGCACGCGAGAACGGGAATGGCGGCACCGATCACGGCCATGGTAATGCGATGTGGGTGATGGGCGGTCCGGTAAGGGGCGGGAGAGTTTACGGCCAATGGCCCGGTCTCGAGGAAGACGACCTGCACGAAGGGCGCGATCTCGCGGTGACGACCGATTTCCGGAGCGTCATCGGTGACATTTTAGGGCGGCATCTCAAACTCGACACAGGGCAGATCGAGTCTGTCTTTCCTGCTGCAGGCCGAAGCCACGGAGCCGACACCGAAGTCGTTCGCGCCTGATCCAATCTTCCGGATCGATTTCGCGAGTGTCCGGTTTTCGATTGCACCGCGGCAATCGCACCTCTATACGCGTTACCCTCCACGCAGCGCGGAGCGAAATTTCGCAGCTCGAGGGCAGCGTTCTGATACGTGGAACGGATCGAGATTAGGTTTGCGGCCGGGCGGCATGGATTTCGAGGATAAGACGTTTGTTCTGGGTGTCGGCGCGCAAAAAGCTGGCACGTCATGGCTGCGCAGCTACTTTTTCAGCCGCGACGACATCTATCTTTCCAGAACCGAAATGCATTTTTTCGATGCCAAGCACGGTCTGGACAGCCCGCGGCGCACGGAACGGCTTCTGGAAAAAGCAAGCAGACGAAAAAAGGCGATCGGCCAAAACCTGAATCTGAAACTGGAGCACCTGAAGCTCGGAAGCGACTGTACATCCTACAAGGACTTCTTCAGGAGACAAGTCCCAGAACACGTCAACTTCTTCGGCGAAATAACTCCGTCCTATTCGCTCATCGGTGAGGCAGGATACCGTGAAGTCCGCGAAATTTTCCGGAATGTGCGGATAATCTTCATTATGCGCGATCCGGTGGAAAGATTCTATTCGCACGTGCGCATGAACCGGAGCAGACGGATTTCGGCACAATCACCGCAAGATGATGTGTTGCGGCGACTCGAATGCGACTCCTATGTCGACAGGTCGCGCTACCAAGTCACCATTTCGAACCTCGAAAACGTGTTCTCAAGGAATGAGCTTCTCTATCTGTTCTATGAGACACTTTTCACACCTCAGACGATCCACAATCTATGCGCATTTGCAGGTATGGAGGTCGTCGACGCGAAATTCGATGAAGTGGTAAATTCGGGTGGGCCGCGGGACAGGATGCCGGAGGAGGTCGATCGGCAAGTTAGGGCTGCTTTCGACGAAACCTACAAATTCTGCGCTCACAGGTTCGGCGATTCTCTGCCGCGCCAGTGGAGGCTGTCGGGTTAAGAGTCGAAAACGCTACGCCGCTGATATCATCGCTTTCGAATACTATGCAGTTGGGGCGACTCACGTGTAGCCAGCGTCTGCGACACGATTGGCGCATGTTGGTCGCCGGCAGATAACCTTGCTGATACGATTGGTGCAAGGTTTCGCGGACCGCAAATCACTTTTTGATGTGCATTCCGCGCAGCACGGCTTCGACTCTGGAGGCGACTCTCGCTGCCTGCCCGGAAGAGGGATAATAATTGTTTTTCCAGAACATGCGGCCTTTTTTGTCCATCGAAGGACATTTCTTACCGGTGAATCGGCTCACGAAGTGGTATGGTAGACCGTCATCCCTCGAACATTCTACGAATTCGGCGCACCTGGCGGCCACGCTGCGCACGGTATCCTCGCCGATCAGGTGAGGGAAAAGACCCTTTTCTCCCGTCTCCATAAAGCGATCTACGGACCATTCGTGCGGTGCGCGAGCGGACACCCACACCAGCACGACAGGCACTTCGATATGCGAGATCAGTTCATTCATTGCCTCGACGTAGCGGGCTCGCCATTTTCTAAGCAGGCGTGAGGCCTCGTCGGGGGACGTTTCCCAGATTTCTCGCAGCAGCTTCAGGCGCTTCACTCTTTCACCATTCGCGCGGTGGGTAATGTCACCGCCCGGATATTCATCGCAACCGACTGCTTTCCCCGAGAGGACTTGCAGCACGACCGCAAGGCCTGCATTGGCAATCCTGAGAATATCGGGAGAAAGAAAATACTCTGGACCAGCGCCGCCAACTGAAAGATTGACGCATGTCAGGCCGAGCGCATCTGCAAGGTGATGGTGTGGCGACCGCTGGACGTGACGCCCGAAAAACTGCGACGCGCCAAGAAGGGTTACATAACGGCCCTTTGCGTCCACGATATCTGGCTTTGGGCCGCGAAACAGCTTCTTCAGTCCCGCCGAGTGGTACAACTCATAGTCGACCGACTCGAAGTCGAAACACTGGTATTGAACGCCTCGCCCGTAGAGCCGCGAATAGAAATGCTTCCATATTTGCTGCCTCGCTTCGTCGGGATTGATCTCAAAGAGAACGTTGCACAGCTCCATGACAATCTTGTTGGCTTCGAAAAGATCTTTTCTATTCAACGCCTCAAGAAATGCCGCCTTATTGCTTCCAACGGTCTCTTCGATAGAACAAGTCCTCATGACGCTTCTTAACTCGGAGTTGCAAAGGATGGCGTTTCCTACACCACAGGAGGTGTCCCTGCAAGGAAGCGCACACCAGCGAGAGTCGTCCGGTCAGGGCCGACCCATTCACGGGACGGTAGAGTCAGTCACGACGAAGCCGAGCGAGGAAACCGCTCGGCTTGGCAGCCCAAACAGAACTTGCTGTCTTTTGCCTACCATCGGTATATTGCTTTGCTTGGAAAACGGTACGAAGACGATCGAGTACGGAAGAAAGCGGCAGCACGCATCGGACCGTGCTGACACCGTCGAAGAGGATCTGCGAAGGCCATGAATTTCGTCGTCATCGCTACACCGCGCACAGGTTCCACGCATCTCACCAATCTTTTACATCTCCACGATGACGTACTCTGCCATGGTGAAATATTCCATCCGAAGCGGGTCTTTGTACGTTGGCCGAAGGAAAGGAAAACGCCAGATGCGATGGCGCAGCTCCTAGAAATCCGGCGGAGAGACCCTCATGCGTTCCTGCAAACCATTCTTGCGCAGAATGGCGGCTATGTACATGTCGGGTTTAAGATTTTTGCAGGCCACAATGACGATATCCTTGAAGACCTCATCCGCAATCCTTCAATAAGGAAAATCGTCCTGTGGAGGCAGAATATGCTGGCTTCGTACTCTTCTTCCCTGATCGCGCACCAAACCGGCAGAGGCGATGCACGCCCGACAGAGTTCCATCAACCGAAGATCGAATTCCGCGCGAAGAATTTCCTCACCTATTGCGAGCGGGTCTCAGGGTTCTACAGGAGTGTATTCGAACGCCTGGCGAGTGCACGGCAGTTTTCCTTTGTCGTGTACTACGAACAGATCAACGATCCCTGGCTGTTCTCAAATGTGCTGAGTTTCATTGGTGCAAATGCGACGGGCGCAAAAACCGAAGGCCGCCGCACCAAACAAAACTCGTCGGCAATGCTGTCACGGTTTTCCAATCCAGAGAAAGTAAGCGAATTTTTACAACAGCATGAGATGATGGGATGGTTGCATGAGTCCGCCGTTTCGCTGGGCACGATTCGAACTTGCGCCACGCCAGAACGCGACGACAGGCCCTAGAAAACAGGAACTCGCATCAGGACATTCGCGAACTGCCACTTTTCGTACAATTTCGGATCAGGAACATTGCTTTTGGATCAGGCAAACTCCACCACAATCCCGACTCCGAATCAATCACGAGCAACACGGGCCTGACTGAACTCGACGAATGCGTTTAATCACCCGAAGTTCCCCGCTTCCGGAGTTGTACTAATCAGTTACCCGACTCCACACGCCCGGGTTCCTCCCTTTCCACGCGCCCTGTTCACCTGTACTCCGCCAGGTTTCCTGCGGCCCTCTTCAGCCAATCAACACCGCTGTCCTTTCCAGCATGACTTCCCCTTCGTACGCCCAGTGTAACAGATTGTGTTCGCGAAGGAATGCCTCGGCGACGTCTCGATTGGAAAACCGCGACAATATGTCCGACGGATTTTGCTTCAATAGCTTTCCGTCGGCCTGCACCTGGCTGCAGTCAGCACCGATGTAATTCAGGAGTATTCTGTAAAAAATGATGTCGTTTATTTCTTCGTAATTGATGACGTAAAGCTCCTGCCTGGTGTCCTGTATCCTGGTGATAACGCGTTTGTAGTACCTCGCATATCTTCGCGCAAAGCGGTCGAAATCGTCTGGATCAAAAGTCACCTCGGGGCGCCCCGAATTTTCCGAACCACCATCCTTCCTTTTTAGCACGTATTTCCCTGATTCGGACGCGATTAGCCGTGACGAGTAGTTCGCCAGTATGTTTCGCCTGAATAGAACAACCTTTTTTATCGATCGGTCCTCGAGTACGCTCGTGAATACCCCTTTGAACTGTCCCTTCATGATCTTGAATCCAACATGTGGCCGGGAGTAATTCATCCGGTAAACGCGTTCGAGGAACTCTTCCGGAGATTTGGCACGCAGCGCGGCGAGTTCCGCAAGGACCGCGGGGCTCTGATCGTCCTTGTGCCAACGCACGTGAACTCTTTTCGAATTGCATACCTCGCCATTGCAAATGATGTCAGGCTGCGAATGAAGAAGGTTCGTGAGGTGGGTCGAGCCCGTACGCGGACTGGCGATAACGGCAAATCGCATTGGATACCTAGGCCTCGGAAGCCAGCTTTTTCGAGTGTACCGTGTAAGAACAAGGGATTGTCAATAAGGCCTCGCTAAGGTGGACCGGCGCTCGACGGAAGCAATTTGCGTTACTTTCGTCGTCCGCATTTCGCTCAAGGACGACTGCCACGAGACGATTAGCCGATCTTGGTGCTGTTGCGGGACTCACATCTCTCGCCAACAACGAGTTCCAGTCAGCGGCGGCGAGCATGCCGGGCCAAACAGACACTCCCAAACGCCGCGCTCCGCCCAGCGCACGAAACGATTGTAGATGGTCGTCGGCCGTCCGTATTCCGGCGGACAATCGTACCAGCGACAGCCGCTCTTCAGTATATGCAGGATGCCGCTGATCACGCGGCGATCGTCCACCCGTGCCGTGCCGTGCCGTGCCGCGCACGTCCTTCGGCAGGTAGAGCGCGATCCGCCGCCACTGTTCATCGTTCAACCAAAAAAAGTTGCGCCGCGTCCGCTTCTCCGCTCCGAATCACTCGCGAGAAGCGAATCAGCAACCGATTCACGTAGCAACGTTTTTGTTGTGTTCGCACCTTGGATACAATCTGTCTAACTTTTTGTGCCGCTCGACCTGCACTTCGCCCACAGATTGTCGGTCTCATAACCCAAATCGATCAATACATCGCCAAACCTGTTAATGAATGCTTCGGCCAATGCGGCATCGTAGATCGGTTCCCATTGCCGCGCCTCGCCGGACCGGACGTGATGTGATGTTGCCTTTCTCTTGTTCGACAGATGCCGCTTTCCAAATTCGCGCCGGCAAACGCCGATTTCGGGGCCGATAAACCCCAAGTGAGCGACGGCCGTTGAAAACAGGTCACCGCCAATATCGTTGATCAAGTCTTCATAACGCAGCTCGATGGTGTGCTTCATTGAATAATTCCATTTTCGCATGGCATTGATTATTCTCAAACCCGTATTATCCATTTCCCAAATGTATTGAGAATGTTCGTCTCCCAGACCGTTGAGGCGCTGCTGGTACGATTGCTGGCCAAATTTGCTCCGCGGCTTGTGCAGCCAAGGTTCGCGCGCAGTGCGGTGGTAGTGCATGGCGGAGATTATGACATCACGCGGATCACGGATTAGATGCAGGAGGCGGGTATTCGCGTCTGTAAACATCCACTCGCATTGTGAAAAATCAGAATGATCGTTCAGTACTATTGCGGGAATCGGCACATCCTCAGGATGCACGACACGTTTGGCTGCATGAATGACCGGAATATCTAGACGAGCGGCGATGGCACGGAAGACTTTGGACATCCATGCCGTGCCCGTTTTGTGGTGTGTTGCTATGACGGCGCGATGATTCATCTTTGCGGGACGCCCAAGAGGATCGCTATGTCGTGATCACCGGGACTGTTCCGCCAGCGTTGGCTCGCACTGCAACGGTACGTCATCGATGGAGGTCGAATCCCGTTCACGCGCATGAATATCGATTGAGTTGGATCGCCGCTCATGGCCAGTCGCGAGCGGAGCAATCGAAGTCTCGCCCTCATATGCCCAATGCAGAAGATTGTTGCGACTAAGAAACGCCTCAATTTCCGCAGCATTGGTAAAGCGTGACAATATGTCAGGAGAGTTCTGCTTCATATGCCGAGACCGGTCATCCGCCTTCCTTGACAAAAGGGCCGGATCTGCGCCGATGAAGCTCACCACGTTGGCAATAAGCAGCGAATCGTTTATGTCTGCGTATTCGAGAAAATGGAACGGCTGATTCCGCTTACCCAAGCGCCGCATCACCTTTTGGTAATACGAAATGTACTTGTCATGGAACGGGACAAATTCCGCTTCATCAAATTGGATTTTTGGCGGAAAATTCGACGAAGTTCCTTTGCTCACTGACCATTGCTTGTCCGAACGTGCGGCCTGGGCCGATGCAAAACTCGCGAGAACATTTTTTCTGTACAAGACAATTTTTCTGATTTTCGCATCATCAATCATCTTGCGGAGCATTGGATTATTTTGACCGTTGAATATTTTAAATCCGACATGGTCCTTGCCGAAGTTGGCGTTGTATAGCCTTTCAAGGAACTCTTCTGGATTTTTTTCCCGCAACGCGCAAAGGTCATCTTTGAGAGGTGACGGGAGTTCGGATTTCGGCCAAAATAACCATAAATGCCTTGGGTGAAGCGCGTTCCCATTGCAAAATATTTTGGGATGCCGCCCTAGAACATCGACTAGAAGACTTGAACCCGTGCGTGGCGACGCGATGATTACAAATCGCATGGCTTTCCCCTTGGTCGACGCACAAAACGCGATTTTGTCCCCTTCGTTTCGGCCGTCGATCCCAATCCCATGCCGTCTGCTCCCAAGCCCCATGTCTCGGCGCGACGTATCACAGCCAGCCAACCAGCAACAAGGGAATTGATGTCTCGATTTCCGCCTGATCTCCCTGCATAAGGAACTGTCGAGTTCCGAAATGCGGCCTCAGAGCACTAGCGCTCTTTGCGGGCACTTGGCATTAAGAATGATGGCCCGACCTCAGCTCGGGTATCGAGAGCGAATTGCGCCGAGCAAATCGGCTTGCCGTGGGATAAGGTAGGCTATATCGTGGCTCGGTAAGGTGACGGCGTTCGTGGCCTCAGCGGTCATTGGGCGGGTAAAGCGGGTCAGCGGGGGTCTGATGGGATTCGAGATGGGTAAGACGATAACTGCGGTCGATATCGAGGACCGGCTCGTACTCGCAGAGCAGGCGATCGCGGAAGCTGCCGCCCGTATTGCGGAATTGACCCGTGCGGTATCGGAAATGGCTCGGGTCGGACGGCCCCCCGACCTCGCGAAGGTCAGGCCGATCGTGATCGGCGCCGACTTTATTTCTCCCTTCACTGTGGGTTTCTATGATCGCGAGTTCGATGCCGCTGACAGACCGTACCGTTGGACGGGCAGAGGAACCATGTTCGAACTGCGCCTGCAGATCGACCGCAATCCGGAATGGGATTTTGCCATGGAGCTGCAGAAGAATCCGCACGTCGACATATCGCGGTTGCGCGCCTATCTCGACTACATCGAGATACCGATTAAAGCGAGTGGGTCCGATGCTTTGGTCCGGGGAACCATTCCGCAAAAGCCATTTTGCAACTCTGCGACGCTGACATTCCGGCTGCCGAACGTGTTCGTTCCCAAGGAGGTAAATGCGGATTCTCCGGATACGCGAACCTTGGGTCTGGTCTTCTACGGATTTCACGCGGTTCCGAAACTCGTCGAGGACACGGTTTGCTCGAGTATGGGAGCAAATGGTTCGACGGGCATAACCGAGCGCCGCGGCGAGGCGACCGATCCGATGCTTGCCGCAGCAGGTGCGGACCCGTCAATCGCAGAGAGGCTACCGCGCAAGCGGCAAGGAGGCTTTGCGGCCAGACTCACGACCATCAAGGGCTGACCAATCGTCGTTGTTACTAAGCCCACAAACGTTCGATACAAGGCTCATCAGGGCAGATGCAATGGGAGAACATCCCGTAACTCTTAAACGGCCGGAAGGGAGTGCCGCCGGCCAGCGGGCGCCGGAAATTACAGCTGCGATCTGCACGTATAATCGTTATGACGTCCTTCCAGACGCAATTGCCAGCCTGGCCAATCAGGCGCTTGATCCAGACTCACTTGAAATTTTAATCATAGATAACTCTGCCGATCGTGCAGGCCAGAGCGACTACTGGGCCGCCCACGAGATTCCCACCAACGCGCGCCTTCTGGTCGACACGACGGCGGGTCTGTCGCGCGCAAGGAATACGGCCTTGAGGGCGTCTCGCGCTTCGGTTATCGCCTTTCTTGACGACGACGCGGTTGCGATGCCGGAGTGGTGTCCGTCACTCGTGGACTCGTTCAGGACGCACCCCGATGCCGGAATAGTCGGGGGTCCCGTGGAACCGATCTGGCCCGAAAAGAGCCCCTCATGGCTGCACAAGTGGCAGAGAGGCTTTCTGACAATCGTCGATCACGGTGAAGCATTTCGCGTCCTTCAAGAGGACGAATGGCTTGCGGGGACCAATATCGCGTTCCGGAACTCCGCTCTACAAGCGGTGGGCGGATTCCACGAAGGGCTGGGGCGCACCGGCTCGTCGCTGCTGTCCAATGAGGAACTGGCGGTCTCGCGCAAGGTGCGGGAGGCAGGGTTCGTTGCCTACTACGAGCCGAAGGCGCGGGTAATGCATCGGGTGCACAGCAACCGGACGACACAACAATGGCTGCGCCAGCGCGTGTGCTGGCAGGCCGTATCGGACCTGCTGGCGAACGCGACCCATCCCGAATCCGCGCGATGCTGGAGCGAATTGGCCCAGTACCAGTCCAAACTCCCCGTCGAAATGCGCGGCGTGAGAGGATTGTTTCTGGACATGCAGGAACCCGACGATTTTTACCAGCAGTGCCGGGCTCTCGAAGCGCTCATGCATCTCGCGCTGAATCGGGCCCGGGATCCGGAGTGTGAATGAGCAGGCCACTGGGCAGCCGGAAGGCGTTGGTTCTGTCCCCCAGCGCCACGCACCCCCGCGATTACGGCAACCGCAACCGCGTATTTCAGACCACATCCTTTCTGAAGGAACAGGGATTCGAAATCCATTTCCTGCTCTATCCCTTTGAAAGCGATTGGGTTTCGGAAATCCCGCCCTCCGCTCTCGAGATGAGGAGGAGCTGGGACTCCTTTACGGTATTGCCGCCGTCGCGACCGCTACATTCTCGAGCTGCCGGCAGCCATCATGAGATCGACGAATGGTGGGACCCACAGATCGGCAGCTATCTCGAGTGGCTGCTGGCGCGCGAATGGTTCGATGTTTTTTTGGTCAACTATACGTTTTTTTCAAAGGCGTTCGAGTACGCACCTGAAAGCACCGTCAAGGTGCTCGAAACCCATGACATGTTTGCGGGGCGCAAGGAACTCTTTGCGGCGCACGGAGCGGACGCGGAATTCTTCTATACAACAGCGGAACAGGAGCGGATTGCGCTCGACCGCGCCAACATCGTCATTGCCATAAAAGACGGCGAAGCGGAATTGATGCGGGCAACCGGAACCACGGCCGAAGTGATCTCGATACCCTTCTATGCGAAGGCGCGCAGTGTGGAAGCTCGCCCTGGAAGGTTGGACAGCCGGGAGGAGCTGCGCGTCGGTTTCATAGGCGCTCTTAATTCGGTGAACCGCGTGAATATGCAGCGGTTCCTCGACAGATTGGAAAAGTACCGCACGCTATACGTACCGCCAACCATATCGATTCACGTCGCCGGCGACGTATGTTCGCAGCTCACCTCACCATCTGCGGATATAAAGCTGCTCGGCCGCGTGGAAACAGTCGAGGAGTTTTACGAGGACGTCGATGTCGTTGTCGCCCCGATGGCATTTTCTACCGGCATAAAGATAAAAGTCGCGGAGGCGCTAAGTCATGGCAAACCAGTCGTCGCCACACGCAACGGCTTCGATGGATTTCCCGAGGTGGACCCTTTCCACGCCCTGGAAAACATTGACGCGGTGTGCCGCGCGTTGATCAAGCTCGCCTTCGACCGCCATCGCCTGCAGCTGCTCGAAATGCGCTCGTCCATTGCCGCGCAGCTCGCCGGGCAGCGAAGTGCGGATGGTTACAATGCACTCCGGCGCGCGATCGCACGACGAGCGAAGAGGATCGTCTTTATCACCGATGAGGCGATCTGGAATGTCGAAACGGTAAGGCAGGCCCGGATCGCGCAATGGTGCGAGCTTTGCTCGTACGCGGCACGCACGGCCTTGATCTATGTCGGTACCGAGAACCCACGGAAATTCTCGCGCAGCGCTTCCCGGCTTGCGAAATTTGTTGACATTTACTCCAAAGAAAACAGCCCGGGCGAGATTTTGCGGACAGTCGACCGCTTGCTGGAATTCCATACAATTCAGGAATTCGTCGTTTCCGTACGCGGCGAATCCGGCCAGCGGATTGGAGAAGCCCTCCAGTCTCGAGCTCCGCACGTGACCTTTGACATGTGGGTACCTGAATTGGCCGAAATGGCCATTCGCCGCTCCGGCGGGCCGGTCTACGATATTTGGCTTTCCGGCGAGGATTCCGAAGAGGGACAATGTCTGCCGACAACTGCGCTCCGCTATCTTCCGCAGGGATTCGACTCCTGGAGAAAGAGGCGCTCAAAGTCGGGAATTCTTGTGGCGCTGTGCGATCCTGATTCATTCGACAGGGCAGGCGTCCAAACTCTGCTTGCATCTGCTGCGCTTGCGTCCTCCCTAACCGTCATTGAATTTTCCTTGGAGCAGGAAATCGAGGCTGAAAAGGCAATTTTTGCGAGGCTGAAGCAGCTCGACATTCCCAGGATCGTGGTTGCGATCGGCCAAAATCTGCGATTGCAAGAGCTATCGCGCTGCCTAGCGACGGGCTGGGGAGTCGAATGCATTTCAGTCTCGGTATTCGCCTTTCCATGCATTCTTGGAGGCGCACTTTCCGGTCTTTGTCGTTCCTACGTGGACCTCGCCGAGTTCCTTGTGGGATTCGCCGACCGATCCGAAAGCGCGTCGTGCCACTCCGGTGATGTCGGGTGGAGCACATACTGGCGACTTGTAACCCAGCGGACCTTTTCCTATACAATGCCGATATCGGGTCACGGCGGCTTTGCTTCTCCTTCAACTGCCAGGCTGGCGCGCTAATATCCCATTCGACGGAGAGAACCGTTGTCCGGTGAACCTGCGCGCGAAGTTCGTAATCTGACGTTACTCGTTTCCCATGACAGGTCGGGTAGCCATTACCTTGGAAGTTATATCCGCTCACTTCCGGGCCAGACGATGATCGATGAGATCTGCAACGAGCAGGCGCTCGACCCCGCGACAAATCCGCTTTCGTTTTTTGGGTACCGGCATCGCCGATCACTCGAAATGCCGGATTATTCCCTGCGCCGAACTCCAAAGGTCGTTTCGGCACTGCTGGACGAGTACTTCCAATTTGTCCTGGACAGTTCTTCGACTTCGCGCGCAGCGATGGATATCAAATACGGCCACATTCATAATTTCGAGGCGGCATGGTGGCCAATTTTTCGCAGACCCTTTCTGTTCGATTATGCCCGCGGTCGGGGACTGAAAGTCATACACCTATCGCGCTGGAACAGCCTCGAAACGGTGGTTTCGAACATGGTCGCCGAATCGAGGAAAGTATGGCACGCGATCGGGAAGAAAGGGGCCGCGGCGCCGTCCGATGCGATTACGCTGGACAAGCAGCACCTGAGCCGACAGATAGCACTTCTGAACGAACAAAAAAATGCAATTTTCAAGTGGAGCCGAGATCTCAAATGTCTTTCCGTGCTCTACGAAGAGCTGGTCGATCCTACTCATGGACGCGCCTGCCGAACTCGCATTGCGGAGTTTCTGGAGTCGTCTCCCCCAGAAAAATTCTCCAGCCCTTATCGCAAGGTCACACCTCCAATTCAACTCATGATCCGGAACTGGGATGAAATTAGTAATTTTTGCAGGGAGTCCGGGCTTTCCCAGTACCTCCTCGGGACGCCGCGATGAGCCTGCACGACGGAGCAGATGTCGGTAAAGAGGCACAGGAAGGCCGGATACGTGCAGACAAGCGGATCCCGAAGATCGAGAATGCCCAAAATTTCTGTTTTGTGATTGGGCGGCCCCGCAGCGGTACCACTGTCTTCAAGAGCATGCTGCAAACCCATCCCTCGGTGTTCGCTGTAGGAGAGATATTCAACGAATCGAACCCGCGCTCCTACTTCCATTTCCAGCAGACACTGCTGCACGATGACCCCTGCGCCGCGTTTCCGAGCCGTGGAATCGGCAACTTCCTCAAATACCTGGAGAACTGCCGTAGCCTGGCGTGCAAGCTCAGGCCGGAAGTCAACGTTGTCGTGCTCGATATCAAATACGACCAGGCGCATCTGCTCTGCGAGCCTTGGTGGAGTATTGCTGCCCTCCCTCGGGTTTTCTCGCTGCTGCGCGAACTAGGATGCAGAATTATCGACGTGCACCGCAGTGATCTCGTCGGGCTGGTGATTTCGAATCAGATCGCTATTCAGACGAAGATCTACCACAGTAACAAACTTGGCCGCGGCGAGGTCCAAGACGCAAAGATTCGAATAGATCCGCAACGACTGCTGAAGGAAGTCACGGCGACATCGAAAGCCTACGAACGCATTCACCGCCACTTCCGGGACTACAAGCGTTACCTCATGGTCACCTACGAACAGATGTTCGATCGGGAACAATTCTCGGCTTCGTTGCTAGACCGAGTCGCTTCCTTTCTGGGCGTGGCGGGAGAATTCGACCCCGTGCCGCGGCTCGCGAAGCTGTTATCCGATGATACGTACGCTTATGTCGAAAACGCGGCCGAGCTTCGTGCCTTCCTGAAGGATGCTGATGATTCCGGGACGCTTCCCGTGCCCTTTCAGGGATAAACAGGATCACGCATGGCTGCTGAAATATGTCTTCTGCTGGCAGCCGAAAGGTCCGGGACGCATCTCCTCCGATCCTTACTCGCAAATATTCCCGGCGTGGTCGCCCCCGCAGAGGTATGCAATGTTTCTGCGGCAGGAGCGAGGAGGGCGCGGGCAGGCTTCCATCGCTTTCGCCGGCTCCTGTGCGAGGAAAATCCGGATTTTTACTTTCCGACCGAACCGGCTCAGTCGGAAATGCTGGACCGATACTTCACGTTCCTTCGCGCAGAATTCCCGCGAAGTACAATGATTGTGGTCGACGTGAAATATAGTCACGTTCACAACTTCAATTTTTACTGGTGGGACCTTTCGGAACGCCCCTATCTTCTCGAGTTTGCCAGAAAGCGGCATATCAAAATTATCCATCTGGTCCGGAGAAAGGCGTATCGGACGGCCATTTCCACCATATATGCGAGTCATTCCGGCGTTTGGCGCGCGCGCGCCCAGGAGGACCTCAAGGATTTGCGGATTACTGTCGATCTCCGGAAACTGGAGCGTAAGGCTGTACGGCTCGCCCGCGCAATTGGGCAATTCGAGTATTGGCTTGGAGCCTGCCCAGCGTTCCAGATTACGTATGAAGAGCTTACTGGACAGAGCGAGGCCGAGTTGGGAAAGTTGCAGAATTTCCTGGAGCTCCCCGCAAGAATCGAGAATCGCCCAGGATTCATCAGGACTACTCCGTCGCTCGAGACCTCAATAGAGAATTTTGAGGAAATCGCGCCACTGATCGACCTCGATTGGCGACAGCTGGAGATTCGAGCACCATCGCAGCGTGGCCCATGAAAACCCTCGCGAGCGATGCCCGCCGTACGGCCGCTGCGGAGGGCGACTTATCCGCAGGCCCTAGAGAGGTTTTGGATTGATGTGAATCCCTGAGGGATTCCCGGCAGGGTCAGGATGGGCAAATCTCCGGATCGCGAGTGATTCGGGGAGAGGCGGCGATGTCGCGAGCGTATTCGCAGGATTTGCGTGTCCCGCTGGTTCGGTATGTGGAGAACGGAGCGTCTGCTCGCGCTGCACCCAAGGTTTTCGGGGTAAGCGCGAACACCTCGGTCAAATGGATGCAGCGCTGACGAGTTAAGAGAAGCGTTGGCGCCAAACCCGGTGCGGGGCCACCGCCGCCGCTTGCTGGACAAGCACGCCGACTGGCTGTTGGAGCTGGTGGAGACGACGACCGACATCACCCTTGCGGTAATACGTGCGAAGCTTTGCCGGGCGCGGCGTGTGTGTCAGCCTGTGGACGGTGTGGGGCATCTACGACCGGTGCGAACTCAGCTTTAAAAAAAGCGTCTACGCCAGCGAGCAGGATCGCCCCGACGTGGCGGCCGCCCGCGAGCGCTGGCGCATCAATCAAAGACTGCTTGATCCCTCTCGCCTCGTCTTCATCGATGAGACCGGCACCAGCACCAACATGGCCAAGCTCAGAGGGCCGCTGCCGGCGGGGCAAACGCCTGATCGGCAAGGTCCCGCACGGCCATTGGAAGATCACCACCTTCGTGGCCGGGCTGAGATGCGACGCCATCACCGCGCCGTTCGTGATCGACAAGCCGATGAACAGCGCGATCTTTCACCGCTTATCTGGAACAATGCCTCGTCCCGACCTTGAAGCCCGGCGACATCGTCATCATGGACAAACTCTCCTCCCACAAGTGGTTCTCGGTGGCGAGAGCGGTCCCAATGCGTCCAAGCGTCTCGTCGAGGTCTGTACCTGGTTGGAATATCGCATTGGTTCTCCAGATTTCGACGGCGCCAGCTGGTGCTTCTCCAGTCGCAATCCACCGCATGACGAGATCACCGCCGCTTTCGCACTTCACCGTACCTGGATTGGTGCATCGATCCGAATCGGAGAGCTCGCCGGAATATCCAAACAGAGAGAAATCAGTCGCGTATTTTTCGCGGACGAGGTCGATTGAACGACGATCGTAATAGTGATTCAGTCGCTCCGAAGCAGCGGTTGCGTGCCTCTTTTCTTCTCGTAACTGGATGCCCTTTTCCCTGAGAAACCGCTCGATCGTCTGAATGTCTTCGAGATTCCCGATAAAATTGGGCTTGGAAAAAGGTAGCAGTAGATTGTCGGATTGTGGCCGGAAATGCCCGTCCAGCAATCCGTCTGGCGCAACCGCGATCAATCTTACGAAGTCCGAAAACGGCAGATCATCCTTTGTGACAGTC
The DNA here is from genome assembly GCA_036502185.1 of Rhizomicrobium sp. Taxonomy (GTDB): domain Bacteria; phylum Pseudomonadota; class Alphaproteobacteria; order Micropepsales; family Micropepsaceae; genus Rhizomicrobium. The sequence continues at coordinate 174,221 of DASXYZ010000008.1, forward strand.
GGCCGCAGTCGAAATCGTTTCCGGAATACTGTCCAGACAGCTGGATCACCCGTTACCTTGTCGAGATAGGCCCCAAGGATGCGCGTAAAAGGATTTCTGACAACGGAGAACAGGGCAGCGAGAGGTGGCTGGGAGAATCTGGACAGGGGGATAAGTGGATTTTCTGCCTGAAGGCGGCGAGGGTTGCCGCGCAACGGGAGGGAATCATGACGAGACGGACACGCCGGAACCACACACCGGCATTCAAGGCGAAGGTGGCGCTGGCGGCGCTGAAGGGGGAGAAGACGCTGGCGGAGTTGGCGCAGTTGTTCGATGTGCATCCCAACCAGATTACGACGTGGAAGGGTCAGCTTCTTGAGGGGGCGTCTGGCGTTTTCGGCGGTGGCGCGAGCGCGCAAGCCGCGCCGTCCGTGGACCTGAAGTCGCTGCACGCCAAGATCGGCGAACTGACGCTGGAGAACGATTTTTTGGCCGGTGCGCTCGGCAAGGCCGGCATGCTGAGCGCAAAGCGATGATCGACCGTTCGCACGAGCTCTCCGTTACGCGGCAGGCAAAGCTTTTAAAGCTGAGCCGCAGCGGCGTCTATTACAGCCCGCGTCCGGTTTCGCCGGCCGATCTGACTATCATGCGGCGGATCGACGAGTTGCATCTGGAGCACCCGTTTGCGGGCAGCCGGATGCTTCGCGACCTGTTGAACCGCGAAGGCATCGCGATCGGCCGTGAGCGCGTGATCACGATGATGAAGCGCATGGGTATCGAGGCCATCTATCGGCGGCCAAATACCTCAAGGCCGGAGCCGGGCCACAGGATATACCCGTATTTGCTGCGCGGATTGCCGGTCGCGCGTCCCAACCAGGTCTGGGCCATGGACATCACCTACGTGCCCATGGCCCGCGGCTTCGTCTATCTGGCCGTTGTCCTGGACTGGTTCGCCCGCCGGGTTCTGTCCTGGCGCGTCTCGATCACGATGGAGACCGGCTTTTGTCTTGAGGCTGTCGAGGAGGCGCTGGCGAAACACGGCAGCCCCGACATCTTCAACACGGACCAGGGCAGCCAGTTCACCAGTGCCGAGTTCACGGGCCTGCTGCTGAACAATGGCATCGCCATCAGCATGGACGGCAAAGGGTCCTGGCGAGACAACGTCTTCGTCGAGCGGCTGTGGCGCTCCGTCAAGTACGAGGAGGTGTATTTGCGCGCCTACGACAGCGTCGGCGAGGCGCGCGCCTTCCTTGGCCGCTACTTCGATTTCTACAATCGCAGGAGGCCGCATTCGAGCCTTGACCGCCGTACCCCCGATGAAGCCTACTTCAAACATCTGCCGCTGGTCGCGGCAGCATGAGAAATTTCGCCGCCGATTTCGCCGCTCCGCTCCG
>DASXYZ010000009.1:0-8466 GCA_036502185.1 Rhizomicrobium sp.
GTCATTGAGCGCTGCTTCTGCAGGTTAAAGGACTTCCGGCGAATCGCCACCCGGTACGACAAACTCGCCAGAAACTTTCTCTCCGCCGTTCACCTTGCCGCGATCGTTGCCTACTGGCTTAATTGAGTCTGGACCCTAGTAAGGTATTGGCGAGATACTTCGACAGATGCGCGTTGCGCGCGACCTACTTGTTTTCGGATTCTTCATCCTCGCCGGTCGGACCGGAGTCCTGTCCCTTGGCGCTCTCGTCGCGATCCACGAACTCGATGAACGCCATTGCCGCGTTGTCCCCGTGTCGGAAGCCGGCCTTCAGCACACGCGTATATCCTCCCGGACGTTCCGCGTAGCGTGGCCCCAGTACATCGAACAACTTGCCGACCTGCGTCGCGTCCCGCACCTGCGCCAGCGCCTGGCGGCGCGCGTGCAGATCGGACGGCCCGCGTCGCGACAGCGTCACGAGCTTTTCCACGATCGGACGCAGCTCCTTGGCTTTCGGCAGCGTCGTCCGGATCTGCTCATGCTTGATCAGCGCCGCGCTCATGTTGGCAAACATGGCCTCGCGGTGCGCGCTGGTGCGGCCGAGCTTGCGGCCCTGATTGCGATGACGCATGTCCCTTCGATCCCTGAACTCTCCTTCATCCTTCGACAAGCTCAGGATGAAAATTATTACCTCATGGTGAGCCTGTCGAACCACGGCAAGCTCAGTATGAGGTGATCAATACTGGTCTTCGTAGCGCTTGGCCAGATCTTCGATATTCTCAGGCGGCCAGCCCGGCACTTCCATGCCGAGATGCAGGCCCATCTCCGCCAGCACAGCCTTGATCTCGTTCAGCGACTTGCGCCCGAAATTCGGTGTGCGCAGCATTTCGGCTTCGGTCTTCTGGATCAGATCTCCAATGTAGACAATGTTGTCGTTCTTCAGGCAGTTCGCCGACCGCACCGAGAGTTCCAGCTCGTCCACCTTCTTGAGCAGGACCGGATTGAAGGCGAGGTCGGGCTTGGCCTCTTCCGCGACGCGCTCGCGCGGCTCTTCGAAATTGATGAATACCTGAAGCTGGTCCTGGAGAATGCGCGCGGCATAGGCCACTGCATTATCCGGCGTCACCGCACCGTTCGTCTCGACTGTCATCGTAAGCTTGTCGTAATCGAGAATCTGGCCTTCGCGCGTATTCTCGACCTTGTAGCTTACCTTCTTTACCGGGCTGAACAGCGAGTCGACCGGGATAAGACCAATAGGCGCGTCTTCGGGACGGTTTCGGTCGGCCGGCACGTAGCCCTTGCCGGTCGCGACCGTCAGTTCCATCCGGAACTCGACCTTCTCATCGAGCGTGCAGAGTACGAGACCCGGGTTGAGGATCTCGATGTCCGCCGTGGAGGTGATCTGTCCGGCGGTGATTTCGCCCGGGCCCGTCACACGCAGCGTGAGCCGCTTCGGGCCCTCGGCGTGCATGCGCATCGCGATCTGCTTCACGTTGAGCACGAGGTCCGTCACATCCTCGCGGACGCCAGGAATGGACGAAAATTCGTGCAGCACGCCCTCGATGTGAATCGAGGTGACGGCCGCGCCCTGCAACGAGGAGAGCAGCACGCGCCGGAGCGAGTTGCCGAGCGTCAGCCCGAAGCCGCGCTCGAGCGGTTCGGCGACGAGCGTCGCCGAGCGTCCGGAATCGTGCCCGCCCTCGACCTTCAGCTTTTGCGGTTTGATCAGTTCCTGCCAGTTTTTCTGAAACACGTCTGTCCTCATCGTTTCCCGGACGCGGAATTGCGCGCCCTATCCGTTCGACGGGTATGGAACTCAGGTACGCCTACACGCGGCGACGCTTGGGCGGCCGGCAGCCATTGTGCGGGATCGGAGTCACGTCGCGGATGGAGGTGACCTGCAAACCCACTGCCTGGAGCGCCCGAAGCGCCGATTCGCGTCCCGACCCCGGGCCACTCACCTCGACTTCGAGGGTGCGCATTCCGTGCTCCACCGCCTTCTTGCCCGCATCCTCCGCCGCGACCTGGGCGGCGTAGGGCGTCGATTTCCGCGAGCCCTTAAACCCCAGCGAACCAGCAGACGACCAGGAGACGGTGTTCCCCTGGGTGTCGCTGATCGTGATGATCGTGTTGTTGAAGCTCGCGGCCACATGGGCCACGCCCGCCACAACGTTCTTCTTTTCCTTCTTGCGCGCGCGCGCCGCCGGCTTTGCCATCGTTCCGATCCGTTACTTCGTGACTTTCTTCTTGCCGGCAATCGCCTTGGCGGGACCTTTCCTGGTCCGCGCGTTGGTATGCGTGCGCTGGCCACGGACCGGCAGGCCCTTGCGGTGGCGGAGGCCCCGATAGCAGCCAAGGTCCATCAGCCGCTTGATGTTCATGGCCACTTCGCGCCTGAGATCGCCCTCGACCAGATAATCGCGGTCAATCGACTCGCGTATCTGGATAACTTCCGAATCCGTCAAATCGTGAACCCGCCGGTTCTGGGCGATGCCCACCTTTTCGCAGATTTCCCGAGCCTTGGCCGGGCCAATGCCATGGATATAGCGCAGCCCGATCTCGACGCGCTTCTGGGTGGGAATATTGACACCGGCGATGCGCGCCACGGTTATTCTCCTTTGCTCGCGAGCGGGTGCCAAGACCCGGCCGAACTGGAACGCAACCAATCCGTCCCCACCGAAATTGGGCCGAAACCGTCGGATTTGGGAGAACAGGTCACCGCAAGGGCGCGGATTATAGAAATCGGCGCTCGCCAGTCAACAGGTCATAGTTCCGTAACCGGACGAATATAGGTGCAGCGGGCCCGAAAAACAGGCCCGGATCACTCCTCGGCACGTTTTTCCTGATCGAGGGAGGCGTCGTTGGCAAGCTTGAGCGTCACCGCCGCCACCGCCCGGGAAACGAAACCCAGCACGAACCGGTCATTATTCGAGAGGTTGTCGCACCACCTGTGAGGCTTGTCGACGCACGCCTGACCCCATCCCGGCACCACGCCTTCGAAATCCCCGAGATACCCGCCCCAGAGCTTCACCTCCCAAGCCTGCTTGCAGCAATCCTGCTGGGTGTAGATTCCGGTGTTCGGGATTCCCACCAGGCTGAAGGCGTTGGAGTCCGTCCCGTTGTTATTCGCATTGCGGGCCACCACGCCCACGGAGCGGAAATAGTCGATGAAATCCCGATTGCCCACCCGCGATTCGCGTATGACGTTCGGCGGAAACTGTTTCGCGTTCCATGCATTCTTCGGGTCGGCGATAAGGATCGCGAAGTTGGGCGTAGCCGTCACATCTGTGTCAATATCGAAGACGATCCGGCGGTTCTCTTTCGGCGTCAGGTGCCGCGTGTAGTATTTGGAGCCGAGAAGCCCGATCTCCTCCCCGCCAAACCAGATATAACGAAGCTGATGGCGCGTGTGCGTGTGCGCCATATTGAGCGCGATCTCGAGCATGGTACTCGAGCCCGAGGCGTTATCGAGCATGCCGGCGCCATAGATGGCGTCAAGGTGACCTTCGAGTACGACCACATGCCGCGGATTGCCGAGAGGCGCATCCGCAATCACGTTGTAATCGGTATCCGATTTTTGCCGCGCGCGGATGTCGATATGGAGCGACGGCGCCTCGCCCGCATCCCAGGCGCGCGCCAGCTCCGCACCGAGCGCGTGTGCGGCGACGCCGACCACCGGTACACGGGCAGGCTCCGCGAGTTGCGCGTCAAAAGCGCCGCCGTCGCGGCGTCCGCCCCGTCCGGTGTCACCGGTCGTTGCGGGACTGTTGCAGAGGATCACTGCCGCAGCGCCCGCGGCTTCGGCATTGGCCACCTGCGTGTCGTAATTGCAGCGCCCGCGTGCCAGCAGAGCGATATGCCCGCGCCGGAAGCCGGCAAAGTCCGCGCGCGCACAGCCGCTCGCGGGCTCGTCGCCCGGTGCATTGCGCCCGCTCATCTGGACGGGCGCCGTGAAATCGCCGCTGCCGGAAAGCCTGGCCACCTGCCATTCGCGTGTGGGTACACGACCCTTCCCGACCAATTCGAGCGCCGGGGTGCCGACAACCTCGAAATGGCGCCAACGGTACGACTGGATCGTGACTTTGTAGCCTGCACCGCGCATCAATTTTGCGACATAGGCAACCGAGGCCTTGTATCCGGACATACCGGTGTCGCGATTGCCGTGGCCGTCAGCGCCCGGATGTTCGTCTGCAATGCGCTGAAATTCCCTGAGATGGCTCCAGAGATCGTGCTCGGAAATGCATTCGAGGAGTTTCGCCTCGGTGCCATTGTCGCGGGCTTCGCACGCCACCCTCGAAGGCGGCGCCGCGAAACCGGCCGCGGGAAACCCGATGCCGACAAAAGACATAACGGCGAGACGGATGCACGTCCGCATCGGGATTGCCCCAGCAACTCCGGGCCAGCGTAATCTAATCGCGCGGGCGGTGACAGTTTACGGTTTGGGGATGGCCGTATTCCGAGACACGGCAGGAGCTGCCGGCGGAAAACTCAATGTGCCGCACCGGCCGATCAACCGGGCGATTTCGGCGCTGACCTCCGGTATCTCTGCCATGCCGTCCACCCTCGCGAGCTTATCTTGGGCCTCGTAGTAGCCAATCAGCGGCGCAGTATTTTCGTAATAAACCGCGAGCCGGTGGCGCAGCGTCTCGGGCGTGTCGTCGGCGCGTGCGGGACCGCCGTCGCGGATTCGGCTCTCCACGCGCGCGACCAGGATTTCGTCCCTCACTTTCAGTTCGATGACGAGATCGATCTGGCGCCCGCGGCCTGCGAGCATGGCATCAAGCGCGCGCGCCTGAGCGATCGTACGCGGGAATCCGTCGAACACGACTCCGCCTGCGCAATCGGGACAGTCCAACCGTTCTGCAATAATCGCGATCACGACATCGTCGGGAACGAGTTCGCCGCGGTCCATCAGGGCCTTGAGCGTGGCCCCCGGGCCTGAGGCCGCGCGGCAGGCCTCGCGGAGAATGTCTCCCGTGGAAAGCTGGGGCCAGCCGCGCGTTTCCTGCAGGATTCGCGCCTGGGTTCCCTTCCCCGCACCCGGCGGTCCGAACAGGACCAGATTCAACGTCTGGCTCCTCGCAGTTTCGCCTTGCGGATCAGCCCCTCGTATTGTTGTGCAATCAGATGGCTTTGAATCTGCGCCACCGTATCCATCGTCACGCTCACGATGATTAGGATCGAGGTACCGCCGAAGGTGAGGATTGTGTAGTTGGTGCGCAGGGCTTCCGGAATAATGCAGACGAAGGCGAGATAGAGTGAGCCCACGACCGTGATGCGCGTCAGCACGTAATCGATGTACTCCGCCGTCTTCTTGCCCGGACGGATACCCGGAATAAAGCCGCCGTATTTCTTGAGGTTGTCGGCCGTCTCCTCGGGGTTGAAGATGATCGACGTATAGAAGAACGAAAAGAAGATGATCATCAGCCCGTAGAGCAGGAGATAGATCGGACGGCCTGGGCCGATATAGGTGAGAATGGTCTGCAGCCAGTCGGGCACGTTCTGGCCGTTGAAGTTGGCGACCGTCGTCGGCATCAGCAGAATTGACGAGGCGAAGATGGGCGGGATCACGCCCGACACGTTGATCTTGAGCGGCAGATGCGAGGACTCGCCGCCGAACATGCGATTGCCCACCTGCCGCTTGGGATATTGCACCAGCAGGCGGCGCTGCGCCCGCTCGATGAACACGATGAACAGGATGAGCGCGACCGCGCCGACAAGGATCAGGAGGATCACCGGCACATCGATCGCACCGGTGCGGGCGGATTCGAACAGTTGCGTGATCGAGGTCGGAAGGCGCGCGATGATGCCCGCCATGATGATCAGCGAAATGCCGTTGCCGACGCCGCGGTTCGTGATCTGCTCGCCGATCCACATCAACAGGATGGTGCCGCCTGTCAGCGTGATCACCGCCGAAAGCCGGAAGAACAGGCCGGGATCGATGACGACATTGCCCCAGTGCTCGAGACCGATGGCGATGCCATAGGCCTGCAACGCCGCGAGACCCACCGTGCCGTAGCGGGTGTACTGGTTGAGCGTCTTGCGCCCGACCTCGCCTTCCTTCTTCAGCGCATCGAGTTCGGGAAACACCGTCGTCATCAGCTGCATGATGATCGATGCGGAAATGTAGGGCATGATGCCGAGCGCGAAGATCGCCATGCGCTGCACCGCGCCGCCCGACAACAGGTTGAATATGTCGAGAACGCCGCCGTGCTGCTGGCTCAGCTCACGCGCGAGTTGCGTCGGATCGATTCCCGGCATCGGAATGAAGGTGCCCAGGCGCGCAACAACGAGAAGCGCAAGCGTAAAGAAAATGCGCTGCCGCAGCTCCTTGGCCTTGCCGAAATTGCTGAAGTTGAAATTTGCCGCGAGTTGTTCGGCCGCAGAGGCCATCAGATGCTCCCGAACTCCGCCCGCCCCTGCAGGGTGGGCTCTCCGCGCCCTGCCGCGATGCCTGAAAACGATATATGCGGCCCACCCACGGGCCGACGGTTTCTACCCGCGCGCGGCGAGTTTTTCAGCGGATTTCGCCCGGCGCTGCGCCTTCTTGCCCGGCTCGCCCTTTCGGTTCATCCGCACCGGCTTCTTGAACGTCAGTGACACGGAGCCACCGGCCTTGCGGATCTGCTCAACAGCACCGGACGATGCGCCAGCCACCTCGATCTCGAGCTTCGCATTCAGGCTTCCACCGATCAGGCGGACCCCGTCGCGGCTCCTGCGCGCGAGTCCGGCTTTCGCAAGCGCCTCGTCGGTAATCTTCTCAGACGCGTTCAGCTTCTTCTCGTCAATCGCCTTCTGGATCCGCGCGAGGTCAACTTCCGCAAAGTCGTTCGCGAAGATATTGTTGAAGCCGCGCTTGGGCAGCCGCATGTAAAGCGGCATCTGGCCACCTTCGAAACCGTACACTTTGGTGCCCGTGCGGGCCTTGGCGCCCTTGACGCCGCGCCCGCAGGTTTTGCCGAGCCCGGACGAGGAGCCGCGGCCCACCTTCAGCTTGCGGCGATGGGCGCCTTCGTTATTTGCCAGCTGATTGAGCCTCATGACGTCTTCTCCTCGACCACCTCGACGAGATGGCGTACCGCGCGGATCATTCCGCGCACGGCAGGCGTGTCCTCGAGCGTGCGCGTGCGCCGTATTTTTCCGAGCCCCAATCCGCGCAGGGTCGCGGCCTGGATTTCCGGTTTGCGGTTGGCGCTTCTGATCTGCCGCACCGTGACCGTTTTTCCGCGCTGTGCCGCCATAGTCAGCTCCCTGCCGTGGCCTGTTCGGCCCTCGGCGCGCCCTCGCGCCTCGCGATGATCTCACTGACACTGCGTCCGCGCCGCTGCGCCACCATGCGGGGCGACTGCTGCAACTTCAGCGCATCGAACGTCGCGCGCACCATGTTGTAGGGATTGGACGTGCCGAGCGATTTGGCGACGACGTCTCCGACGCCCAGCGACTCGAACACCGCACGCATCGGTCCACCGGCGATGATGCCGGTGCCCGCCGGCGCCGGGCGCACCAAAACCTTGCCCGCGCCATGATGGCCGCGTGTTTCGTGATGCAGCGTGCGCCCGTCCTTCAGCGGCACACGGATCATGGCACGCTTGGCGGCATCGGTCGCCTTGCGGATCGCCTCCGGCACTTCGCGGGCCTTGCCATGGCCGAAGCCGACGCGGCCCTTCTGGTCGCCGACCACCACCAGGGCGGCAAAGCCGAAGCGGCGGCCGCCCTTCACCACCTTGGCGACGCGATTGATATGGACGAGCTTGTCGACGAACTCGTTGTCGCGCTCGTCGTGCCTGCGGTCGCGGGGTTCACGCGCCATGATGCTTTGCCATATTGTTGCTAGCCTTCGTTCTCAGATGTGACGGCGGACGACAGACGGCGGACGACGGATCGGCGCCTCGCTTGCGGTGTCTGTCCTCTGTCGTCGTGCTCTGTCCTCCGTCCTCAGAAATCGAGCCCGCCCTCGCGGGCGGCTTCGGCCAGGGCCCTGACCCGGCCGTGATAGAGATAGCTGCCGCGGTCGAACACCACGCCCTTGACGCCTTTTTCCTTGGCCCGCTCGGCGATGAGCTTGCCGACCGCCTTGGCCGCCGCGACGCTGGCGCCGGTCTTCATGCCCTCGCGCGCCGCCTTCTCGATCGACGAGGCGGCGGCGAGCGTGACGCCGGCGTCGTCGTCGATCACCTGGGCGTAGATGTGCTTGGACGAGCGGAACACGGACAGCCGCTTGCGCTCGCCGGCGGCACGCCGCAAGGCGCCGCGCACCCGCCCCTGCCGCCGCAAAATTCTGTCGCTCAGCTTGGTCATCGGCCGGCTCCGTTACTTCTTCTTGCCTTCCTTGCGGAAGATGCGTTCGTCGGCATATTTGATGCCCTTGCCCTTGTACGGCTCCGGCGGCCGGTACTCGCGGATCTCGGCGGCGACCTGGCCGACTTTCTGGCGGTCCGCTCCCGAAATCACGATCTCAACCGGCCGCGGCGTGGCAATCGTGATGCC
>DASXYZ010000010.1:0-1638 GCA_036502185.1 Rhizomicrobium sp.
TGTAAAATCGCGTCCAATAATGACCCCACCGCGAACGGAATCTAACGTATTGCTTTCATTGCGGAATCATTGAATTTGCAGGGGTCACGGTTGGACGCGAAACGCGACTCGTCAAATTTCGATTGTTTGCAACAGATTCAATGAGTTAGGCGGCGTCGTGGGTGGGGTCAATGTTGGGCGCGTTTTTACATCAAGGGGACCGATCAGACAATCGGCATCGCAACGCCGCCGACAACCGGCGCGACGTGCACGCTTTCGAGTTCGCAGGGCAGCTGGCAGGTCGTTTCGCCTGGCGCCGTCAGTGTGGAGAAATCGAAAGAGGACATGCAAATTCGATGCGTGAAGCCTGACTGGCAGGACGGCTTCGCGACAATTCCTTCGAATTTTGAAGGCTGGACCGTTGGAAATCTTGTGTTTGGTGGGCTCATCGGCGTGGGCGTTGACGCGGCAACAGGAGCGATCAACGGTAAGCGGTCTACGACCGCCGGTGTACCTCACGCCGCGCGTTTCAGCTGCTGACGTTCTGCCGCCCATTCCCATGGCATGAGTTCGTCGATGCGATCATTCGGCCAGAGGTTGACGAGCCTGGCGAGAACGTCGGCGAGGTAATCCTGCGGGTTAACACCGTGAAGCTTGCAGGTCTCGATCAGCGAAGCGATGCAGGCCCAGTTCGCTGCGCCGTCATCATGGCCGGCGAAGAGCGCGTTCTTGCGGTTGAGCACGATGGGCCGGATGGCGCGCTCGACGATGTTGGTGTCGAGTTCGATGCGGCCGTCGTCGAGGAAGCGGACGAGTCCGTCCCAATGGTTGAGGCCGTAGCGGATCGCTTCGGCGATGGGCGATCTGGCCGAGGCTCTCGCGAGGCTTTGTCCGAGCCAGTCATGGAAGGCGAGCACGAGCGGTCTGCTTTTCTCCTGGCGCACCGCGCTTCGCTCGACGGCGCTGAATCCGCGTATCTCCTTCTCGACCGCGTAGAGGGCCGCAATGCGGTCCAGCGCTTCGCTTGCGATGGGCGCATCACCGGCTTTGGCGATGTCGTAGAACTTGCGGCGCAGATGCGTCCAGCAGAAGGCGAGCGTGATCCGTTCCGCGTCGAGGTTCTTGTAGGCCGCGTAGCCGTCGCATTGCACGATGCCGCGATAATTCGCGAGCAGCGCGTGGCCGTACATAGCCGCGCGTCCCGGTGCGTAGGTGTAGGCGACTGCGGGTGGATCGGTTCCACCCCAGGGGCGGTCGTCGCGGGCCATGGTCCAGAAGTAGCCCTTCTTCGTCCGGCCCTTTCCGGGATCGAGCACGGGCACGGGCGTTTCATCGACGGCGAGCTTCGCCGAGGCGAGCAGAAGCTCTTTCAGCCTTTCGTAGAGGGGCATCAGCTCGACCGCGGCATAGCCGACCCAGAACGCCAGCACCGAGCGGCTGAGCGTGATCCCCAGTGCGGCGAGCATCTGCGACTGGCGATAGAGCGGCAGGTGCCAGGCGTATTTGGAAACGAGCACGCAGGCCACCATGGCCTCGGTGGGAATGCCCGACGCGATCAGCCTCTCCGGCGCCGGCGCCTGTACGATTTTTTCCTCGCAGGCGCGGCAGGCATATTTGGGCCGATGGGTGACGATCACCTTGTACTGCACCGGGATGACG
>DASXYZ010000011.1:0-5583 GCA_036502185.1 Rhizomicrobium sp.
CTGAAAAGCGAGCACGCCTCCGGGAGTGAGGTATGAAACAAGCTGCGGCAGCAATGTTTCGTGATCGCTCACCCATTGAAACGTCGCGTTCGAAAAAATGAGATCGCAAGGATGATCCGGCGCCCAGCGCGCCACATCCGCCTCAACCCAGCGCGCGGAGACTCCGCTTTCCCGGGCGGTCGCGAGCATCGAGGGAGAATTGTCAATTCCCTCCAGCATGGCATCGGGCCACCGCGCCGCCACCAGCGCAGTGGAATTTCCCGGCCCGCAGCCCAAATCGGCGATCCGTTTCGGATTGTTGGTTGGAATGCGGGCGACGAGTTCCGCAGCGGGGCGCGTGCGTTGATCGCCGAAGGCAAGATAGGTCTTTGGATCCCAGGTCACGTCAGATTTTGCCCCGATCGGGAATATCGATCCGGAAGCAGGTGCCGGTTTCGCCGGTGGACTCCATGAGAACATCGCCGCCATGCGCCCGGGCGAGATCGCGCGCGATGGCAAGCCCCAGGCCCGTGCCGGAGGACCGCGTAGAAGCGGCGAAAGGTTGGAACAGTTTCTCGCGCACGGCGACCGGCACCCCCGTGCCATTGTCGCCGATGAGGATCGAGACGCGATTGACATCGCGGGCTGCCTTCACTTCCACAAAACCGCGCTCGCGCTCTTTGGCAGCCTCTGCCGCATTGCGCACCAGATTGAGAAGAAGACGAAAGAGCTGCTCGCGGTCGGCGTCGACTTGGAGCCCGGGCTCGACGCCATTCTCGAAAACCAGATTGGTTTCGGACGGTTCGCCGGCGATCGCCACTTCGGCCACTTCATCGATCAGCGGTGCGAGGGCGAAGCGCTCCCGTTGCGGCGGATGTTCATCGGCACGCCCGAATCGCATGGTCCGCGTGGCGAGAGTCACGGCATGGTCGAGTGAGGTGACAATCCGCGGCGCGAGTCTCTTTACGACCGGATCTTCCACACTGGCCAGCCGGTCCGAGGCAAGCTGTGCGCTTGCGAGAATGTTGCGAAGATCGTGCTGGATTTTGGCGACCGCACTGCCCAGAGCCGCAAGCCTCGCCTTTTGATGGAGGAATCCGAAAATGGCCCGCTGCATGGCGGCAAGTTCGCGCTCGGCCCGTCCGATCTCGTCCTGCCGGTCCGACGGCGTGACAATGCGGCTGGCGTCTTCCGGATTGTCGTGAAAATGCACCATGGCGCGCGTGAGCCGGCCCATCGGCCGCACCAACACGGCATGGAGGCTCAGAAAAACCAGCACGCCGGTCGCAAGCGAAATCCCAAGGGCAACGAGCATCAGCCGCCCCCCATAGGAAATCAGATCGGCACGGACGGGCTGTTCGTCCGTGATCAGTTCAACGGTTTCGGCGTGCAATATCCGGGTACGGGCTACGACATGGAGTGTGCGGTTGCCGCCGACAAACAGACAGTCAAGTGCACCGCCTATCTGACTGAACAGATTTTGCCCGCGCAGATCGACAGTTTTGTCGAAATGGCTGGGTTCGTCATGCGCCAGAAACAACTCGTGCTGGTCGGGCCGCGTCAGCATCACCGCAGCGGCACCCGCCCGGGCAAGAAGCTGCTGGCGCAGTCCTTCCGACAGCTGCGCCCCAACCGGTTCGGTGAAAGGCAGAATTGCAATTTCAGCGCTCGAGATGCGCGTTTCGAGAAGACTGGTGTAGTAGCGCCCCAATGTCGGCAGCAGGATCAGGACTTCCGTAAGCAGCACATAAAGAATGGTAAGGAGAAGCAGGCGCCCAGAAAGGCTGTGTGCGAGCAGCGTCCACGCAGCCGAGATACCGCGGCGCCATCCCGGCGCGGGAGATTGCGCTTTTTTTTCCTCAGAACCGGCATCAGGCGCGGCTGGTTCAACGGCATGCGGCTCCTCTGCCGGCCGCGCGGCCTCCGCACCTCCCCTGATCACACGCAACATAACCACGGCCGGATCTGTCCTGATAACTCCATCTGATAAGGAAACGATTCTCCGCTTAAATACTCCTGCTTAGCAATGAATTTCCCGTGTCCGGTCCGGGGGGATGCACCCTGGCAGGAGCCCTGCGGCGGGTTGACAGTCGCGCGACCGATCCTTAGAACGCCCCTCTTTCTGCGGGCCTCCCGGGAGTCAGGGTCATGAAACGCACCTATCAGCCCAGCAAGATCGTGCGCAAGCGCCGGCACGGCTTTCGCGCCCGCATGGCGACTGTTGGCGGCCGCAAGGTGTTGTCTCGCCGCCGCGCGCATGGCCGGAAGAGATTGTCGGCCTGACGGACTGCGACGAAAGCGGGCCTTCCCTTCGGGAACTGCGTCCCAAAATCGAACGCCTCAAAAAACGGCAGGATTTCCTTCGCGCCGCCCGCTGCGTACGGCGCGTTGCTGCGGGCGTGACGCTTGAGCTTTGTCCTTCGCCGGCAGCGGAGGAGCGGAGAATCCGGGTCGGATTCACCGCAAGCAAAAAAACCGGCAATGCGGTAGCCCGCAACCGCGCAAAGCGGCGGCTGAGGGCTGCGGCCCAGCAGCTGCTTCCTCTTTATGGGCTGGCCGGTAATGACTATGTTCTCGTCGCGCGGCGGGAGACGCTGACCAGGCCATTCGGCGCGTTGCTTGGCGACCTCGAATCGGCGCTTGTAGCGGCTCATGAAAGGCTGGGGCGGTTACGGACGGAAAGCATCCGGATATGAATCGCTTCACCCTGGTTGCCCGCGGTGGTGCGCTCGTGCTCCTGAAGACGCCAATCTATTTCTACCGCTGGTTAATAGGACCCCTGCTCCCCAATGTGTGCCGTTTCACGCCCAGCTGCTCGACTTACGCGCTCGAAGCGCTTGACGTGCATGGACCATGGAGGGGCGCTGGCCTCGCCGCGCATCGCCTTTTGCGATGTCACCCTTTCACCTGGCTCGGCGGTTCGTCGGGCTTTGATCCCGTGCCCCCGCGCCGGTAAAGACCGATGACCGAAAACCGTAATCTCTTCCTCGCCATCCTTCTGTCCGCGGTTGTGCTGCTGGGCTGGGAATATTTCGTCGCCCAACCACAGATGCAGGCCGAACGCGCGAGGCAGGCCTTCATTCATAAAGAAAATGCGCAAACTGCGGCGCATCCGGCCACAACGCAGGCTCCGGTCCAGACCGGTCCCGGCCAGCTTTCGCGCGCCCAGGCACTCACACAGTCCGGACCGCGAATTCAGATCGACACGCCCACGCTGGATGGCTCGCTGCGCCTGACTGGCGCGCGGTTCGACGATCTCCGCCTCAAACGATATCGCGAGACGGTGAACCCGAAGAGCCCCGAGATCACCCTGCTCTCTCCGGTCCGCACCCGCTATCCGTACTATGCGGTGTTCGGCTTCGTGGCCGCAGCGGGCGCACATGTTGCCGTGCCCGGTGAAAGCACGCCGTGGAAACTTGCAAACGGCAACACCCTTTCTCCGGGACATCCGGTGACGCTCACATGGGACAACGGGCAAGGGCTTGTTTTCACGCGCAAGATCGCGATCGACGATCAATACATGTTCACAGTCAGCGATTCCGTCGCCAATCGGACGGGACGCGCCGTAGAACTCTATCCTTACGGCTATGTCGCGCGAGACGGCTTGCCCGACACCAAACATTATTGGGTGCTGCATGAGGGCTTCGTCGGCGCGGCAGATGGAGCGCTGAAGGATGCGAGCTACGACGATTTCAAGAAAGGTGACAAACCGCCTGTTACTTTCCAGTCGACCGGCGGCTGGGTCGGCATCACCGACAAATACTGGATGGCGGCTGCAATTCCGCCGCAAAACCAGCTCTTCGATGGCTCCTACCGCGCCACACCGCTTGAGGGCGCCAAGGCCTATCAGGCCGATTATCGGCTCAGCGGCCGGACCGTAGCTCCGGGTGCCACGCTCGAACTCACCCAGCGCCTGTTTGCCGGCGCGAAAATCGTTTCCGTCATTCGTCACTACGAAGACACGCTGGGCATCGCGCGTTTTGACCTCGCCATAGATTGGGGCTGGTTCATCTTTCTGACCAAGCCGATCTTCTGGCTGCTGGATTTCTTCTACAGCTTCATCGGCAATTTCGGGGTGGCGATTTTGCTGCTCACCATTACGATCAAGCTCATCTTCTTCCCGCTCGCCGACGCGGCCTATCGCTCAATGAGCCGCATGAAAAAACTTCAGCCAGAGGTCGAGCGCCTTCGCGAGCGCTTCGCCGAAGACAAGATGCGTCAGCAGCAGGAAATGATGGCGCTCTACAAGCGCGAGAAGATCAATCCGGTTTCCGGCTGCCTGCCGATGGTAATCCAGATTCCCGTGTTCTTCTCGCTCTACAAAGTGCTGTTCGTCACCATCGAAATGCGTCATGCCCCGTTTTTCGGCTGGATTCACGATCTTTCGGCGCCGGACCCAACCTGCTGGATCAATCTCTTCGGGCTCCTGCCGTTCGCCGTCCCTCACTGGATGCCGAGCTTCCTGCTCATCGGTATCTGGCCGGCGCTGATGGGCGTCACCCAATGGCTGCAGACGAAAATGAACCCTGCTCCGGCCGATCCTATACAGGCGCGGATGTTTACGTTCATGCCGCTTATCTTCACCTTCATGCTCGCGACTTTCCCTGCGGGCCTGGTGATCTATTGGACCTGGAACAACCTGTTATCGACCACACAGCAATATGTGATGATGAAACGTCAGGGCGTGGAGGTACATCTTTTCAACAATCTCAAGACACCGGCGTTTCTCAGACGGCTTGGCCCACCGGGCGCCGGTGCATCGACTTCGTCCGGAAAATAATTAGTTACTGATGGTTGGAAAGCGCGGAAACCGCGGTTCGGAGGCATCTGGCCCGCGTGGTCATGCAGGTAAAACGTCCGCCGTTCCGGAGTTCGATGGACGAAAGCTTTTTGCCGGCCCGTGCGATTTTGTGGCCGGCGCAGCGACGTCCGATGCGGTGCCCAAGGGGAGATTACCCGAGGTCGCGTTCGTGGGACGCTCGAACGTCGGCAAATCGAGCCTTATCAACGCATTGACCGGACGTCGCACGCTCGCGCGCGTGTCGCACACGCCAGGCGCGACGAAGCAAATAAACTTCTTCCGCCTCGGCGAAACCTGCGTGCTGGCCGATCTGCCGGGTTACGGCTACGCCAAGGCCTCGCGTGCGTTGTCGCGCGAATGGCAGAACCTGATATTCGCTTATCTGCGGGGCCGGGCGAATCTGGGGCGTACACTGCTGCTCATTGATGCGCGGCGTGGAATCATGCCGCCCGATCGCGATGCCATGGAATTGCTCGATCAGGCCGCGGTGTCCTACGTCGGCGTGCTGACAAAACTCGACGAACTCACCGGGCCTGAGCAGCAGCAGGTTCGCGCCAGCTGTGCAGAAGAACTGAATCGCCGCACCGCGGCTTTTCCCGAGTTGTTTGCCACTTCGGCGCGCAATGGGGATGGCCTCGAGCCCGTCCGGGACCATATCGCCACGCTGGCAGCGGCATGGCGTCATGGGCTATAAGCAGCAGAATCCGCCGGAATCATAATATGGCGCTGCAGGACGAAGTCGGCCAGGATCGTAACATGCGCGTCATGGCGCGCTGGCGATCCACTGCCCGCGTTCTGGTCGA
>DASXYZ010000012.1:0-2310 GCA_036502185.1 Rhizomicrobium sp.
CAATTCCTTATCGCCGTGAACGACGCGATCGCCCCGTTTTACCTGCGCCTCGCTGTTGAAAGCCCCTCCGACGTTTACTCATCGGCTCAAAAGGAAGATTCCCAATATTTTGTGCGCATGACAGCCTCCCGACTGGAATGACGACGGGCGGCATACATCAGCGGATAATCAGGTTCAAGCCGGTGACGTCCGCTCTGCCTCAGCCGGAATATAAATTTCCGAACCGTGTTCTCGAAACTCGGCAGATTTCTTCTCCATCGCCGCGCGGATCTCTGCGGTCGACAGCGTGTCGTTCTGGCCGCGTGCTGCATCGCGGACTTCCTGGCTGATCTTCATGGAGCAGAATTTGGGGCCGCACATGGAGCAGAAATGCGCGACCTTCGCGCCGTCGGCCGGCAGGGTTTCGTCGTGGAAGGTCTGCGCGGTTTCCGGATCGAGCGCCAGCGCGAACTGGTCACGCCAGCGGAACTCGAAGCGCGCCTTGCTCATCGCATCGTCCCAGATGCGGGCTGCGGGATGGCCTTTCGCGAGATCGGCCGCATGTGCGGCGATGCGATAGGCAACGACCCCGGCCTTGACGTCGTCGCGATCGGGAAGGCCGAGATGCTCCTTCGGCGTGACGTAACAAAGCATGGCCGTGCCGAACCAGCCGATCATCGCCGCACCGATGGCGCTGGTAATATGATCATAACCCGGCGCCACATCGGTGGTCAGTGGCCCCAGCGTATAGAACGGCGCCTCGTCGCAAACCGCGAGCTGCCTTTCCATATTCTCCTTGATCTTGTGCATCGGCACATGGCCGGGGCCTTCGATCATCACCTGCACATCGTGCTTTTGGGCGATGCGGTTGAGTTCGCCCAGCGTTTCGAGCTCGGCAAACTGTGCGGCGTCATTGGCATCCGCGATCGAGCCCGGGCGCAACCCGTCGCCCAGAGAGAACGATACGTCGTAACGCGCCAGGAGCTCACAGATTTCCTCGAAATGCGTATAGAGGAAATTCTCCTTGTGATGCGCGAGGCACCATTTGGCGAGGATCGAGCCCCCACGCGAAACGATACCCGTCACGCGCTCCGCCGTCAGCGGGATATGCGCGAGGCGTACGCCGGCATGCACGGTGAAATAATCGACGCCCTGCTCGCACTGCTCGATCAGCGTGTCGCGATAGATTTCCCAGGTCAGTTCTTCGGCAATGCCGCCGACTTTCTCCAGCGCCTGATAGATCGGCACCGTGCCGATGGGAACAGGTGCGTTGCGCACGATCCATTCGCGGATCGTATGGATGTGCCGGCCCGTCGAAAGATCCATCACCGTGTCCGCGCCCCAGCGGATCGACCAGACGAGTTTCTCCACTTCCTCCGCCGCGCCGGACGTAACAATCGAGTTGCCGATATTGGCATTGACCTTGGTGAGGAAGTTGCGGCCGATGATCATCGGCTCGGATTCCGGATGATTGATATTCGCGGGGATGATCGCCCGACCCCGCGCGACTTCGCTGCGCACGAATTCCGCCGTGATCTCCTCCGGGATCGCGGCGCCGAAACTGTTGCCGTCGCGGATATGCGCGCGTCCGAGATTCTCGCGCGCGGCGACATATTTCATTTCTTCGGTGACGATTCCGGCACGCGCGTAATGGAGCTGGGTGACATTGCAGCCGGGCCTGGCGCGCAGCGGATTGCGCCCCGAACGGTCGAACTGCGGAACCGAGAGGAGTTCGCCACGCCGCAAGCCGTCATCTTCCGGCTTGCGCGCACGGCCTCCATATTGTTCGACATCGCCACGCCCGAGGATCCATTCGCGCCGCGGTGCCTCGAGGCCTTTCTCGATATCGATACTGGCAGCTTCATCCGTGTAGGGCCCCGAAGTGTCGTATAGCCGGACCGGCGGCTCACCGCCCGAAAGCACCACCTCGCGGAACGGCACGCCGTTCACGTAGATCTTGCGCGAGCCCGGCAGGCTGCCGCGGGTGACGACCTCGTTCGTGACAGGTCGAGCATTCAAAATCGGCTTGTTCATCTGGCCTCTCCCTACGCCGGTCCGAACCGGATCAGGTTCAAAGGGACTCGCACCTCTGCGATCTCAGCCCTTTTTCGCACAAGGCTTTCGAGGGCGCCCCTGGGGAACTCCGATTTTGAGCGCCATGGCTGCCAAGTCAAGCGGCCGGTAGTCTGCGGCCAGGGCAATCGCTTGGGGTTAACGGGGCGGTTCGGGCTGAAGAACTATGATTCATAGGAGGCTTCGATGATTCGGAGCTTCCCATGTCGCATCCTGTGGCTTCTGCCTCGCTTCTGGACCATTTTTCGGTGCTGTCGG
>DASXYZ010000013.1:0-1985 GCA_036502185.1 Rhizomicrobium sp.
GGCCGGTGGCGAGCCCGAAGACGGTGGCGGCGAGCATGCCCCAAGCGACCGCTTCGCCGTGCAGAAAGCGGCGGTAACGCGTGGCGGCTTCGAGCGCGTGGCCCAGAGTGTGGCCGAAATTCAGGATGTGGCGCAGGCCGCCTTCGCGCTCGTCCTTGGCGACGACATGCGCCTTGATGCGAATGCAACGCGCGATCACCCACGCGAGCGCGGCAGGGTCGCGACGGAGTAGCGCGAGCATGCGGCGCTCGAGAAATTGGAAGAGTTCAGGATCGGCGATGACGCCGTACTTGACGACTTCGTAGAGGCCCGAGCGATATTCGCGGTGCGGGAGCGTTTGCAGGACGTTGGGATCGGCGATTACGAGCTTCGGCGGATAGAACGCGCCAACCAGATTCTTGCCTTCGGGCAGGTTCACTCCGGTCTTGCCGCCGATGGCGCTGTCCACCTGCGCGACTAGCGTGGTGGGAACGTGCACCAGGCGCACGCCTCGAAGATAACTGGCGGCCGCGAAGCCGGCAACATCGCCAACGACTCCGCCGCCCACGGCGACGATCGTCGTGCCGCGATCCGCGCCCGCGTGAATCAATTGACGCGTGATTAGTTCGATGGTGGCGAGATCCTTGGCGGCTTCGCGATCGTCGAATAGGATGGCGGTGACGCGATGGCGCCCGCGAAGGACGCGCATTAGCGGACGGCCCCAGTGTTCCCACACGTTCGGAGAAGAGAGAACAAAAATTCCACTTGTATCACCGAGGCGCGCGACGAGAGACGCTGAGCGGCTCAGAAGACGCGGAGCGCAGTGGACCATGTAGGGACCGTTTGCAGAAGAGACGCGAATGACGGGCATGATTTAGTGAAACTTCTTTTGGAGTTCGCCGACGGATTCCAGGATTACGTGGCCGACGATGGCGACGCTGCGCGGGCTGACTTTATCGAGCGTGTCTTGCGTGGTGTGCCAGTAGCCCTCGCTGATGTAATCGTTGAGGTCAATGATGTCGAGGGATGGGACGCCGCGCTGGAGGAACGGATCGTGATCGTCATCGGTCGTCGTTTCTTGCGAGACGAAGATATTGCTGTAGCCGAGGCGGTCCGCCGTCTTCCAAACGAGGTCGGTGAGCCATCGCGGACTGTCCGATTGACGATCAATGTGCAGCCCGTATTGCCCGATCATATCCGCCAGAAGGACAGCCTTCACGCGCTTCAGTTCGCCGGAAAGTGCCATGCGCGCGGCGAGTTCGCGGCTGCCGTAGGTGTGGTCGCCATTCTGGTTCCAGTCAACAAAGGCTTCCTCGCCATCGAGAAAGGCGATCCAAACGGAATTGGGTTGTTCTTTTTTGCCGCAGAGCTGCCGGGCCATCTCGATCATCAGGCCGGTAGAAGAGGCGCTGTCTTCGGCGCCGACAAAATTCGGGACGCTGCTAAGCGAATCGACGTGCGTGAGCAAAAGGATGATTCCCTTCCCGGTGCCCGGGGCTTTGGCGACGATGTTTTTCATGGCGACGTCGCCCTTGGGGGTGGAAGCGTGAAAGTCATCTTGATCTATTTCGCAGCCGTAGCTTTTCAATTGCGCAAGGATGTAATCCTGAGTCTGGTGCAGCCCCTCCGAAGCGGGTGGGCGCGGGCCAAAGCTGACGATTTTGGCTACGTGTTCGTAGGCTTTCGCGCCATCGAAACCGCCGGTCTGATCGGCAGGAGGAGCGACTTCAGCGAGCTGGGGAGTGGCGGACTGGTTTGCAGAGGCGGGGGCGGATGCAGCATTGCCGGACGACGCCGAACTGGGCTGGCTGGAGCCACTGCAGGCGAAAATCCCGCCGATGGCGGCAAACGCCGCAACGCCGAGCCAGAATCTTCCGCACGAAGTGAACAATTTACTGCGCCTCCCCGCCGGCAAGATTCTGCGACTCTTTGCGCCTGAGTACAACGTGAGAAACCAGCACGCCAACAAAATAGAGCGCGACCATGGGCGCCATGAACACGAGCAT
>DASXYZ010000014.1:0-1700 GCA_036502185.1 Rhizomicrobium sp.
GCGGCGATATTCCCGCATGGCGGGGCTCGGGATCGCCGACATCTCTTCGTAGAAGACCTCATAGCGAAGGCGCTGCGCCGCCTCTACCTCCGGCTCGGTCTCAGCCAGACGAACCTCGAGCGCCCCGGCAGCTGCCAGAACGGGCCATTGTTCGAGGACACCCTCAAACATGCCGGGTTCGTGCACATTGACCAATTCGTCGCCACCTTCGCAAGCGAGATCCGCCGCCAAGGCGAGCCCCGCATTTTTGTGCCTCAGAATACCGGAGCGAGGCTCGCTCCGCAAACCTGCTTCGCCCAGGCCTGGGCGTTCAAGCCGTCGCCAGCCGCGATGTCGACTGCCTTGCCGCCAGGATCATGAACAGGATGATTGCCGGAATTCCCAGCAATCCCGCGCCCACGAAAAACAGCTGGTAGGCGCGCATCAGGCCGCCATGCGCCGCCATGCCCTCGATCAGGGGACCTGAGGTTCCCTTCAGCACCTTGCCCGTCCAGGTATAGACGGAGCTCAGCAGCGCATATTGCGTGGCGGTGTAGCCGAGGCTCGTCAGACTCGACATATAGGCGACCAGAGCCACGCCCGCGAAACTGATGCTGAAATTATCGGCGGCCATCACAGCGGCAAACACGGCCGGATCGGGATTAATCCCTGCCAGCAGCGAAAAAGCGGCGATGGATACGCCCTGGAGCAAGCCCCCGGCAATCAGCGCCCGCATATAACCGAAGCGCACCGCGCAGGCGCCTCCCGCCGCGATGCCGAGCAAGACGGCCGCTACTCCGACAGTGCCCCGCACCGTGCCCACGAAATCCTTTGTGAGCCCGATGTCGTGGTAGAAGGGATTGGTGATGGGGCCTCGGAGAAAGTCCGGCAGCCGGTACAGGCTGATCGCGGCAAGCATCAGCAGGGCGATCCAGCCATAGGTCCGGAAAAAAACAACGAACGGTCCCCAGACGGCGTCGAGAAAACCGCGCGCGGACCATAATGGCGCCTGGAGTGTCTTGCTGTCGATGACGCGATCGGCTTTTGCCGGTTCGGGAGCCAAAAGCGTGGCGCAGATACCGATAAGCATTGCGCCCGCACAAACAATATAAGACGGGCGCCAGCCAAGATGCGCTGCCGAGATCAGAATGAGCGCGTCGGTTGCGAGGAAGGCAATGCGATAACCGAGCTGATACGCCGAAGTGAGAAGATTAAGTTCTTCCTCGGTTCCGGCGGTTTCGATTCGCCAGGCGTCAATCACCGTGTCCTGCGTGGCCGAAGCGAACGCGACCAGCAGAGCGAGCGCGCCGACTGTTACAAGGTTGTCCGCCCGGGTCTCGCCCGCCATCAGGAAAATGCCGACGGCAAGTATCACCTGTGAAAGCAGCATCCAGCTGCGCCGGCGCCCTAATCGTCCGAGAAGCGGCGGATTTGTGCGGTCGATCACGGGTGCCCAGAGGAATTTGAGCGAGTAGGCGAGGCCGACCCAGGAAATAAAGGTTATGGCGCCGAGCGAAGTACCAAGATCGCGGAGCCAGTAACCGAGCGTATTGCCGGTCAGAAGGAAAGGCAGACCGGATGAGAATCCAAGCGCCAGCATGACCAGCGCGCGCGGTTTGAAATAATCACGAAGCGGCGCGCGTTTGCGCGCGAGGTTCGTCATTCCGCCGCTTCGCGCGCGGGCTCGGGAACAAGCGTGGCAATCATCCTGTCGAGTTCGG
>DASXYZ010000015.1:0-1524 GCA_036502185.1 Rhizomicrobium sp.
CGTTGCGTTCAGTCAGGGTGCTGCCGCCGATCCGTCGGCGGAGAATGGCAAGACGGAATTCGTCAAGCACGGCTGCTGGCAGTGCCACGGGTTCGAGGGCCAGGGTTCGGTGACCACAAGCGGCGGGCGCGTCATTGCCGACACGCCGTTGCCGTTGGAAGCCTTCAAGGCGTATGTGCGCAATCCTTCAGGCGCCATGCCGCCGTTCCATGTTGAGATCCTGTCCGACTCCGACGTTGCCGATATCTATGCCTATCTGGAGTCGCGGCCGAAGCCGCAGCCGGTGAAAGACATTCCACTGCTCAACGGTCTGTCATCCAAGTAGTGCGAGACACGCCTTCGTGTTCGACACCGTCAGCCCCCGCAAATGCCTTGCGGGGGCTGAATTTTGGGTGTGTGGGACTATAGTGAGCGACGTGATTGGCGCGCCCGGCGCACAACACTGACGAGTAGCGGATGAGCGGCAAAGGCCAGATGCGGTTCGGCGCCTTTTTCAACCCGACGGGGCATCACGTCGCCTCGTGGCGCCATCCGCGCGCGCAGGCCGACGCCGGCATCAACTTTGCACACTATCTCAAGATAACTCGCACCGCTGAACGCGGCAAATTCGACATGATCTTTCTGGCGGACAATCTCGGCGTCCGCCAAGCCCATATCGAGGCGCTGTCGCGTTCGGCGCAGTACATCGCCAATTTCGAGCCGCTCACGCTGCTGTCCGCGCTAGCGACGCATACGAGCCACATCGGTCTCGTGGCCACGGCCTCGACCAGCTACAACGAGCCGTTCCACGTGGCGCGCAAATTCGCCTCGCTCGATCATTTGAGCGGCGGCCGCGCCGGCTGGAACCTCGTCACTTCGGGCCAGGAAAACGAAGCGCGCAATTTCAATCGCGAAAAGCACTACGAGCACGGCGAGCGCTACGAGCGTGCTCGTGAGTTTGCCCGTGTCGTGCTCGGCCTGTGGGACAGCTGGGACGACGACGCTTTTGTGCGTGACAAGGATAGCGGGCAGTTCTTCCGGCCTGACGGGCTGCATCAGCTCAACCATCGCGGCGAAAATTTTTCGGTGCTCGGTGCGCTCAACATTCCGCGCTGTCCGCAGGGTCATCCGGTGGTCGTGCAGGCGGGCGGCTCCGACGACATGATCGGCGTCGCCGCCGAATTCGCCGAAGTGATTTTCTGTGCGCCGCTGACGCTCGAAGCCGCGCAGCGGTTCTACGCCTCGCTCAAGGGCCGGCTCGCAACACACGACCGCGGTCCGGATGAGATGAAAATCCTGCCGGGGCTGTCGCCCGTGGTCGGGCGCACCGACGCGGAGGCGCTGGAGAATTATCAGTATCTCAATTCGCTCATTCACCCCATCGTCGCCCGCGAAGTTCTGTCCATGGTGCTGGGCAATGTCGATCTTTCGCCGTATCCGTTCGACGGGCCGCTGCCGGAGAACCTGCCGCGCTCGAACGCGAGCCTGCAGATTTTCCAGGAAGTGACTTCGATGGCGAAGCGGGAAAATTTGACGATCCGCCAG
>DASXYZ010000016.1:0-11955 GCA_036502185.1 Rhizomicrobium sp.
CAGGACCGAGATGGTGGTCTATTCGTTTTGCAGCCGTCCAGATTGCGTGGACGGCGAGGCTCCCCTTTCGGGTCTGCTCGACGTAAACGGCGTTCTCTATGGCACCACCGCGTCCGGAGGTGCGGGGAGCTGCTATGCCGGTTGCGGAACTATCTATAAGATCGTTCCCTGAAGCGGTGGTCATTTTGGCGTCGCGGAATGGCGTGGGCATGGCTGGCGCGCATTGCCCGCCAGCAGCACGGCCTCTTCGCGCATTGGCGCTTGCAACGGCCTATGGCTGGACGACGGGAGCCGTATGAGGCGAGAGTCTCGCGTACGGTTCAGCGAGCGCGCGGCGGCGAAATCCCGCCGCGCGACTCTCCCGCCCGCATACGACAGGCTCAGCATGACGCATTTTTTCTCACCTTTGAGCGTGTCGAAGGGCGGGATGCCCGCGGCCCCGGGTCACCTCCCGTCCATGACCCTTGGTACCAACTCTACGCCGAAAAGCGCGTGACCAGCGAGTCCGGATCGGGCCGCTTGCGTTCCTCGATCGGGACGGTGGGCGTTCCTACGTAGATGAAACCGGCGATCCGTTCGCCGGATTTGAGCCCGAGGCGCTCGCGCACGAGGGGGTGATAGGCGCACCATTCGGTGATCCAGTTCGCCACGTAACCTTGCGCATGCGCCGCGAGCACCAGCGTCTGGCATGCTGCACCTGCGGAAAGAACCTGTTCCCATTCCGGTATGGGTATCCCCTCGCGCACGCGGCTCACGACGGCGACGACGACCGGAGCTCGCATGAACCGCCCCCGCTCCATGCGCAGGCGTTCGTCGCTGGCCTCGGGATCGTCCGCCAATACGCACTCCGCGAGAATGGTCCCGAAATGCGCGCGGGCCGGGCCTTCGAAAACGATGAACCGCCAGGGCGCGAGCTTGCCGTGATCGGGCACACGCGCGGCCGCCCGCAGCATGAGAGTCAGTTCCTGCGGGCTTGGGCCCGGGCCTGTCATGGATTTGGCGGAGCCCGAGCGGCGGCTCAACAAAAGCGCCAGAATTCCGGCGTTCCGTTGGTTCAGCGGCGGGGGAGCGGGGGGCTGATCCGGCATCGGATTTGATCTTTCCCATGGCGAGAGGACATTGTCCGCCTATCTAGGCTGTAGGGGCGGCGGGACAACCCGCCCAGGAACCGGTCATGGCAATAGCGGCGGAAAACATCGGTCATTGCGACCCCATCTGGACCGCCCTGCGCACGCAGGCGGCGGACCTCGCGGAGAAGGAGCCCTCGCTTGCCAGCCTCGCGCACGCGACCATTCTCAATCACGACGCGCTCGAGGACGCCCTGACCTATCATCTCGCCCGCAAGGTGGGCGGCGAGGAAGTCAGCGCGATGCTGGCGCGCGAAGTGTTTGACGAAGCGCTCGCCGCCGATCCCGAAATCGGCCAGGCCGTGCGGGCGGATCTTTCCGCTGTTTTCGAGCGCGATCCGGCGTGCCACGACTACATTCAGGCATTCCTGTTCTTCAAGGGATTCCATGCGCTCGAATGCCATCGCGTGGCGCACTGGCTGTGGCGCGGAGGACGGACGACGTTTGCGTATTTCCTGCAGAGTCGCGTCTCGGAACTTTTTGCCGTCGACATTCATCCGGCCGCCCGCATCGGACGCGGTATCATGGTCGATCACGCGACTGGCATCGTCATAGGAGAGACGGCCGTGGTCGAAGATGATGTTTCGATGCTGCACGGCGTGACGCTCGGCGGCTCCGGCAAGGAGACGGGCGATCGCCATCCGAAAATCCGCCGCGGCGTGCTGCTTTCCGCCGGCGCGAAGGTCCTCGGCAACATCGAAGTCGGCGAATATTCGCGCGTCGGCGCGGGCAGCGTCGTCATCGCGCCGGTGCCTGCAAACTGCACGGTCGCCGGCGTCCCCGCGCGCATCATCGGCTGCGCCGGCTCCGACCGGCCCTCGCAGACCATGGACCAGCGCATCGCAATGCCGGAAGGCGACATCGCGCCTTAGGACGTCATCTCTTCCATTTCCGACGCGAGTCGGGCGATGTCTTTCGTGGAGGTCAGAACGATGCGCGCGCGGCCGTCGCGATCGAAGACGAAAACCGAGCCGGAATGCATGACGTCGTAGGGCTGGCCGGGCTTGCCGGGAGTCGTTTCGTAGAGGACGCGATAGCGGCGGGCGAGGGCGGCGACGGCGTTCGGGTTGCCGCGCAGTCCATCGATCTCCGGGCCGAAGGCGCCGACATAGCGGCGCATCACGGGAATGGTATCGCGCGCGGGGTCTACAGTCACAAACAGAACGCGCGTGTCCTTCGCGCGCGGTCCCATGCGGCGGAGCATGTCCGAAAGATCGGTCAATGTGGTCGGGCATTGATCCGGGCAATGGGTGTAACCGAAATAGAGCAGCACGGCCTTGCCGCGGTAGTTCTCCGCATCGACGGGTCTGCCGTCATTGGCCCGCACGAGTGAAAATTCGAGGCGCGGCATCACGCCGGAAATGTCGGTCTCATTGCCGGAACCAGCGGGACTGCACGCGGCGATAGTGAGCGCGAGAGCCAGCACGCCAAACCATTTGATACCAAGCATCGACCGGGTCATAGCATGAAGCATGGCCGGCGCGCCGGGCGAGGCACAGTCCGGCGTGTGACCAATCGCCCCTGCGCCCAGCATCATGGCGGTTTATAAGGCCCACAATGACGGTTCCTTCGCTTTCCCGCAGTGCGTCCAGCCCGCTTTTCATCCCGCGGACTGTGCGGGCCTCGCTGCCGTACGTTTTGCTGATCGCAGCGGGTGTCGTCATTTCGCTCGCGTGCCGGTTCTTCCCTGCGGAGCTTCCGTTCTGGATGCCGTGGGATTTTTCCTGGCCGGTCTTTCTCGTCACCGCACTCGGCCTCGGCTGGTTTGCGACCGGCTTGGCGCGGCTGCCGCAAGCCGCCCGCCCGCCGCTCTGGCGCCAGGTCTCGTTCGTGCTCGGCGTGCTTGCGACTTATGCCGTGCTCCAGACACACCTCGATTACTATGCCCAGCACATGTTCTTCGTGCACCGTGCCCAACATTTTGTACTGCACCATCTGGGCGCTTTCCTCATCGCGCTTGGGATGCCGGGCGCGGCGATCCGGGCGGGCATGCCGGCTCCCGTGTCATCCGTGCTGGAGTCGCGACCGGTGCGCCGAACGGTGGATTTCCTCCAGCACCCCGCCGTCGCGCCCGCGCTGTTCGTCGGTCTGATCTATTTGTGGCTGATTCCCGCCATTCACACCCGCGCGATGCTCGATACCAATCTCTACAACCTCATGAATGCGAGCATGACGGTCGATGGAATTTTCTTCTGGTCGCTCATTCTGGACAATCGTCCATGTCCGCCGGCGCGGCTCGGATTCGGAGTGCGCGCGCTTCTGGTGATCGCGGTCGAACCGCTCCAGATGGTAGTCGGCGCGGTCCTGTCGCTCTCGGCAACGGACTACTATCCGGTGTACCGCATCTGCGGGCGGCTGTGGGACATTGCGGCGCTATCCGATCAGCATTATGGCGGTCTCATCGTGTGGCTGCCCAGCACGTTCACAAGCCTTGCCGGCATGATCTGCGTGCTTGTGGCGTTGCGCATTTACGAGGAAGCGGAAGAGCATGCATAAGGTAACACTGGTCGGCGCGGCGGCCGTCCTGTCGGGGGTCTTTGCGGTACCCGCGTTCGCTGCCGGCATTAGCGTCACAGGCGGCTGGTTCCGGTCGCTTCCGGAAGGTCTGCCCGCCGCCGGCTATTTTTCGTTGCACAACGCGGGAAGCGCGCCCGCGGTGCTCACGGGCGCGCGCAGTTCCGCTTGCGGCATGGTGATGTTGCACGAGAGCAGCGAAGAGGGCGGGACGAGCCGCATGCGCGACGTGCAGAGCGTGACCGTGCCGGCCGGCGGATCGGTCGCTTTTGCGCCGGGCGGGTATCATCTGATGTGCATGCATCCGGCCGCGACCATGATGCCGGGAAGCACCGTTCGGGTAACTTTGCAGTTTGCGGGCGGCGGGACTGCCGAAGCGCCCTTCGCGGTGCGGACGGCAACCGGAAAATAGAAACGCCGCCTCACGGCGGCGTTTCCCGTGTGACATTTCAGGCTGTGATCAGCGGTTCATCATCCGCATCAGGCTGCCGGTCAACGTGCCGCCGCTCATGGTCACCGCGGCGCCAAGCACCAGCAATCCCACGATACTGAACACGGCCACATGGGTGGTCGAGGACAGTGCCAGTATGCCCAGCACGATCGAAGCGATACCCGCGAGCACCTGGAAACCCGCAGCCGTCGAGATGGCCGACTGCAGGAGCGCCTGGGTGCCTTCCCCGGCGGTCAGCGACGCGACCTTGACGCTGTTCATACGTTGCACACTGGCCGCGCCGATCAGCAGCAGCGCCCCGGCCACGATGATGGCGCAGGGTACGAGCGTGGCGGGATTGACTCCCAGAACGCTCAGGACGCCCAGCACCAGCACGGCCGCACCGACGACGATTTCCGTCGTCATGCCGCCGGTGAACTCCGATACGCCTGTGGTCCCCATGCTCATCCCCATGAGCCGTGAAAACTCGGTCGCAATCGTCCCGCCTTCCGCCATCAGGGCCGCGCCCAGGATGATGGCGGAAATTGA
Source organism: Rhizomicrobium sp. (assembly GCA_036502185.1). Taxonomy (GTDB): domain Bacteria; phylum Pseudomonadota; class Alphaproteobacteria; order Micropepsales; family Micropepsaceae; genus Rhizomicrobium. The sequence goes on from DASXYZ010000016.1 coordinate 4,621, forward strand.
CGGCAGCGCGCCGACATTTCCGATCCGGGCCAGTCCGATGACCGAAAGAACGATGATCGCAACACCCCCCGCCACTTCCACGAGCGACCCCGTCGTCTCGGCCCTGAGGACCGATCTTTCCGTGTATGTTGAAGCCATGACCTACTCCTTTCGTGTCCGTTGCCGCCCGTTGGGTCGAAACCATCCGCGAGGGGATGAGCGGCCTTTGTGCCTGACGGCGGGGGCGGGCCTTGGTCGTCCACAACCGCGCGCGGCTATTTAGCAAACGGGATGCGAAATGGCGGGGTTCCTGCATCGTTCCTGACGAATGGACGCACACACACGGATAGCGCGTATTGCAGATGCGAAGCACTAGCTTTGGTGAGGCATTGCCGCTAAATCACCAATGATACGGGTCCGGCCGGTTCGTGACCGGGTCATTGCGAGGGTTCAATGAGCTTCCCAAGCCGTGCGACCTCAGCGCGGGACCTCGCGTTTTTTTCAGCAGGTCTTACCGAAGCCGATCCCGAAATCGATCGCGTAATCGTGCGGGAGCTCAGGCGCCAGCAGGACAACATCGAGCTCATCGCATCGGAAAACATCGTGTCGCGCGCCGTGCTGGAAGCACAGGGCTCGGTACTGACAAATAAATATGCCGAAGGTTATCCCGGCCGCCGCTATTACGGGGGATGCGAATGCGTGGACGCGGCTGAGGAGCTTGCGATTGCGCGTGCGCGCGAACTGTTCGGTTGCGAGTTTGCAAATGTGCAGCCGCACTCGGGCGCCCAGGCGAACCAGGCGGTGTTCCTTGCGCTGCTCAAGCCGGGCGACACCTTCATGGGCCTTGCGCTCGATGCGGGCGGGCATCTCACGCATGGCTCGCCGGTGAACGAGTCCGGCAAATGGTTCAGGCCGGTGTCCTATGGTGTGCGCCGGCACGACCAGCTGATCGATATGGATTCGGTCGAAAGCCTTGCCCGCGAACACCGCCCCAGGCTGATCATCGCCGGCGGCTCGGCCTATTCGCGCATCATCGATTTCGTACGTTTCCGTCAGATCGCCGATGCGGTGGGCGCCGTCTTCATGGTGGACATGGCCCATTTCGCGGGCCTCGTCGCGGGCGGAATTCATCCCAATCCGCTCGAGCACGCCCATGTGGTGACAACGACGACCCACAAGACCTTGCGCGGTCCGCGCGGCGGCATGATTTTGAGCCGCGATCCGGAGCTCGGCCGCAAGATCAATTCCGCCGTTTTTCCTGGCCTGCAGGGCGGTCCGCTGATGCATGTGATCGCGGCCAAGGCGGTGGCGCTCGGCGAAGCGCTCCGTCCGGAATTCCGCACCTATGCGCGGGCGGTTGTCGATAACGCGCGCGCCCTCGCCGCGGTCCTCAAGGAAAAGGGACTTGATATTGTTTCGGGCGGCACCGACACGCATCTGATGCTCGTCGATCTGCGGCCCATGCGCGCCACCGGCCGCGCCGCGGAGAAGGCGCTCGACCGTGCCCATATCACCTGCAACAAAAACGCCATTCCGTTCGATGCGGAAAAGCCTGCCATCACGTCGGGCATTCGCCTCGGCACGCCTGCCGGTACGACGCGCGGGTTCGGGACGGCGGAATTCCGCGAGATCGGCGCACTGATTGCGCAGATCGTGGAGGCTGTAGCCCGGCGCGGCGACGAGGGTGATCCGGAAATCGAAGCCCGCGTGGGTACCCGGGTTGCCGAACTCTGCCACGCTTTCCCGATCTACCACGACGTGCCGTTCGGATCGGCTCACTAGAGGAGACGTGAGGCGCCATGCGCTGCCCGTTCTGTGGACACGAGGACTCGCAGGTCAAGGACAGCAGGCCGAGCGAGGACAATTCCGCCATCCGCCGGCGCCGCCACTGTCCGGCCTGCGGAGGCCGTTTCACGACTTTCGAACGCGTTCAGCTGCGTGAGCTGATTGTCGTCAAGAAAACCGGCCGGCGCGAGGCGTTCGAACGCGACAAGCTCGAGCGCTCGCTGGCGCATGCGCTCCGCAAACGTCCTGTCGAGCCCGAGCGCGTGGACCGCATGGTCACCGGAATTGTCCGCCGCCTTGAAAGCATGGGCGAGAACGAAATTCCTTCGACCGTCATTGGCGAGCTTGTGATGCAGGCGCTCGCAAGTCTCGACAAGGTCGCCTATGTGCGCTTCGCTTCGGTCTACCGCAATTTCCGCGAGACCAAGGATTTCGAGGCGCTGATCGGGGAGATGGAAGGCGACCGGGAGTAATTCCTTGGCGCCCGCGCACGATTCATCCTGCATGCGGCACGCGCTCGGCCTGGCGGCGCGCGCGCTTGGCCAGGCCGCGCCCAATCCCGCTGTCGGCTGCGTGATTGTTTCTGGCGACGGACGGATCGTCGGGCGGGGTTGGACCGGGCAGGGAGGGCGGCCGCATGCGGAAGCGGTCGCTTTGGCCCAGGCGGGCGTATCCGCGCGCGGCGCAACCGCTTACGTGACACTGGAGCCGTGCGCCCATCACGGTGCGACGCCGCCCTGCGCCGAGGCACTTGTTGCGGCCGGGCTCGCGCGGGTCGTTGCGGCCATTGAAGACCCCGATCCGCGAGTCAGCGGACGCGGCTTCGCACGCCTGCGCGCCGCCGGAATCGATGTCGTCACCGGGATTCTCTCGACGGAAGCCGCGGCGCTGAATGCGGGATTCTTCCTGCGCCTTCGCGAACAGCGCCCGCTGACCACACTCAAGATCGCCGCGGGCGCCGACGGCCGCACCGCGGCGGCGACGGGCGAAAGCAGATGGATCACCGGGCCGGATGCGCGGCGCTTTGGTCATCTCCTGCGGGCGAAGCACGATGCAATTCTCATCGGAATCGAAACCGCGCTTGCCGACGATCCCCTGCTCACCTGCCGGCTGCCGGGACTGGAAGACCGATCGCCGCTTCGCGTGGTGCTCGACAGTCGCTTGCGGCTTAGCCCGTCCTCGAAGCTCGCGCAGACGGCGCAGCGCATTCCCACGCTGGTGTTCACGACGGCAGATGGCGGAGGCGACTTGCGCGCAGCCGGCGTCGACGTGGTGAACGTCGCGCGCGATCTCAGGGGACGTCCCGAGATCGCGGCGGCGCTGCGAATTTTGGCGGAGCGCGGGGTAAACCACCTCCTTGTGGAGGGGGGCGCGGCCGTTCACGCAGCATTGCTGGACCGCGGGCTCGCAGATCGCATCGAGATGTTTCGCGCCCCGCTGGTGCTGGGCGGGGCAGGCCACGCCGCCATCGACCCGCTGGCGGTGCTTGGACTCGAGGAAGCCCCGCGGCTCGAACTCGTCGAAACCCGAAGGCTCGGCGCCGATGTTCTGGAAAGCTACCGGGTCGCGCACTAAAAGGCTGCCATGTTCACGGGCATCATCAGCGATGTGGGAGAAGTGCGCCGGTTCGAACGTCGCGGCGACACGCATATCGCCATCGCGACGGGCTTCGACGTTTCCGGGATCCCCGTCGGCGCCTCCATCGCCTGCGCGGGAATCTGCCTGACGGTCACGGGAAAAGGTGACGCGAGCGACCGCTGGTTCGAAGTCGGTGCCTCGGGCGAAACCGTGTCGCGGACCACCATCGGGGAATGGGCCGTCGGACAGCGGGTCAATCTCGAGCGCCCTCTGCGCGTCGGTGATGAACTGGGCGGCCACATCGTGTCGGGTCATGTGGACGGAACGGCCGAAATCGCCGAACTGCGCCCCGACGGTGAATCGCTGCGCGTGATCTTCGAAGCGCCGCGCGATCTCATGCGCTTCATCGCGCCGAAGGGATCGATCGCGCTGGACGGCGTATCGCTTACCGTGAACGAGGTGGACGGAGCACGGTTCGGCGTCAATGTCATTGCGCACACGTTGCAGGTCACGACCTTCGGTGCGGCAAGAGCCGGTGCGCGCGTGAATCTGGAAGTGGACCTTCTCGCCCGCTACGTGGCGCGGCTCGGAAAGAGCTGAGCGATGTTCCGCGATTATCTCTCGTCCATGGAGGACCTGATCGAGGATGCGCGCAACGGGCGCATGTTCATCCTCGTCGATGCCGAAGACCGCGAGAACGAAGGCGACCTCGTCATTCCGGCGCAGATGTGCACCCCGCAGGCCGTCAATTTCATGGCGAAATACGGCCGCGGTCTGATCTGTCTCGCGCTGACCCAGGAGCGCGCCAACGCGCTGCGCATCCCGCCGATGACGCATTTCAACGGCACGCCGAACAAGACCGCGTTCACGGTCTCCATCGAAGCGAAGGAAGGAATTTCGACGGGCATCTCGGCGCATGACCGCGCCCACACGATTTCCGTGGCGATCGACTCGACCAAAGGGCCCGATGATATTTCAACGCCCGGTCACGTGTTTCCCCTTGTCGCCCGACATGGCGGGTCTCTTGTGCGCGCCGGCCACACGGAAGCCGCCGTGGATATCGCGCGTCTCGCCGGCCTTTATCCCGCGGGCGTAATCTGCGAGATCATGAACGATGACGGGACAATGGCGCGGCTGCCGGATCTCGTGCAGTTTTCACAATTGCACGGACTGAAGATCGGCGCGATCGCCGACCTGATCGCCTACCGGCGGCGCTATGATCATTTCGTGCAGCGCACGGTCGAGAGTGATTTCCACAGCCATTTCGGCGGCCAGTGGCGCCTGATCGTCTATGTGAACACTATCGAATATGCCGAGCACATCGCGCTCGTCAAAGGCGATGTGAGCGGCCCCGAACCCGTTCTCGTTCGCATGCATGCGCTCAACATTTTCACGGATATGCTGGGCTACGCGCCCTTCGAGCTGGACACGCTGGCCGAATCCATGCGCCTCGTCGCGGAGCGCGGGCGCGGCGTCGTGGTGGTTCTGCGGCAGACGCGGCCCACCTTTGTCTCTGACATGCTGCTGCGGCGCGCCGCGGAAGACGCCGACCGCCGTCGCGTGAAGGAATATGGCGTAGGCGCGCAGATTCTGCTCGATCTCGGCATCAGCAACATGACCTTGCTGACCGACACGCCCGAAAAGAAAATCGTGGCGCTCGAAGGCTATGGCCTCAACATCGCAGGCACGCACCCGATCCGCGGCGGCAAGAAGCGGAGCCCGGATTCGTGATGACACCCAGAGTTCTGATCGCGGAGGCGCGTTTCTATCCGCAGATTTCCAACGCGCTGCTGGAAGGCGCAACGGCAGCGCTTGAGAGAGCCTCCGCTGAATTCGACCGGATCAGTGTTCCAGGCGCGCTTGAAATTCCCCCAGCGATCGCGCTCGCCATGCGCGCGGGCGAAGAACGCGGTCCGCGTTACGACGGATATGTCGCGCTTGGCTGTGTGCTGCGTGGCAAGACGTTTCATTTCGAAATCGTGGCGATGCAATCCGCGCGCGGACTGATGGATCTATCGCTCGCGCACGGGCTTTGCATCGGCAACGGTATCCTGACCTGCGAGAGCGAGGAACAGGCGCTGGCGCGAGCCGCGCCGGACGGGGCGGACAAGGGCGGCGATGCCGCGCGCGCCTGTCTGTCGCTGATGGAAACGCGCGCGCGTCTTGCGGTGCGGCGGTGACGGCGATGGTGGAGCGCGAGCATGATCCCCCGAACCCGCGCGCAGAGCGGCGCGCCGCGCGGCTTGCGGCGGTCCAGGCGCTCTATCAGATGGAGCTGACGGGAAAGGGCTCCGAAACGGTCGCGCAGGAATTTCTCGAGCACCCGCTCGGAGACGAACCGTCCGCGCCCGACGAACATCTGTTCCGCAGCATTCTTGCGGGTGTTCCCCACCGCCAGTCGGAGATCGACCGCGCGATCGCGTCGTGTCTCAGCGCCAAATGGCGTCTCGAGCGGATCGATTCCATCCTGCGCGCGATCCTGCGCGCAGCCGCGTTCGAGATCCTGGCGCGCCCGGACATTCCCGCCCGGGTGGCGATCGACGAATATATCGAAATAGCCCACCGCTTCTGCGCTGCTGAGGAATGCAGATTCGTCAACGCGGCGCTCGACCGCCTCGCGCGCGGGGCACGGCCCGCGGAATTCGCCGGATCACCGAGCGATGAGCGGCCGGACAGCTGAGCCGCCGCGGCGGCCCGGCGAATTCGAACTGATTGAAAAATTGTTCGCGCCGATGGCGCACGGCGCCGCAGGTGCATTCGGATTGCGCGACGATGCAGCCGTGCTCGCACCGCCGGACGGACACGAATTTGTCCTCAAGGTGGATTCCGTCATCGAGGGCGTGCATTTCCGCCGAAGCGATCCGGCGCAAACCGTCGGACGGAAGGCGCTGCGTCGCGCGCTCTCCGATCTCGCGGCCAAGGGTGCGGAGCCGCAGGCTTGGTTGCTCGCGCTGGCGCTGCCGACCTGGCCCGACATGGAATGGCTGGAGGCTTTTGCAGCGGGTCTTTCGGCCGATCGGGAGGAATTCGGGATCCCGCTTGTGGGCGGCGAAACCAACGCCACGCCGGGTCCCCTCACAATCACCATTACCGCCATCGGGAATCTGCCCGCGGACACGCTCATCCGGAGAAACGGTGCGAAGCCGCGCGACGGCGTGTTCGTGACCGGGACGATCGGCGATGCCGGCGCAGGGCTGTCGCTCGCGTCGGCACAGAAGCCGCCGGAGGCCGCGCGCGACTTTCTCGTTTCGCGCTATCGCGTTCCGCTCCCGCGACTTGCCTTCGGTCGTGCCCTTCGCGGTTTCGCCAGCGCCGCGATCGACGTCTCCGACGGCCTGCTCGCAGACCTCGGCCACATCGCCGGCGAGTCGGGCGTGCGCATTGCCGTCGAGGCGGACCGGATTCCGCTTTCGGACGCCCTCCGGCAAATCGAGGGCGAGGGCGTCGAGGCGCGGGTGCGCGCGGCGACGGCCGGCGACGATTACGAGATCACCTTCACGGCCCCTGGCCACGCCTCGCTCGCGATCGAAGATGCGGCGCGGCGGACGGGTACAGTCATTACAAGAATCGGGCGGGTCATGGCAGGGGATGGCCTCGCACTGCTCAGCGAAGCAGGCGCAGAAATACCAGTCGATCGAACCGGCTACACCCACTTCTGACGAGCATTGGCGCACCATTTTCCTCTCCCACCTTTCCTCCCCCATCGTGGGGGAGGTGCCGACCCCGGATTAAATCGGCAACGTTACACTTCACAGCCCCACCCACAAGTGGTAGACTGCCATGATTCTCGGCCGTCCACCACGGGGTTATGTCATGGAAAAGGTCTCGATTGACCTTAAAAACTGCTACGGAATGATCGTGTCCCCGGAAGTGGTGTAGGAGCGCGTGGCTCGTGATCTCCGGCAGGTTTGGCCGGATTGTCAGGCCACTGCCGGCAGCCTGACGATGGGATCATCGCTCAATGGCGCGATGGTTTCCAGCGACATGTAGCGG
>DASXYZ010000017.1:0-1990 GCA_036502185.1 Rhizomicrobium sp.
CGTGGGCCGCCTCGACGGCCGCGCGAAGCTCCGCCTCGGAAAAAGTCGGCCGCACGTCGCCGGCGGGACCGGTGCGATAGTCCGCGTAAAGCTTGATCCAGTCCGCACCGCGGGCGGCTTGCGCGCGCACCGCGCGCACGATCTCCTCCGTCCCGCTCGCCTCTTGCGCACCTTGCGGCACGCAGCAATCCGGGCGGTAGTGCCGCGCGGCAGGCCCGTAGGAATGCGCCGCGACGATCGCGCGCGTGGCAAGGAAAAGCCGCGGGCCCGCGATCAGCCCCTCATCGATCGCGCGCCGGAGCGCCACATCCGCATAGCCCGCGCCTTCGGTTCCGAGATCGCGCAACGCGGTGAATCCGGCTTCGAGCGTGGCGCGCGCATGCACCGCCGCCCGCAGCGTGCGATACGCTTCCGCCTCCTTGAGAACCTGATCGTCCCACGAAGTCTCGTTGTAGGGATGAAGGAAGAGATGCGCGTGCGCTTCGATCAGACCGGGGATCAGTGTCGCCCCGGGCAACGCGATCCGCTCGACATCCGCGAGGCCTGCGAACGTTTCGCGCGGGCCCGCGTCAACAATCCGCTCTGCCTCGACGAGAACCGCCCATCCGCTCCGGGAGGCTGCATCGCCGGGCGACCACAGGCGGTCGGGCTCAAGAAGGATTTTGTGGGAAGAAGAGGACATTCGAAACCCGGTCGGAACGACCACGGAATATCACAAAATCCCGGCCCGCCAGCCGTCAACCCGCCCTTAACGCCGCTGCGGGAAGTATCGGCAAGAATCGTTGCCGGATATTCCATGGTCACGCTGGTCGAAGCGTCTCAGGCGGATGCGCCCACAATCCGCGCCTCCGGGCTGTTTGCCGGGATGCCGGGGATTCTGCTCGGCATCGCCAGCGCAATCGCGCTCGCGGATGTCTGTTGGGCGGCATACGGTCGATTCGACATCGACATTGCGGCTTATGCCAGACTGGGGGCATTGGCGATTCTCCTGTGGCTTGGATCGCTGTTCTACGCCCGCGTCCGGAAGTCTCCTGATCTCGCAGCGATGCTGTTTGGCGCCGCGTTTCTTGTCGCCTTTTCGACCGGCTTCAGTGTGTTCAACTATTTTCTGCTTACAGTCGCCGGGTATCGCATCGACCCGCTTCTCGCCCAGCTCGACCGGGCGCTCGGCGTCGACTGGCCGGCGCTCATGGCCTTTGTCGCCGCCCATCCGGCTCTCAATCTGCTGCTGCGTCTTGCCTACATCACCGTGCTTCCGCAGGTCGCCCTGCTGATCATCGTGCTCGGCTGCAGCGGACGTCCGAACTCGATCTACGAATTCTGCCTCGCGCTGGCACTGGGCGCTGCGATTACGATCGCAATTTGGACGGCATTTCCGTCCTTCGGGGCCTTTTCCGTTTACGACCTTCCGCGCGATGTGGCGCACCGTCTCCATCCGGAACTGGGGTCGGCATACGCGCGCGATCTGATCGCGCTGCTCCGGAACGGGCCGGGACGAATCTCGCCCGACCAGATTAAGGGACTGATCGGCTTTCCGTCGTTTCACGCCGCGATGGCCGTGCTCGTGGTGTGGTACGCCCGCCAGTTGCGTTATCTGCGTTGGCCGCTCATCGTCTGGAACGCCGTGGTGCTCGTCGCCACGCCCATTCACGGCGGACATTATGTCGTCGATGTGCTGGCCGGGCTTGCGGTGGTCGCGACGGCGGTTGCCCTGACGACGCGAATCGCACGGGTGCATCCCCCAGCCTTGCACCCGCTATCGATCAGAGCTCACGCAATCCCGGTCGGCGACGCCATCGGCCCGGGGAGGCTCGAATCAGTCGCCTGACGGCGGCGCTCGCGCTTTGCGCCGGACGGCAGACGCGCAGCGACTTCCATCACCAGCCATGCCAGCAAAAGGCAGAGCGCCACCACAAACAGCGCGTTCAGAGGTCGGGGGCCATGGGAAAGGCCGAAAATCGGCGTATGGACCGCGGCCACCATGATGCCG
>DASXYZ010000018.1:0-1730 GCA_036502185.1 Rhizomicrobium sp.
TTCCTGGGCTGGTGCGGCGCCGTGCCGCCGAGGCGGCGCTGTTTGCCGGTCACGGTTTCCATGCGCCGGAGACCGCAGAATCGTCAAAGCAAAATCCACATCGTTCCACAGATGTGTCAGCCGTAGTACCCGGTTCGGCACTGGCACTGCCCGAAAATGGACGATAGCCTGAAGAAGCTCTGGTGGCTCTCCGCCTCCTTCGAAAACTAGGCCCATGTCGATTCGCCCCTCCCGATCCTCCGCGGAGCATGCAGAGGTTTTCCTTCTCCGGCTGCTCCGCCCGCTCGTCAGCTTTGTGCTGGCGGCGATCGTGATCGCGGTCGCGATGAGCCCTCCGGTGCACGCGGGATCGCGCGAGCGGTATCCACAGCATCATACGACGGCCCGGCTTCAGCCTTCTCATACACACACTACTGCGAGGAGACATACAGCCAGCGCTCGTCCATCGAGTGCGCACCGATCGGCCGCTCGGTCGAAAAGGTCGAATTCTTCGCGTCGGGTAACCAGCGCCGTCCGCAGCCGTTCGGAAAAGAGCTTTGCGGTCAGTGCGCGCGGCCGCAGAATGGCCCGCCCGGCGCGGCGCGAGACGTCCGAGACGGCGCGCGCGCGCAGAAGTTCCAGAGGTTCTGCCGCGGATATCGCCGCGGCGCACCGAGCGCTGGCATCCGCGTCGATGGTTGCGGCGAGCCCCGTAGTGCGGCCGGAAAGCAGAGTATTTGCAGCCGGCGAGTCTCGCCCGGCAGATGACGTTCACTCCTCACCGGTTGCGGACACAGATTCGCTGGCACCGCTTTCGGCCAGTGATATGGCACAGGCGGCGGTGCAGCCGCATGTGTTTCCGATGTACACGCGGTCCGGGCATTTGATTATTCCCGCTCCGCTGCGTGGCTCCCGCGAGATCCTCGTTCACCAGAACGAGATGGCGGATGCTGCCGGCCTCGAGCGAATTCAAAATGACGACCAGCTCGACCGTCTTCGCGATTCGCATCGTCTGGTCCAGCTTGCGAGCACATCATCGTTGCGTGTTAATCCGGAGCTTCCTGAGAACCGCCGCTGTGCACGGCCGTGGACGGCGAAGTTCGCCGGTGATATCGCGCGGGCGTATTATGCTCGTTTCGGACAGCCGCTGGAGTTGAACTCTGCGGTGCGAACGATCTCTTATCAACTTCGGCTGCAGCGGGTGAACGGAAATGCCGCCGACGTCGCCGGTGACACAGCCTCGCCCCACCTGACGGGACAGGCGATCGACTTCGGCAAGCGCGGCATGAGCATGGCAGAGATCGCCTGGATGCGCATGTACCTGGCTCCGCTCATGCAGGCTGGGATGATTGACGTGGAGGAGGAGTTCCAGCAGGCCTGCTTCCACATCAGCGTGTATCGCAGCTATCCCGGCACACAGCCTGCGGACCTGGCGCAGGCGAACACGCGCAGATCGACACCCGCACCCGATGGCGCGTCCTCGTTTGACAGCGACCGCTAAACGATTTCGAACATAAGAAAAGGGCGCGTCCTATATGGAAGACGCGCCCGGTATGCCGGTCGGAATTTACTGGTTCGGATTGTCCGGAACTTTCTCACCCTTTTTGCGCGCTTCGGAGAGACCGATGGCAATGGCCTGTTTGCGGCTGGTGACCTTCTTGCCGCTGCGGCCACTCTTCAGCTTGCCCTGATGCATTTCGTGCATCTCGCGCTTCACTTGCTTGCCGGCGCCCTTGCTGTACTTGCGGCCG
>DASXYZ010000019.1:0-119183 GCA_036502185.1 Rhizomicrobium sp.
CCGCGCGATTATCGCTGGTCGAGCTACCGCGCCCATGCGCTGGGCGCGGCGGACGGGCTTTTGAGCGATCACCGCCTCTATCGCGCGCTCGGGCGCAATGCGCGGGAGCGCCAGACGGAATATCGGCTGCGGTTTCGCGCGGCTCTGCAGGACGATTTTGTGGAGGCTTTGCGCAACGCCACCAACGGCGGCTGGGCCATGGGAGGCGAGCGATTCCGCGCCGGGATTGCCCAGGCGCTCAAGCGTCGCGTCGTGCCTTTGCCGCCCGGACCGCGTCCGAAACCCAGCGGCAACAGGCGTTGGTTGAAGTTGCTGTGAACCTCCGTTGCGACTCCGACCCCGAACTTCTGCACAAGTATAGTGACCTCGTACATTACCCAGCAAACGTACGATTCGCTATTCAAAGGGACTGCAGACGGGTTGCCGATCCTGGTCGCTTATCCCAATCAATTATCTGCTATTAATGCCGACGCGCAGAGTCTAGGTGGAATCAATCAGGTGCACTAGAATGACCGACAACTCAAAATGGAAATTTAAAGCAAGGCTCTACCTCCTTCCCACCGATCGAGGGGGGCGAAAGACTGCCTTCAAAGCCGGGGGAAGCCTGTACCGTCCTCAATTTTACCTCGAATCGCCAGATTTTAGCACGAGTTGCTTTATTGATCGGATCGACGGCAAGAGCGAAATGGCGCCCGGCGAGAGTGGTATTGTCGAAATGCGACTCTTGAAGCCCGAGTTATTTGCTGGTCAGATCGAGCCAGGTACAAAATTTAAAATTCGCGAAGTGGCCGACCCAATTGGCTGGGGCATCATTATGGAAGTTAGGTAATTTGGCAGTTGGGGATCGCGGTAGGGACGCGCATTACTGCGCGCCCCCCGCACAGAACCGTACGGGCGGCTTTCCCGCATACGGCTCCCACCTTGGGTGTTTGACGGCAAAGCGCTCGCGCGGCCATGGATGAAGAATGCGAGTTGAACAGTTTGGGGTCGGAGTTGAACAGTTTGGGGTCGGAGTTGCATCTCCACGAACGTCTACAACGCGGCTCCCACCGGTTATCCTCGGCTGGCGCTTCCGGCCGAAAATTAAATAATATCGATACGCTGAGCGCCATCCACCTATCCGAGAGGCCCCAAAGCCCCCGCTTGCTTGTGTTGCTTCAGTATGATAACTATATGCCGTGACGGAGCCGCGTGACCCGACCCGCGATGTGCTTCTCGACCTCGACGGGCAGGTTCTCGTGGTGGACCCCGAGGGCGGCCACTGGGTCCGGTTCGTCGTGACGCGGGTGCCGGTGGCGCCGGAGAAGCCGCATGGCATTGACTACTCGCTCACGCTGCACGGGCCGGAGGGCGAACGGCTGGTCGGCTTTGACAACGCCATCCGGTCGCACGGCAGAAGCGCGGTGAACCGCAGGACCATCGCCACCGACTGAGGAGCACCCGGCCCTACGAGTATCGGGGCGCGGCGACGTTACTCGCCAACTTCTGGACGATGGTGGACGCGGTGCTGCGGGAGAGAGGAGTGATCCCATGACCACCTTGAAGGTTGGCATCGCCAGCTACGAGCAAATGAAGGCGCGGACCATGGCCGTGGCGCGAGGTGAGCGTCGCGTGGCGACCGACGACCCCAAGGTCTGGTTTACGTCGACCGAGTCGTTCGCCAAGGTGCTGTCGGCCGGCAATCGCGAGCTGCTGCGCGTCATCGCGGAGAAGGCGCCCGGCTCGCTGGACGAGCTGGCGCGCATCACCGGCAAGGCCAAGTCGAACCTCTCGCGCACGCTCAGGACGATGGAAGGCTACGGCCTGGTCCGGCTCGAACGCGGCGAGCGCGGCCGGATCACGCCCAAGGTCATGCACGACCGGGTCGAACTGGACCTGCCGCTGTCGCGCAAGGCAAGCTGAACCATGACCGCTTGGCGCGAGCAGGCCGGACCAATCGCCGAGCCCGTCTGACGTTGCCCCCCGAGATTTAATCGGGGTGAAGTTGGGTCTGCCCTTTGGAAAGGGACCAGACGATGAAGCGATCACGGTCTACGTAAGAGCGTAAGCGTCCGGCGTTGCGGCGAGCGTTTTGTTTTGCTGGCGCAAGGCCGAAGGGCTTACGGGGACGGGCACGCGTGGAGCGCCTCGGCGCTTGCCCGCAAATCTCGTCTATTCCCGTTGGCGTTGCAGCACCCAGCCAGATATACCAAATCGGGTTGACGGTGGCCCGATACGGGTATATAGGATGGCCGCAAATCGCCACAAGGATGGAGGCTGCCGGTTTCAAGGTCGACCAAGAACACCCGCCGCTGCACAGCCGATTCCAGAAAGGCAGATCGGGCAATCCGGGCGGAGAGCCGGGCCCCGTGGAAGTATGTTCGAGGCGCGACGCGAAGCGGGAACGGTCAACGAGGATGATGCGCAACTATTCTCCCTCAGTGAGGGAGAATCTGAGGGAGCCCGCAAAAAACAGGCACAGCAACTTTTCGAGGAGGCCGCCGGGCGCTGGCGCCAGCCCCGCACCCGCAAACGCCTGCAGGAGACGCTCCGGTCCCCCGAGCCGACCGGCGACGGCGAAAAGCGCGCAGGACGGGGTGGTGCGGACAAATGATGCGGCGCCCCGATGGTGCAGCGAACGTAACAAACGCAGGACATTCGTTCCTGGCCTGCATCGCCGAAGCATGTGTCGCTGGGTGCTCCCCATACCGGGCACGCAGGGAGTAACTGGCGCCGGCGCGGTGGGATCGCTTAGTCTCCCGGGGGCAAGAGGGCTTCCGGCATGAACGACGTCACGACCGCGCGCGCTGCGAAAACCGATTGGGAGATCGCGCAAGGTGCAAGTCTGCTTCCGATCCAGCAGATCGCGGCAAAGCTCGATATTCCCGCGGCCAGCGTCGAGCCCTTCGGACGCCACAAGGCCAAGATCGGCATGGATTTCGTCGAACGCTGCCTCGCCGAGCGCGCCGACGGAAAACTCATCCTCGTCACCGCGATCAATCCGACGCCGGCCGGCGAAGGGAAGACCACGACGACGGTGGGCCTCGGTGACGCGCTGAACCGCAAAGGCAAGAAAACCGCGATCTGCCTGCGCGAGCCGAGTCTCGGCCCCTGTTTCGGCATGAAAGGCGGCGCGGCCGGGGGCGGTTATGCGCAAGTCGTCCCCATGGACGAACTCAATCTGCACTTCACCGGGGACTTTCACGCCATCGGCGTCGCCAACAATCTCCTCGCCGCACTCGTCGACAATCACATCTACTGGGGCAACGCGCTCGACATCGATTCGCGGCGGATTACCTGGCGGCGCTGTCTGGACATGAATGACCGCGCGCTGCGCTCGATCGTTTCATCACTGGGCGGCGCGGCGAACGGATTTCCGCGCGAGGACGGTTTCGACATCACCGTCGCCTCGGAAGTGATGGCAATTCTCTGCCTTTCGACCTCGCTCGAAGATCTCGAGCGTCGGCTTTCCAACATCATCGTCGCCTCGTCGCGGGCGCGCGCGCCGGTTCGCGCGAGCGACCTCAAGGCGCAGGGCGCGATGACTGCGGTTCTGAAGGATGCCATCAAGCCCAATCTGGTGCAGACGCTCGAGAACAATCCGGTGTTCGTACATGGCGGTCCGTTCGCCAACATCGCGCATGGCTGCAATTCCGTGCTGGCGACGCGGCTGGGGCTGAAGCTCGCCGATTACGTGGTGACGGAGGCCGGGTTCGGCGCCGATCTGGGCGCGGAGAAATTCTTCGACATCAAATGCCGCAAGGCGGGACTGTCGCCGGCGCTGGCTGTGGTCGTCGTGACGGCGCGCGCGCTCAAGTTCCATGGCGGGGTGCCGCGCAAGGAGCTCTCGGGCGAAAACGTCGCGGCGGTGGTGAAGGGCCTGATCAATCTCGAACGTCACATCGAGAACATCCGGAAATTCGGCGTTCCTCCCGTCGTCGCGATCAATCACTTCGCGAGCGACACCGCCGCCGAACTCGACGCCATCGTGGAAGGCGCGCGAAAGCTCGGCGTGCGCGCCGTGGTGTGCCGCCACTGGGCCGAAGGCGGCGCGGGCGCGGAAGACCTCGCCGACGCGGTGATTGCCGCGATCGGAGAGAACGCGGCCAATTTCCACACGCTCTATCCCGATTCGATGAAGCCGTTGCAGAAGATCGAGACGATCGCCTTCCAGATCTATCACGCGGGCGAGGTGGTGCCCTCGAAACAGGCTGCGGACCGGCTCGCGGAGCTGGAACGGCTCGGCTTCGGGCATCTGCCCGTCTGCATCGCCAAGACGCAGTATTCCTATTCGGCCGATCCCGAAGCCTATGGCGCGCCGACCGGGCATGTGCTGCCGTTGCGCGAAGTGCGGCTGTGCGCGGGCGCGGAGTTCATCGTCGCGATCTGCGGCGACATCATGACGATGCCTGGCCTGCCGCGTCAGCCCTCGGCAGAGGGAATTTTCGTCAACGCGCAGGGCAATATCATCGGACTTTCGTGACGCGATGAAAGATCCGCCTCGCGCGATCGCCAGCGCGCGCCTCGTGCTGCGGCTGCCGACGCTTGCCGATTTCGACGAGAGCGCCGCGATGTACAGCGATGCGGGCGTGGTCCGGCACATCGGCGGGCGCCCCTTCACGCGCGAAGAATCCTGGGCGCGTCTCATGCGCCATGTCGGGCACTGGCATCTCATGGGTTACGGATTCTGGGTGGTGCGCGAACGCATTGGCGGGCGCTTCGTCGGCGAAGTGGGCTTCGCCGAATTCCGGCGCGACATCGAACCTCGTCTCGAAGGAACGCCGGAGATCGGGTGGGTGCTGTCGCCGGATGCGCACGGCAGGGGCTATGCGACCGAGGCGGCAAGCGCGGGTCTCGGCTGGTTCGACCGTCATGCGGGAAAGCGCCGCACCGTCTGCATGATCGAGCCGGAGAACGCAGCGTCGCTGCGCGTTGCGGCGAAATGCGGCTACAGCGCGTTCGCACGCACGACGTACAGGAACTCGTCGGTTATGCTGCTGGAGCGGCTGCCGCATACCAAAGAGCGTAGTTAGCGCCGATTTCGATGAGATTGAATCATTTTCTTGTTTGTCATGGCCCGCGAATGCGGGCCATGACAGTTTTCTTTGGTTACAGGTTGAGCGACATCCGCTCCAGCACGCAATGCGCGCGGTTCATCCCCGCTCCGACGAGGAATTCATGAATCGTCCGTCTTCCAGTCTGCCCGATCAGACCAAGGTTCCGGCGGTCACGCTCACCTTCTGGATCATCAAGATCGCGGCGACCACGCTCGGCGAGACGGGCGGCGACACGGTGACGATGACCTGGAACATGGGCTATCTCATCGGCACGATCATTTTTCTGGCGCCGCTCGTCATTCTGGTGGGCCTGCAGACTTCCGCGCGCAGGTTTCATCCCTTTCTCTACTGGGCGACCATTGTCGCTTCGACCACCGCGGGCACCACGATGGCCGATTTTGCCGACCGCTCTGTCGGTCTCGGTTACCCCGGCGGAAGCCTGATCCTGTTCGGTTGCGTGATGGCGACGCTGGCGCTCTGGTATTTCACGCACGGATCGGTGTCCGTGCGCACCGTGCGCACGCCGAAGGTCGAAGCGTTCTATTGGGCGACGATCACCTTCTCGCAGACGCTCGGAACGGCGCTTGGAGATTGGGCCGCGGATTCGGGGCTTGGTTACGGCGGCGGCGCCCTCGTTTTTCTGGCCGCGCTCGCTATCGTCGCGGCGCTTTATTTCTTCACCGATCTCTCGCACGTCCTGCTGTTCTGGGCAGCTTTCATCCTGACGCGTCCGCTTGGCGCTACCGTCGGCGATTTTCTCGACAAGCCGGTTGCGCAGGGCGGAATGGACCTGAGCCGCCCGCTCGCCTCGCTCGTCATCGCGGTTTTCATCATCGCCTGTATCCTGATTCTGCCGCAGCGCCCCGGCACGCATCCAGGCGACGCGGTGGGGGTGTCGTGATCCGCGGGCGGAGCGGCAACCCTAATCGCAGCCGGTTTCATGACCGCTGTCACCCGCGCCGCACACACCGGCGTGCGTACTTCGACGGCTCATGAGCGCATTGGAGTGCCATTAACAACGGGTCAGCTCTCTTCCTCATCAAATGTTAGTTAGTGCAATCGGGAACCGGGAGCATCTGCGGGGCTTAGACAAGGAGGTGGTCGCAGAGGGATGAAGTTTGACCCATCAAGTCCTTGTGACGCCACGCCTTCGCGTGTGGCATGCCAGGAACTGGGCGCAGGGATTGCGCATAGCCCGGATATTACTTCGCCTGGGTTTTCTGGCCGCTGCGGTCGGCGTCGGGGTCGTCGCCGCAACCTCCGCACTGCGGGAGATGCGCACATCCTCGTTCCAGGCGAGCTTTTTTTCCCGACAGGCGGCCCGCCTGACCTGGCGTCTCGGTAGCGGCACAAGCAAGGCAATCGGGTTTCCGCAGGGCGGCCCTTACGACGTAAGGCTGGGCTATTCGGAGCTACCGCAATATCTGGCGCGGCTGAACGTGGCGCATTTCGCCGTTACACGGCAGGTCCGCCAATCGGTGGCGCTCCGCCAGGAGGAAGCAAGCCAGGGCTACGCGATCTATCACGAGAAACAGCATGCCGGGCTCACCTTGCGCGACCGGACGGACGCGCCGCTTTACGCCGCAACCTATCCGGAGCGCTCCTACGATAATTTCCGCTCGGTCCCGCCGATCGTCGTCCGCACTCTGTTGTTCATCGAAGACCGTTATCTGCTCCAGGCGCGGTATCCGAACTACAATCCCGCCATCGAATGGAAACGCTTTCTGCAGGCCGGCGCGGGCTGGGTCGGCGGCTGGCTCAATCCGCACCTGAGACGCGGCGGCGCGAGCACGCTGGCGACGCAGATCGAAAAATTCCGGCACTCGCCGGGCGGCCGCACGGAGCATGTCGCGGAAAAACTGCGCCAGATGGAGGCTGCGACGCTGCGCGCCTATCTCGACGGGCCGGATACGCTCGGCGCCCGCCGGGGCATCGTCAGGGACTATCTCAATTCGACGCAACTCGGCTCGAGGACCGGCTATGGCGAGGTGATCGGCGTCGCCGACGGATTGCGGGTCTGGTACGGGACCGATTTCGCGGATGCCAATCGCGTGCTCGCGGATCCCGGCTCCGGCAATCTGGCGCGCAAGGCGGAGATCTACAAACAGGTCCTGAGCCTTCTGCTCGCCGAACGGCGCCCGACTTATTATCTCGTGCAAAATCCCGCGGCGCTGGCCGCATTCACCGACAAAAGTCTTCGCCGTCTGGCCGCCAACGGCGTCATCAGCCGCGCGTTGTGCAGCGCGGCTCTCGAAGCGCCGCTGTCCTTCCGCGCGCACGCGCCCGCGCCGGCGGCCGTGTCCTATGTCGGGCGCAAGGGCGCGGATGCGATCCGCGACGAGTTGTTGCGCGATACAGGCGTGCCGAGCCTTTACGATCTCGACCATGTGGATTTGACGGCAGCCACGACGATCGATGCGGCCGCGCAGCGCCGCGTCACCGACTTCCTCACGCAGCTGCGCGATCCCGACCAGGTGGAGGCGCTCGGCCTCGTGGGCAAGGAACTTCTGGGCGGTGGCGATCCGGCGCTTGTGAACTACAGCATCGTACTCTACGAGCGCGGGCAGGGGCACAATCTGGTGCGCGTCCACGCCGACAGCCTGAACGAACCGTTCGATATCAATTCCGGAACCAAGCTGCAGCTCGGCTCCACGGCCAAACTGCGGACGCTCATTACCTACCTTCAGATCGTGTCGCGGCTTCACGCGCGCTATGCCGCGCTTCCGCCGCACGAACTGAAAGCGCTCGAGGGCAGGGCCACCGATCCGCTCTCGATCTGGGCGCTCGGCTATCTTGCCGGCACGATCGATCGCAGCCTGCAGGCGATGCTCGATGCCGCCATGCAGCGGAAATATTCGGCGAGTCCGGGCGAAACCTTCCTCACGGGCGGCGGCGAGCACGTCTTCCACAATTTCGCGAAGTGGGAAAACTACGAAAGGCCCACGGTCGAAACCGCGTTTGCCAATTCCGTCAATCTCGTTTTCGTGCGGATGCTCCGGGATATCGAGCGCTGGTATGTTGCCGAAGACCATCTCCAGCGCGGCGCGCTCGGACCGCATCCCGACATGGCCGCGCGGCATGCCTTCCTCGAACGATTCGCCGATCAGGAGGGCCGCGCCTTTCTCGGCAAGTTCTATGCGGCATTCCACGGACGCGATTCCGCGGGCCGGCTGTCGCTCGTGGCCGCGAAAGCCGGGCCTTATGCGAAGCGTCTGACGGTGGTCTTCCGCTCACTGCGCCCCCATGCGGACATCGCAGCACTCGCGGCGTTCCTGCGTCACCAGATGCACGGCCATGTCGTGCTGTACGCACCGCTCGACAAGATGTACGCGGAATACGGCGTCGACAAATTCTCGCTGGCGGATCGCGGTTATCTCGCCCACGTCCATCCGCTCGAATTGTGGCTCGCGGCGTATCTGGACAAACACCCCAAAGCATCGCGCGGCGAGGTCTTCCAGGCGAGCGCGAAGCTCAGGCAGGACGTGTATCGCTGGCTGTTCAAAACCCACAATCCGCGCCGGCAGGACTGGCGCATCCGCATGCTGGTGGAACAGGACGCGTTCCAGCGGCTCGCTGTGGACTGGCGAAAGCTCGGCTATCCCTTCGCGCATCTCGTGCCATCGCTCGCCACCGCGATCGGCAGCTCGGGCGATCGGCCCGATGCGCTGGCCGAGCTGATGGGGGTCATCGTCAACAACGGAGTCCGCCAGCCCACCATCGACATCCGCCGCCTGCAATTCGCAGCCGGAACGCCTTACGAGACGGATTTGGCAGGCGGCGCCGAAAAACCCGAACGGCTGTTGTCGCCACAGATCGCCTCGACGGTGCGCAGAGCCCTTGGCGATGTCGTCATCGAGGGCACGGGCAAGCGCTTCCAGAGCGCCTATCACGACGCCGACGGAAAGCCGCTCGCGCTCGGCGGCAAGACCGGCACCGGCGACAACCGCTTCGATACGTTCGGCGCCGGGCGCGGCCTCATCTCGTCGCGGGTGATCGACCGCACGTCGACTTTCGTGTTCTATTTGGGCGACCGTTTCTTCGGCACCATCACCGCCTATGTGCCGGGCCGGAAGGCCGCCCAATTCCACTTCACGAGCGCACTCGCGGTGCAACTGCTGAAAACACTCTCGCCCCAAATCCAGCCGCTCTTCGCCGAACGGCCCGACGCGCAGAGCTGAGCGGCACTTTCTCCGAATGAGATCGGCTCTATCCCTCCGCCATCGCATCCTCATACGCCTGCGTCGCCTCGATCCAGCGGGTCTCGGCTTCAGTGAGGGCGCGCGCGGCGTTGGCGCGACGGCGGGCGAGATCGGCGGCTTTTGCGGGATCGCGGGAGAACAGGTCTGCTCGCGATAGAGCGGCGTCGGTATCGGCAATGTCTTGTGTCAATTCGGCGATGGCGCGCTCGGCAGCGAGCGCTTCGTCCTTGAGCGGTTTCAGTTCAAGACGGCGCGCGGCGGATTCGCGGCGCTGGTCGCGTCGGCTTTCGGCGCGGGGGCCTGTGCTCTCTTCCGTCTGCGACGAAAGCACCTGATCGCGATAGTCCCCGAGGTCTCCTTCGAACTCCCGCATCGTAGCGTTCGCCACCAGAAGCAGCCGGTCGACAGTGGCTTCGAGCAGACGGCGATCGTGGCTCACCAGCACCACCGCGCCTTCGTAGTCGTTGAGCGCCGCGAGCAGTTCTTCGCGGGCGTCGATGTCGAGATGGTTCGTGGGCTCGTCGAGAATGAGGAGATTGGGCGCGTCGAGCGTGGCCAGCGCCAGCATCAGCCGCCCGCGCTCGCCGCCGGAGAGTTCGCCGGTTTTTGTCAGCGCCTTGTCTCCCGAAAGGCCGAAGCCGCCCAGACGCGTGCGCAACTCGCGCTCGGAAAGGCGCGGCCGCATCCGCGCCAGCACATCGAGGGGCGAAAGCGCGCCGTCGAGTTCCTCGAGCTGGTGCTGCGCGAAATAGCCAGGAACGAAGCGCGGGGCTCGGATCAGGTTTCCGGAAAACGGCGCGAGCTTTCCCGCGAGCAGCTTCGCGAATGTCGATTTGCCATTGCCATTGCGGCCGAGGAGCGCAATCCGCTCGCCGGGATCGATGCGCAGCGAAACGCCGGAGAGGATTGGCCGATCCGGCTCGTAACCCACTGCGATCCGCTCGAGCGAGAGAAGCGGCGGGCTTGCCGGCGAGGCGGCCGGCAGGCGGATGGGCGCGATCGATTCGTCGATGGCAATTTCGAGCGGCTTGAGCCGCGCCAGCATCTTGAGGCGGCTTTGCGCCTGGCGGGCCTTGCTCTGCTTGTAGCGAAAACGGTCGACAAAGGCCTGCATATGCTGGCGTGCGGCCTCGCGCTTTCGTGCGGTGGCCAGGTCCAGCGCGCGGCGCGCCTCGCGCGTTTCGACGAAGGTTTCGTAGTTGCCGCTGTAGAGCGTGAGCCCGCCGCGCTCCAGATGCAGAATGAATTCCGCGGTCGCATCGAGCAGATCGCGGTCGTGGCTGACGATGACGACGGTGCCGCGGTAGCGGCCGAGATACTCCTCGAGCCAGAGCACGCCTTCAAGATCGAGATAATTCGTCGGCTCGTCGAGGAGAAGTAGATCGGGCGCAGAGAACAGAATGGCGGCGAGCGCCACACGCATGCGCCAGCCGCCGGAAAATTCGCGGCAGGGCCTTTGCTGTTCGGCGGGAGAAAAACCGAGGCCCGAAAGAATGGCCGCTGCGCGTGCCGGGGCGGACCAGGCATCGATCGACTCCAGCCGCGCATGAATGTCGCCAAGCCGCGCAGCATCGGTTTCGCGTTCCGATTCCGCAAGCAGATGCAGCCGTTCGCGATCGGCCGAAAGCACCGTTTCGACGAGTGTCGCGTCGCCTCCCGGTGCTTCCTGCGCCACCGCGCCCACGCGCCAGCCCGGCGGACGCGATATCTCTCCCGCATCGGGCGCCGCGTCTCCCAGAATCAGTTTCAGGAGCGTCGATTTGCCCGCGCCGTTGCGGCCGACGAGACCGATGCGACGGCCGGCCGGCAGGCGTGCGCTTGCACCGCCCAGGATCTCGCGTCCGGCGATGCGGTAGGTGAGGTTTTCGATTCGCAGCATGCACGCAACACGCGCGTTTGGCGCGGCTCCTTAGCACGGCTTGCGGCACCACGGGACGGCTTCTATAAGGCGCGCGAATTCGCCGAAAAAACGGAGCACATATGGCCATCGAGCGGACGCTGTCGATCATCAAGCCGGACGCCACGCGGCGCAACCTGACCGGCGAAATTGCGGCGCGGCTCGAGAAGGCGGGGCTGCGCATCGTGGCGCAAAAGCGGATGCGGCTGTCGCTCGGCGACGCGGAAGCCTTCTACAACGTGCACAAGGAGCGGCCGTTCTTCCGCAGCCTTGTGGAATTCATGAGTTCCGGCCCGGTCGTGGTGCAGGTCCTCGAGGGCGAAAACGCCGTGATGCGCAATCGCGAAGTGATGGGCGCGACCGATCCGGCGAAAGCGGAACGGGGCACCATCCGCAAGGACTTCGCGCAATCGATCGAGGCGAATTCGGTGCACGGTTCGGATGCGCCGGACACGGCCATGCACGAAATCCGCTTCTTCTTCAGCGAACTCGATATCGTCGGCTAGAGACGCGAGGGCGGCGCCATGGCGGAGAAGGTCGTCGTCATCACCGGGGCAACCTCCGGAATCGGCGAAGTCGCCGCGGACCGTCTGGCTGCCAAGGGCTTTCGCATCGTGTTCGTCGCGCGCGACCGGACACGCGGCGAAGCGACGCTCGAGCATCTGCGCGCGATCGCGGGAGGTCCCCGGCATCGCGTATTTTTTGCCGATCTCTCGCGGATTTCCGAGATGAAGCGCGTGGCCGCCGAAATCGCTCAGGCGGAACCCGAGATCGACGTGCTCGTCAACAATGCCGGCGCGCTGTTCAACTCCAGAACCGTCACCGAAGACGGGCTCGAGAAGACATTCGCCCTCAATCATATGTCGTATTTCGTGATGACCAATCTTTTGCGTTCGTGCCTGAAAGCGGGCGCGCGGGTGGTCTCGACAGCATCCGATGCGCACAAGGGTGCGCATCTCGATTTCGCCGACCTGCAATCGGCGCGCGGCTATAGCGGTTACGGCGCGTATGGCCGCTCCAAGCTCTGCAACATCCTGTTCACCCGGGAACTGGCGCGACTGCTTGTCGGCACCGGCGTGACGGCGAACTGTCTACATCCGGGTTTCGTCGCCACCCGGTTCGGCGACCAGTCCGGCGGCCTGCTGTCGCTTGGTATCCGCGCGGCGAAAAGTTTCGCGATTTCGCCGGAACAGGGCGCCGAGACGATCGTGTACCTCGCCTCCTCGCCGGAGGTCGCAAGCATCAGCGGCGAATATTTCTACAAGTGCCGCCCCGCGGCGCCGACGCGCGAGGCGCAGGACGACGCGGCGGCGAAACGGTTGTGGGAAATTTCCGCGGAGATCGCCGGCAAAGCCGCCTGAGAATGCTTTGAACGAGAGCTCTACTTGTCATCCCTGCGAAAGCAGGGACCCAGATCGCTGAATTCTCGGGATATGGCGAAGCTCTGGGTTCCCGCGTACGCGGGAATGACAATGGGTATCACTCCTGTTCCCGCCGGTGCGCATCGACGGCGCGCGCGGCACGTTTGTTTTCCGCGTCGGATGCTGTGCGCGACGCTTTCGGTGTGCCGTGTTTCGCGCGGTTGGCATCGGCCTGCTTTTGCGTATCTTCGCGCGCCTTCGCTTTCTTCGCGCGGCGCAGATTGACAATGTCACCCATGGTGGATCCGCGTTCAGCAACACTGCAAGTGTAACGCCGGGTCATTTAACCGCCAAGGCGCCAAGGGAATCTCACCACGGAGACACGGAGGACACGGAGCATTTCGGCGCGCATTCGCGCGCAATCTTTCTTCTCCGTGATCTCCGTGTCTCCGTGATGGAATCGGCTGCCTTGGCGCCTTGGCGGTTCATCTGTTTTCCATTGCGCTGTCTGAACGAACGTCGCTAAGCGCTGCCAGGCGCAGCGCGCTGGCGAGGGGGCGGTCCGCGCGATCGGCATCGATGCGCGCGACCAGGGCGGACAGGCTCAGATGCGAGCGCCGTGCCCGGTCCTCGAGAACGGCCCAGAATTCCGGTTCGAGCGCCACGCTGGTGCGGTGACCGGCGATGCTGAACGAGCGTTTCTTGAGAAAGCCTGCGCGGCCGGGTTCAGCCACCGCTGCCTGCACCCGCTTTCGGATGGATCATGTCCTCGGGGCGGACCAGCCGGTCGAACTGTTCGGGGGTTACGAAACCCAGCTTCACGGCTTCTTCGCGCAGCGTGGTGCCGTTCCTGTGCGCCGTCTTCGCCACTTTCGCCGCGTTGTCGTAGCCGATCGTCGGCGCGAGCGCGGTGACGAGCATCAGCGAGCGTTCGACCAGATCGGCGATGCGCTCTCGGTCGGGCTCGATTCCTTCGATGCAATGTTCCGAAAAACTTGCTGCGGCGTCGCCGAGCAGCCGGATCGATTGCAGGAGATCGTAGATCAGGACGGGCTTGAACACGTTGAGCTCGAAATTGCCCTGGCAGCCGGCGATCGTAATCGCCGTGTGATTGCCCATCGCCTGCGCGCACACCATGGTCAGCGCTTCGCATTGGGTCGGATTCACCTTGCCCGGCATGATCGACGAGCCCGGCTCGTTTTCGGGCAGACGCAATTCGCCGATTCCCGAGCGCGGCCCCGATCCCATCAGACGGATATCCTGGGCGATCTTGAACAGCGAAGCGGCGAGCGTGTTGAGAGCGCCCGAAAGTTCGACGATCGCATCGTGGGCGGCGAGCGCCTCGAATTTGTTGGGCGCGCTGACGAAGGGAAGGCCGGTCATGTCCGCGACTTCGCGGGCGAACCGCTCGGCGAATTGCGGCGGACAGTTCAGTCCGGTGCCGACAGCTGTCCCACCCTGTGCAAGCTGATAGAGCCGCGGCAGCGCCGCCTCGATGCGCGCGATGCCGTAAGCCACCTGCGTCGCGTAGCCTGAGAATTCCTGGCCCAGCGAAATCGGCGTCGCATCCTGCAGGTGCGTGCGCCCGATCTTCACGATGTCGGCGAACGCCTTCGCCTTCTGCTCCAATGCGGTCCTGAGGCGCGCCAGTCCAGGCATCAGCACGCGGCGGATCTCGACCGCCGCGGCGATGTGCATCGCCGTGGGAAAGGAGTCGTTGGAGGACTGGCTCTTGTTGACGTGATCGTTGGGATGCACCGGCGATTTCGAGCCGCGCGTACCACCCAGCATTTCGATGGCGCGGTTGGCGATCACCTCGTTGGCATTCATGTTGGTCTGCGTGCCTGAGCCGGTCTGCCAGACGACCAGCGGGAACTCGTCATCGAGTTTCCCATCGATCACGTCCTGGGCCGCGGCCGCGATGGCCTCGCCGCGCTCGCGGTCGATCTCGCCCAGCGCCATGTTCGTGCGCGCGGCGGCGCATTTGACGAGGCCGAGTGCCCGGATCAGCGGCACCGGCATGCGTTCGGTGCCGATCCGGAAATTGCGCCGCGACCGTTCGGTCTGGGCGCCCCAATAGCGCCCGGCGGGAACATCGATCGCGCCGAACGAATCCGTTTCCTGTCGCGTCTGCGTCATCGCACATCCATGGACTGCAGGATTATTTCTTCCGGAACGAATCGAGGTTTACGACCTCGCCGGGCGGGGCGGGTTTTTCCGGCGGGGCTTCTTCGCCCTTTGCAGTTTCGGGCGCGGAGCGCTTTTTTTGGCCCGGCGATTCTTCCGGTTCGGTCTGGAAGTTCAGTCCGAACTGCACGCCCGGATCGACGAACGCCGTGAGCGCGCCGAACGGGATGGAGAGCGTCGCGGGGACCTTGCGAAACGAGAGTGTGACCTCGAAATGCTCCTCGCGTATTTTCAGGCCCCAGAACTGGTGCTGAAGAATGATGGTCATCTCCTCGGGATATTGTTCGAGAAGAAAATCGGGGATTTCTACGCCTGGAAAATGCGTGCGGAACGACAGGCGGAAATGATGGGACCCGACGAGGCCCTGCTTTTCCACATGCTTGAGCGCGCCGCGCACGACGCCGCGCAGCGCCGCATCCGTCAATGCCTTGTAGCCGATATAGTCCTTCGTCATGGGACCCGCTGGCCGGAACAGGCCTGAGACTAAGCGCGCGAATGTGCGAGTCAATCCGCGCGATTGCGCAATTTTTTTGCACGCTCCGCAACGGGACACGGGCCGGCTGATTGCGTCGGATTTGCATCTTCGAAACTGGATTGCGCAGGGAAAGTGGGGAGCTTCTGTTGCCCGGTGCTCCCCGAAACCGCGCTTGCCTAATTAGGCAGCGAGGGCCATTTCGTTATCGTTGGCACCTGTACGATTAGCCCGATAACGGCGGATACCATACCGAGCGAAAGGACAGCCTTTACACGTCCGTCGATCCTGTTTCGCCCCCGCCGCAGCGATCGCGTGGCGATCGCTCTGGTGGAGGCGCCGGGTACCGCCCCCGGGTCCGGTCCGCTTATTACGCAGCCGTTTATCGCCATAGTCCGGGCGAACCCGAACAGGACCAATATAGGGGCTTCGGATTAAGAATTGAAGGCTGGAAACTGGCGTCGAATATCCCCGAGGACTTCGCGGCGCCAAATTCTTCGGGCGGGGCCAACCCGGCTGACGGCCTCACCCAGCTTCAACCAGATCGCACGCGTTGTCGGGAATATCCTGCGCGATGCCTGTAGCGGCCGGTTCATGAGCCGGATCGCTCCCGTCGCGACAGCCGGCTTGCGTTTTGCGCGCTCCGCAAGAATGATGATTTTGGGGCGTTCTTTTGGGGGCGAGATGAGCAATGGCGGGCTGAACTGGCTGGCCAATTTCATCTGGGGCATCGCCGACGATATCCTGCGTGACCTTTACGTGCGCGGCAAATACCGCGACGTCATCCTGCCAATGACCGTGCTCCGCCGGCTGGACGCGGTGCTTGAGCCAACAAAGCCCGCAGTGCTGGCGATGAAAGTGGCGCTCGACGAAGCCGGCGTCGTCCATCAGGGGCCGGCGCTCAGGCAGGCAGCGGGGCAGGCATTCTTCAACACCTCGGCGTTCACGCTGCGCGACCTGCGCGCTCGCGGCAGACAGGCGCAACTCAAGGCGGATTTCGAAGCCTATCTCGATGGGTTCTCCGAGAACGTTCAGGAGATTCTCGGCAATTTCGAATTCCGCAACCAGATTCCTCGGCTGACCCGCGCCGATGCGCTCGGCAGCCTGATCGAGAAATTTCTCGACCGTGGCATCAACCTCAGTCCGCGCCCGGTCCTCAACGACGACGGTTCCGAGCGGCTTCCAGGCCTTGATAATCACGCGATGGGCACGCTGTTCGAGGAGCTGGTCCGCCGCTTCAACGAAGACAACAACGAAGAAGCCGGCGAACACTGGACGCCGCGCGATGCGGTTCGGCTGATGGCAAAGCTTATCTTTCTTCCCGTCGCCAATGAGATCGAATCTTCAACCTATCTCCTTTACGACGGCGCCTGCGGCACCGGGGGCATGCTGAGCGTCGCCGAGGAAACGCTGCAGACACTCGCCGCCGAACAGGGCAAGCAGGTCTCCACACACCTCTATGGCCAGGAGATCAATGCCGAGACTTTTGCCATTGCGAAAGCCGACCTGCTGCTGAAAGGCGAAGGCGAGGCGGCGGACAATCTCGTGGGCGGTCCCGATTGCTCGACCTTGTCGAATGACGCGTTTCCCGCGCGCGAATTCGATTTCATGCTGTCCAATCCGCCTTACGGGAAAAGCTGGAAGAGCGATCAGGAGCGGATGGGCGGCAAGGGCGGCATCAGCGACCCGCGGTTCGTCGTCCAGCACGGTGGCGACCCGGAATACAGCCTCGTCACCCGCTCGAGCGACGGCCAGATGATGTTCCTGGCCAATCTTCTCTCCAAGATGAAGCACGGCACGAAGCTCGGCAGCCGCATCGCGGAAGTCCACAACGGCTCGTCGCTGTTCACCGGCGATGCGGGGCAAGGGGAAAGCAATATCCGGCGCTGGATCTTCGAGAACGACTGGTTGGAAGCCATCGTCGCGCTGCCGCTCAACATGTTCTACAACACCGGCATCGCCACGTATGTGTGGGTTCTCACCAACCGGAAGCCGGAGCACCGCAAGGGGAAGGTCCAGCTGATCGACGCGACGGGCTGGTTCAGGCCGCTGCGCAAGAATCTTGGCAAGAAGAACTGCGAACTCTCGGAGGACGATATTGCGCGAATCTGCGATGCGTTTGTGGATTTTGGGGAATCGGAGCAGTCGAAAACCTTCGACAATGCGGCGTTCGGATATTGGAAAATCACGGTCGAACGGCCGCTGCGGCTCCGGGTGGAACTGTCTCCGGAAAAACTTGCGCAATTCCGGACCATGTGTACGGAGGCCGAGGAACTCCCGCTGGCCACTCTGGTCGAAGGCGCCGCGGAAAAATTGGGACCAGGTCCACACCGGGATTTCAATCGCTTCTTCGCCGATCTGGAAGAGATTGCGGCAGCACAGCGGGTCAAGCTGCCCGCGAAGCGCGTCAAACTTCTCCAGAATGCGCTTGCCGAACGGGACGACGCGGCCGAACCGGTCATCCGCCGCGTGCACAAACCCGGCAAGCTGAAACCGGATCCCCTTCACGGACTATACGAAACGAAGATTGAAGAACGCGCCTGCCTCGTCGAACACGAACCGGACAGCGAACTGCGCGACGCCGAGCAAATCCCGCTTCTCGAAGACGGCGGCATCGAAGCCTTCTTTCGCCGCGAAGTACTGCCCTACGAGCCGGATGCATGGATCGACGAAGGCCGGACGGAAATCGGTTACGAGATCAGCTTCAACCGCTATTTCTACAAGCCCAAGCCTCTGCGCAGCCTGGAGGAAATTCGCGCGGAAATCCTGGCGCTGGAGCGGGAGACCAAAGGCTTGCTGGCAGAGATTGCGGGGGGAGTAACTTAGTGGCGACGCAGAGGTATTCGGTAACACCGCATCCCATTGAAACGCTACTCACATGGGTCAAATCCGGGGAGATCGCAATTCCGGAGATTCAGCGGCCCTTTGTCTGGGAGCCGGTGAAAGTTCGAAATCTCCTCGACTCGCTGTATCAAGGGTTTCCAGTGGGATACCTGATCGCATGGCGAAATCCCACGATCCGTTTGAAAGACGGAACTCTCTCTGCCGGGAAACGAATTCTGATCGATGGGCAGCAACGCGTTACCGCGCTGATGGCGGCGCTGTTGGGCCACGAGGTCTTGACGAAAGACTACGAAACGACCCGCATACGTATCGCCTTCCACCCGGTCGAGGAACGGTTTGAAGTGGCGAATCCGGCCATTCTCAAGGACACGGCGTGGATTCCCGACATAGCGGCGATATTCGCCCCCGATTCGGCACTCACGGAACTGACCGACTACTATACGGAGCGGAACCCCGGTGCGGATCGGCGGCGAATATCGCTGGTTTTCGAGAGCGTGCGGAAGATAGTCAACAATCAGGTAGGCGTAATCGAGCTTGCCGAGAATCTGGATATCGAAACAGTCACAGAAATTTTCATCCGGGTAAACTCTGCCGGAGCAACGTTGTCCCAGGCGGATTTCGCAATGTCGAAGATCGCTGCCAACAATACATATGGGGGCAGCCTGCTACGAAAGGCTATCGACTATTTTTGTCACCTGGCGGTGGCGCCAGAATTTATCGCCCGGATCGAAAAAGGCGATCCCGATTTTGCCGCGACGGATTATTTCGCGAAAATGCGATGGTTGAAGGATGTCAACGACGATCTTTACGATCCTTCGTACACAGACATGCTTCGAGTTGCGTTTACGTCCAAATTTCGGCGTGGAAAATTGCAGGACCTTGTTGCACTGCTGTCGGGCCGAAATTTCGAGACAAAACAGTACGAGGAAGCGACAGCCGAAAGCTCGTTTGCCGTACTCAAAGATGGTGTATTCGACTTCATAAACCGGACCCACTTCGATCGCATAACAATGATTCTGCGCTCGGCGGGAATGGTAGTCAACGATCTTATCGGAGGTCGGAACGCGGTCAATTTCGCATATATCCTATATCTAACCGGACGGTCTCAGGGATTGCCGGGTGCCGATCTCGAGCGCGTCGTGCGCCGCTGGTACGCAATGTCCGTGTTGCGCGGACGCTACGCCGCCAGCCCCGAGACTGCGTTCGACCTCGACATCAGGCAAATCGATCTGCAGGGGCTGGGCAAGTACGTGGAATCTGTCATCGCCGCGGAACTGCCC
This sequence comes from Rhizomicrobium sp., assembly GCA_036502185.1. Classification (GTDB taxonomy): domain Bacteria; phylum Pseudomonadota; class Alphaproteobacteria; order Micropepsales; family Micropepsaceae; genus Rhizomicrobium. The sequence continues at coordinate 19,277 of DASXYZ010000019.1, forward strand.
GAGACCTTTTGGACCGGGATGCTGCCGCAACTGATGGACACGTCTTCATCGAACAGTCCCTACCTGCTGGCGTACAAGGCCGCGCAGGCGAAGCTCGGCGATCGCGGATTTCTGTCTCGCGATATTACGGTGCGGGATCTGCTGTTGAATCGCAGCGACGATCATCATGTGTTTCCGCGCGATTATCTGAAGAAACTGGGGCTACAGAGAGGCAGATACAACCAGATTGCGAACTTCGCTGTCGCCCAGTCGGAAATAAACATTGCCATCGGCAACAAAGCACCGGAGGCCTACTTCCGCGAAGCGCTTGAACAGTGCCGCGGCGGCAAGCGCCGCTATGGCGGTATCGTCGACGAATCCGAGTTGCGCGCAAATCTGCAGGCCAGCTGCATACCGCTCACCGTTCTGGACGGGCCGTTTCCCTCGTACGAAGCCTTTCTGGCCGGGCGCCGTCTCTTGATGGCTCGCAGAATCAAATTGTGGTTTGAGGGTCTCTGAGATCGTGATCCGCGAGGCGGGCTGGTTGTGCGCTCGACGGGAGCTTGTGCTTGTCTACGTTTAATATGGCGCCGAAATCCCCTCTATATTAAAGGCAGTCTTGCATATGGCGGAAATCCGCATTCTTATTAAAGGCGGCGCATAGCATGGGTCTGAAGGCGGGGTGGGCGTGGCCGGAACGCAAAATCGTGCGGGGACATACAGGCGTCAACCTGCCGGTTATCGTGCCTTCCTTCCTGCGCCCCTGCCGCCGCGGCCGCCTGTCCTGTTCGAGGGTGAGATACAGCGCCTCCTCTCGGAAGCCGATCTGGCGCTGGGGCGGCTGGACGGATCGATCCAGATACTGCCCAACCCGGACCTGTTCGTCCTCATGTATGTCCGCAAGGAAGCTGTGCTGTCGAGCCAGATCGAAGGCACGCAGAGTTCCCTGCGGGATCTGCTCGCGGCCGAAGCGCAGCTTTCCTCGCCGGAGAGCCCCAGAGATGTCGAGGAGGTGGTAAATTACGTCGCCGCGCTGAATTACGGTCTCGCGCGGCTGAACGACCTGCCGGTCTCGGTGCGGCTCATCCGCGAAATCCACGCGAAGCTCCTGGCGGACGCGCGCGGCGGCCGGCTCACGCCGGGCGAATTGCGCCGCACGCAGAACTGGATCGGCCCGGCGGGCTGCCAGTTGAGCGAAGCGATGTTCGTCCCGCCGCCGCCCGATCTGGTGCCGGACGCACTGGGCGACCTCGAAAAATTCCTGCACCAAAGCGACCTGCCGCTGCTTGCCAAGATCGGCCTGGCGCACGCGCAGTTCGAAACCATCCACCCCTTCCTCGACGGCAACGGCCGCGTCGGACGGCTTCTGATCACGTTCCTGCTCTGCGAAGGGGGTGTGCTCGGCAAACCGGTTCTTTATCTTTCGCACTATTTCAAGCGCCACCGGCAGACCTATTACGACCTGTTGCAAGCGACGCGCGACAAGGGTGCCTGGGAGCAATGGCTCTCCTTTTTTCTGCGCGGCGTCTCGCAGGTGAGCCGCGAGGCGGCGGAGACGGCGCGGCGCATCCTGACGATGCGGGAGGCGCACAGGAGCCTTATTACCCAACATCTTGGCTACTCCGCCGGCAACGGACAATTGCTGCTCGAACATCTCTACAAACGTCCCATCGTCTCGGTCAGCGAAGTGCGCGATTTGACCAGGACGACCTTTCCCGCCGCCAACCAGCTTGTCGAGCGGTTGGTAAAGATAGGCATCCTCGCCGAAATCACCGGTCGGATGCGCAACCGCCGCTTCCGCTACGAGCCCTACGTCAATCTGTTCAACGAGGACGCACCGGCATGATCGAGGGCCTCAAACCCTATCCGGCCTACAAGGAATCCGGCGTTCCGTGGCTTGGGCAGGTGCCGGAGCACTGGTCGACATCGCGTCTTCGCAACGTGGCGGAGCTGCTTGTCAGCAATGTCGACAAGAAGACGGAAGATGGCGAGCAGTTGGTGCGGCTGTGTAACTACGTTGATGCGTACAAGAGAGCAATTATAACGGCCGAACTGCCTTTCATGCAGGCGACCGCGACGCACGCTGAGGTCAAGCGCTTTCGGCTGCACGTGAACGACGTTTTGATCACAAAGGACTCGGAGGACTGGAAAGACATCGGCGTTCCGGCATATGTAGCTGAAACAGCAGACGATCTTATCTGCGGCTATCACTTGGCAATCCTGCGGCCTCGCGCGGCGATGCTTGGGCGGTTTCTTTATTGGCAGCTTCTAAGCGAAGCGTCCAAGGTACAGTTCAGCGTCAGGGCAAATGGCATCACCCGATATGGCCTTTCGCATGGGGCAATAAAAGAAATCTGTTTTGCGGTTCCCTCGACCGATGAGCAGGCTTCCATTGCCCGCTTCGTTGGTCATGCGGAGAGGAAGATCGGGCGCTACATCGCCGCAAAGCGGAAACTGATCAAGCTTCTGGAAGAAGAGAAGCAGGCGATCGTCCATCGCGCCGTAACGCGCGGCCTCGATCAGGATGTCCGCCTCAAACGCTCCGGCATCGATTGGCTCGGCGATATCCCGGAACATTGGGAGGTGAAGCCGGCGAAAGTCTACCTCCGGGAAATCGATGAGCGGTCAACAACTGGCGACGAAGAGCTTCTTTCGGTGTCGCACAAAACGGGTGTTACTCCGCGATCGCAAAAGAACATAACCATGTTTATGGCAGAATCGTATCGCGGCCATAAGATGTGCAAACGCGACGATGTGGTCGTGAATACCATGTGGGGCTGGATGGCGGCCATTGGAGTTGCCGGCCAGGTTGGAATCGTCAGCCCATCGTACGGAGTTTATCGGCCAGCCCGGACGGAGCAGTTTCGGTCCAGGTTTCTCGATCTTCTATTACGAATCGAGATGTATCGCGACGAATACGTTAGATGCTCTCGTGGTATTACAACCTCGCGGCTGCGTCTTTACCCCGACCAGTTCCTAAAAATCGCCCTCCTGCGTCCGCCACTGACAGAGCAAGACTCGATACTGAGGAAGATCGAAGATGATACGGCCAGCCTGAGCGCTACTATCTCTGCTGCGAGCCGGGAAATCGATCTTTTCAATGAATTCCGAACCTGCATGATCAGTAACGTGGTGACGGGCAAGCTCGACGTCCGGGAAGCGGCAGCCGCTTTGCCGGTTGAAATCGATCAGGAATTGGAGCCGGAACCCGAAGAAGAACTGCTCGAAGAGGATACTGAATCGGAACTCGAGCCTGAGCAGGAGGCCGCCTGAATGCCACTCGAGACGATGATGGCTTGTTGCGGCTGAGATGCCCAAAACCGACACCAGCGAACGCGCGCTTGAGGCGCTGATCGTCGCCGAGTTGACTGGCGCGCGGGGCGGCACCGCGCCGGACGGCACGGGTGACGATACGTGGGGTTATCGCGGCCTCTACAATTACATTCTCGGCAATCCGGAGGATTACGACCGGAACTGGACGGTCGATCTCGCCCAGCTTGGTGCCTTCGTCGCGGCCACGCAGCCGCAGCTCGTCAGGGCGCTCGACCTCGACCATGACAGCGCAGCGCGGCAGAAATTTCTCGCCCGGCTGCAGGGCGAGACGGCCAAGCGCGGCGTCATCGACGTGCTGCGCAAGGGAATCCGCCATGGTGCCCACGACGTTACGTTGTTCTATGGCTCTCCATCGCCGGAAAACCTGTACGCGCAACAGCGGTTTGCGGCGAATCGGTTCTCGGTCACACGGCAGCTGCGCTATTCCCGCGAGGAGACGATGAACGCGCTCGATCTCGCGATCTTCATCAATGGGCTTCCCGTTTTCACCTTCGAGCTCAAGAACAACATCACCATGCAGACGGTGGAGGATGCGGTCGAGCAGTATCGCCGCACCCGAGATCCGCGCGAAAAGCTGTTCGAGTTCGGCCGCTGCGTGGCCCATTTTGCCGTGGACGATGCGGACATCCGCTTCTGCACCGAACTGAAGGGCAAGGCATCGTGGTTCCTGCCCTTCAACAAGGGCTGGAAGGACGGCGCGGGAAATCCGCCCAATCCGGGTGGCATCAAGACCGATTACCTATGGAAACAGATACTGCTTCCGCTCGGCCTGACGGACATTCTCGAGAATTACGCGCAAATCGTGGAAGAGAAAAACCCGCGAACCGGCCGCAAAAAGCGCGTCCAGATATTCCCGCGCTATCATCAGCTCGACGTGGTGCGCAAGCTGCTTGCGGATGTGCGGGAGAACGGCGCAGGGCACCGCTATCTCGTTCAGCATTCGGCCGGCAGCGGCAAATCCAATTCGATCGCCTGGCTCGCGCATCAGCTGATCGAAGCACGAAAAGACGGGAACGCGGTCTTCGATACCGTCGTCGTGGTGACGGACCGGCGCATCCTCGATGATCAGATCCACCAGACCATCCGGAATTTCGCGCAGGTGGGCGCGACGGTGGGGCATGCGGACCGTTCGGGAACGCTCAGAGGGTTCATCGAGGGCGGCAAGAAGATCGTCATCACCACGGTGCAGAAATTTCCGTTCATCCTCGACGAGATCGGAAGTGCGCATCGCGACCGGTATTTTGCCATCGTGATCGACGAAGCCCACTCGAGCCAGGGCGGCAGGACGGCCGCCGCCCTCAATGCGGCGCTCGCGGGCGCGCCGGATGCCGGCGAAGACGAGGAGACGGTCGAGGACACAATCAACCGGCTCATGGAAGCCCGCAAGATGCTGCCCAACGCCAGCTATTTTGCCTTCACCGCAACTCCCAAACCCAAGACGCTGCAGCTGTTCGGGATTGCAGTTCCCACTGACGGGCGCAAGCCATATCGCCCGTTCCACAGCTACACCATGAAGCAGGCGATCCAGGAGAAATTCATTCTCGACGTGCTGGCGAGTTTCACGCCGATCGAAAGCTTCTATCGGCTCGTCAAGACGGTGGAGCATGATCCGGAATTCGACGAGCAGCGGGCGCGCAAGAAGCTGCGCCGCTATGTGGAGGCGCATGGCCATGCCGTCCGCAAGAAAGCGGAGATCATGGTCGATCACTTCCACGATTGCGTGGCTGCGCCGCGCAAGATCGGCGGCGAGGCGCGCGCAATGGTGGTCACGGGGAGCGTGCAGCGCGCCATCGAATATTTCCACGCGTTTCGCCATGTGCTCGCGGAGCACAAGAGCCCGTATAGAGCCATCGTCGCGTTCTCGGGCGAGCCCGAATATGACGGCGAGAAGGTGACGGAAGCGAGCCTCAACGGTTTTCCCGCGAGGGACATTGCCAACCGCTTCGAGGAAGACCCGTACCGCTTCCTGATCTGCGCCGACAAATTCCAGACCGGCTACGACCAGCCGCTCCTGCACACCATGTATGTCGACAAGCCGCTCTCCGGCATCAAGGCGGTGCAGACGCTGTCGCGGCTGAACCGCGCCCATCCCGCAAAATACGACGTGTTCGTGCTCGATTTCCAGAACGACGTCGATACGATCCGTGACGCGTTCGAGGATTACTACCGCACGACGGTGCTCAGCGACGAGACCGACCCCAACCGGCTGCACGATCTGAAAGCGGACCTGGACCGGGCGGAGGTCTATTCGCAATTGCAGGTCGACGAGATCGTGGAGAAGTATTTGCGCGGCGCTGCGCGCGATGCGCTCGATCCGGTTCTCGACGCCTGCGTCGCGGCTTACAGGGAGCGGCTGGACGAGGACGGGCAGGTCGATTTCAAGAGCAGGGCGAAAGCTTTCTGCCGCAGCTACGATTTTCTGGCCGCTGTGCTGCCCTTCTCGCAAGCGGAGTGGGAGAAACTGTCGATCTTCCTGAATCTCCTGATTGGGAAACTGCCTGCGCCGAAGGAAGACGATCTGTCGAAAGGCATTCTCGAAACCGTGGACATGGACAGCTACCGCGCCGAGAAGCAGGCGGTGCAGCGCATTCAGCTGGCCGATGCGGAAGGCGAGATCGAACCGATTCCGGTGGAAGCCGGCGGGCACAGGCCGGAACCGCAGATCGAGCGCCTGTCGCGGATCATCGAGAGTTTCAACGACCTTTTCGGGGCCGAACATTGGGAAGACGCAGATCGAATCAAGCGATTCATCGCGGAGGATCTTCCCGCCGGGTTATCGGCAGACACCGCCTATCGAAACGCCCGGACAAACTCGGATCGCCAGAACGCCCGCATCGAACACGACAGGAGCCTGGAACGGCTGGTGGTCGGAGCCGCCAAGGATCACAGTGGCCTCTACAAGAAGTTCATGGACGATCCCCATTTCCGCCGCTGGCTCTCCGACCGGATGTTCGATTTGACCTATGAAGCGAAGGCGTAGCTCCGGGCCCTCGCCAGCATCAGGTCAGGCTCCTCGGTAGGGTGCGGGCGAGGAAAGGCCCTCATGCTGAGCTTGTCGAAGTATGAGCCTGTCGAAGCATGGCTTTCGTGACGTCGAGTGGTCGGGCAGCGTCGACCCGACTGCCTGGCCACCCAGATTCCGCCAGCCCCACAACAGAGCTATCGGGAATGTCCTGCGGGATGCCTGTGGCGCGGCGATCCCGAAAGGTTTCAAATGAGCGGCTCGCGACTCGGGGTCGCGACGGATCGGTTCGTCCATGCGCCAATACCTCGAATTGATGGAAACGGTGCTCGCCCGCGGCGTGGAAAAGCACGACCGCACCGGCACGGGTACGCTGTCGATCTTCGGTCACCAGATGCGCTTCGATCTGGTCGAAGGCTTTCCGCTCGTCACCACGAAGAAGCTGCACGTCAAATCCATCATCTATGAGCTTCTGTGGTTCCTGCGCGGCGACACCAATGCGCGCTGGCTGCAGGAACACGGCGTCACGATCTGGAACGAATGGGCCGACGCGGCCGGCGATCTCGGTCCGGTGTATGGCGCGCAGTGGCGCTCCTGGCCCAATCCGCACGGGAGCGCCATCGACCAGATATCGAATGTTGTCGAGGAGATCCGCTGCAATCCCGACTCGCGCCGCCTCATCGTTTCGGCGTGGAACCCCGCGGACATTCCGCGCATGGCGCTGCCGCCCTGCCACTGCCTGTTTCAGTTTTATGTCGCGGAGGGACGGCTTTCCTGTCAGCTCTACCAGCGCTCCGCCGATATCTTTCTTGGTGTTCCGTTCAACATCGCGTCCTATGCGCTCCTCACCATGATGGTTGCGCAGGCTGCGGAGCTGGCGCCGGGCCATTTCGTCCACACGCTCGGTGATGCGCATCTCTATCTGAACCACCTCGAACAGGCGCGCGAGCAGCTTGGCCGCGCGCCATTTCCGTTGCCGCGCCTGTGGCTCAATCCGGCGGTGAAGGACATCCTCGCGTTCCGCTACGAGGATTTCCGGCTCGAGAATTACCAGGCGCATCCACACATTCGCGCGAAGGTGGCGGTTTGAGCGCGGCCGCAGTCCGCGCCGGCCGCACGGGCGACGAGGACACGATTCTCTCGCTGCTGCGCGACCTTGCGATTTATGAGCGCCTCGAACACCGGTTCAGGCTGACGACCGGGACAGTCGCGCGCGACATGCTGGGCGCTGCGCCCGCCGTGCGCTGCGATCTCGCCTTTCTGGACGATGCGCCCGCCGGTGTGATGACCTGGTATTTCACCTATTCGAGCTTTCTGGGCGCGCGCGGGATCTATCTCGAGGATTTCTATGTCCGGCCCGAGTTGCGGCGCCGCGGAGTCGGTCGCGCCCTTCTCGCAAGTCTCGCACACACGGCGCTGAAACACGGCGCGGTGCGGATCGAATGGTCCGTGCTCACCTGGAACCGGCCGGCGATCGACTTCTACGAAAGCGTGGCCGCGCAGCGAGTGGACGATTGGTATATCTATCGCCTGACGGGCGAGACGCTGGCGCAGCTCGCAGGCGCATGAGCCGTATCGCCATCGTCGCGGCAATGGCTGCCAACCGTGTGATCGGCGCGAACGGCCGGATCCCCTGGCACATCGGCGACGACATGCGCCGGTTCCGTCAGCTGACGATGGGAAATCCCTGCATCATGGGCCGGAAAACGTGGGAAAGCCTGCCGAAAAGTCCGCTGCCGGGCCGTCTCAACATCGTGGTGACGCGCGACAAGGCTTACCATGCGCCCGGCGCCAGCGTCGTGCATTCGCTCGCCGGTGCGATCGCGCGCGCCGGGGCGGAACACTCCGACGAGATCGCCGTTATCGGCGGCGCCGATATCTATCGCGTCGCGCTCCCCTTCGCCGATGTGCTTCGCCTGACGAAACTCGACGCGGAGTTTGCGGGCGACGCGCACTTTCCAATGGTTGCCTGCGCCGAATGGCACGAGACCGCACGCGAGATGCACGTCACGGAGGACGGATTGCGTTACGCCTTCCTGACCTTCGAGCGGGTGCATACTCCTCCCTGAGAATGATCGAGGATACAGACGTGCCGATTCGCGAAATCGCATCTGGTCTCGAATTTCCGGAAGGCCCGGTCGCGCTCGGGGACGGTTCGATCCTCGTGGTCGAAATGGCGGCGGGACGTATCACGCGTGTGCCGCCGGACGGAACCAAGCAGACCGTCGCTGTGCCGGACGGAGGGCCGAACGGTCTCGCCATCGGTCCCGACGGCGCGCTTTACGTCTGCAACAACGGCGGAAGCTTCGAATTCCACCGGCGCGGCGACGTGCTGATCCCGGGCCATGCTCCGCCATCCCATCGCGGCGGATGCATCGAGCGCGTGACGCTTTCAACGGGACGCGTGGAGACGGTCTACGAGGACTGCGATGGTCAGCGGCTGATTGCGCCCAATGATCTCGTCTTTGATACGACTGGCGGATTCTGGTTCACCGATCACGGCGCGACGACGGCGCAAGGCCGAAGCCACGGCGCGCTCTATTATGCGAAAGCCGATGGCTCCGCGATTACGCGCGTCCTGCGCGAACTGATCTCGCCCAATGGCGTCGGTCTCTCGCCGGACGGAACGACGGTGTACTACGCCGAGACGGTCACCGCCCGTCTCTGGGCTCTCCCGCTCAGCGGCGCGGGAAAAGTGGACAAGGCGAAGCGCTTTGCGCCCGGCGTATTCGTGGGCGCCTATCCCCGCTTCGCCTATTTCGATTCGCTCGGCGTACAGGCGGATGGCGGAGTGTGCGTGGCGACGCTGCTTGAAGGCGGCATCGCGACCTTTGGCCCCGGCACGGAAACGATGCGCCATTTGCCGCTTCCCGACCCGCTGGTCACAAATATTTGCTGGGGCGGAAACGACATGAAGACCGCCTATGTGACAGCATCCGGCACCGGAAAACTGCTCGCGACAGACTGGCCGCAGCCGGGACTCCGGCTAGCGTACAATGCCTGAGCCGCAGACGATTGCGACATGAAGCATGGGTAGTGACCTAAGCCGGCTGAGCCGGAACCAAACAGGCAAAGCTCCGCCTCGGCCGTACTGGCGAATTTTGGATGTTCTGCCGATTCACATCCGCCAAATTTATTCCCGCAAGTGCGGGTGCAACGTATGAAAGCCCTATGGGCTCAAGCCTTTACGGCGCAGCAATCATTGCACCGAGCATTCCTCATTGCCACAAAATTCTTCGCCAAAAATGTCACGAGTCAGGCGATAAGAGACTAATTTGAGTTCTCTGGCTTTTTGAACGACTGAAAATGTTGCCAGCTGCCGTCAAACCCGCGCTGCTCGACAACGACTTGTGAACAGCTCGCGAATGCTCTTCTTGGCAAAGGCTACCGCGCGCGTCTTGGTGCCGAAGGCGTGTTCTTTCGTAGGCCGCTTCGCCTCGACTGTGCAGATCGCGCGATATGGCTTTGGGGGCTTTGGTGCCATGCCTTTTCTCCTATCGGCTCGTCTGCTCGACCAATTCCTCAAGCGTCCAAAGCCTATCAGAGACCCCGGCTGCCATGGCAGGGGTGACGCGCAGGCTCCGATGCATGCGTACGAAATTGTAATGGGCGAAATGCAGGGATACCGCCGCCTTAAGTTTTCGACCTTCTTGCTGAAGCCGTTGGTCAGGCGGGTAAATCGGCGCATGGACATGCGCATGGTCAGGTTTTGCCGCTCGACTAGGCTTGTCGAAATGTGGGCTTGATCGGGTGATCCGGCGATGACGGTACGCTCCGCGCCTGTCACGCGCGGCGGGCTATAGCGCCCCGGTCAGAGAGGCTCGCTGTCGTAGAATTTAACGATTTGGCCGTAATCCACATCCGCACCGAAAGCCTGCTCAACCGCATCTTCATAGGAGCGGAGCGCATCCGACGAAAGCTGAATGCGGACGGAAAGGCGCTGCGACAGGTCCGCCATGAAGGCGGTCGCGTTCTGGAGTGTCCTCTTGCCAACCAGATAGGACGGAACCAGCTTCGTTTGCGGATCAATCGCCACGAACGTCCAGAAATCGCTTGTACGGATGCTTTCGCCCGGACGGAGCCGTGACTGCTTCTTGCGGACATAGGACCAAATCTCGTCCACCTGAATGCGCTGGCACGGCAGGTTGCGCATCTTCTCATCCATGATCCGCTGGCAGCCTTCGCCAACCTCGACCATCAGCCGCATGACCGGTGTCGCGGTGCGTGCCGGTCATCCGCTCCGTTGAACGGATCGAATTGCCCTCGACCAAGCAGTTAATGATCTGGGTGCGGCGGCCTACCAATAGCCGGTTCATAACGGGAACCCCCTATATGTGGCTGATTTTGTTACCGAATCAATTTCATTGACATTTTTGCGGAGAAAGCACATATTGTCAAGCGAAATTCGTCGGAAAATCGAATTATGCTGATCCAGTTCAAAGTAGGGAACTACCGCTCGTTTTGCGGCCAGCAGACCATCGCAATGACTGCCGATGCTTCAAAAGAGCATTTCGAAACGCATACGGCAGAATCAGGGATCAACAATCTCGGTCGCCTATTGCGTTCTGCGGCCATTTACGGACCGAACGCTGCGGGCAAAACCAATCTCCTGAAAGCTCTGCAATTCATGCAACAGGTAGTTGTCACTTCGGCAACATCTGCGCCGACTACTAAGCTGCCCCACGATCCATTTCGGCTGTCATCCGTCACAAAATCACAAAGCACGGATTTTGAAATCGCCATAATCAAAGACGGTGTCCGGTATGAGTACGGATTTTCGCTTGGCCCCCAAAGAGTCGAAAACGAATTCTTACTCGAATATCCTCACGGAAGAGGGCGAAGATTGTTTGAGCGCACATGGAACGGAAAAGACGAGGAGTATGAATGGAATTTCAGCACGCACTTCACTGGCAACAAATCACTCTGGAGGGACGCAACACGAGATAACGCATTGTTCCTATCAATGGCTGTTCAATTGAATAATCAACAACTCAAGCCGGTATTCGAATGGTTCCAAAAGCGTTTAGTAGTTATCGTTGGGAACATGAGCATGAACGCTGGTCTCACGCTGAAACTTTTTGAATCCCAGCGTGGGAAGGATCACCTTTTATCATTTATCAGAGAGGCGGATTCCGGAATTTCTGACGTTGAAATTCAAAGGGAACCATTGTCATCAGGCCCAGGGTACATGATTGGGGCTGGGGCGCCGATCATAGAACAGGGACCTGCAAATTCGCCTCCTAACCTTGTCCGAGTGAGCTTCTCTCACCTAGCCACAGATACTCGCGAACGTGTGAAATTCGACCTATCGGACGAATCGAACGGAACGCAAGCACTATTCAAGAATGCGGGAGCGTGGCTGAATGTTTTTGCAAATGGTGAAGTACTACTGTTCGACGAAATTGACACTAGCCTTCATCCGTTGCTGACCAGGTTTCTGATTGCACAATTCCATTCCGATGCCACAAATCCCAATGGGGCCCAACTAGTTTTCAGCACTCATGATACCACATTGTTGAATCAGGAATTGTTCCGCCGGGATCAAATTTGGTTTGTCGAAAAGCAAACCGATGCGAGTACACGGCTTTACCCGTTGTCAGAGTTTAGTCCCCGCAATGATGAAGCCATCGAACGTTGGTATATGCGCGGGCGATACGGTGCACTGCCTATTCTTAGTCAAACCCGGCACTGATGGCGCCCCGACGATCACTGCGACGTGCTGCGGAGTACCGCCGCCGCGGTCCCTCGCGCGATCCTTACGATGTCATCCTAATTGTGTGCGAGGGAGCGAAGACAGAACCGAATTACTTTGAGGGATTGCGCACGCGGCATCGTCTCAGCAGCGTCAACGTGCGGATTGTCCACCCGCCAGCCACCGATCCTATGAGCTTAGTGAATAGGGCAATTGAAGAATTGGACCGCGACCGCGAGTTGGACCGCGTTTATTGTGTGTTCGACAGAGATGGTCACCAGAATTTTGAAGCGGCTGTGCGTACCGCGGCTGACTGCAACCATGGTCGCAATGGGAAGTTGGTCGTAGTCGCTTCGATACCATGCTTTGAAATATGGATTCTATTGCACCACAGGTACACTACCGCGCCGTTCATGAGTGCAGGCGGTCGATCAGCCTGCGAGCGGCTAGTTCGAGAAGTCCAGCAGCATTATGGGGGGTACGCAAAGGGTCGCGATGGGGTGTTTGCCGAGTTAGAAGGAAGGTTACCGCAAGCGCTGGATAACGCGCGAAAGCTTGAGGCGCACAACAATGCTAGTAATTCTTGGAATCCCTCTACGAGAATCCACCACCTTGTGCGGTACTTGATGGAGCTTAAAAGGTGAGCGCTGATCTCACGCGGTTGAAACATGCCGTCGAATCCCAACATGGCGGTAAAGCCTCATTCGCCCAGTCCGTGCCCGTCAGTGACTCATTTGAGGGCCAACCCGCGTGCGGGGGACGATTGCCGTGTTCGACTTGGCCGGACACCCCAAGGCAAAACGCGCCTACGCATGGACGCGTGAGCTACCAGATGGAAAGGAGCGGACCTATGCCGTCCTGCACCTGCCACCGGTAGCCGGCCCCGTGGACGCTGTTAGAGCGGCTATGGTGGCGGAGGCGAGGGCGAGTAAATGAGCCGCCGCCGACTAGGAAAGAGCCAGCGTGCGAAGCTGAAATGGGCAAAAGCACATCCTGCTGAAAGCGAAGCGATTGCGCGCGCTTGGCGCAAAGCAAGATCGGCCCTTCAACTATTGTATGATCGTCCAGTGAACCGACAGGCGGCAAAAGACCTAAGCCGTTCTCCGCAGAGAGATTCAAATTAGGACACTACCGAAGCATGTTGCCACAGCCCGGTTTTGGGACGCCTACACGAAGCTACCGCCAACCACGCGCAAACTCGCGGACAAGAATTTTTCTCTGCTGAAGGGAAACCCCGCGCACACTTCGCTGCATTTCAAGCAGGTCGGGTCATACTGGACTGCGCGGGTCGGATTACGATATCGCGCCCTCGCAATTCAGGAAGACGGGACCATGGTCTGGTTCTGGATTGGCTCTCACGCGGATTACGACGAGCTGATTCGATAAATCAGATATCTTTGATACTGCCTTGCTTAAAAGCGCTGCGTGCCTCTTCGGCAAACCCGTCGAGCTTTCCGGCGCGACTGTCAATTTCGAGTCTTGCATCGAACAAAGCGGCGTCGAATTCCTCAAACCAGGTACGGAACTCCATCAGTTTTTCCGGGGGGAGCTGTGCGACGGCCTTTTCGATATCTTCCAGAGTGGTCATTCACGACCTATAGCACGCCAGGCAGGACGATAGAAGACCGCGACATAAGCACGTGCCGGAAGCTTTCGTTCGCTCCACGGCGATGCATCTCTCCTATTCCATCACAATCCGCGGCGCCGCGCGCGTAGGAGCGGCCAGCATTTTCGCCACCTTTTCCGCAAGTGCCACGAAGGCCCGTGCTTCGGAACTGTCGGGCGCGGCGGCGACGATGGGCGTGCCGGCATCCGAGGTTTCGCGGATGAGAGAGACGAGCGGAATTTCGCCGAGGAACGGTGCGCCGAGACTCTCGGCCACCTTTCGCGCGCCGCCGTGGCTGAAAATGTGACTCTCCTTTCCGCAGTGCGGGCAGACGAACACACTCATGTTTTCGACGATGCCGAGGATCGGCACCTTTGTTTTGCGAAACATCGCAAGGCCCTTGCGGGCGTCGACGAGCGCAAGATCCTGCGGTGTGGAGACGATGACCGCGCCTTTGAGCGGCACGCGCTGCGCCATGGTGAGCTGTGCGTCGCCGGTGCCCGGCGGCATGTCGACGACGAGCACGTCGAGCGGCGCCCAGGCGACATCGCCGAGCAGCTGCGAAAGCGCGCTCGTTACCATCGGCCCGCGCCAGACCATCGGCTCGTCTTCGCGGACAAGAAAGCCGATCGACATCGTCTTGATGCCGAATTTCTCGATCGGCTGAAGCACCTTGCCGTCGCGCGACTGCGGCTTTTCGCGAATGGCGAGCAGGCGCGGAACGGACGGGCCGTAGATATCTGCGTCGAGCAGACCGGATTTCAATCCCAGGCGCGAAAGCGCCAAGGCAAGATTGACGGCGACGGTGGATTTGCCGACCCCGCCCTTTCCGCTCGCAACTGCAATCACCGCCGCAACACCGGGTATTCCGGAAGGCTCCGGTGTCGCCTGTGCGGGCGCCGCGCGTCCGCGCTCGCGGTGAGCGGTAAGTACGGCGGTGACGGACAGCACGCCCGGCAGCGCTGCAACGGCGGCTTCCGCCTTCTGCCGCAAAGGCTCCGCGGCAGCGCCGTGTTCCGCCGGCACTTCGATGGCAAAACTCACATGTCCGTCTTTCACGACGAGCCCGTCGACGAGCCCGCCCGCCACGAGTGTTTTGCCGCTGACGGGATCGGTGATCCGGTCGAGTGCGTGAAGTACCTCGTTGCTATTGGCAGCCGGCATGGCGGACTCTCTGAACTTCCAGCAGAAGGGATAGCCGCTGCGCCGCGGAAAACCAAGGATCGTGCCCGCGGATGCGCTTCCCGTCACGAAACTTTTGCAACCGTCTGCGACAACGCGCGTTGTCCGTGTTCGCATTTTTCTTGCGCGCCGATTGTGCGGAAGAATCTTTGCGTCATGCAGAAGAATCTTTCAGACGAAAATTTAATCGCGCTCTCGCCCGGAAAAGTCTCGACAACGTGTCCCCGAGAAGGCACAAACGTTTCAGCGGCGGGGGCATGGATCCGGTTCAGGAGGAAGCCATGCCGAGCTTTGAAATCTGCTATCTCGACAATGACGGATCGCTGGCGTGCACGTTTTCGGCGCTATGCGCGAACGAAACGCACGCCAAGGTACTTGCGCATGCGATGAAGCTCAGCGCCTACAAGAAATTCGAAGTCTGGCAGGACCGCACGCTTGTCTACGAGCGCCCGCAGCATTTCGGAGCATCCCGGGAACTGCATTAGCTTCAGTCGTGTAGCGTCCGAGGCAGCCAAGGCCGATCTGGCACCGCGACCCTTGGCAAGCGTACGCAGCCAACCTATGTGAAGCGCTGACCGGCCCATCGGGAGGCGCAGATGCTCACATTCCTGTTCGGCATGTTCGCGCTCTTCTGGGCCGCGATCTTCAGCGTCGTCGGCCTGAGCCTCTTGCTTGTGTTTCTGGTGCCCTTCCTTCTCCTCGTCCTGGTGTTCCGCATCGGCCTGTTATTTGTAAAGCTTGCAGCCGGCGTGGTTCTGCTGGCGTTGTTCGCTGTGTGCTTGTTCTGAAGCCGCAACCTGGTGTATAAGGCTCGCGGGCGTAGCGGATCAGACCGTGCGGGGCCGGGGCTCCGGGAGTGGGCCATGGTTTCCGATTACGATATCCGAATCCGAAGCTATCTTCTCTGGGAAGCTGCCGGTCGGCCGCAGGGCCGAGACCGGGAATTCTGGTTCCGCGCGGAATCCGATCTGCAGGCGGAAGTGCGCCAGGCGATGTCGCCCTGGCGCAGGCCGCTGCTCCTGGTGGTTCCGGGCGTGCCGATTTCCTCGCCGCCCCATCGGACGACGGCTTTGCGCGTGCCCTCGCGGGAGCGCAAAACGGCTTAGCGCTGCCAGGTAATCAGGGGCAGTTCCGCCGGAACAAAGGCGTCGTCGTGATGGGGCACGAGGCGTAGCGTGTAATCGTTTGCGGGGCGCGGGCCCTCCACCTCTCCGGCATAAACATAGCCGTTCGCCGCGCCGGGAATGGCCTGCTCACGATGGAGGGCAATGACCTCGGCGGGTTTGCCCGCCTCTTCGTCGGCGAAGAGTTCGACGCGGACAAAGTCCGGCGGTACCTCTCCGAGGAAAGCCGGAACGGAAAAGCGCAGCCGGCCATCCGCCTCACCAATGCTGGGCTGGCCGAGGTGCAGACTTGGCCAGCGGCTCCGTAGGGTTTCGGCCCATTCATGCAGACCCCGGGCAAGCGCTGCGCCTTGGCCCGTGCGGACGCGGAAGGCGTCGGCCAGCGGAAGGTAGGCTTGCTCGACATAGTCGCGCATCATCCGCGTGCTTGCGAAAGCAGGTGTCAGCCCGGCCATGCTGTGCCGGATACGGGCCAGCCAGGCGCGTGGCAGACCGTCGGCGTCGCGATCGTAGAATTCCGGAATGATGCTGTTCTCGAGCGTATCGAAAAGGCTCGCGGCATCTCGCGCATCGACGACAGCCGCCTCGCCGCCGCGTTCGTCCCCGATCGACCAGCCAACGCCGGGCTCGTGCGCCTCGGCCCACCAGCCGTCCAGGATTGAACAGTTGAGGCCGCCATTGACAAGAACCTTCATGCCGCTCGTGCCGCAGGCTTCCCAAGGCCGTCTGGGGGTGTTGATCCAGACGTCGGCGCCCTGCACGAGCTGTCTGGCGAGCCGGATGTCGTAGTCTTCGAGAAAAACAACGCGCGGACGAAGCTGGGGCGCGCGCGCCAGTTCGATCCAGGCGCGGATCATCGCCTTGCCTTCGCGGTCGGCCGGATGAGCCTTTCCCGCGACGACGATCTGAACGGGGCGCTTTCTGTCCAGGAGCAACCGCTCCAGACGTTTGGGATCGCGCAGCAGGAGATTGGGGCGTTTATACTCGGTGAAACGCCGCGCGAAGGCGAGCGTCAGAACGTTCGGGTCGAGAACGTTCTCGGCCTGTCGGATGGCGTCCGTCGCGACACCGCGTTCCCGAAGCTGCGTCGCGCGATGGGCACGCACGTAGCGGACGAGCCGCTGGCGCGCCTCTCCGCGCATCGCCCAGATGCTTTCGTCATCGGTTTCCGCGATCCGTTTTCCAAGTCCGTCCGGCATTCCGCGCCAACGGTCCTTGCCGCAGGCGGCGGTCCAGATGCGATCGGACTTGGCGGAATCCCACGTCGGCATGTGAACGCCGTTGGTGATGTGACCGACGGGCACCTCGCAGGCGGGCCAGCGCGGAAACAGCGGTTGAAATATCCCGCGGCTGAACTCACCGTGCAGCCGGCTCACGCCGAGGCAGGCGGCCGACCCGCGTTGCCCGAGCCACGCCATGTTGAAGGGCTCGTCCGGATTGGAGGGGTCCGTGCGTCCAAGTCCGATCAATGTCTCGAGCGTCGCGCCCTCCGCGAGATTGCCGTTGCCGTAGGGCAGATACGTGCGCAGGAGATGGGGCGGAAATGTATCAAATCCGGCTGCCACCGGTGTGTGTGTGGTGAAGACATTCCCGGCGCGCGTCGCCCACAGCGCTTCCCAGAAGTCCATCCCCCCGCGCCGCGCGAAAGTATGTGCCCGCTCGATGATGGCGAATGCCGCATGCCCTTCATTGATGTGACAGATATCGACGTCGGGATGGAGCTTCTCGACGGCGCGCCAGCCGCCGATGCCGAGCGCGATCTCCTGCATCAGGCGGATTTCGGAACCTCCGCCGTACAGCTTGGCGGTAATGCCGCGATCGGCGGGACTGTTGAGTGGATCGTTGCTGTCGAGCAGATAGAGTTTCACGCGTCCTACACTGGCCTGCCACACGCGCAGGAGCACGATACGCCCCGGGAATTCGAGTGGAATGCGCAGCCAGCCGCCGTCCTCGAGAACGACGGGTTCGATCGGAAGTGTGGCGGGCTCATTGTAGGGGTAGAGTTCCTGCTGGAATCCGTCCGCATCGACGATCTGGCGGAAGTAGCCTTCCTGATAGAGCAGGCCGACACCGATAGCAGGTATTCCTAGATCGCTCGCCGTCTTGAGGAAATCGCCGGCGAGCACGCCAAGTCCTCCGGCATAGAGCGGCATTGCGGCACCGAGCCCGAATTCCATGCTGAAATAGGCGATTTTCCGGAGCCGGTCCGCGTGGCCCACATTGGCGAACCAGCCGCGCCGCCGGTAATACGCGTCGCGCGTCGCGGTGAATTCCGCGAGCTGGTCACGGAAAGCCCCATCAGTCGCGAGCCGCTGCAGAAGCCCGGGTGCTGCATTCTGCAGGACAATCCACGGGTTGCGCGTGCGCGCCCAAAGTTCGCGGTCGACCTGCTCCCACAGCACGTCGGCTTCGTGATTCCACGTCCATCGCAGATCGAGCGCGAGGGTTCTTAGGGCTGACAGTTGTTCGGGCAGATCTGGGAGAGGAAGCGCGACCATGTCGGGGGCTGAACGACTGCGGTGGTGAGGACAACGGCCAACCTATCGCGTGGAGGCGACGGAGGGGAGAGGAGATTCCGGGCCGTGCCCCTCGGGATGCTGGAACCTGGCCGCGGCTCGGGTCATGCTCTCTTCGTTGCGAGCGGATGCGGATGACAGTGCGGGGAAGTATTTACCAACATATGCGCAAATTTGCGCTCAGGTTTCCGGAGACGCAGGAAGACCATCCCTGGGGCGAGACCGCCATCAAGGTGCGCGGAAAGACGTTCGTGTTTCTCGGAGGACCCGAAGGCGAATTGCGCATTTCTTTGAAGCTTCCGCACTCGCGGGAGTTTGCGCTCGAATACCCGTTCACCGAGCCGACCCGCTATGGCCTCGGCAAGAGCGGGTGGGTAACGGCGTCATTCGGGCCAAAGTCAAAAGCGCCTCTCGATGTCCTGGAGGCGTGGACCGCGGAGAGCTACCGCGCCATCGCGCCCAAATCCGTCCTCGCAAAGATGGAGCAGGAGGCGGCAAGCAGTACTCCATCGAGCCCAAAACGGGCGCGCCGCTGAAGCGAGGGGCGCACCGGTACCCCACCGTCTCGCTGTTCCTGCATGGGCATTGTGCGTCCTTCGACAGGCTCAGGACGAGGATATCTGCGATGGCATCAGCATCGATGGCAATAAGACTGCCCTCATGCTGAGCTTGTTGAAGCACGCGCTTCGCCTGTCCCCGGGTAAGACGTATTCTCATGCCGACGTTGTGTCGTACCTCACCCGATCACCGGAGTTTGACTTGGGCCAAGGCGATGCATGGTTACACTGATGGCCTGACGAGAAGGGGTAACGCATGAACTTTCGAGACAGGTCGATCTGGACCGCGATCGTGCTCGGTGGATTCATTGCCGGCACGATCGACATCGGCTCTGCCTGCGTGATCAATCTGCTCGATCCCGTAACGATCCTGCATGCGATCGCGAGCGGCCTTCTTGGCCGCGCTTCATTCTACGAGGGAGCGCCGTCCGCCGTGCTGGGCCTTCTTCTGCAATTGTCCATTTCGCTTGTGATCGCGGCCATTTATGTGTTGGCCGCGCATTACTTGCCGGTCCTGCTGCGCCGCTGGATCGCGGGTGGTCTTGCCTACGGAGTCGGGGTCTTCTTCGTGATGAACTACGTGGTCGTGCCGCTCTCGGCGGCGAGGCCGCACCACAATTTTCCGCATTTCACGCCTGTGCATTTCGTCGGCAACCTGCTCGCGATGCTGCTGTTTGGGCTCATCGTATCGTACCTCGCGCAGCGCCCTGGGCGAGCGCGTGAGAGTACGGACCGTCTCGCCGCCGAATATTAAGCGGTCGCTGCCTTCTGGATCGGACGTATGGTAAACGCGGGGCACCGCCCAAGAACAAAATAACGTCCTTCTCCCGCCCATGGGATTATCGGAGACGAGGGAGACGGACCCAAAGTCCGGCCGAGTTCAGGCGCCGGACGCATTCGACAGTCTCGAATGCGTAAGGGCGTTGTTAAGCCGGATTCTGCATCCTGTTTTCCGTTTCCAACAGGTTGAGCCCGGAATGCCGGCCCCCACGCACTCCTCCATCAGTTCCGTCAGCGAC
This sequence comes from Rhizomicrobium sp., assembly GCA_036502185.1. Taxonomy (GTDB): domain Bacteria; phylum Pseudomonadota; class Alphaproteobacteria; order Micropepsales; family Micropepsaceae; genus Rhizomicrobium. Next base: position 39,247 of record DASXYZ010000019.1, read on the forward strand.
AGACGCCGGCAGATTCGCAGCCGCATCCGGCTCAAGGGAAAGCTCCTGGTCCGCGATTCCGCGCAGGAGGAAGACTGCACCATTCTGGATCTTTCACCGGACGGCGCCGGCGTAAAATGCGCGGGCTCCGCGCCCGTCGGCACGCATGTGGTGCTCTACGTGGATGGGTTCGGGCGCTTCGAGGGCAAGGTGGTGCGGCGCGACCGGCTGAGGCTGGGCGTGGCCTTCCAGTCGAGCAAAGCCAAACGCGAGCGCACGCGCGAACAGCTCGCGGGATTCGTCGCGCAGGGTAGCGCCCCGGGCGAGAATCTGAGGACGGGCGATCGTACCAAAGCGGTGCCGACGCTGACGCATTTCGTGGCCGGCGACGGCACGCGATCCGACTGCCGGGTGGTCGATGTCGGATTGGCGGGCGCGTCGTTCCGGACCGCTTCGAGGCCAGGCATCGGCGAGATCATCGCCTTCGGCGAAACGGCGGGGCGGGTGGTGCGTCACACACCCGAGGGGATCGCGGTAGAATTCGTGGGGAGGCAGGAAGCCGAGCGCCAGCGTGCCCAAGTGGAAAGGCTGGAGACTGCACTGGCCGACGCCGCAGGCGCCGTCGAGCGCGCCGAGCGCGCGAACTTCGCAAAGTCGGAGTTCCTGGCCAGCATGAGCCACGAGCTGCGCACGCCGCTCAACGCCATCATCGGATTTTCCGATCTCCTGACATCGCGCGTGTTCGAGGACGACGGCAAGCGCCAGCTGGAATATATCGGGTTCGTCCGCGATGCCGGCCATCATCTGCTCACGCTGATCAACGACATTCTCGATCTCGCCAGGATCGAATCCGGACGCCTGCAGCTTCACGAGCAGGAAATCGAACTGGAATTGCTGGTCGGGGAAGCGCTGGGGCTCGTCGCGCCGAAGGCCGAGACCGCGGGATGCCGGCTCGAGCGCGAGATCGCGTCCGGCATGCCGCTGGTTTTCGCCGACGAACGCGCGCTGAAGCAGAGTCTGCTCAACCTCCTCGCCAACGCGGTCAAGTTCACGCCGCGGGGCGGAGTGATTACGAGCTTCGCCCGACTGGATCAGAAAGGCGCGATTGTGTGCGGCGTGCGCGATACCGGCGCGGGAATGTCGCCCGACGATCTGGCGCGCGTCTTCGAAAGATTCTCGCAGGGTGCTCAGGAGGCCATCTCCGGCGACAAGGGCACGGGCCTTGGTCTCCCGATCGTGAAGGGACTCGTTGAGGCCCACGGCGGAACTATCGTGCTCGAAAGCGCGCAGGGCGAGGGCACCTGCGCGACCATCACCCTGCCGGCGTCGCGCCTGCGGAGCCGGCGGGCCCTGGCGTCCTGAAAGGTCGTCCCGGGCGGGTGACTTCTCCCGCAGTTAAGGCCATACCGGGACTACGCAATTCTCCCGGAGCAGCATCATGCGGCTGGTCACCTATGTCGCCGCGGCAGGCCCGCGCCTCGGCGCGGTCGTCGGCGAGGGCATTGTCGATATCTCCCGGCACGCTACCGGCGCGCCCGGCGATATGATTTCCCTGATCCGGCAGTGGGACATGGTGAAGCCGCGTCTGGAACAGGCGGTCGTCGGCCGGCCCGACCAGGCGCTCAGGTCGGTGAAGCTGCGCGCGCCCGTTCTGCGGCCGGGCAAGATCCTCGCGATCGGGCTCAATTATCTCGACCACATCGCCGAGACCGGCGCGCAGAAACCGGACTATCCGACGTTTTTCGCGAAAATGCCGACGGCCACAAACGGGCCCTTCGATCCGATCGAATTGCCGGCCGTGTCGCAGGCGCTGGATTACGAGGCCGAGCTGGTAGTGGTGATCGGCCGCCGCTGCCGCAATGTGCCGCGCGAGCGCGCATCCCAGGTGATCTTCGGCTATTGCGCGGGCAACGATGTGAGCGTGCGCGACTGGCAGAAGCGCACGCCGCAATGGACGATCGGAAAATCTTTCGACACGCACGCACCGTTCGGACCGTGGATCACGACGGCAAATGAGGTGGACCCGCATGCACTCGGCATCCGCTCGTTTGTGAACGGCGAGGCGCGCCAGTCCTCCAACACGGGCCAGATGCTGTTCGACCCCGAAGCACAGATCGCGCATCTGAGCCAGGCGATGACGCTCGAGCCCGGCGACCTCATTTTCACCGGCACGACATCGGGCGTCGGTATGGCGCGAAAGCCGCCGCTCTGGCTCAAGGCCGGAGATGTGGTGCGCGTCGAAATCGACGGCCTCGGCGCGATCGAGAACCGCGTGGAGCAGGGATCGGGCACGCCAAGGATGGAGTGATGCGACGCACGGGGACGTGTGTCATCGCGGGAGCCGTGCCACCGCGGTTTACCTCTGTTTGTCATCCCCGGCACGGGTGGCGGAGCCACGCGTGGGAAGGGGACCCAGGCGCTACTCACACGACAGATGCTCAACGTCTTTCGCCGTTAATTGCGTGCAAGCCTGACCACCTGGATCTCCCTTCCCTCGCGGCGCAACGCGCCGCTCGCCGAGAGTGACAAAGAGGAGCGAACGTGAGATCGTTCTCTGATGCTCGACCACCCTTATTACGTGTACATGTTGGCGAGCCGTCGCAATGGGTCGCTGTACATCGGCGTGACGAACGACATCATGCGGCGCACATGGGAACACCGGAACGGACGGGTAGAAGGTTTCACGAAGAAATATGGCGTGCATGTCCTCGTCTGGTACGAGGTGCACGAGGATATCAACGCAGCAATTGCGCGCGAGAAGCAGTTGAAAGGCTGGAACCGCGCCTGGAAGATCAGGCTGATTGAAAACTGCAACTCCGGCTGGAACGATCTTTACGAGAAGCTGTTGGGCCACGCCGCGCTTCCGGATCGCCTGCCATTTCAACAATGAAAATACCTGTCATCCCCGGCGAGCCGCGCAGCGCGCGGCGAGGGAAGGGGATCCAGGTGCTACAGGCACGACAGACGCTCAACGTTTTTCGCCGTTGATTTTGTGCAGCGTACAAGCCTGACCACCTGGGCTCCCTTCCCTCGCGGCGCAACGCGCCGCTCGCCGGGAGTGACATAGGGTGGTCGCGACGCAGCGCGCGTTCTCGCCGGAGATGACAATTTTTGGCTGCCAGCTCTGCTTTATCTTCGGCTGTCGGTGGGGCCCTTGTATTCCGCCACTACCGGCGCCTCCATGCCCGTCGCGAAGCCGCGGAACAGGCCGACGCTGTTCCAGATCGTGGCCACATGACCGTGGGAATCGATTCCGATCAGCGCGCCGTCGGCGTCCGGGAACGCACCGAGTTCGTCCTTGATGTCGGCCTTCATCGCCGCGTCCATGGATTGATGCGCATAAGCCATGCGGTCGGCGACGTCCTTGGCGATGGAGAAGCGGAGGAAATATTCGCCGTGGCCCGTGGCCGAGAATCCCGCCGTATGATCGTCGGCATAGACGCCGGCACCGACGATGGGGGAATCGCCGACGCGGCCGGGAATCTTCGCGTTATAGCCGCCGGTGGACGTGGCGGCGGCGATATGACCGCAGCGGTCGAGTGCCACCGCGCCCACCGTGCCGTGCTCTTCGGCGGGGGCCGGGTGGCTATTGTTCTTGAAATAGCCGCGCGGCTCTGTCGCTGCGCCCATGCGCTTCAGCCACGCCTCGCCGCGATCGCCGACCATCAGCACATGGGGTGATTTCTCCATCACGAGTCGCGCGGCCTGCACGGGATTCTTGAGGCTCACCATGGAAGCGACGGCGCCGACGCGACGGCCGTTGCCATCCATGATGGATGCGTCCGTTTCCACGATGCCGGAAGCATCGGCGATGGCGCCGCGGCCCGCGTTGAACAGGCCCGAATCCTCGAAGCCGCTGACGATCGTCTCGACCACGTCGAGGCTTGGGGTACCCGCGGCCAGGGCGGCGCGCGCCTTCACGAGCGCCGCGTGCATCGCCGCGAGCCGGCCGCGATCAACCACCGGTTTGCTGATTTCGCCCCCGTGCACGACGACGGCGAAAATCTTTTGCGCCGCGCATTGGCCCTGTGCAGCGAAGGCCGACGGCACCCCGACACAAGTCAGCAGAACCGCGGCGACGGCTGCAACACGTCTCACGGGCGGAGGCGCCAAGCGGGTGGCTCGGTCAGAATTCCTCGTCCGGCGAATGGCTGTGGGAACGGCCGCGATCTTCCGCCTCTTCGAGTTCCCGGCCCTCGCCGCCTTCGAGTGCGGTTTCGGCGGCTTCGCCCAACTTAGGAATTTTGTTGCGGTTGCGCCGGACGAAATTCGTCTGTCCGCGCCGGAATTCCCGCGATGCCGTGTAATTGCCCTCACCGAAGACTTCCTTGCGGGGAGCACCCGGCGAGCGTCGCGCAGTCTTCCGCGCCGTGGTCTTCTTCGCGGCCTTCTTCGCCACCGCCTTGCGTCCGCCGGCTGCGGATTTCCGCGCGACCTTCTTCCGGGCCGGCGCCTTTGCCGTTTTCCGCGTCGCCGCGCGCTTCGTACGCGTGGACTTGCTTCGCGCCGATTTGCTTTTGCTTGCCTTGCTGCGGGTCGATTTCCTGGCGCCCTTGCTGGCGCGCCGATTTCCGGGTCGTCCCCTCATCTGGGGTCTCCTTCCGCGAATGCTCGCGCGAGCAACGCCGCGCGACTTCCGAATGTTCCTGTTATTCCACACGCGCCGGGAAAATGCCAATCGCCTAATCGCACCACGCGGGCATTTTCTGCCGTGACTGCTGGCGGCTGCCGCGCAGCGTCGCATAAATTTTCGTGAACTCCGCGCCGAGCAGGAACACCTGCGCCGAGTAATAGATCCAGAGAAGCACGACGATCAGTCCGCCCGCCGCGGAGTAGGCGGCCGAAGCACCGGCACTGTGCAGGTACAATCCGATGACGAGCTGCCCCAGTTCGTAGAGAATGGCGGTGCCGACCGCGCCCACGGCCACATCGCCCCATTCCAGACTGATGTCCGGCAGGAGCTTGTAGATGGCGGCGAAGATCATCGAGACCAGCACGAAGGTGAGCAGGAAATTGGCGAAAGCGGTCAGGATCGGGCTGCCGATCGATTCTCCGACACGCCATTGCGCCACGAACGCGGTCGCCAGCATCGAGCCGAGCAGGAGCGCGCCCAGACCGATCACAAGAGCGATGCTCAGCAGCCGGGCGCGCAGGAAACTCGAAAGCGAGATTCCCTCCGGGCTGGCTTTCCAGATTGCGTTCAATGCCGACTGGATTTCGCCGAACGCGCCCGACGCGGTGATCACGAGGACCACCGCGCCGATGATCTGCGTCCTGAGGCCGATCGTGCCGCCCGATGCGGCCTTGGCGGCGATCGAAAGAATGATGTGGCCCTGGCTGCCCATCAGGAGATGCAGCGCTTCGGCGACATAGCTGCGCATCACGCCGTGCCCGAACACGGTGTGCAGAAGGCTGATCCCGATCACCAGCGCCGGGACGAATCCGGTGACGACATAGAAGGCGATCGAAGCGCCGTGGCTCAGCGCGTTGTCTTCGATGAAGGCCCAGAAGCCCTGTTTCAGGAATCTGCAGGCCGCGCGGAAATGCATGCGAAAGGACCTCTGGCCAAGGAAACGCGCGAAGCTGACGGGCGTTTTCAGGCCGGGTAGACGTTCGCGGCCGGGGGGCGGGGAAGTCTGTGCGTGTCATTCCTGTCATTCCCGGACAAGCGGACCCGGAGCGCAGCGTTATCCGGAGAACGCAGCGATCCGGGTCCCTGCTTCCGCAGGGATGACAAGTCTGAATATCACGATAGCCCTCAGTGCGCCGTGCGGTGGGAGTCCTGTTCGCGATATTTCTGGGCGCGCGTCGCACGCAGTCCGTCGAGGCCATGGCGTTCGATCGCGTGCTGCCACTCGAGAAATTCCTCGACGCTCAGGGCGTAGCGGTCGCAGGCTTCGCCCAGGGTGAGGAGGCCGCCCTTGACCGCCGCGACCACCTCCGCCTTGCGGCGGCTGACCCATCGCCGGGTGTCCGGCTGCGGCAGATCGGGAAGCGACAATGTCGCGCCGTCCGGGCCGTAGACGAATTTCATCTGGTCTTTTGCATCCCTCGCAAGCCGTCCCATGCGTCCTCTCCGCGTCGCCGGTTTCACGCGAGAGAGAGTCCGGGGCGCGCGTCGTGGTTCCGGCCGGCCGGCACCTTTTCTCGCGATCCGATTGAGAACGGATGAATCCGGGAGCCGACCGCTAACGAAGCGTCAACCAGGCAGTCGAGCTTACCCGAGATTCCGGCCGATCCACACCACTCGCCCCATGATGACGATCTCGTCGGGCTTGATGTTGTCGAAGGTGCGGTAGGCGGGATTGTCGGATTTCACCGTCAGAAGTTTGGTTACCGGGTGCATCGAGATGCGCTTGACCTGCAGCATGTCGTCGATCCGGATCACGTAAAGCCCTTCGCGGCGCGGATTGGTCTGCGAAGGATCGACAAGCGCGTGATCGCCGTCGTGCAGCGTCTCCCACATCGAATCGCCCGATATTTCCAGCACGAACAGACGGTGGATGTCGCTCGCCATGCGGCGCAGCCATTGCTCGCGAAACATGAGATGGCCGGCGGGCTCGTTGTCCTCGGCCAGCGAGCCAGCGCCTGCCGCCGCGCGCAGATCGAACACCGGGACGGAGAGATAGTCCGGCGTGAGCCGCGTCTCGCCCGCGACTTCGCCGATGGTCACGTCGAAGATTTTCGCAAAGCGGCGCAGCAGCGGCAGCGACAGGCGTTGGTCCTCGCGCTCGTAGCGGCCGATCGAGACGGCGGTGGTGTCGAGCCTGTCGGCGAGCTGCTGCTGCGACATGCCCCGCGCGTGGCGAAGTTTGCTGATGCTGTTCATGAGCGGGAGTGAACAATACCGATCCGTTATGTTCAAGAACCAATACAGTTGACATGACGACCAATACGGTTACTATCCCGACCAGACACCCAGCCGCGAGAAATCCCATGCACCTCTCCCAAAGTTCCCCTTCCGGCACATCCGCGATGGGGTTGAGCCCCAGGCAACGCGCCTGCCTGGACGCGATCGAAATCCACCAGGCGCGGAAGCGAACCATGCCGAGTCTCGAAGACCTGCGCCGCGTGCTCGGGCTTGGCTCGAAGGCCGGTGTGCTGCGGCTGCTGCGGCAGCTCGAAGAACGCGGCCACATTGCGCGGCTGCCGCATCGCGCGCGCGCCATCCGCTTGCTGGCGGCCGAGGCGTGTCCGCATTGCGGCGCGAGCCGAACACGCGAGGCGGACGCGCCATGAGCAGTTCGACACGCCCTGTTTTCGATTGCTGCCGCGCCTATCGCGACGCGCATGCCCGCTATGCGCGCGCCTTCTCCACGGGCGACGTGAACGCGATCGAGGATGCTTTCAGCAGCATGCAGGAGATCATCCGCGCGTTCCGCGACGGCGCGCAATGGGCGGAGAAGAACACGGGCAGGAGAGGAGCGGATCGCGCATGAGCCGCCGTTCACGCAAAGAGCGCGCGCGCCCCACCGCGCGCCGGGAACTCGCACCCAAGCCCGGGCCCGGTAACATCTACGTCCGCGAATTCGTCTCCGCTTGCACGGGCCGCGAACAGCGCTACCGCAACATCGCCGAGCATCCGCTCACGCTCGCCCATGCCCGCGGCAGGATCAGCGACGAGCAGTACGCGGCGGGCGACGAATTCCGCGCGCTGTGCGAGCTGCGCCTGGCGGCGGGTCGCGACAGCACCGACATGACGCCCGGATCGGGTGGTGCGGGCGCGGGGCTTGCGATCACCGAGCGCCAGATCGACGCAGTGCGCAGGCTCGAGCGGCTGCGCGCCCGAATCAAGACGCGGGACTGGATCATCCTTGAGAAGTTCTGCGGCGAAGGCTGGTCGATGGTGGAAGCCGTACGCGCGGCCACCCTTTGCCATCCGAGCGGCGTTCTCTATCGGGTGCAGGAAGCGCTGGATGAACTGGTGGTGCTGAGGGGCGGGCAGGCGATGAAATCCGCCTGAGCTGTCGCAGAGCACCACCTGTCCGGATGGTGAATGAAAGATGAATACGCGCTTCAGAGGGCATTCAAAGCGGGGGTACAAGCATGCAACTCTCGCGGGCAGGAGCCGATCGGCAAGCCCGACAGGAAAGGATCGAACAATGACTCTTCGGAACACAGCCATCGTTCTCACGGCGGGCGCGCTTCTGGGCGCCGGCGCCGCGTTTGCCCAGCCCGCGCCGCAGGCCACCCCTTACCGCCAGGGAACCCCGCAGGGTTCTTACCAACAAGCGCCGGCGCAGGGCGGCTACAAACATCACGGTCATGGCCTGAAATCGATCGTCAGCGAAGAAGTCCGCGCCGGCCGGCTGAGCGAAAAGGAAGGCACCCTGATCATGCAGAAGGTCAGACAGATGCACGCCGAAAAACGCGCAGAACGCCAGGCGCGCATGAATGGCGAAGGCGCACCGCCGCAGCAGACGCAACAGCCGCGGTAAAGCGAGCCGCTGTCATCCTTTTTTCCTTGTCATTCCCGCGCACGCGGGAACCCGGAGCGCCGCTCTATCCGGAGAGCGCAGCGATCCGGGTCCCGGCTTGCGCAGGGATGACAAGTTGTTTTCGGGACAGGACTATGCCGCCACCCAGGCGATCGCGATGGCGTATTCCACGAAGTCGCCGACGTTGTGGCCGATGATCGGCGCCACGATGCTGCGGGATTTCTCGAGGCAATATGCATAAAAGACGCCCAGCGCGAAGGCGTAGATCTGCTGCCCGAGCGCAAGCGGCCAGGCGCGCAGCGAAAAGTTGGTCGCGTGCAGCAGCGCGAAAATCAGCGCGACCACAATGCCTGCCCAGTTCATCCGGAAGCGGCCGAGACGGAGCGTTCCAGGCATGGTTGCGGCCAGGTACGTGACGAGAAGGGCGCGGAAGGGAATTTCCTCCGTCGGCCCGACATAGACGCCTTCGAAGAAAAGCCATCCCGCGACATTCGGAGTCGTCAGCTTGAATCCGAGATCGGGTCTGACGTGATGGAGGAGTTGTGGCGCGTAGTCCACCACCGTCATCAGCACACCGAAGAAGATGCCCCATACGACGGCCGCGCCGATATATGTCTTGCCGCGCGGCACATGCAGTCCGTAATCGGCCGGGACGAAACGCTTCACGATCGCAATGGCGATCAGCCCGAACACCAGCTGGAACGCGTGATGCGCATAGAGCCAGGGCAGTGTCGCGCCGTATGGCGAGGGCGTGTGAAACGCCTTGCTCGAGAAAAAGGCGGCATAGGCCGCAAGGTATGGCAGGCCGAATCCCAGCGCGGCGACGACGAGGAGCGGAACGAGCTTCAGCCGGAAGCCCGGGTCGTCTTGCGCATTTGCAACCGCAGTCATGCGCCGGATTCAAACCGGTCGTGCGGCTTCCGTCTTGAACCAATTTGACCTGTCGCGCCACCATCCCGGTGGTTTTCCCGTCAGCGCCCGCGTCGCACGCGACATGTGCGCCTGATCGGAAAAGCCCGAGAGCGCAGCCACCGCGGCAAGCGGTTCGACGTTTTCAGCAATCTGAACGAACGCCTTTCGCGCCCGCGCCTCGGTGCGGAATGCGGCGGGCGTCACGGCGAAAACCTTGCGGAATCCGCGCGACAATGTCTCAGACGCGAGTCCGTGTCTGTAAGCCCAGCCGCCGAGACTCAATTCCGGGTTTGCGAGCAGATCGGCGGCGAGCATGTCCGGCCAATCGCCGGGCGCGACCGACACGGGAGACAACTGTTCACGAAGAAGCGCAAACGCGGCTGCGGGATCGCTCTCCGCAACCCTGGCGACGGAATCCGCATCCCGTATCCGCCCGATGCAACGTGGCAGCGCAGCGGAATCCGGAATGATGAGATTGAGAATGCGGGCACCCGCTGACCCAAAGCGGTCGAGATGTCCCTCGAACCGGCCGTGCAGCAGGACGTCGCCTGGTCCCGCACGAAACCGGCCGAGGCTGCCGCACTCTTCGTAGAATCCCGACAGAACGATGGCTGCGTAGGCCTGGTCGTGCTTATGCCGCGGCACGCGCGCATGGGCGCTCCAGTATTCGTGGCCATTTCTAACTCGTGCAAAGGGGTTCATGGGCGCTGTTCCCAATCCGAAAACCCGCGCTGTCGTGATAGCAGTTCAAGATGTATATACCGCACTCTACATACGTACGGCGCAGGTCGTGCGAGGCCGCTGCCTGGCGGCAGAGGACCGCTCCTTCTCTGCCCGGATCATGCCCGCGTTGTCATCCCGGCGAATGCCGGGACCCAGATCGCTGCCCCTTGCGGCATATTCGGTGCTCTGGGTTCCGGCTTTCGCCGGAATGACAGCAGAGTGTTTGTTCCCGCGTCCGCGAGCCGCCGGAGAGTGGAACGAGACACAGGTCGATGTCTTCCGAGGCGCCGCTAATGCCGGAAGTGGCGGGTGCCGGTGAAGGCCATGGCGAGACCGGCTTCGTCGGCGGCCTTGATGACGGCGTCGTCGCGCATCGAGCCGCCGGGTTGAATGACGGCCGTCGCGCCTGCTTCGGCTGTGGCGAGCAGGCCGTCGGGGAAGGGGAAGAACGCATCCGACGCCGCGGCGGAGCCTTTGGTGAGCGGCTCCGCGAGCTTCGCGGCGGCCGCGGCTTCGCGCGCCTTCATCGCCGCCATGCGTGCAGAATCGACCCGGCTCATCTGGCCCGCGCCGATGCCCGCGGTCTGCAGATCCTTCGCATAGACGATCGCGTTGGACTTCACATGCTTGGCGACCGTGAAGGCGAACAGCATGTCGGCAATTTCGCTCTCGCTGGGCTGCCGGCGCGTCACAATTTTCAATGCGGCGCGATCCACGCGTGCCGAATCGCGCGATTGCACGAGGAAGCCGCCCGAGACACTCTTGAACGAAAGACCACCCACGCGGGAATCGGGCAGTCCGCCCGCGATGAGCAGCCGGAGATTTTTCTTCGCCGACAGGATTGCGCGCGCTCCGTCATCGGCATCCGGCGCGATGATCACTTCCGTGAACAGCTTCGCGACTTCCTCCGCTGTCGCCGCATCGAGCGTGCGGTTGAAGGCGAGAATACCGCCGAAGGCGCTGACCGGATCGCAGGCGAGCGCCTTGCGGTAGGCGTTGCGCGCGTTATCCGCGAGCGCGACGCCGCAGGGGTTGGCGTGCTTGACGATGATGCAGGCGGCGTGGGCGCGCGCGTCGAATTCCGCCACCAGTTCATAAGCCGCGTCGGTGTCGTTGATATTGTTGTAGGAGAGTTCCTTGCCCTGCAGCTGCCGCGCCGTCGCCACGCCGAAGCGCTTTTCGCCGGTTGCGTAGAACGCCGCCTGCTGATGGGGGTTCTCGCCATAGCGCAGCGCCTGTCTAAGCTGTCCGGCAAAGGCGCGGCGGCGCGGCGGCGCATCGCCACCAGGTTCATGTGCGGCCAGCCAGTTCGACACCGCTGCGTCATAGGAAGCCGTGCGCGCGAAAGCGGTTTGTGCAAGCCGGCGGCGGAACGCAATGCTTGTCGCGCCATCGTGCGCCGCCAGCTCGGCGAGCACCGCGTCGTAATCCTCGGGATCGACGACGACCGTCACCCAGTCGTGGTTCTTGGCGCCCGCGCGGATCATCGCCGGCCCGCCGATGTCGATGTTCTCGACCGTCTCCTCGAAGCCGGCTCCTTTCGCAACCGCTGCCTCGAACGGATAGAGATTGGAGACGAGAAGATCGATGCCGTCGATGCCGTGCGCGCGCATCGCTTCGGCATGATCGGGCTTGTCGCGCAGCGCGAGCAGCCCGCCGTGAATGCGCGGGTGCAGCGTCTTGACGCGCCCGTCCATGATCTCGGGAAACCCGGTCACGTCGGACACGTCGCGCACCGCGAGCCCCGCAGCGCGCAGGGATTTCGCCGTGCCGCCCGTCGAGACGAGCGCAATGCTGCGCTCCACGAGCGCGCGGGCGAAAGGAACGAGGCCGGACTTGTCGGAAACGGAAAGAAGCGCGCGGGCAATGGGGCGAAGGGTCATGGCCCCGCGCTCTTACTTCCGGAACAGCCAAAAGAGAAGCGTGAGGATGACGCTGATCGCGATGCAGGTGACGACCGGGAAATAGAACTGGAGGCCCGGGCGGTTGACGACAATGTCCCCCGGCAGCCGCCCAAGCCCGAGGCGCCCGAGCCAAGGCCAGAGGAAGCCGATCGCGATCAGCACAGCGCCGAGGAGAATGAGGGATTTGCGAATGTCCATGCTGCGCCTGCCAGGTCGGACGCCGATAGCCAACGTGATCCGCCCGGGTGTGTGGCAACGGCGGGCGCATCATTCAAGACGCTTCGCCGAGTCCGCCAATGCCAACTCGCCTTGTCCCGCGCCTGCCGATTTTCCGCATAGAGTGCGATTATGCGGAAAGCCGTATATTGACAGTAAATACTGCGGCTATCGCATGACGCCGCTCTACGACATCGTTTCGGCCCAGCCGAGCGTTGACGCGCGACAAATCCGCCGCAACCAGATGAAGCTGGCAATGCCCCATTGGTGACCGGCGACACTACGCGGTGGATTCCATATCCGGCCGGCATTTTTTTCAGACCGCGAGAAGAGCCGGACTGGGGCAGGAGATCGTGTGGGGGATTTTCGACAGTCTCTTGGGGAGCGGAGAAGGGGCGTTAACGCGGCTGCTGGAGTCGCTGCCGAAGGCTTTCCCGGCCGCAGTGGCGAATTCGGTTGTGAAGGGATTTCGCATCCGATTGAGACAGCTGGAGCGAACCGTCGGATAAACCAGGCCGCTGAGGCGCCGCGACCGGCGAAACTTGGCAAGGGGCAGGTCGCCCGCTATAGAGATTCCGGCGTGCCCGAGTGGTGGAACGGTAGACGCACTGGACTCAAAATCCAGCGCCCGCAAGGGCATGTCGGTTCAAGTCCGACCTCGGGCACCATTGTAAATTTGAAAAAGCACACGAAATCCATTGCCCAAGACCCAATGCAATGGCGGAAGAAGCAGAGGAAAATTCCAACAATGTTCCGCAACTGCGAAAGAACTCGAAGACGCCAAACCCGACGATGCTCTTTCGGGCTTTACGTTTGTTGATGGATTCGCAACTAGCGTACGGAAACAGAGGTCCCAGAGAAAGCTCAGCAGCAACCGTTCAGGCCAATCATTGGGCCTTCTCTTGCGCGTCGATCCGCTTGGGTCCTTGTAGGTGATCCTACCTTTAGACAGAAGGTGTTCCAACTCCTCCCTTGCGCGCCTGGGAAGGAAAACGTCGGTGCGCCGTCACCCATCCAAAAATGTCTTTCACAGACACTTCGCGCCGGCCCAAGGATGGAGCAATAAAAGGTACCAGAAGTCAAAACTGGGTCTTATCGACTGACTCAAAGTCAACGCTTCGGCCATCAGGTAAATCGTCAATGGTTTTGAAATTCATCGGCTGAGGCCCATTGACCACGAGGAGTCCATGCACCTCCGGATCATCCACAACATCGAGCCGCCCCGATAGCCGCGAACGGTGCTGACGGAGATATTCGACTCGGCGAATATGCCGCAACATTTTATCCGGTTTTTGTTTCCCCTTAGCGGTTGTTTTCATTCGACCCTTGTATTCGGACATTCGCATCGCCACTTCGGCCTCCGTTCGACAGACACGAAGGTTCTTGGCCTCTATCGCCCAAACGCGCTTCTTGTCCTGGCTGATTACCAAGGCATCAATGTTTCCGAGTTCAGGAGGGACCTTCTGGTTCAGGACCGCAGATAAATTACAGCGAGGGATAACCTCCAGCCGTTGTGCTCGAAATTTTTCTGCCAATAGATCCTCGAATTGGTGGCCTGACTCCTCCCCCTTTATGCCGGCAAAACGACGCGCCTCGTGAGACACCCAGAAATTGTTGTTGAGGGACCCATTCAATAAGCCAGAAACGCAGTACATAATCGAATCAGAAACCATCATAGGAATGACGAGCACAAAAGGGTCCTCGCTTTGGTCGAGTGCGAGCAACGGTCGGTTAATAAGAGACCACGGCCGGTCAAAGCGATCAAAATCTACATCCGCTCGCTGCATCGGCGGCTTGAGATCGTTCCAACTGGAACGGGCATCCAACGTAAGGCGCGACAAGAAATCGTCGATGTCGCTTCCGTAGCCCTGCTCCGTGAGCCACATCGCAATCTCCGAACGTTTCAAGGCGAGTACACCCACATTCTTGCTCACCGCCAAGTCGATCATCGCAAATTGAAGGTTTACGATCAGCTCCGCTGGAGCACAGTATTCGGCCTCAAGTGCAGCACGCAATTCACTGTCCAATTCGCCCTTAGCGTTCTCGCCATCAGACTCGTCGCGTTTGAGATAGGCTTCAGACGCCTCATCGAGCCTCTGCCGGTTTTGCCACTTGGCTCCTGGCCTTACGATTTCGTGCGTAACGGCTCGATCGATAAGCAAATCGCCCGCCGGACTAATCCGAATTTTGGGGAGAATAAGCTCGCTCCCGATCAGTCCAAGAAGTTGTGAATTTCCAAATATCAGCAGCGCCTTTGCGAATAGTTCGTCCAGCTCCGCGACGGAGGGTTTATAACCTCCTTCCGATGGCGCCTCACAAGCGGCAATCTCGGCAATGATTTTTGCTCCTCTTTGCACGCCATTGCTCTCGTTGCCGCGATCCATCGCCGTCAGGTCGGCGTCGGTTCCGTGAATTGCCCTCAGCGCTCTAATGGAAAAACGCCATCTTGCAGTCTCGATGCGTGCGCTCTGATATCTTCTTCCGCAAGCAAAGCAGAGGGCCTCGCGATTGAACCGGCGAATGTCTGCGATTAGTGAATTGAGCATCGCCTCGCGGTATTCAAGGAGGAAGACCTTGCACGCCGCGGCCCCATCGATTTCTTGTCCTTCTTCGCGGCTTCGAAAGGACCATATTGATCCGCATTTCACGAGGTAGTGCGCGGAACGGGGCACCGGCTTGAATGGTGGCACTAAGCGGCAGGCTGCCAAGCGATCTTCCGGTCGCAGCAACTGTCGCGCATGAATATGACGCCAGTCTTCCGACCCAACGGCAGCCCTTACGACTTCGCTCAATTCTGGCCTGTTCAATGCAGCGCCCGCTTGTCCCGAGAATGCCGCAAGAATGGCGCTGACAAGTTCGACTTCCGCGTCGTTCTTCGGGTTGCGGACGTACGTAACCCACGCCGAATCGATGGAAACTGTGGCTCCGCCAGTAGTCGGTGTTATTGAAACCGTTTCAGCTAGCGAAACGTCTGTAGCACGATGAACATCGATGTTTGTGAATGCGTCCGCGTCTGGCATAACCAAGGAAATAAGCGCCACGGGCGCGAATGATGTACCGAAACGATCAATAATGTCTGGGCCGACAGCGAACAGCCATTGCAGGACGGCATTCCAGAGGCGATAGCACCAGTCACGATTTTCTCTTGCCGTAGCTCTCGACTCAACCCACCAGACCCGACCGCGAACAACCACAGCACCCAAAAGAACTCCTTCAACAATCGCGGTTGCCGATACATAAACAGGTTTTAACTCCTCATCGTCGGAGCGATCCAAGCGTTCGACGAACGTCATCGTGTTATCCGGCATCGGCAATTTGCGAACATCCCTGAGGCGTGCGGCTTCGATCCGCGGCTTCAGCAACGTATCCGTTGGCATTCCGATGAAAGTGGGTGGTTGAATCTCCAGCATATGTTCGGGAATGAGGTTGCCGCCGGTAAGGCGCCAAAAGCCAAAAAGGTTCAGCAGCCCGTTGGCGTTTTGAAACTCAAATCCCGCCGTTTCAAGTCTCCTCTCCTGTTCGATCAGCCGCGATAGGTCTTGAAATTCTCCATCCTCCACGACGGCTAGTGTCGCTACGTCGCCAAACGAAACTTCCATATGCTGCCAAATAGCCGGTGCCTCAGCCGCATCGAAAAACGATTCCAGTCCGTACACTCCACCCCAACCGCTGAAAAGGATGACGCTCGTCATAGCGCGGCAATCCGGCCGTTCCTTCCCAAACGCCCAAAACCGGCGGATATCGGACGTCAAGAAGGCGTGCGCTTCTGGCGAGAGCTTCCGTATCGCCGCAAACCCGTGTTGCGGGAAGTCTGCGGTTAGAGGCGGAAGTTGAATGACGTGAAGCAAGCGCCCTTCATCATAAGCGACCATCGAGGCTCGCATCCCAAACCTATTTCGGGGGGATAGCGAGATATTCCGAAGAGGCCAGAAATGGCCGATGTTGGTGTTCTTTTCCTGAGTTCGCATCAGCGCATCTTCGAAATCATCGACAAGTCCGCCGTCCTTCGCAGTACTTATGAGGAGGGATCGTAGAGCGAGCGAAATGCCGCCCGGGTTTGCGACGATGACGCCGCCCCCGATCTTCATCAGTGGATGAAAATCGAGAGGAGTTTCACCAATGTGGCGATCGCTCACATAGGGAAACCATTCTTCAGCAAGGAGGAAAGGTGTAAGGTCATCGGCGGCTATCCCCATGAGCGCGAGGTCATCGTCGGCAAAACGCACGAGGCGCGCTATTTTTCGAATCGCTGGGTCTATGGGCAGCGCTACCGAAGCGCCGGGTGTACCATCGACGGGGGCCTCGGGGGAGACGCTAGCGCGTTCTGCTAGAGCATCACTGATTTTAAGGAGCGCAACGGCTGACGCGAGTGTTTCTTCTTTTTGTTTCCCGTCGGGGAGAGCCAGAAAAGCTTCAATGACCGTCTGAGTGTAAGCGCCCGCACGTTCCCATTGTCCGGTGAATATCCGAAAACTGCCAAGATCGCTCATAACAAATTCGCAAAACAAATCCTCAATCGGATCTTCGAGCCTATCAACCCGCGCGTTGACGAGGCCGACATTGAGAATCTTGGCGAGATCACGCCTACGAATTTTTCGCGCGCCACGCGCCTTCGAAAGGACCAATCGCTGAAGCCAATCCAGCCGCACGCCGTGGACCTCCGCAAGAATTTGCAGCAGCCTTTCTTCCGAGATTGCGGTCTCCGGCATCGCCCATCCATGCTCTCTTTTCCAGGATAGCGCACGCCTGCCGGATTTTCAGTCTTATCCGATAGTCTCTCACAGCATGCCCCCAACGAACCCACTCGTATCTTCGTTGATGAGCGTCAGTCGCGCGCCGACACGACGGCAATCCCGTTTTGGACATGCCAGGTTCTTCGCAACTTCGTCCATGTGCACATCCCGATGATCGCCCTTGATGAGAAGCCGCACCGGGCGTTGCAGCTATGTGAAGAGGCGGCGCGTGCAGGTCGCCTCTATGATCACGGAGTCGTCAAGATCGCGGAGGCTGGTGTCTTCGAGCCATGTCATCAGAAATCCTCCGCCGAAGGAATGCGGTTGTACGCGATCGTGCCGCCGGCATAGCCACCGGGCGGCGGTGTCCAAGCACCAAGCGTCACCACGCGCTTCCCGATTTCCGGTTGAGAAAATCCATCGTGTTCGTGATGGCCTCGCACTTCTGGCGCTCACGATCATCATCTTCGAAAAGCTAAATCTGGCACATGCCGGCAGGGGATAGGTCTAGGAGCGTCATACCGACGCGAATGATTTTCGTTCTGGCGGGAAGATCGGCGCGCGCTCTTTCCCAAGAGCCGGGAGCGCCGCGAGGCAAGCGTGATTGTCCCGCACACAAGGCAGTGAGCGTTGGCCAAACCATGAATTGTTCCGGATATCGAGCCAGAGCCGAAGACGATTGGGGTAATAGCCGTCGCGGCGCATGCGGCGGGCAGCTTTGGTAAGGAGAAGGCGCGAGCAGGCTAGGCAATGCTCAATTTCGCGCCAGTCGGGCGGAAGCACGCGGCCAGGCGCGGCCAATTCCGACCTACTTTCCTCCTTATTGGCAGGTCGAGAAATGGGCGCGGCGCGCGCGTCCCGATCCCTATCACATCGGAAAGGCAGCTTAGTTGGAGGGGTAAATGGTTTTGGGGGATCCAATTCACGGAGAGCTATCGCGCCGCGCGCGACGCAGACACTAGGTCCGCTCGCGAAGAAGGCCCGGACCTTTTCGACTGGACCAAGACAGACCGTCCGAAGATCGCCGAACTGCGAGCCGCCCTCCAGGAACGGGACGCGCAACTCGCTGATCTACGAGGCTTCCCGTCCGCGATCGATCGCTTTTTCAATTGTCCTTGATCGATCACATCTGTATGATGTCCTCGAACGGTAACCTCGAGGCATTGCGATGCGCGTTCGCACGCCTGCGGACCTCGCGGCCGCTATCCGCGAGCGGCGCAGAGAATTGGGACTCGATCAGGCGACATTCGCGGCCCGCATCGGCGTCAACCGCAAATGGGTGATCGGGATCGAGCGTGGCCGTGCGCGCGCGGAAATCGGTTTGGTGCTGCGCGCGCTTGACGCGCTGGATATTCCTCTCGTGGCCGGCACGCCGCGCAAGGCGCGCAAAGCGGCTCCGATCCCGCCCGTCGATATCGACAGCATCGTCTCGGCAGCACGCAAGAAATAGCCGATGGCTGGCGAACTGGTCGCATTGTTGGGCGGCGTCGAGGTCGGACGAGTCGCGACGGGCGACCGGAACCGGCTGACATTCATTTACGACGATAGGTGGCGCAATGCGCCAAACGCCTGTCCCCTGTCGCTCTCCATGTCGTTGGCCGCGCCCGAGCACGGTCCGGCGGCGACCGAGGCGTTTCTGTGGGGCCTGTTGCCTGACAACGAATTCGTCCTCGACAGCTGGGCGCGCAGGTTCCAGGTGTCCGCGCGGAACGTCTTTGCTCTGATCAGCCATGTCGGCGAGGACTGCGCGGGAGCGGTGCAGTTCGTGCGGCCGGAGCGCGTTTCTGCCGTCAAAAGCGGGCGGCAGGACAGGATCGACTGGTTGAGCGAGGCGGAAATTGCCGAGCGGCTGCGCATTCTGAAGAGAGATCACGCAGCTTGGCGCCTCCCGCGCGATACGGGACAGTTCAGCCTCGCAGGGGCTCAACCCAAGACCGCTCTCCTGTTCGACGGAAAACGGTGGGGCATCCCGTCGGGGCGACCGCCCACGACGCACATTCTGAAACCCCCTACCGGTCATTTCGATGGCCATGCGGAAAACGAACACATTTGCCTTGCGCTCGCACGCGCCGCCGGATTGCCGGCCGCGCGGTCGCGCGTGGCGCACTTCGAGGACGAGGTGGCGATCGTGGTCGAACGCTACGACCGCCAGCGCCACGGCGGCGAGATTGTGCGGGTCCACCAGGAGGACACCTGCCAGTCTCTGGCTCTGCCGCCCTCGCGCAAATACCAGAACGAGGGTGGGCCCGGAGTCGCGCAGATCGTCGACCTGCTTCGCACCTGGTCGAGCGCGCGTGAGGCCGACATCGACACCTTCATCAGGTCCGTCGCCTTCAACTGGCTGATTGCGGGCACGGACGCGCACGCCAGGAACTATTCTCTGCTTATTGCTCCCGACCAGCGCGTCAGGTTGGCGCCGCTCTACGACGTCGCGAGCATCCTGCCCTATGATGAGTTCGATCTGCGCAAGGCAAAGATGGCGATGAAGATCGGGGGCGAATACCGGTTGCACGCGATCGGCGTGCGGCAGTGGCGAAAACTTGCGAGCGAGGTGCGGATCGACGGCGATCGACTGATTCTCCAACTGCGCGAAATGGCCCGGCTTCTGCCGGACAGCCTGAGCGACGTGCGCAACAAGGCGATTGAGGATGGACTGGACCATCCACTGGTCGGGCGGCTGGCAGAACGCCTTGCCGCCCGAATTGCGGCCTGCGCCCGCGGGCTCGAGTAACCTGAAAGCAGCGCAACGCCGGACTTTGGTCCGGCTTGGCGGCAGCCGTTACGCCCAAGGCTCCGGATTCTGGAATTTGCCGCACCTGAATCGGTCGCAAGCAGAACCGTGCTATGATCCGGGTCTGCGGTTGCGCGGGGGAGACAGATTCATGCGCAAGATTTTCGGTTTGGCGGTTGCGCTTGCGCTCGCCGGGTGCGGTTCGCTCGGGCTGTTCTCGCGCGAGCCGCCGGTTTACGCCGTGTTCTTCGACGCCCATGACGTGTCGCTCACGCCCGATGGCAGAAAAATCGTCGACAATGCCGCGGCGGACGCCCGGGCCCATCCGCGGCAGATCGTGGAAGTTTCCGGACCGAGCACGAAAGCGGCGCCCGGCTACGATCCCGCTCTGGCCGAAGCGCGCATCCGTCTCGTCGAGCAGACGCTGGTCGGCGATGGTGTCGCTCCCAACCGGATGTTTCGCGCGCCATCGCCGATTACCGACCTGAAGGCCGGGAAGAGCGGTGCGCAGCGGGTGGAAATCCGCCTGAAAGACGCGCCAGCTTCCTGACGCTGGCAGTGCATTGCGGCCGCGCGCGGAATGAAGCGAAGTGCCGGATTGTTGCTGTATCGCCGACGCGCGGCCACGCTGGAGTTCTTTCTGGTTCATCCCGGTGGCCCATACTGGGCGAAGAAGGATGCAGGCGCATGGTCCATTCCGAAGGGTCTTTACGTCGAAGGCGAAGAACCGCTCGTGGCGGCGAAGCGCGAGTTCGCGGAAGAGACGGGTCTGTCGGTGGATGGTGATTTCGTTGCGCTCGGCGAATTCCGCCAGCCCAGCGGGAAAGTGATTACAGCCTGGATGGTCGAGGCCGATTGCGATGCGGGCGCGGTGATGAGCAACCTGTTCGCGATGGAGTGGCCGCCGAAATCAGGAAACACGGCCGAATTTCCGGAAGTGGACCGGGCATGGTGGTTCGCGCCCGAGGAAGCGGTCGTCAAAATTCTGCGCGGTCAGAAGCCGATCCTTGAAGCTGCACTCCAAATTTTGCGAAGCTCTTGATGATCTGGTTGCGCTTGACCGGCGGGCGTGTGCGGCGCACCTTTCCCGCCTCGCTGCTGAAGGGGATACCGATGAAAGCGTCGATTGCGCTTTGCGCGCTGCTCGTTACATCCGCCGCGGTCACTGCGGTGCCCGCTTCTGCCGGCATGCTCGACACCCGTATCGTTCCGCCTGCGGTCGCCCAGCACGGCGCCACGTTGGTGGGGCGCGTGGACCCGTCGGTGCATCTGCGTCTGCAGGTCGTGCTTCCGATGCGCGATCTGGCCGGCCTGCGCAGCCTGCTGGACGACCAGATCTACAATCCGCACAGCGTACTTTTCCGGCACTATCTCTCCGTCGCGCAATTCACCAAGCGCTTCGGACCGGCAAAGAGCGACTACGACGCGGCGGTGAAGTTCTTCAGCGACCGCGGCCTCGCCGTCACGCACACCTATGCCAACCGCTACCTGTTCCAGGTCGAAGGTGCGGCGTCCGACATCGAACGGGTCCTCAATATCGAACTCAATCTCTACAGACACCCCACCGAAGACCGCATTTTCATGGCGCCGGACCGCGAGCCCACGCTTGCGCTCGGCGTCCCTGTGCTTTCGATCACGGGCCTCGATACGTTCCAGCTCCCGGTTCCGAGGCTCCTCCGATCGCCGGACGGCACGCGTTCGGGCACAGGATCGGGTCCGGACGGCAATTTCATCGGCAGCGATTTCCGCGCCGCCTATTACGGCACCGGACGGAAGGCCAGGCTGACGGGCAAGGGTCAGTCGGTCGGCCTGATGGAACTCGAAGGCTACATTCCGGGCGACATCCCGCTCTACTTCGCCACGTTCAATCAACCGCTGAACGTGCCGGTGAACGGCATTTCCGTCGACGGGACGAAGGTCGATTGCGGTCATTGCAATGACGGCGAGCAGACGCTCGACATCGATTACGCGATCTCGATGGCGCCGGGACTTGACCAGGTGCAGGTCTATGTCGCCAAGGATCCTGTCGCCATCGAAGAGCGGATGGCGTCCGACGACACCAGCAAACAGCTGAGCACCTCCTGGGGCTACAGCAAGAATTTCGCGGTGGAAGATCCGATCTATCAGGAGATGGCTGCGCAGGGACAATCCTGGTTCACCGCGAGCGGCGATAACAAGACGCTGAAGAAGAGCCTTCCCTGGCCCGAGGAGGACGCGAACATCATCGCCGTCGGAGGCACCGATCTCGTGACCAACGGCCCGGGTGGCAGCTGGAAGTCCGAACCCGGCTGGAAATACAGCGCCGCGGGACCCTCGCTGGACAAGAAAATCGTGATCGAGCCGTACCAGCTGCCCTACATCAACGCCGAGAATCTGGGCTCGACGGTTCTGCGCAATGTCGCCGACGTATCGGCAAACGCCGATTTCGACATGATGGTCTGTGCGAAAGGCACATGTCAGGGCGGCTGGGGCGGCACGAGCTTCTCCTCGCCGATGTGGGCGGGGTTTGCGGCGCTTGCCAATCAGCAGGCAACGAACGAGGGCAAGCCCGAGATCGGCTTTGTCAGTCCGATCCTCTATCCCGCCTATGCCACGAATCCGAAGATGACGCATGACATCATCGGCCATGCGAGCGGAAAGTTTCCGGCCGTCAAGGGCTATGATCTCGTCGGCGGCCTTGGCTCGCCGCGCGGCGGAAACACGATCAAAATTCTCGTCGGCGACTGAGGATCTGGAACGCGAGAGGGATCAGCGCGCGCTCGCGCCTGTGGGCCATGCCTTCAGCAGATTGGCGATATCGGGCGTGCCGATTCCCGTCGGGAAGTCCCAGCCTTTGCCGGTGCGGTAGGCGGGGCGGTATTTCCTGTCGCTGGTAGACAGGACCCCGTAGGTGCCGGACGGCAGATAACAATCATACTGCCCCGTGCAGTTGACGTCGTTGTCGCCTTCTTCCACATCGTGGAAAACGCAGGACGCACCGATTTTCTTTCCTTTGCTGGCGTTGCAGTTCTTGTTCCCGTTGGTGCCGTATTCCGCCTGCGCGAGCCGATAGAACACCGGATCTGGATTGCCCCAGGACTGTCCGGTTTGCTGCGCGATCAGCGCCTGCACGCCTGCCAGGATCGGCGTGGAGAACGACGTCCCGCCGGCCTTGCCCCAGTTCGACGGTGCGCCGGAACAGAGATCGCCATCGCTGTCGCAGTAGATGTAGTAATGGCTCCAGATGCCGTTGCCGGCGAAGAGCGAAATGTCCGGCAGATCGCGCACACGGTCCTGGCGGATGCCGATGAAGCCCGTTTGCCAGTCCGGCTTTGGCCAACCTGCGCAACTGCCGCCCACCACACCGCGGATCTGCGGACTGCCGGTGGCGCAGCCGCTCGGTCCGCCGCTACCGCCGACCGTGGTCAGAAAACTGGTGTGATAGGGACCAGCGTTGCAATAGCCGGTGCTGCCGTAAGTGAGCTGCGAGCCGTTGTAATACTCGGCCATCAGCACGCTCGCGCAGGAATCGTTCCAGGGAATTTCGGGAATGTAGGATTTGGCCGAGCCGAAAGACGCACCGTTGGTGCCGCGCCAGTATTTCGCAATCTCGCCCGCATAGGCGTCGCCGAAATCGGTACCTCCGACGGCAACGGCATAGGGGCTCGAGGCGAGTCCGCTGACGCCGATGCCGTGAATGGCGGCCGTTTGTGCCACATCGCAGCTTGCCGAAGAGTCGTCGCCCGCCGACGCGAACACCGACACGCCTTCGGCCGCCGCTTCCTCATATGTCTCGTTATAGGCGGCGTTCGCGCCGGCGCCGTCGATGGTTTCGCATTCGGCGTAGCTGATGCTGACGCTTTGCGGCAGGTTGGATTCGCCCAGCAGATTCTCGAGCGCGATCAGTCCGCCGAAGGTCGCGGCGTTCTTGCACGTCGCGAGCACGATCGCAGCGTCCGGCGCGGCAGCACTCGCCCACTGGGCGTCGAGGATGGCGTCGTCCTGCGCGTTCTGGACCACCCCCGGATCGTCGCAGACAAGCCCGCCCTGCGGATGGACCTCCGCGAAGCTGCCGGAGGTATAGCCGGACAGGCCGAAGGTCGTGCGGAATGTCGTCCAGTCTGCCGGATTGTAGACGTCGGTGTCTTCGATCGCGACGACCGTCTGGCCTTTACCGGTAATACCGGCTGCAAACGCCGGACCAAAATTGTAGATCGTGGCGAGATCGGCGGGCACGAGCGTGTAACAAGGCCCTGCCTGGCCGTTGGTGATCGGCCAGCACTTGTCGGTGCCGAACGTATATCCGGTGCGTGGACTGACGGGGGGATGCGGACGGAAATCGTGCAGCGAAACAATGCCTGCGACGACGGGCGCGAGCGCCACGGGAATCTGCGGATCGCTCATGTTGGCGACGTGATTGCTGCCGTTCACGCGAAGTGCATGGATTTGTGTGTGAAAAGCTTCGCGGATATCGCCGGCAGTGCCGGAGAAATCTATGACCATCCGGCTTGGCAGCACCCCCTCGACATGAAATCCGCGCGCGGCGAGCCAGCGTGTGATCGTCGCAACATCTTCAGGTGCCGGACCGTAATCATGGCCGAGCTCGCGCGCGCTCAGCCATTTGTGGAACAGCGGCGAGGCTGGATTCTGCTGTTCCCGCATCCGCTGCTCAAGCGCGGCTTCCCGCGGCGCCGGGCGACGCAGCAGCAGCTGCATGTGCGACATCGGAAACCCGTCGGGAACAAGCCCGCGGTCGTTTTCGGGCACGGCTTCCGGCCGGGTATTGCCGACGAGCGCGACAGGGTTCGCCTCGTCGATGTTCTGCACGATCTCGGACCGCGCGGGCGCGGCGGCGTGCGCGCAAGCGCCGGCGAGGGATGCGCCGATGACACCGGCAACCAACAACACCCTGATCGCGATCAATGTGAAATCCCCTGTAAGGAGCGCGAGTGAAAAACCATACGGCGTGAGAAGCTCGAGGGCAAAAGGGCACGTCGCTCTTGCGAGGCCGCCTGTCGGCGGAGCAGCATCACCCACATGCGTCAGCGATTGTCAGGCGATATCGCGACCGCGCCGCGCGCCGTCGCGGTGCAGGGGCGCGGCCTTGTCTGTTCGCTTCTCCTGCATGGCCTCTTTGCGGCGCTGGTCGTGTTTCTTTTCGCGCGGCCCGAGGCGCCGCAGATCCCGCTCGCGCAGTTCTTGCCGATCGATCTCGTTCCGCTCGCCGAGCGCACCCCATCGCCGCCGCGGAAAATGAGCATTGAGGTCGCAAAGTCGTCCATGCGGCCTTCTCGCGTCGTGCCGTCGAGCCCGAGGACGCCCGTCGCGCTTTCGCGATCGCAGAAACGACAGGCTGTCGATCCTCTGGAAATCCGTCTGAGGAAACTCGCGCAGTTGCGCCAGCCGGACTCCACGATGCCGCATCCGGACAATGGCGCGTCCGACGCTGTCAGCGACAACAACGAAGCGCGGGGCGCGCAACCCTCCTATCGCGTGCGCGATTTTCTCCGCGCCCAGGTCGAGCGCCGCTGGAGCCTGGACTTGGCGCGCGCGCAAAACATCACGGTGCGAATCCGTGTCGTGGTGGCGCGCGACGGCACTGTCACCAAAGCCGAGATTGTCGATCGCGGGCGCTATGCAAGCGACGCCGCCTGGCGCGCGGTCGCGCTCAGCGCCCGCAACGCCGTGCTCCTCTCCTCGCCGCTGAGTCTGCCCGCTAGCGCCGCCGGCGCGCCGCTCGACGTCACCCTCGCGCTCAATCCCAAGGACGCGTCGCGCTGAAAACAATCGCAAGCGGAGGCGCGGAGCGCGGAAGAGTAAGGCTCACCACAAACACACGAAGAGCACAAAGGAAGAGATGCGCGCTTCGCGCGCCAAATTCCTTCGTGTGCTTTGTGCCTTTGTGGTGAACACTTACGCGCGCACCACGCACCGGTCACGGCAGATCGCGGGCGAGGCGGAATCCGGAGAGACTCGAGTAGTCGTATTCGCCGCCGTCGGCGCTGCTCGAACTGCGCGCGGCGGAACGCACGAAGACCGGCAGGTTGTCCCACGAGCCGCCGCGGATGACGTGCTTGTTGCAGATTTTCGATGACCAGGCGCGGGCGTCGGCCGGCGCGCCGGCATAGGAATCGTGCCAGCAATCGGCCGTCCACTGCCAGACATTGCCAAGTATCCCGTAGAGGCCGAAGGGATTGGGCAGGAAACTGTCGACGGTCGCGAGTTCGCTGTCGTCCCAGGCGCTGCCGCAACCGTTGCAATCGGCGTAGTCCTTGCCGATCGCATCGCCCCACCAGCGCGCGGTCGTGGTGCCGGCGCGCGCCGCGTATTCCCATTCCGCTTCGCTCGGCAGGCGATACGGCCCGCCGCGGCCGGCGAACTGAGGGTGCGCACGTCGCACTTCCGCGTTCAGCCAGCCGATGTAGGCGTTCGCGTCGTTCCAGTCGAGACAGGCCGCGGGCCAGTGCCGCGGCTCCTCGTCATACGGCGGCCAGGCGATGCCCTTGCCGGGCGAATGCCATCGCATGCCGAGAATGGGATTGCAGGGCTTGGGCTGGTAGCCGGTCGCACGCAGAAAGGCGAGGAACTCCTCGCTCGTCACGTCATATTTGCCGAGCGCGAAAGCGCGGATCGCGACGACATGTTGCGGGCCTTCGTTTTGAAAGCGGCCCGCTTCGCGCGCGGCACTTCCCATCAGGAATCGACCCGCAGGGATCGCCACCATCACCGGGCAATCGCGGCACTCCTGGAACTCGCGGTCCGGCTTTTCCTGCGCATGCGCCGCGGCAAGCGACGCGCCGGCGAAAAACAGGGCCAGGAGAATACATGTCGGTTTCATACGGGTTGGAGAAGGCTAGGGGGCTCGCAAGGCGCCGGCAAGCGGGACAAAACGCGCGCGGCCCGTTTCTCGACATCGCAAACGGCGCTACATTGCGTTCCATGGTAACCGGGCTTGAGCGAGCGGCGCTCGCGTTCGCGGTATTCTGGGCGACCTTGGTTTCCGCTAACGCCCAGCCTGATTCGCACAAGCGCGCCTGTTTTCCGATCAACGAGATGCGCGGCTGGAAGGCCGCCGATAGCCACACGCTTTACATCAGGGTCGATCCGGACCGCATCTTTCGCCTCGACCTCGCAGCCGCGTGCCCGATGCTGATGATGCCGACTTCGCACCTTATTACCAATGTCCGCGGCTCCGATCTCGTCTGTTCGGCCGTGGATTGGGATCTTGCAGTTTCCGAACCGCCGCCCGCCGCCATGCCCGAACATTGCATTGTCAAACAGATGACTCTGCTCGCGCCCGCCGAAGCCGCCGCCATCCCGCCGAAATTCACGCCGCGCTAGACCCCGATCCGCGGGATGGAGGTGTAAACCGTAACAGAGCGATCCCGCGCCCACAGGTTGACTTTGCGCCGCTCAACCCCGATATAGCGGCCAAGTCTCGCAGTCGCACGACGGCGCCCATCAACGCGCGCCTGTCATTGCCGGGCATATTTCAACGAACCGTTAGCTCCAGATGTGCGTGGAAGACGGCAACAACCGCCGCCACGCGGGTGCGAAGCGCCCTTTTGGTGCAACAAGGAATACCCATGACGAATCCGTCTTTTTTGACGCTCGGCGTTGCCGAGCCGCTCCGGCGCGCGCTGGCCGCCGATAATTACCTGCAGCCCACGCCCATCCAGACTGCCGCCATTCCGCTGGTGCTGGCGGGCCGCGACGTGGTCGGCATCGCCCAGACCGGCACCGGCAAGACCGCCGCGTTCGGTCTTCCGCTCCTCCAGCGGCTCGCCGATGAGCGCGTGCAGGCGGGCCCGCAATCGGCGCGCGCGCTGATCCTCGCCCCCACACGCGAGCTTGCGATCCAGATTCACGACTCGCTACGCAGCTACGGCCGGCACCTGTCATTGCGCCATGCCGTGATTGTCGGCGGCGTGACGCAGAGCCGGCAGGTCGAGGCGCTGCGCCGCGGCGTCGATGTGCTGGTGGCCACGCCCGGGCGGCTGCTCGATCTCGTGGCGCAGAAACATATCCGGCTCGGCGCGACGACGACGCTCGTCATCGACGAGGCGGACCGCATGTTCGATATGGGCTTCATCCGCGACGTGCGGCGCATCGTGGCGCTGTTGCCGCGTGCCCGTCAGTCGATGCTGTTCTCGGCCACCATGCCGAACGAGGTGGCCCATCTGGTCGCCGAGATACTTCGCCAGCCGGCGCGGATCGATATTTCGCCGCAGGCCGTTGCCGCCGACAACATCGACCAGCGCGTGTATTTCGTCGAGACGAAAGACAAACGCGCCTTGCTGCACGATCTGCTGCGCGACCGCGCCCTGTCGCGCGTGATCGTCTTCACCCGCACCAAGCACGGCGCCAACAAGGTCGCCGATCATCTCGACCGGGCCGGACACGGAGCCGAGGCCATTCACGGCAACAAATCCCAGAACGCGCGGCAGCGCGCGCTCGACTCGTTCCGCAGCGGGCGTGCCCGCATTCTGGTCGCCACCGACATCGCGGCGCGCGGCATCGACATCGACGATGTCAGCCACGTCATCAACTACGAGTTGCCCGATGTGGCCGAAAGCTATGTCCACCGCATCGGGCGCACCGCGCGCGCCGGCAGCGGCGGCATCGCCATCGCCTTCTGCGATCCGGCGGAACGCGCCTCGCTCCGCGACATCGAACGCCTGGTGAAGCGGCCGCTGACGGTGATCGGCAACAGGCCGCGTGAAGCGGAGGTAAAACACTCCCCGCGCGAACAGACGCACGCGCCTCGCCGGAAGAACCGCCCGCCACAGCGCGCCCGCCGCGCGGCCTGAAACGCCAAATCCTCACCATGGCCGGCCCCCCGGTCCGCGCGAAGCGCGGCCGGAGGACAGGCCTTGAGCCGGCCACCCAGCGCGCGAGCGTCAGCGAGCGAATGACTCGTTTTCGACACTGGAACCTGATTCTCTTGCCGCGCCGACGCGCGGCTCTGGGTGGCCGGCTCAAGGCCGGCCATGGTGATAAAAAGGATGATTGCAGGTCATGAAAAAGAACAAAACGCTTCCCGGCCCCTACGCCGCGCCGACCAGGGACACCCGCTTCGCCGGCACCTTCGAAGTGCTCGTCCCCACGCCCGACCGTGTGAAGCCCCACCGCGTGCCCCTCCAGTTCGACACGAAGGAAAGCGCGGAGTCCTGGATACACAGTCCGGAGGGGAAGGATACCATTGCGGAAATTCTCGCCAGGTAGACGCAGACCTTGAGCCTGCGGTGCCGCAATCGTGCTAAACTGTTCCCCATCGGCCCCATCGCGCGCGACGAATCCTATCTGCTTGCGCCAGAATGTAAGAAGAACGGGGCACTGACCTCATATCGCTGAGTTGCTAAGCCAAAAAAAAACACTGTCATCCCGGCGAAAGCCGGGACCCAGATCACTGATTTTCACGAATTGACACCGGCGTGGCCGTCTTCACCGCCGGTGCTGCTGGGTCCCGGCTTTCGCCGGGATGACAATTTTTTGGAAAGTGTGCCCACTCGCCCACCAGTGAAATTTGGCGGCGGCACTTCCCGTCAGGCTCGCAGGAGGCTGGGCCGCATCCGTCGCACGAAGCGCCACGTGCTCGTGTCAACGGTTTCGGTGCGACTTGGTGATTCCGGGGACTATGGCGAATGCAGCTGGCGCGAGGCGAGCGGCACCGCCGGAATTTCCGTTCCGATTTCCGCGGCCGCTGCGACAAGCATTTCGCGGTCTTCCGGCTTGAGGCGCCAGGGCTCCGACAGGTCGTCGAAATAGGTGAGAGCCTTGGCGCTGTCCTGAACCGGAAATCCGGGTGCGAAAAGGGTGGCAGCCGCACCGAGCCCCTGTTCCAGCGCGATGCCGCTGCGCAGCAGTGCGGCGATGTCCTGATAATCGCGCCCTTCGGCCCGTTGCAGCACGACTTTCAGTTTGTGGGCGAGCAGATCGAGCGCCGACGCGACGCTGACCACACCGTCTTTGCTCGTGTCCGGCTGTTCCACGCGCCCGCAGATTCCTCCAAAACAGGACAGTTTGACTTCACCGCCGCGGTCCAGCCGCAAGGTCAGCGTATCGGGCTCCGCCCGCAAGATTTGTCCTTCTCCCAGAACGCCCAGCGCGTGGCGCAGCGCGAACGGATCGAAGCCGTCGGTCGCGAAAAAATCGAAATCCACGGATACGCGATGCCCGAGGCGCAACGCCACGGCCGTCCCACCGTAAAGAACGAAGCCCGATGGCAGCAAACGGAGTTCCGGCCACAGCGCCCGCTGGGCGGGTGGCAATACCGAGAAGTCGATATCAATGGTCACCGTTCGGCGCCTGTATTTTGCGGGATTATTCGCCCGCGCGGGTATTCGGGCGGGGCACCCAGCCCCAGCCGGTAGTGCCAGAAGCTCCAGGATTTCGGGGAGAAAACGCCGGGCGGCGGATGGCGCAGCACATCCACGAACGCCTCGCGGCCGAGCAGGCCCAGAAGTTCGTGCGAATCTTCCCAAGTCCCCAGCTCCATCACCTGAGCCACAAGCCGCGGAAGATTCTTTGAGACCGTTTCTTCGGGCGCGCTCCACCAGATGTATCGCCGGGCGATGCGGAGAAGGCTGGAAGAGGGAAGCATCGGTCCAGATTAGCATGGGCAGCGCACCGGGTCATGCAATCGAAGACGCCAATTCAGGGGAGCGATGCGCGACTTATGCCCTCCAGAAAAATCCGGGCTGCAAGGTCCGCGATTGCCTGTGGCGTCTCGGGGCCTTTTGGATCCATCCAGGTGTGCGTCCAGTTGATCATGCCGAAATACAGCATGGCGGCGGGACTCGTCAGAGACGCGGAGAGGTCGGGGCGCAGCTCCGCCACGATCTTCGCCACGATCGCGATGAGCCGGCGCTGGATTTCGATGACGGTGTCGCGCTGCTGCTGCGGAAGCCGTTGAAGCTCGTTCAGCAATACGCGGTGACGCGCCGCCGCGCCGATGTAGAGCCGCATGAAAGCGTGGGTCAGCGCGCGCAGCTTCGCGGCGGGCGCCGCATCCGAGGCCGCGACCTCGTCCGCCGCGTCGAGCAGTGCTTTCACATGCGAATGCATCACGTCGAACAGGATGTCTTCCTTCGACGCGTAGTAATGATAGACCAGCGATTTCGAGCTGCCGCAGGCGGCGGCCAGGTCGGCGATCGAGGCGCCGAGGAATCCGCGCTCGGCGAACAGCCGCGCCGCCTCTTCGACGATGGCCGCGCGGCGTTCCGCGAAATCGGCCGCCTGGGTGCGCGCCATCTCCCCTCCCGGTTGAAAACCGACCGTCCGTCCGGTTAATTCACCGGCTCGGGCATTTCAAGCGGATGGGAGCGTGGCGGCAATCGAAGAGCGGGCCTTGGCGAACGCGCCCGATCCCGGGATCGACTGGCGGCGCGTGGCCCGGCTGATGCAGGTGTCGCGCGCACTCGATGCGCTCGAAGAAAACGTGCTCGTGCCGGAGCGCAAGATTTTCTACCAGTTCTCGGCGCGCGGGCACGATCTCGCGCAAATCCTCCTCGGGCTCGAGCTCGCGCACGCGGAAGACGCGATCTGCGGGTATTACCGCTCGCGGCCCATCCTGCTCGCGCTCGGCGTGCCCATCGCCGACACGCTCGGCTCCTGCATGGCGCGCGCGGGCGGCTATTCCGACGGGCGCGACATCGGCGCGGTGTTCAACTTTCCCAATCCGCATGGACCGTCCGCGCTGCCGATGTGCGGCGGCGTCGGCGCGCAATTCACCCCGACGGCGGGATGGGCGCAGGCGCTCGTCTATCGCGCGTTGGTGCTCGGCGAACGCACCTGCGGAGATGCGATTGCGGTGGCGCTGGGCGGCGATGCCTCGGTCGCAACCAACGGATTCTGGTCGGCGCTCACCATGGCCACGACGCTGAACCTGCCGATGCTGTTTTACATCGAGGACAATGGCTACGGCATCTCGGTGCCTTCGACGTTGCAGACGCCGGGCGGCGACATCGCGGCCAATCTGGCGAGCTTCAAAAATTTGCGCGTGCTCGCGGGCGACGGCACCGAACCCGGCGAGGCGGCGCGTCTCGTCCGGAGCGCGGTGCGCCATGTGCGCGAGCGGCGAGCCCCGGCGCTGCTCCGACTTTGCGTGCCGCGGCTCGAAGGGCATTCCTTCCAGGACACGCAGACTTACAAATCCGAACAGGTCGTCGCCGCCGAACACGCCCGAGATCCGCTGCCAAAGCTGCGGGCGTACCTCGTGCCCGCGGAAGTCAGTGCGGCCGAATGGAATGAGACTGCCGATCACGCAGCGCGCGCGGTGGAGGCGGCGCGCGCAGAAGCGGAAGCACGAACGGTCGCCGACTTCGAGCGAACCGCGCACCACGTATTTTACGAAGGCGGGATGCAGTCGGAAGGCGGGCAGTGGACGCGCGGATACGCGCCGCCGGCCGCGCGCGAAGACCCCGAGCCGCAGGGCCAGCGCATCAATATGGTGACGGCGATCCGCCGCACGCTCGAGCACGAGTTGACTATCAACCCGGGCGTACTGATCTTCGGCGAGGATGTGGGGCCCAAAGGCGGCGTGCACGCTGTGACGCTGGGCCTGCAGGAGAAATTCGGCGAGGCGCGCGTGTTCGACACCAGTCTCTCCGAGGAAGGCATTATCGGCCGCGCCGTCGGCATGGCGCTGGCGGGACTCGTTCCGGTGCCGGAGATCCAGTTCCGCAAATATGCCGATCCCGCCACCGAGCAGCTCAACGATTGCGGCACGATGCGCTGGCGTACCAACAACCGTTTTGCCGCGCCCATCGTCGTTCGCATGCCGATCGGCTATTTCAAATGCGGCGATCCCTGGCACAGCCAGACCAACGAAGTGCAGTTCGTGCACGCGCCGGGCTGGCAAGTGGCGGTGCCCTCGAATGCGGAAGACGCGGTGGGGCTCTTGCGCGCTTCGTTGCGCGGCAACGATCCGGTGATCTTCTTCGAGCACCGCGCGATGCTCGATGCGCCGTCGGCACGCCGGCCCTACCCGGGCGACGATTACGTCCTGCCGTTCGGCCGCGCGCGCGTGGTGCGCGAAGGCACGGCACTCACCATCGTCACCTGGGGCGCGATGGTGGAGCGCTGCGAGGAAGCGGGGCAGGGCCATTCGGCCGACATCATCGATCTGCGCACACTGATGCCGTGGGATCGCGAGGCCGTGATCGCGTCGGTCAAGCGCACGCGGCGCTGCCTCGTCGTGCATGAGGATCTCCTGACCGGCGGCTTCGGTGCGGAGATCGCGGCAGTGATGGCGGAAACCTGTTTTCTCGATCTCGATGCGCCGGTGTCGCGCCTCGCGATGCCCGACATTCCGAGCCCGCACAACCCCGCGCTGATGGAATGGGCGCTGCCCTCGGTCGAAAAGATCCGCGCGAAAATCGAGGAGCTGATCGGATTTTGAACGTGACTTGCACAGGCGCAAGTGGTCCTTCGACACGCTCAGGATGAGGAAAATTGAGATTTGCACGAACGCCGATGGCAATAACAACGCCCTCATGCTGAGCCTGTCGAAGCACGCAGCATGCATGTCCCGGGCCGGATTACAGGGCAGATCATGAGCGTCGACATCACCGTTCCGGCGGAGCAGGAGGGCACGAAAGCCGTCCTGAAGCACTGGCTGAAAAAGCCGGGCGACGCGGTGCGCCGCGACGAACCTGTCGTGGAAATCGAGACGGACAAGGTCGCGGTGGAGATCGCGGCGACAGGCGATGGCGTGCTTGCGGAGATACTGGTCGAACCGGGCGCGGATATCGAACCGGGCCGCGTACTGGGACGCATCACGGAAGACGCGAGCCCGGTTGGAAAGGCCATGGACGCCGGTGCGGGGATCGTTGCGCCCGCTCGACCGGCACGGCAAGCGGCCGATCTTGCACAGCTCGCGCCGGGAATCCGGCGATTGCTGTCCGAACACCATCTGAAACCTGAGGACGTTCCGATCGGAGGCGCGAAGCTGACGCGCGAGGACATCGAAGCGGAAATCGCGCGGCGCGCGCGAGGACCGGTGAAAGGCGTTCAAACAATCCCGCACGATTCGATGCGCCGGCGCATTGCCGAGCACATGGCGCAGTCGCTCGCCACCGCCCCGCATGTTACCGCGCTGTTCGAGGCGGATTTCACCGCGATCGCAGCTCATCGCGAGGCGCACAAATCCGGGTTCGCACGGGATGGCGCAAATCTCACCTACACCGCCTATTTCGTCGCGGCGTGCGTGGCGGCGATGAAGGCGGTGCCTGCCGTCAATGCGCGCTGGTACGAGGACCGCATCGAGATTTTCGAGGACATCAACATCGGCATCGGCACGGCGCTCGGCGACAGGGGACTGATCGTTCCGGTCATTCATCGCGCGCAGGCGCTGTCATTGCTGGAAGTTGCGCGGCGGTTGAGCGAACTGACGGAGAAGGCACGCAGCGGGAAACTCGCGCCCGCCGATGTGCAGAACGGAACGTTCTCGATTTCCAATCACGGCGTCTCGGGCTCGCTGCTCGCAGCGCCCATCATCATCAACCAGCCGCAATCGGCGATTCTCGGTGTCGGAAAATTGCAGAAACGCGCGGTCGTTCGCGAGAACGACCGGATCGAAGCGCGCCCGATGGCCTACATTACCCTCACCATCGACCACCGCGTCCTCGACGCGCACCAGTGCAACACCTGGCTGACACGGTTCGTCGAAACGCTGGAGAATTTTCCACCCTCCCCTTGAGGGAGGGTCGAAATTTGCGAGCGTATGCGAAGCAAATTTCGGGGAGGGGTGATGTTCCGACCAGCACCCCTCCCCGAAAATCTCGCGCGCCGACGCGCACTCGATTTTCGACCCTCCCTCAAGGGGAGGGTGGTTATCACATCGCGTTCATGGTGAGGAGTTCGTACGTCGCCACCGTTTCGGCGTTCTGGTTGGTGAGCGTGACCGCCCAGCGGACCTCGCCATAGTCGGCGTTGCGCGGTGTTTTCGATTTGACGGTCAGCTGCACGCGCAACGAATCGCCGGGCTTGACCGGCTTGACGAAGCGCAGATTGTCGAGGCCGTAATTGGCGAGCACCGGCCCCGGTGCGGGATCGACGAAGAGACCTGCGGCGAAGGCGAGCAGCAGATAGCCGTGCGCGACGCGCCCGCCGAAGAAAGGATTGGCGGCCGCGGCAGCTTCGTCCATATGCGCGTAGAAGGTGTCGCCGGTGAAATGGGCGAAATGCTCGATGTCGTCGAGCGTGATCGTGCGCGGTTCGCTCACGAACGTCTTGCCCGGTTGGACCTCGCTAAACTTCAAACGGAAGGGATGCGGACCTTCGCGGTTTTCCGGCGCACCCGTGATCCAGCTGTGCGTGACGCCGGCGAGCATGCGCGGCGAGCCCTGCACCGCGATGCGCTGCATGTAATGAAACACGCCGCGCAAACCTCCCAGTTCCTCGCCGCCACCGGCGCGCCCCGGGCCGCCATGCACCAGCGGCGGCAGCGGCGAACCGTGGCCTGTCGATTCCTTCGCGCAGTCGCGGTCAACGACCAGCAGCCGGCCATGAAAGGCGCCCGCGCCGGCGATGACCTCGCGTGCCACGGCGGGATCCCAGGTGAACAAGGACATCACCAGCGAGCCGTTGCCGCGGTTGACCAGCCGCACCGCGTCGGAGAGATCGTTATACGACATCAGCGTCGCCACCGGACCGAACGGCTCGCTGTCGTGCACGCGCAAGGCCCCGGACGGATTATCGCAGCGCAGAAGAACCGGTGACAGGAAGGCGCCCTTCGCGGCGTCGCCGCCCTTCACCGCGACCTGCGCGGGATCGCCGAAGACGATGCGTGCCTCGCGCGCCAGTTCTCCGATCTTCTCGCGCACGTCGTCGCGCTGCGACAGGCTGACGAGCGGCCCCATCTTCACGCCTTCGGTGCGCGGGTCTCCGACCACGATCCCGGACAGCGCCTTCTGCAGCGCGCTCTCCGCCGCATCGATGACGGATGCGGGCGCCAGCGCGCGGCGGATGGCGGTGCATTTCTGGCCGGCCTTCACCGTCATCTCGCGCACGATTTCGCGGATGAAGAGATCGAATTCCGGCGTACCGGGCGTGGCATCGGGCGCCAGCACCGCAGCGTTGAGCGAATCGCGTTCGGCGATGAAGCGCACGCTCTCGCGCGCGACGACCGGATGGCGCTGCAGTTTCTCCGCCGTGGTGGCGGAGCCGGTGAAGGAGACGACGTCCTGGCCGGTAAGATGATCGAACAGATCGCCGACCGGACCGATGATCAGCTGCAGCGCGCCTTTGGGCAGCAGGCCGGCTTCGATGAGAACGCGGAACGCGGCTTCGGCGACATAAGCGCTGGCGCTCGCGGGCTTGACGATCGCCGGCATGCCGGCGAGCAGCGTCGGCGCGAGCTTTTCGAGCATGCCCCAGACCGGGAAGTTGAACGCGTTGATGTGCACCGCCGCGCCCTGGAGCGGCACCAGCACATGCTGGGCGACGAAGGTGCCGCGCTTCGACAGCGGCTCGACGGCGCCTTCGGTGACAAGTGTGTCGTCGGGCAATTCGCGGCGGGCTTTGGAGGAATAGGCGAAGAACGTCCCCGCGCCGCCTTCGATGTCGATCCAGCCGTCGGTGCGCGTCGCGCCCGTATCGAAGGAGAGCTCGTAAAGTTCCTCCTTGCGCTCCATCACGGCCTGGGCGAGCGCTTTGAGGATGCGGGCGCGGCTGTGGAACGTCATGCCGCGCAGCGCCGGCCCGCCGACACGCCGCGCGTGATCGAGCACGTCCGCGAAATCGCGCACCGTCGTGCCGATCTCGGCGACCGGCTCGCCCGTCACCGCCGACCGAATCTGCGTCCGCGCCCCCTCCGGCGCGATCCAGCGATCCTGCGCGTAGCTGTGAAGTGATTTCATTACGGTGCTCCTGTTTCATCGAAAGGTTGGCACGCGGAGCCGCGGAGTCGCGGAGAAGAAAAACGGGAACCGCCAAGCCGCCAAGAAGGTCTTGCGCGCTTCGCGCGCGATTCTTGCCTGGCGGTTCAGGCGGACGCCTCCGCGTCTCCGCGCCTCCGCGTGAAACCTTTTTGTGCCGCCACATGGAGTTATCCCTCTAACGCCCGGTGAAGTCTGGCTTGCGCTTTTCGGTGAAGGCGGCGACGCCTTCGCGGTAGTCGTGCGAATACCCGAGCTCGCGCTGCAGATCGCGCTCGAGATCGAGCTGGTCGCTCAGCGTGGCAAGCCAACCTCGGCGCATGGCCATCTTGATCGCGGCGTATCCGCGAGTCGGGCCGGTCGCGAGGCGCTCGACGAGCTTGTCGGCTTCGATTTTGAGCTGATCATCGTCCACCGCGCGCCAGATGAGGCCCCAGCTTTCCGCCTTCTCGGCACCGATCGGCTCGCCCGTCAGCGCCAGCCCGAGCGCGCGCGCCTGGCCGACGAGTCGCGGCAGAATCCAGGTGCCGCCGGAATCGGGCACAAGACCGAGATTGGAAAAGGGCTGGATGAATTTCGCGCTCTTCGCCGCCAGCACGAGATCGGCGGCGAGCGCGATGTTTGCGCCTGCGCCCGCCGCCACGCCGTTGACCGCGCAGACGACGGGCTTCGGCAGGCCGACGAGCCGGCGGACGAGCGGGTTGTAGCGGTTCTCGAGCGACTCGCCGAGATCGACGCCTTCCGCACCCGGCGCCACGCTGCGGTCGGCGAGATCCTGGCCCGCGCAGAAGCCGCGGCCCGCTCCGGTGATGAGCAGTGCGCGGATGTCGGTGTCGCGCTCGACGCGTGTGAGTGCCTGGGCCACCTCGCCGTGCATCTCGACGGTGAAGCTGTTCAGCCTCTCCGGCCGGTTCAACGTGAGCCGCGCCGCGCCGGCTTCAAGGTCGAACAGAATGGTCTGGAATGCCACCTTCCGTCTCCGTGCGTTCCGCCGATCCTAGGGAATTTTCGAGCGCGCGCGAAGAAGCGTTCTGGGCGCCCAGCTTCAGCGCAGCTCCAGCCGGATCAAACCGATATCGGTGTCGTTTCCGCCCCAGTCCGGATAGACAATGGCACCGGATTTCGGCTCGACAGCAAAATCGGAATCGGCCGGCCCGAACGGCGTGGCGACCAGTGTTGTCTTTGGACCGCCATCGATATTCTGGGCGGAGAGAGTGGGATGGGCAGGGTCGCTGTCGTCGTAATAGATGATGCGGTCGCCTGCGACCGTGTATGTTTCGGCAAACTGCACCGAGGGGCCAGACGCGATCCGGCGCGGGCTTCGGCCAATCCGCCAGACACCGGGCGTGCCGTCCCTCACGGCAAAGAGCGTGGAGCCCCGCACGCGCGGATACTTCCAGCCGTAATCGGATATGGGAAACGAGCGTTGCGGATTCGCCAGATCGGTGCGCCAGATACGCCAGCCCTTCGCCTCCTGACGGCTGGTCAGAATGCTTCTGCCATCCGCCGTCCACTCCAGCATTCCGCTTTCCTTCGCGAAATAATGCAGCTGTAGGACGGGAGCCCCCGTGCGCGATAAAACAGGGATGTCGTAACCGTCTGCCACCTGCTGGACATAGGCGAAGCGCGAGCCGTCCGGCGACCAGCGGATCGGGCCATTGTGCGGTTTCGAAAGCGGCACCAGTTCATGCAACCGCGCGCCCGGCTCCGCAATCCATATGGCAGCGACGTTGGAGCGGTGTCCGAGTACGACGAGCGTGCCGTCGCCGGCATAGTCGAGCGACCACACCGACAGCCCGCTGTTGTCGAGCACCACCGGCGCGTCCGGCGAACGCAGAGACATGGAAAGAAGGCGTCCCGGGAAGGCTTCGCTGATTTCATCGGCAAGCAGCCCGTTCGCTGCCGTGGACATTCGCCCGATATATCC
This sequence comes from Rhizomicrobium sp., assembly GCA_036502185.1. Classification (GTDB taxonomy): domain Bacteria; phylum Pseudomonadota; class Alphaproteobacteria; order Micropepsales; family Micropepsaceae; genus Rhizomicrobium. The sequence goes on from DASXYZ010000019.1 coordinate 77,669, forward strand.
GCTTCCCGCAGTGATCGCTTCGGGCTCTCCGCCGCCTTGCGGATAGGCCCAAATGGACGTCTGATCGTTTTTCCAGCGCGAGATGAAGATCGTCCTGCCGTCCGGCGACCACGCCGTGCCGTCATCGCCATCGTCGAATCCCGCGACGAGCCGGTCCGCGCCATCGACGAGCGAGTGCATGCGAATCTGGACCCGTTCTCCGCCGATTTCGCGCCGGTAGAGCAGGGCGCGTCCGTCGGGAGACACCGAAGACGAATCGTCGGCAACCGCCGTTTCCGGCGGAGAAGTGACGGGCGAAATCCGGCCGTTCGCGACGGCGAGTTTCCAGATCCGCGGCGGTCCCGACACCGTGCTGCTGTCGTTGTAGTAAATCGCGTCCCCCGATCGGTTCCAGGCGAGACTGGAGCGTGGGGTGAAGCGGCATTGGCCGAGTTGGCGCGACACGCCGGCCGGGACAGGAATTTCCATGATGCGGCAGGGATGCGCGTCCTGAAAAAGCACATACGCAATGCCGCGGCCATCCGGCGACCAGGCGGGCGAAGCCGCGTCGAGCGCGTCGTGGGTAAGCTGGATCGGCTCGCCGCCCCTGATGAATCTCAGAAAAATGTGGCGGCTCTCGATTGTCGGTCCGGCCGAATAGGCGAGCATCGTCCCGTCGGGCGACAGCGCCGGGTAGCGCTCGATGATCGGCGTCGAGACGAAAGGTTGATGGGATTCGACGACGACCCAATGCGCAGGCGGAGAGCGTTCGACGTAAACAATGAGCGCGGCCACGGCGATGATGAGAACAGCACCGGCCGCCCAGGCGAGCGCTCGTGGGAGTACCCACCGCGGTGCCTGTCCTGATGTTGCTGGGGGCGCCATGTCGGGCGCCGATTTCGCGGCTTCCGGCGTGTCCAGGCGATAACCGACGCGCGGGATCGTTTCGATCTCATAGGCGGCATCGCCGCCCAGGCGCGCGAGCGCACGGACCTTGGCGAGGCAGGAATGGACGGCATCGTCTCCCACGACCCGTCCCGACCAGCAGCGCGCGATCAGCTGTTCGCGGGACACGACCCTGCCCTGGGCCTGTGCGAGCGCGACCAGCACCTGCATCACGCGCGGTTCGATCGTTCGGCTCTGGCCGCCGGACACGACCTGCCGGGCCGGCGGATCGATCCTGAGCGCGCCGAGACGGAACGGGGGTTCCGCGCCGAGATCGATCGGCCGCCCGAGCTTCGCCGTTCCGGTGAAATCGTTCATCGGCAATCCGCAAGCGGCAACGGCAAACCACAAGCCGGCCGCGAGCCCCCAAGCCTTTCAGAATTCGTGCCCACCCGCTCGAATATCTCGGTCACGGTTGCTGTGCGCGAGCCGCGAACCGGCCTCAATCCAGACCCCGTCCGATCCTATTGCGGAGCGGGCGCGGAGGAAAGCTGCCGATCGCGAACTCTCGTCCAGGCAACCCCAGCGGGGCCGATGGTCGGCACCGACCACGAGGGAGTATCGAACCAATGAAGATCTGGACAATGGGAGCGGCCGCCGCACTGGCGCTGACGCTCGGCGCCGTCTCGGCTGAGGCCAGCTGTGGCGATTACAGCATCCTGCGGGATGGCAAGCACCATTTCACGGCGACGCCGTTTCTGCCGCCGAGCCACGCCGTGACGCCGGGCGCCAGCCCGATCGTCGGGCTGTGGCTGGTCGCCTACACGAGCGGCGGCAATCCGGTCTACCAGGGACTGGAGCAATGGCACAGCGACGGGCTGGAATGGGAATTCGCCGACATTCCGACGATCACCGGCGACGTCTGCATGGGCGTATGGAGCAGCAGCGGAAGGAGCATCAGCCTCTATCACACCGGCTGGACGTTCGACACGAACGGCAACCCGAACGGCACGATGGTGCTGACCCACGCCGACAAGGTTTCCCGGAGCGGAAACAGGTTTTCGGGCACGTTCGACCTGAAATTCTACGATTCGGCCGGCAATCTGGTGAACGAGATCACCGGCGACGACAACGGCCAGCGCATCGCCGCGCCCTGACGTGTTGTTCCTTGGCGGCGGGGAGGGCGCACGCCCTCCCCGCCGCAGTGTTTCCGCCGTTGGGTCGAGAAACTCAAACCGGCTTTTCGGCAGGCGCTGTCAGAGCGGATTACGTTCCATATTGGAGCATATCCGTCACGATTAGAGCGGTTTCCGATCAGCTTGAATCGGTGGCACATCCCCCTCCCCGGCCTTCGGCCGGACCTCCCCCACGTTGGCCCACGTTGGGGGAGGAAAACATGTTGGCGCGTCCTACCTTTCTTCCCCCAATCGTGGGGGAGGTGCCGAGCGAAGCGAGACGGAGGGGGACGTGTCGTGTGTCGATATGAGCGGAACCCGCTCTAAAGAAATTCGCGCAGGCATAGGCTGTAGTTGGCGCACTCCGGATTCAGTCCAGATCTACTTTGTCTCACCCTTCGACACCCTCAGGGTGAGGACATTTTATTTGATCCCTCATGCTGAGCCTGTCGAAGCATGAAGGCCGCGCGCACCTACCGCCCGGAAAAATCCGCCCTGCGCCTTTCGGTTAAGGCGGCGACGGCTTCGCGGTAGTGGTGCGAATACCCGAGTTAGCGCTGCAGCGAGCCGCGCTCGATCGGCAGCGACGGCATCGTTTGCGACGTTCGTTGGAAGTATCCGTTGCCACCATTTCCCTATCGTGTTCGACTTCCGATCGTGTAGCGCTCTTAGAACGCGCTGACCCCGACGGAAGCATGATGTTGCTTAGGTTCGCAGCAGCGGCATGGTCTTTTCGATGACGATCGTCGGAACGTCCTTGAAATTGGAGATGGTAAAGTCAGGCCGAATCGCTGAGGCAATATCCCATTTGGGGCGAAACCCGCCTGGAAAGTAGATAGTGTTTATTTCTGCGGCGAGCGCCGGTGCGATGTCGCGGGAAAGTTGATCGCCAACCATGAATGCGCGTCGACTGTCCCCGCCGAAGCGACGCAAAACGCGATCATAGAGCGCCTTATGTTTGGGAGCCTCCAGAACGCGATATATCGCATCGTCGATTCTGTGCTCCGAAAGCCGATGAGCCACTTGCTCTCGTGCCCCTTCGGTGAGCACAAAATTCACGCAGCCCACGCCTTTCAGTTCTGCCAGGCCGGTGCGAACGCCGGGCCTCAGTTCGGGCAAAACCATGAGGCTTCCCCGAAAACGTTGCGCGATCCGAAGGATTGTACTATCCGGCAACGCGGTGCCGAGGGATGGATCAGAGATCAGCGACCTGACCGCGACCGCGGCGTGCGCGCCTGAGAGCCGTTTCGCGACTGCTTTGACAAGCAACTCCGGAGGATATCGAAGGCCTGCGTGATGACGCTCTGCCAGCGCTTGATCAATCTCGCGGACAAAATTTACTCGATCGGTGGCCTCGACCCGCTTACCAACCTTGTCTTCGAGCGCTTGCAGAAGTTGGAGCTGAGCCGCCGCAAAAACGGCATCCGTGTCCCAGAGCGTATTGTCGGCATCCAGGAAAACGACCGTCGCGGACCGTGTGCTTGGCCCCACCCGCCGGTCGCTGTTCATCACTTCTCGTAGACCGCAAGCACGTTCATATCGGGCTCCGATTTGAGGGTGCCCACGATCCTCACACCGTGCTTGTGCGCGCGACGGGCAAAGTTGTAGCCAAACGTTCCCGCGCTGAACTTCGCAGCCGGCACGATGTGGAGATGCAGGGTCGTCCCTTCCGAATCGAGCGGCAATCGGAAGTCTATCCACGATATACGGCCGTGTGCAGCCGAGGCCTGCTCGATAACCAGCATTGCGGATTTAGAGTCGTAATATTGTTGAAAGCTGGCCCAATATGCCTTTCGGGACGCGCGAAGCTCATTCGCCGAAACCTTGTTGGACTCTGGGTATTTTCTAGCTGGCCCGCCCTTCTCGGTCGTGAGCCGTCCCACGAGCTCTTCGTAGAGCAGCGCAATCGTGCCGTCGGCGAACTCGGCGGCAGTTGGGATGAGCTCAACACCTGGGGAAATGTCCAGAAACGCCAACGCTCTAGGAGGCTTTGTGAAGTATTCAGCTGGCGCGTCGTACCACTTACGAGAAACGGTCCGGCCAGTGCTATCCATCGGTCGATCTGCTGCTATCAGGCGATCGCGGTGATGCGCCAAATAGTGACGGGCGAGTTCCTCTAGCTGACGCTCCGAATTCCAAATGGGCTTTAGTTGCGATATCGAACTCGTGTTGTTGCGAGTTGTACGCTCTGCGCTGCCCCCTCCTTTAGCTTCTACTTCCGCCTTAATCGGCTTCAGCCAAGCGGGAAGGTGCAGCCCGATTGTCCCAGTGAGACCTAAATGGCCGAGGATTTTTGTCTCGGTCTCATTTTCGACCTGCTGCGTCTCGTCCACATGTTCGAACTTTGGACGCACGATCGCATCAAAAAACCGTTCGACCAGCTCCTCATCAATGAACAGTGGCGCGTCCGCTAACCAAAACAGTGACTCAAGCTGGCGCAGGCGTTCGCCCTGATCGAGATCCGCGATATCGTTGGGCATGTTCTTCATCCATTTGATGATCTGGAGAAATCGATTCTTGAGCATGGCGAGGCTACCGTTCATCGCGCTCAGCTATTTATTGGGGGTCAAATGTCATCATCTGCAGCCGAGGGCTCCGAGGCGTCGGCGGCCTTTGCCGCCAACTGCGATGGGCAGAAAAAGCGGAAATCGCAGGCGGCGCAAGTTTCCTCTTCGATACAGGACGGCATCCATGTCGCGCCGATACTGCCGTTTGCGGCCTCGGTGACGACACAGCGCTCGATGTCCGATACGATCTTATCAAACGCGCCGGTGGCCTGAACGACGGTCTCCGTATTGACCCGTATGACACGAAGAGCCCTTGTGAATCGAAACTCCTCGGTCAGTTTTGGGCGCGTTCCAGGAGTCCAAGCTCTCAATGCATAGTAGTTGTCGTCGCCCTTTACCGGCACAACATCGGTCCTTCCCTTTGCGATTTCCGCATTGAGGCGTTGAGCGTCGCTGCCGCTGGGCGCCAGTTCGTTGACGTAGATGAGGATACCCGCCGCGACGGGAAAAGCTTGCGGCTGACGCTGCCGCAGCCATGCATAAGTTTGAATCTGCCAAGCGCCGAGGTCCCAGTGCGGGTTTGGCTTTCCGTTTGGGAGCGTAACCGATGGCCGATGCGATCCTTTGTAGTCGACGATGACTTCAAACGTTCCCTCGAGTTTGGGAAACGCAGCTTGCACCGTATCGCGGATGATATTGCCAGCTGGCGCTTTCGCAAGTTCGACATGTGTTAAAACGTCGATCACGCCGTGTAGGGCATAATGGTCCGATCGGCTCTTAAGCCCTTTACCAAGGGCTGGAATGGCTCGCGTTCCGATGACCTTTTGCTCGGCGTCGGATATTAGTGGAAAGAGATGGGGGCCAAGCAAATTGACAGCCGCTTCTGCACGGCGATACGCAGATTCGCGCGCCCTACGGCTGCGCGCCCGTTTGCCCCCGTGCATGAGCGCCACTTCGATCGGCCACCCCAGCACACGAATGTCATGGGCGGGAAGATTCGCTGGAGGCGGTTCGGGTGGTCCGGCCTCTGGAATCGGCGTGAACGGCCACGGGAACGGCTGGACACCTTTTAGTTGTTGCCACAACCGGAACGCAGCTTCCAGCATGCCGTGTATGAACTCACCATACCACATCTGCACCGGACGCGATGGCGGCAGCGCACTTCCGTTGTAGTAGCGGTACTGCAGTGCGCATCTCTCGTAGGAGAGCAGGTCGCCAGTAAGACTGTACTCCGGAACAATCCGATCTGGCCGCTTGACTGACAGTTCCATCAGCGGCCCCCTACAGCAAGGTTATGGGCAAGTTGTCAGCGAGCGTCGGCGGCGGTCTCACCGGTGGCGTCTTGCGCCAAGTCCAGTTCTGGCCCGCTGTCCAAAACGTCGCCACATTCTTGATCGTGGTCTTATAGCGGAGCGACGGAATGCAGCCGACCAGCATCAATATGTTCTGCGGCCGGCTATAGCTAACATAGTAGAGACGAATGATGTCTTCGAAGCTGCGCTGGAGAGCCGTTCGCGGAGTACGCAGGCTTCCTATTGGCGTGGCCGCAGCGAGATCATCTTCCATCACAGCCACGGCCGACGGCTTATCGGGGAAACGACGGAAGCGCTGCTTGGCATGGTTAGTCGAAAAGTCCGATGCGACGTCGACAATGACAAGGGGAAATTCCAAGCCTTTCGCTTGGTGGATCGTCATGAGGTTGAAGCGGTCGCGCGGAACACTTGGCATGATATCTTCATCCACCTCGATGAGGTCGTCGGCGACGGGAGCTAGGACATCGCGGACGACACCTTGGATGCTTCGCTGTCTATGTGGATTGTCGCGCAGCAGGAGCGAGCGATAGGCGGAAAATGTGGCAGCTTGTGCCGCACTGCGCGAAATCGCCTCCAAATATACCTGACATTCGGGATCATTCTGAAAGCGCGCGACCCACGGGAGAAAACTGTAGAAGACATCCAGTACCGGCCACTCGGTGGCAGCGCTCTTCCCGTCCCGTGTGAGCATCTGCCACCGATCGAGAACGCCGCCAAACGCGATTCCGTTTACCTTCTTAGGCTTGGAGTTCGTGAAATTGCGCGCGGACGCGCGCCACGCCCGAAACGCCTGTCTCGCGATATTTGTCACGGCCATGCCGGGAATGACCACACCATCAGGCGCTGTGGCCGTTGAGGGATCAATGGCCTCCAGCACCAGGCCAAGCAGGAGTTGGACCTCGGGAATATCGCGCAACGCACGTCCGCGCGGGTTGAAGCATGCCATGCCCCTGTTTTGCATTTCATCCCGCAAGAAGGTCGGGAAGCGCGGCTTTGCCGGTTGCCCCATGAATGGCCGTTTGAACTCGTTCACCGTCGACGCCAAAAGAACTGCGTCTCCTAGATCTCCATCCTTTTCGTTTGCCCGAATGGGTTCTGGGATTTGTTTGTCGGCTGGCCGGCCGCCGGCGCGAAATACTTTGTGAAGAAACTCCGCAAGATCGTGGGCCAACTCTTCTGCGGAATCGCGAAACATCCCCAGCACGGGAATTCCATTGTGAGGTTGAGTATGCGCAATTGATGGTTTGGGCGGATGAATGCGCGCCGGCACAAAATCGGGATCGTTGCGAACAAAAGCGTTGAAGAACTCCACGATGGCGGGTGTTGAGCGATAATTGGCAACGAGGTAGCGAATATCGGGTTTGGGGCCGCCGAGCGCGACCTGAGCCCGCTTTACGAAATCCCGGAACAACTCAATGGTCGCACCACGGAATCGATAGAGAGACTGATCATCATCTCCGACAACCGTCACCGACGCTTTGGAAGCTTTGGCTAACGACAAGTAGATGCGTTCTTGCAACGGGTTCGTATCTTGATACTCATCTATCAAGATCGCGCGGAGCTTGACCAACTTTTCGGGAATTGCGTCGCTCTCGATGCGTTGGGTGAAAACCCTTTCGAGCACGGCGAAGTCCATCTGGTTCGTCTCGGCCAGATACTTGCAATACCTCTCGAAAATATTGGCGACAGCCTTGCGTGCGGGAAGAAACTGTCCGGGACCGATATATTTCTTGATATCGACCTCGTCCTGGATAAACCGGTCGACCAGTGTCCGCACCACGCGCGTCATGTCTCCCAATGTCAGGGGCGGATCACCGGTGAGTGTATAACGCGACAGATAATCCTTGAACTTGTCCCCGAGCTTTTCGGATTCGGCCCAAATGTCGCCGCGCCGCGAGAGCATTTGATTCGCTGCAAAGGCCTCGATGACCGTGGGCTGGCGCTCATTCGGCCCTCTTTCATCTGCGAGAATTTCCTCGCACAGACTATCCAGTGTTCCGGTGAGAAAGCGATTGATGTCGACGCTTTCGAGAAAGGCCCGATACTTTGCCGTCAGCTTGGATGCTTTTTCGGCAAGTGCCTCAGCGATGATCGGCTGTCCCCATTCGATAAGGCGTGTTCTGATTTCCTTTGCCGCCTTGCGTGTGAACGTGGTGATGACGATGTTCTCCGGCGGGATTTCGTCGACCAAAACGTGTCGAAGGGCACGCAACACAAGAACAGTCGTCTTTCCGCTCCCCGGACCGGCAACGATCAATTGCGGCGTGCCGGTAACAGCGGTGATGCAATTTTCCTGCTGAGCGTTGGGTTTGCGCTTGGGACCCCGCACGGAAACGACTAGAGAAATGAATTCTTGCGCGTCCAAATCTTCCGCCCCTTGCCGATCTGCCCGCGATGGTTGTCTAAGGCTCGCTGTTCGCAAAATTCCAAACTGCTGGGCCGCCCTGCAATTATTTCTTACCGATTCGGCTTCCAACCCCAAATAATTGCGCCCCCAAATTCGTTGAATAATCCGCCGGGAGGTGCTAGCTAAAGGGCGAGATTACCTCTGCAGTCCGTATCTTGGGCATATACAACGCTAAAACGCAAGATATTGAGTGCAGTTAAGGGCATACTACTTGGGTAAGCGGGCGGGCAGTTATCCAATGAGAAAAGATCTAAGCAGCTGGCTAGTTGTCACGACCTGCACCGCCTCGAAGCGCTCTACGCCGGGCGCCAAGGTGGCCGGACTCCAGCGCGGTGCGCAAGCGGACGTCGCCAAAGCCTGGGTGGAAATCCTAAAACGGCAAAAGCCGCAGCTGCCGGCCATTGAACTCTATCGGGGGCGGGCGTTCGGACTCGCCAAACAGGCCGCCGCCGATATTGCCGCCGATTTCGGAGTAATTTCGGCGGGATTGGGCTATGTGACGGGTACATTAACAGTCCCGGCTTACGACATCACGGTTCGGCCGAAGGCGTCGTCCTCTGTGCGGGAGTACGTTGAGAGAGCATTTGATCCGGGCGCTTGGTGGAACGCCATGTCGAAGGGCCCATTTGCGGCCGATTTCAAGGCCGAATTGGCTTCGCATGCCGGCGCACTACTCTGCTTATCAAAAGACTACGCCGACATGGTCGCCGCCGACCTGGTGGCCGTTGCTCGCACAGGAGCGCATCTGCGGATATTTGGCCTTTCCGTCGATAAACATTTGCCTGCGGAGTTAAGAAGGTATGTGCTCCCTTATGACGAGCGCCTTTCCAAGAGGGGCCTCTCCGGAACGCGGGTCGATTTTCCCCAAAGGGCGTTGGCAGACTACGTTCAAAACATCTTTGGTTCGTACAGTGATCTCGAGATAGAGCGCGAAGCCGTTCTTAAACGGTTAGCAGCGGTTACGCTGCCCAAACACCACAAGATTCAGCGCCGGCTCAGCGACGACGAGGTGCGATCGCTCATACTCGAGGCGTCGGCGACGGTGGGTAAGAGTCGGTCCCGATTGCTCGCCCATCTTCGCCACGCACGCCAGTCTTCCTGCGAACAAGGCCGCTTTTTCCGACTGTGCAACGATGTGTTTGGAGGCAGGCCATGAAGGCGAACCCGCTTCGCATTCGAGCTATCCGTACGAAGCAAGCCGGCACCGATGTATTCGCATTCTTCTTGCCTGGCTCAAGGATTTCGGACATCGCCGAACTCTCTAGGCTTGGCGTTTCCGAACTAGGGACGATTACTGGTTTTCAACGCCCCGAAATTCGTTCTCATGTCCGTAATATCGTGTCTTATCTCAATAGGGGAGCGGTTCTTTTTCCGAACGCCATCATTATTGCCCTGGGTCCTAGCGTGCGCTTCTCAGCCGCGAGGGGCACAAAGCCTGACGCGTTAGAACACGCCGGAGAGGCAGGAACGCTATCCATCCCGATCCACGCCGGAAAGAAGATTGGTTGGATCGTTGACGGGCAGCAGCGCAGCATAGCGCTCGCCGAGACCGTCAATCAGACGTTACCCGTGCCGGTCATCGCCTTCATTTCCAACGAGATCAACACCCATCGCGAACAGTTCATTCTCGTCAACAAGGCGAAGCCTCTTTCGCCGCGTCTGATCGATGAATTACTCCCAGAAGTAGGCTCGGAATTGCCCCGCGACTTGGCGGTGCGTCGCGTGCCCAGCGCCCTCATCAACATCCTAAACAGTGCGCCGGACTCGCCGTTCTGCAATCTCATACGGCGGCCGTCTTGTGAAGGTGCGCAAGCGGTCGTTACCGACAGCGCGCTCCTTAAAGCCGTCCGCCGCAGCATTCAAGATCCGCGCGGAGCTCTCGCGATACATGTTTCGCCCGATGGGCGCGCGGATCTCGACCAGATGTTTGGTGTGCTCGTGGCCTTCTGGTCGGCCGTTCGCGATGCATTTCCGAACGCTTGGGGCCTTCCCGCCGAACGAAGCAGGCTCATGCACGCGGCTGGTATCGAAGCGATGGGCGTTCTTATGGATCAGGTTTTGAGCAGGCTGCTGCCCAATGACGACGTCTGTGCCACAGCCCAGACGACGCTCCGCGCTATCGCGCCGGCCTGTCGATGGACGTCGGGGCGTTGGGATGCAATTGATCGCGCCTGGAACGATATCCAGTGCACCCCCCGAGACATCCGTCTGTTGTCAAATCACCTGCTTTCGCTTGAGCGTGGTGTTTTTCGCAAGGCGGCGGCATGAAATTCCTGTTTTCCGATAGCCTGGATTATGTCGACCCCGAGTACGACTTCCTCAACGATAGAACCGGCGCGAAGCGTAAAGCGCATGCCGATGACGACTTTCCTCACGAGTATTTAGACTGCGCCCCCTATGATGGGTTGCTAGTCTCACGCGCCATTGTCGGTGATGCGCTACGCCCCGGAAAATACAACGAAGCACAGTGCATGCGTTTCCGCCGCGAAGGTGCGCGAGCCTTTCTCCGCTTTTCGTCGAAAACCTATCCCAACAGCATGGTGATGGGTGATTGCGGCGCCTTTTCTTACCGAACGGCTAAATATCCTCCTTACAGCATCGATGACATGCTGGAGTTTTATGAGGACGGCGGTTTCACCCACGGTTGCTCGGTTGACCACCTGATTTTTGACTTTCTTGATGACCGGGCCGCAGCGCCCGCAGAAGCCAAGCAGCGTTATGAGATTACCCTGGCCAATGCCGAGGCCTTTATAAAAGCAGCGCGGCGACTGGGAAGAGGGTTCACACCCTTAGGTGTCGTCCAAGGGTGGTCGCCCAAGAGCATGGCGCGCGCCGCATCGTCGCTTTGTAAACAAGGCTACAAATACCTCGCGATCGGCGGAATGGTGCCACTCAGGATCGATCAGATTGAAACAGCTCTCGATGCCATTCGCCAAGCCATTCCCAGAAGCGTCAACCTTCATCTTCTCGGTTTCGGAAAGACAGAGCAACTCGGACAATTGCGCCGCTATGAAATTGCGAGCTTCGACACCACATCTCCTCTGCTTCGTGCATTCAAGGACGGCCGGCGCAACTACTACGCGCGAACCAACGACAACGAACTTCAGTACTATATGGCTGTGCGCATCCCGCAGGCGGTTGAGAACGACGATCTTCTGCGTCGCGCGAAACGCGGACGACTGAATCAAGATAGCCTGTTGAAATTGGAAAAGACCGCGCTCGATCACGTCCGTTCTTTCGCTAGGCGTCGTACGACGCTGAGCGACGCCATCGATTCTGTCCTAACATATGGCCGCTATGCTCTGTGGGATGACACAGAGAACGAGGCCAGAAACGAGGCCCGCCTCAATCTGCTGCGCACGCAATACACCAAGACGCTCGGTAATCGCCCTTGGGAAGCCTGCAGCTGCCGCGTCTGCCGTGACAGCGGCGTCGAGGCGCTGATCTTCCGGTCGTCAAACCGAAACAAGCGCAGAGGCATGCACAATCTTCAAGTATTCTACGAGTTTCTTCGTGAGGAAAACGAGCACGCACGCACATGAAACAAATCAAATTTGCTCCAACAATTTCGCCGAAGCAGGGATCGGGTCCTAAAGTCGTTTGCTTTGCCGCGTCGCCGGATCAAATTGCCGCGATTGCGAGAGTTGAACGCATTGGCCGCGATCATAATGGTGCTTTAACAGGCTTTCAGCGTCCTCAGATCGCCGCCCATATCCGCGAGATCCGGGATTATTTGAGCAACCCGGATACTATGTTGCCAAATGCCATCGTTCTCGCGTTCTCGTACGGCGCTACAATTGGCAGGCATCGAGAGTTCTCCGTCGATATTTCCAAGGGAGCCCCCGGCTGGGTGGTTGATGGCCAGCAGAGGCTGATGGCCGCCTTAGGTGTAGAAGGTCGCCGTTTCGAACTCTTGGTTTCCGCGTTTCTCTGTCCGGATCCAAACGAACTCAATCGCCAGTTCATACTCATCAACAACACAAGGCCGTTGGCGAAGCCGCTGATCTATGAACTGCTGCCAAACGTAAGTGGACTTCCCGAGCGACTTTCCGACCGTACCGGCGCCGCCATTTTGACAGAAGCACTGAACTACCACGCAGGTTCGTCGTTGCGAGGTATCATCCATCAACAAACCAATCCCGATGGTGTCATCAAAGACACAATTGTGCAGAAGTTGCTCATCAACTCGCTTCAGCATGGCGCTTTGCGAGGCATAGAAAGCCGTCCCGACCTAATGGGCAAGGGATTTCGCTTGGTCAATGAGTTCTTCTGGGCGGTTCGTGACGTGTTTCGCGACGATTGGGAGTTGCACACGCCGAAGACATCACGCCTGCTACATGGGGCCGGACTTGTAGCAATGGGATACATCATGGACGAACTTGTTGTGCGCGACGGCGCTCACAAACGGTCCGAATTCGTGAAGGGGCTAAAGCCGCTCGTCGGAAAAACGTGCTGGACATCGGGTACATGGGATTTTGACTCCGAGAAGCGTCCTTGGAGCAGCCTGCAGAATACCAAGCCCGATTATCGGCTGGTCTCACATCATCTCGTACGGCTGGTGAGAAGGCGCGTCGGTCGATAGTACAAATCTGGAGGTTCTCATGTGGGAATTATCGAAGGAATTTTGGTTCGATGCTGCACACACGCTGAATCGCAAGATCGATATGCCCGCGAGCGAACGCATTCACGGGCATTCCTATCGCGCCCGCATCACCGTTAGCGGAAAGCCTTGCCCGGAGAGCGGCATGATCATCGATCTAGGCCAGCTCGCACGTTCCATCGAAGACATCCGCCCGAGACTTGACCACCAGTTCTTGGATCGCCTTGACGATCTTGGCCCAGCGACGATTGAGAATCTCTGCCAGTGGATATGGCGCGCGCTCGAGAAATCCACACCAAGTCTGCGCGCAGTCTCGGTGTTTCGGGACAGCAGCGGCGACGCATGCTCCTACTATGGGGGAGAAACATGATTCTGACGTTTCCCGCGATGCGCTGATTTTGCTCTCCGGTGGCCAATACTCGATGTCTTGCTTGCCTTGGGCCCTCTCAAAAGTCGCCATGGTGGAGACGATTGGTGCGCGAAGCGGCGAGCTGGGGGCGAGGGTGAAGCTGTTCAGCCGCTCCGGCCGGTTCAGCGTCAGCCGCGCGGCGCCGTTGGCGACCTCGAACAGAATGGTCTCATACGCCATCGCGAACTCTCCACAGAGGCGTCTATCGGTTACCTGGGCACGGGGACGGGCAGGCTTAAGAAGGAAGCTGTCTACCATCAATTTGCGGACCCGTAGGGAATGGATGGTATTCGCGGTGCAGACGAATTGGCCCGCAAGGGCGAAGTAATCTCAGGCTGGGCTTTACCGGAAATGAATGGTGGTATCGTCAAGTGGCGGCCATTCGACGTTTGTACGAAGCCGGTATTAGCCGGATCGAAACGGCAAAGGGAGTGGTGGACGGAACGAGGTGGAACGCCTACAACCCGTCAAGCCTTGAGGTGGACCGGCGCAAGCCGGGTTTCCCGAATGCCAGCAACCGCAACGCATGATCGCGTACTCGTCCGTTTCCGCACGGCGCTGCAGGAAATCTACGGCAGCCGCCTGGATCGAATCGTGTTGTTCGGCTCGCGGGCGCGCGGGGATGCGCGTGCCGATTCGGACTATGACGTGGCCGTATTTCTCAACGATTTCCATGACCGGTGGAGCGAGATGGATCGGCTCGTTCCTGTGGTCACCGATATTCTCTATGACGAGGGCGCGTTCATCCACGCGCTCCCCTATCGCGCAGGTGCCGAGCTGGAGCGCACGCCGCTGATGCACGAGATCCGGCGCGAGGGCCGCGACGTGTGACGCCGGAAGCGGAACGCTATCTCGCCAAGGCGCGCCTGACGCTCGCCCATGCCCGCAAGATGCTCACCGTGCAGCCGACCGAGGACGCGGGCCGCGCAGCATACCTCGCCGGGTTCCATGCCGCGCAAGCGCCGATATTCGAGCGTACAGGCGCCGTCACCAAAACGCACAAGGGCGCACACATGGAATTTGCCCGCCTCACGCGAGATGAGCCGGGTGTGGAGATCGCGCTTCGGCGCTTTCTGCCGCAGGCATACGATCTCAAAGCATTGTGCGATTATGAGCTTGGGCCCGACGCTGTCGTACCTTTTGAGAAAGCGGCCGCCGCGGTGGAGTGTGCTGCGCGATTTGTGGATTGCATTTCCCGTCTGGTCGATTCGAAAAACGTCGCGCCCCAATGCAGCACGTCTTCATGCCTTCCCAAAGGAAATCGCAAGCGACGGTGAGGCGCCAAAGCGCCAGCCCGGGCTGAAACAATATGCTGGTGAGGGCCCTTCGCCCTTCGACAAGCTCAGGGTGAGGACATTTTATTTGATCCCTCATGCTGAGCCTGTCGAAGCATGAAGGCCGCGCGCGCCCTACCGCCCGGAGAAATCCGACCTGCGCTTTTCGGGGGCCGCGGCGCCTTCGCGGTACTCGTGCGAATACCCGAGCTCGCGCTGCAGGCGATTCCGCGTGATTTACGCGCCCCCCTTCGGCGACGTGGTGTACGTTCTCCATGCCTTTCAGAAGAAATCGCAAGCGGCGGCGAGGCGCGATATGGAGCTTGCCGCGAGCCGTTTGCGCGAATTGAGGATGAGACCATGAAAGAGAAGCGCTTCGCAAATGTCTGGGATGCGATAGAGCCTTCGTCTGCCGAAGCCGCCGGGATGAAGGCGCGGTCGGAATTGATGCTGGCGATCCGCAGGGTTGTCGAAGGCTGGCATTCCACCCAGGCGGAAGCCGCAAAGCGTCTCTGCGTCACGCAGCCCAGGCTGAACGATCTGCTGCGCGGCCGGATCAATAAGTTCAGTCTCGACGCGCTCGTCGATCTCGCAGGGCGGACGGGGCATTCGGTCAGAATGACGATCGCGCGGCGTGCGGCGTGAGCGGAATGTATCCAAGGCGCACGGCCCGAATATGGAATTTTGCAAACCAAGGTTGCATGTATTACCGAATTGGTATAGGGTGAAACCCGGCGGAATGAGAAGCTGTCTGGCCGATCGCAATGGTCAAACCAGAGCGTTTTCCCTGGTGCAGGGAAAAAAGCAGGGAAGGAGAAAAAATCCGCGCCGGAATTTGGGGTGCAAGCCCCGACGGCGGGGTCCGGCCCTTCGACAGGCTCAGGGTGTGGCCCTTCGACAGGCTCAGGGTGAGGAGTCCTCGCAATTTCGCGGCCGTCCGGCCGGCGCGGGCGACCGAGAACAGAGGGCGCAGATTTTCCCTGGTGCAGGGAAAAAAGCAGGGAAGCGGAGAAAATGCCGCCCTTCGACAAGCTCAGGGTGAGGGCCTTCGCCCTTCGACAGGCTCAGGGTGCCCTTCGACAGGCTCAGGGTGAGGAGTCCTCATGCTGAGCTTGTCGAAGCATGGATGGCCCCGTGCGCGGGAGGCGGGGAATTAATTGACCGCTCGTTCGATTTATTGTAGCCTGCGCCGGTCATGTACACGACCGAACTGAAGGACAAGAACGCCCGAACCGAGGCGAAATCGGCTGCGCCCGAAGACCCGGAAAAGCTCGCCGCTTTCGAAGCGCGCGTGGCGGCGGACGATTTCATCGAGCCGAAAGACTGGATGCCGGAGGCGTATCGCAAGACGCTGATCCGCCAGGTTTCGCAGCACGCCCATTCCGAGATCGTCGGCATGCTGCCCGAAGGCAACTGGATCACGCGCGCGCCCTCGCTCCGGCGCAAGGCGGTGCTGCTCGCGAAAGTGCAGGACGAGGGCGGCCACGGGCTTTATCTCTACGCGGCGGCGGAGACTCTGGGCACGAGCCGCGACGAGATGATCGACGCGCTGCATTCCGGCCGCGCCAAATATTCGACCATCTTCAATTATCCCACGCTCACCTGGGCGGATATCGGCGCCATCGGCTGGCTGGTGGACGGTGCTGCGATCATGAACCAGGTGCCGCTGCAGCGCACCTCATACGGCCCTTATGCGCGCGCCATGGTGCGCATCTGCAAGGAGGAAAGTTTTCACCAGCGGCAGGGCTACGAGATCATGATGACGCTCGCGGCCGGCGCGCCCGCGCAGAAGCGCATGGCGCAGGATGCGCTGAACCGCTGGTGGTGGCCCTCGCTGATGATGTTCGGGCCGCCCGACGAGAATTCGCCGAACACCGCGCAGTCGACCCGCTGGCGCATCAAGCGCGAGACCAACGACCAGCTGCGGCAGAAATTCGTCGACGTGACGGTGCCCCAAGCCGATGCGATCGGACTGACCGTTCCCGATCCCGCACTCCAATGGAATGAAACGCGGGGCTCGTACGATTTCGGCGCCATCGACTGGGAGGAATTCTACGCGGTGGTGCGCGGCGAAGGGCCGGTGGCGAAAGAGCGGATGCAATCGCGCGTGCGTGCGTGGGAAGACGGTGCATGGGTGCGCGAGGCAGCACTCGCGCATGAAGCCAGGCGCAGCGCGCGCGTGGCGGCGGAGTAATGAGCATGAACAGGGAATGGCCGCTCTGGGAAGTGTTTGTACGCGCGAAGAACGGGCTCTCGCACCGGCATGCGGGCAGCGTGCACGCGGCGGATGCGCGGATGGCGATCGAGGCGGCGCGCGACACCTACACGCGGCGCATGGAGGGCGTGAGCCTGTGGGTGGTACCGTCGGCGGCGATCACCGCGTCCGATCCGGGCGAAGCGGAAGCGCTGTTTGCGCCGGCCGCCGACAAGATCTACCGGCATCCGACGTTCTACACCATTCCGGAAAACGTGAAGAACATCTGATGGCCGACGACGGGAACATCCTGTTTCATCACGCGCTTCGCCTCGGCGACGATGCGCTCATTCTGGGCCAGCGGCTGTCGGAATGGTGCGGCCATGCGCCGATGCTGGAGCTCGATCTCGCGCTCGCCAATATCGGGCTGGATTTGATCGGGCAGGGAACGCTGTTTCTCGGGTTGGCCGGCGACACCGAAGGGCAGGGCCGCGATGCCGATGCGCTCGCGTTCCATCGCGATGTGCTGGATTTCCGCAACTGCCTGCTGGTCGAGCAGCCGAACGGCGATTTCGCGCAGACGATCGCGCGGCAGTTCCTGTTCTCCAACTGGCAGGAATTGCTGATGCGGGAAATCGCTGCGGCGCCGGAGCCGCGATTGTCTGCGATCGGCGCGAAAGCGATCAAGGAGATCGCCTATCACACGCGCTTTGCGAACGAATGGGTGGTGCGGCTCGGCGACGGAACAGACGAAAGCCGCGCGCGCATGATCGCCGCTCTCGAATGGATGTGGCGTTTCACCGACGAACTGTTCGATCCGAAGGACGGCGCGCCGTCGCTGCGCGGCGAATGGGAGGCGCGGATCGCGCGCACGCTGTCGGAAGCCGGTCTTGAAACACCGAAGCCGCGCCGCGGCGTACTCGGCGGCCGCGCCGGCCATCATTCCGAATATCTCGGTCATCTGCTTTCCGAAATGCAGTTCCTCCCCCGCGCCTATCCGGGAGCGATGTGGTGACCCTTCGACAAGCTCAGGGTGAGGAATCTGCGGGTAAACAAAACGACCTCATGCTGAGCCTGTCGAAGCATGAGCGACTGGGTTCCCGCTTTCGCGGGAATGACAGCAAGAATTTGGAACAGTCGGTATTGGAAATACTTTGCCACGTTCCCGATCCGGAAATTCCCTGCGTGTCCGTCGTCGATCTCGGCATCGTGCGCGAAGTGCGGGACGGCGATCCGCCGGTCGTCACCATCACGCCGACCTACAGCGGCTGTCCGGCGACGCTCGCGATCCGGGCGGCGATCCGCACGGCGCTCGACGACGCGGGACTTTCCGAAATGCGCATCGAAACCGCGCTGTCGCCCGCCTGGACCACCGACTGGATCAGCGACCAGGGCCGCGAAAAGCTGCGGGCCTACGGCATCGCACCCCCGCCGCAAGGCGCCGCGCAACACAGCCTGCGCGATCACGCAGCCGCATGCCCGCGCTGTGGTTCTCCGCATACGGAGGAAATCAGCCGATTCGGTTCCACGCCCTGCAAGGCGCTGCACCGGTGCCTCGATTGCGGCGAGCCGTTCGACCGCTTCAAGTGTCATTGATGCTTCGACAGGCCATGCTTCGACAGGCCATGCTTCGACAGGCTCAGCATGAGGATTTTGGCTTGTTCTTCACCCTGAGCCTGTCGAAGGGTGGTGTTTTCCTCACCCTGAGCCTGTCGAAGGGTGAAGCGGCAGGAACACCATGTCGCTGAACCGCGGGTTTCATCCGCTGAAAATTGCGGAAGTGCGGCGCGAGACGGCGGACGCCGTGTCGGTGCGCTTCGAAATTCCGGATGAGCTGAAAGACGCGTTCAAATTCCAGGCCGGGCAGCACCTGACGTTGCGCCGCGACATCGGCGGCCAGGACGTTCGTCGCAACTATTCCGTTTGCGTGGCGCCGTCCGAAAACGAGATCCGCATCGCGATCAAGCAGATGCCGGCTGGCACGTTTTCCGCCTGGGCGAACACGGGCCTGCGCGAAGGCGAGACGATCGAAGTGCTGCCGCCGATGGGCCGCTTCGTCATTCCGCACGGCGGCGGGCCTGCGCCGTTCTATGTCGCGCTCGCAGGCGGCTCGGGAATCACGCCGGTCATTTCCATTGTGAAGACGGTCCTCGAAACAAAACCGCACAGCCGGTTCGCGCTGCTTTACGGTAACCGCGATACCCGGTCGATCATGTTTCTGGAGGAACTTGCGGCGCTCAAGAACCGCTATCTCGCGCGGCTCGAGGTCTATCACTTCCTCGAATTCGAGGCGGAGGAGATCGAGCTGTTCAACGGCCGGCTCGACCGCGCGAAATGCGACGACGTGCTGTCGACGCTTGTCGATCCGAAAACGGCAGACGCGTTCTTCATCTGCGGTCCCGGCCCGATGATGGATGCGGCGGAAGCGGCGCTCGTCGCGCGCGGCGTATCTGCGGATCGCATCTACATCGAGCGTTTTACCACGGGCGCGCTCTCGGCCGAGCAGATCGCGAAGAACGAAGCGCTGCAGCAGAAAGCGGCGGGAACCGGACTTGTGGTGACACTGGACGGCCGCCGTTTGCGCATTCCGTTCGATGCGGGAAAAGGCAACATCCTCGAGACGGTACAAGCGGCGGGTCTGCCTGCGCCCTACGCCTGCAAGGGTGGGGTGTGCACGACCTGCCGCGCGAAAATCCTCTCGGGCACCGTCGCGATGAAGAAGAATTATGGATTGAATGAATCCGAAATCGCGGCTGGCTACGTCCTCACCTGCCAGGCCGTGCCGACCAGCGACGAAGTGGTGCTGAGCTACGATGCGTAGCCCACCTTTCCCGTGAGGGAGGGTGGGGTGACGCCATGCCGGACATTGGACTGGCGTTATGCGTGCTTCGACAAGCTCAGCACGAGGAGAATTTTTCTGCCGTCGGCGGAGGCGAGAAAAAGCGTCCTCAGCCTGAGCCAGTCGAAGGCCGCATGATGCCGATGCAAGGTTCCTCTTGCGCAGCCCCCGACGACAATGTCCGAAAATGGCCAGACATTCGGGCGGGGACGTCCTATCTTCCGGACATGGAAACGACTCTTCCCGCTCACGACGTCTGCTACCGCGCGCTCTCGGCGCGCGACGCGCGCTTTGACGGACGCCTGTTCGTCGGCGTGAAAACAACCGGCATCTATTGCCGCCCGATCTGTCCCGCCCGCACGCCCAAACGCGAGAACTGCCGGTTTTTCCCGAGCGCCGCCGCCGCGCAGACGGCCGGTTTTCGCCCGTGCCTGCGCTGCCGGCCGGAAATCTCCCCCGATGCCGCGGCCTGGCGCGGCACTTCGAATTCGGTATCGCGCGCGCTGGCGTTGATCGCGGAAGGCGCGCTCGACAGCGGCGATGTTGCGGTGCTCGCCGACCGGCTCGGCCTGGGCGAACGCCAGTTGCGCCGCCTGTTCGATAGGCATCTCGGCGTGCCGCCGATCGCGGTCGCGCAGACGCGACGTATTCTGTTCGCCAAGCAGCTGATTCAGGAGACGCGCCTGTCGATGGCCGAGATCGCCGAAGCGTCCGGCTTCGGTAGCATCCGCCGTTTCAACGATGCGTTCCGCAAGCTCTACGACCGCACGCCGCGCGAACTGCGCGTGTCAAAAAGCGCGGGCGCGGAATCTTCGCTTGTGACTCTGCGTCTCGGCTACCGCCCGCCTTACGACTGGGAGTCCATCCTCTCCTTCTTTGCGGCGCGCGCGATTTCGGGCGTGGAGCTGGTCGAGCGCGGCCGATATCGGCGCACGATTGCACTTGGCGGTGCGGTCGGAAGTTTCGAGATCGCGCCGGGCGAGAATTGTCTCGTCGCCACCATTCGTTTTCCGCAGGTGCGCGCGTTGCTCTCCGTCGTCGCGCGGCTTCGGCGCATGTTCGATCTCGATGCGGACGTGCACGCGATCGGTTCGCATCTCGCGAAGGACTTGGGTCTTGCGCCGCTGATCGCGCGGCGCCCCGGCCTGCGCACGCCGGGCGCCTGGGATTCCTTCGAATATGCGGTGCGCGCCATCCTCGGCCAACAGATCACGGTTGCCGGCGCGCGGACGTTTGCAGGCAAGCTCGTCAGCCTTTGCGGTACGCAGGTCTCGCCGGAGGAAAGCGGTCACGCGGCGCTCACGCATATATTTCCTGCACCGGCCGAGATCGCGGGCGCTGATTTCGCCGGCTTCGGAATTCCCGGCGCCCGCGCCGCGGCGTTGCAATCGCTCGCGCGCACGGCACTCGCCGATCCGAAGCTGTTCCAAACCGACAGAACGCCCGAAGACGTGCTTGCGCGCCTGCTCGCGCTGCCCGGTTTCGGCGAATGGACGGTTCAATACTGGGCGCTGCGGGCGCTGCGCGACAGCGATGCGTTCCCGGCCGCCGACGTGGCGCTGTTGCGCGCGCTGACCGTCGATGGAAAACGGTTGACGCCGAAGGCGCTGACGGAGCGGGCGGAATCCTGGCGTCCCTGGCGCGCTTACGCGGCGCAGCATCTCTGGTCGGCAGACGCAGATTCAAGGAGTGTTCAACATGGCTGAATCGGAAACGTTCTTCTTCGACGTAATCGAGTCGCCCGTCGGCAAGCTTGCCATCGTCGCCGACCGGAAGGGCGCGATGCGGATGCTGTCTTTCGATGGCGACGGCGAGCGCTGGCGGCGGGAATTCGCGCGGCGGTTTCCGCACGCAAAGCTCGAACGGGAGCGCGATCCTTTTGGTCACGCTTCGACGTTAAAGACGTATTTTGCCGGAGACATGGAGGCGCTCGATCGCATTCCTGTCGTCTTCGGCGGCACGCCATTCCAGAACAAGGTCTGGAAAGCGCTGCGCCGGATTCCGGTCGGCAAGACGCTGAGCTACGGCGCGCTGGCCAAAAAGATCGGCGAACCGAACGCGATGCGCGCGGTGGGATTGGCAAACGGTTCCAACCCCATCGCCGTCATTGTGCCGTGCCATCGGGTGATCGGCAGCAATGGGTCGCTCACCGGATTCGGCGGTGGGCTGCCGCGCAAGAAATGGCTGATCGAGCACGAGGCGCGCCATTGCGCGAAAGCCTTCGAGCTGGAGGTTTCGGCATGAGCACGGCGGAGAAGGCGCGCGAATTTCACCAACTCCACCGCGACGGATTGCTCGTCCTGCCGAACGCCTGGGATGCAGGAAGCGCGCGCATCGTCGAACACGCGGGCGCGAAAGCGATCGCCACATCGAGTGCGGCCGTCGGCTGGGCGCACGGCTATCCCGACGGCGAGGCGATTCCGCCGGAGGTTCTGCTCGCCACGATCCGCGAGATCGTGCGCGTCGTCGCCATTCCCGTCTCGGCCGATATCGAGGCGGGTTATGCGCAGGATGCGGGAGAAGCGGGCGCATTCGCAGGCCGCGCGATCGCTGCCGGTGCGGTCGGCGTCAACGTCGAGGACGGTCGCGGATCGCCCGATCTCCTCTGCGCCAAAATCGAACGGTTGCGGCGCGTGTCGGCGCGGGAAGGCGTCGATCTGTGGATCAATGCGCGCACGGATATCTATCTGCAAAAGCTCGCCGAAGGCCAGGCGGCGTATGACGAGACGATCACGCGTGCCCGGCGCTACGCGCAGGCCGGCGCGAACTCGATCTTTGTGCCCGCTGCGGTCGAGGAAACGCTGATCGGAAATCTGGTGCGCGATGTGGGCCTGCCGCTCAACGTCCTCGCCTGGCGCGGGCTTCCGGATGCCGCACGATTGCGGGAGCTGGGCGTGCGACGGCTGAGCGCCGGCGCCGGCCTCGGCAAAGCCTCCCTCGGCCGCACCTTCGAACTCGCGCAAGCCTTCCTTCGCGACGGCCGCTCCGCACCTTTCGGCGAAGGCGCGCTCGTCTCGGTGAAGGTCAATGAACTGATGAAACGCGATTGAGCGTCTCATTCGCGTATCGAGGAAGTCATGGAGAAAGCCATGAATTATCGTATCACCGGGCTGTCGCCCGAGCCGTTCCGCCATCTGTTCGGATTGTCGGAGTCGGAGCTGTCCACGCACAACGCGAAGCGTTGTATCGCCGATGAAAAGCCGGGCTTTCCCTGCCGGATCGAAATGCGCGATGCGGATCCGGGGGAATCGCTGCTTCTGCTCAACCATGTCTCTCAACCGGCCGACACGCCCTACCGGGCTTCGCATGCCATTTTCGTACTTGAAGGCGCCACGAAAGCGTTTGACGACGTGAATCGTGTTCCGGAAGTCATGCGGTCACGCCTGCTGTCGCTGCGCGCCTTCGATGCCGAGGGCATGATGCTGGATGCCGACGTCGTCGAAGGCGCGAGCACCGAGCCCTTGATCGAACGGCTGTTTTCCAATCCCGCCGTCAGCTACATCCACGCCCACAACGCCCGACGCGGCTGCTATGCAGGACGTATCGATCGGGCGTAGGGGCGGGCACAGCCGCGACCCTGACCCCAACCTTATCAATATCAATGTTGCACTGAATGATGCTGGTTGAGACAGATCTCGGAACCGTAGGTCGGACGCAAATGCGCAGCATCCTTAGCTGCTGCCCGGGAGCTGCTTCGCGGTTGGCAGACATTATATGCCAACCAGGTAAAATCTTTGCTCCACTGCCGCCGAATACCCCTTTCGAGGGTGCTCAACTATTCAACGCTGGGGGAATTTCGTCCATGAGCGCCGGGCGGGACTGGCTATTCCGCCATTTAGCTTCTCAAAGGACAGGAGTGTGTATTTTTCAGGAGGTATGGCTGACGGCAAGAGACGTTGAGAAGCACCTTCCCAGAGTAAGAAACTATTTTACTGAAGGTGATTGCGTATATTACTATATTCCCCCGTCTGGTTTCTCGTACGAAAGCGTCGTCAGAGCTTCTAATGAGGTCAGGAGCTTCCAATCAGTCGGCTTTTATCTGGAAGGTGTGTTTGATATGTCCTTTGAACAGCGAAGATGCCACAATGTGCCCCCGGGATTTCTCGGTGAATATATGAAGGGCGTTAGATCTGTATTCATTAGCGCATATGACCTGGAATCTTGGATCGTGTGGCAATCGGCGGTTCCCGACAAGCGAGTGATGTGAGGAAGCTTAAGTTCGGGGCTCATACAACTCTGCCCCCGAACTCCCCAAACACGCTGTCATCCCGGCGAAAGCCGGGACCCAGCTGCGCCGGTAATCGAAAACGGCCACACCGCGCGAACTCCCGGACTTCCACGATGTGGGTCCCGGCTTTCGCCGGGAACAAGGTTGGTTTTCCAAGCCGCGCAACGGCCGGTAAAAGATCAGCGCCGGAGTCGCATCTGGAATTTTTGTGGAGAACCTTGCGTGTCGGGCGTTGGTATGGCTCAAGCCTGGAAGTAAATCCTCGTAGAACGAACGTCCGCGGTGATCCGGGAAGTACCGATGGTCATCTGGTTACATTACCGCGGTGATGTATCGCCGCAAACGGCAGATCTCGATAAGCGGCGGAGGCAGCAAATCGCGCCGACTTATTCGTTTACCGGAATATCGACCACGCTGCTGTTCGACCATTCGACCTTTAGCGGTCTCCTGGCATCGGCGATGGTTTCGCGGGCGACTTCCTTGCCGGTGCCGTAGTTGATCTCGGTGTTCGGCTGGCGCACGGCGGAGAGGAGCACAACGAGGCGGCTTCCGCGCGCGAATTGCGCAGCGGTCAGACGGCCACTGTGGAACGTAAGCTGCGGGGGCACGTTCGGCGCGAGCAGATGGCGGTGGCTGCGATCCGCGATGTAGCTCGCGCGGGCGAGATACCAGGCGAACTGGAGGTATTTGTGATCGGGCGTGAGTTCGTAGAGCTCGATGGCGAAATCGAAATCGCGCTTGTTGGTGACGAAGCGCAGCGTTCCCGAAAACAGCCCGCTCACTTCGACGGGCTCGGCAAATGGCGCGCTCACGAATTCGAGCGCCAGCCAGGTATCGAGAGCGGGATCGAGGATGGCGCCACCCGGCGCCTTCCGGTTGGCGTCCGAGCGGTCCGCCAGATTTACGCTCTGCGCAATCGCGCCGGTGTGTTCCGGCATGCCTTCGGACAGCAGCCAGGCGTTCCCGTTCTTTTTCGCGTCCAGATGAAACGCAAGGCTCCGGCCGGCCATTGCAGCAAGCGACGGCGCATGACGCCATGCGTTCGCGCCCATCACTTCGTAATTCACCGTGTTCTTGAGAATTGCCGGCTTCGGCCCATGCCGCAAGATGTAGTCGAACCATGCATAGCGCAGCGCGCCCATGTCGATTTTGGCTACGGGATCGAGTTTGTAGCCGGGCAGGGTGCTGAGTTCGTCTCCCAAAACGTTGACGGTGCCGCGCTGTCCGGTGATGTGCGTGTAAGGGCCGATCACCAGGTAATGCTCGGCGCCCGGCGTTGGATCGATCTGCCCGAAATAGTACAGCGCCCCGAGCTCCGCCCCGTCGTAATAACCGGTGGTTGCGAGCACGGGAATCTTGACGCGCGAGAATTCCGGTCCATCGGGAATCATCGCCTGCCAGTACGCGTCGTAATCTGGATGGGAGATCCAGCGGTCCCATATGGGATTGGCCACATGCGCCATTGCGGAGAGGTCGCGATAGGCGCGACCGCTGACATACCAGTCGTGAAACAGCCGGTCCCAGCGCGCCATATCCTCGAAAGCAGCGCCGTCCAGCCCGTGCCCGCTCGCGACATATAACGGCCAATAGAAATTGAAGCTCAGGTCGACGCTGCCTTCCATCGGCATGTCGATGCCCGGCGCCGTCGCAACAGAGGGCATGATGGCCTTGAGCGCTTTGGGCATGTGCTTGGCCGCCGCCCATTGCGTGAACCCGTCATAGCTGCCGCCGAACATGCCGACCCGGCCGTCGCTCCAGGGCTGCTTCGCGATCCAGTCGATCAGCGCTGCCGCATCCGCGCCGTCGTGCTCGAGCGGCACCGGAACATCGGGGCTGCACATCTTCCCGCGGGAAAAGCCGGTGATGCCGACATAGCCGTTCGACGCCGAACGCCGCGCCTCACTCATCGTGCTCAGCGGATCGGCATAGACGGTGAATTCGAGAAGCGCCGGAAGCCGCCCGCTCACGCGCGGGCGGACAATCTGGGCACAAACAATCGCGCCGTCCGGCGTGCGCACCTGAACATTCTTCCAGACGATGTAACGCCGATTGTCGTCCTCGGTCACCAGCACCGGAGCAAACGGCATGAAGGTGCGATAGGACTCGTCGACCTGGTACGCACGGATCAGCGCGAGCGCATCGGCCAGCGCGATCGCTCGCTTGCCCTTCTGCCGCGCGAGATCGCTCGCAAGCTCGCGGTGCAGCGCCGTCTGGTCGATCAGAAGGCTGAGGCCACCGGTGTCCTTACCGTTGAAAAGCCGCATGACGAGCGCCGAAGTCCGATCGTCGAGCGGCCGCACCAGCGCCCCGAATTCGGCCTGGAAGGCTCGCGCGAGCGAAATGGCGCCGCGCGAGGTACGTGCTTCCGCGCGGGCGAAAATCTCGTATTGCGCGTCTCGCGCTGCAGCTTGCGGAGGATCGTTGCTGGCGGGCGGGGCGCGCAGCACCGCGATCGTGTTTCCTGCATCGGAGTATTGCCCCGCCACCATCTGCAGCCGGAACAGATTGTCGAGATAGGTCTCGCGATCCTGCTCGCGATAGACGCGCAGGACGGCCCTGGCGAGTTGCGGCATTGCCTGCGCGAGTGCCACGTGATTTCCGGGCGCGGGCGGTGCAAACGGAAATTGCTGCGCAGCCGCTGCGGAGGCGATGAAGCAGAGCCCGATC
This sequence comes from Rhizomicrobium sp., assembly GCA_036502185.1. Taxonomy (GTDB): domain Bacteria; phylum Pseudomonadota; class Alphaproteobacteria; order Micropepsales; family Micropepsaceae; genus Rhizomicrobium. The sequence continues at coordinate 104,146 of DASXYZ010000019.1, forward strand.
ACGGAAAGGCATTTGCGCATTCGGCGGTTCCGGACAGGGAGGTCGCTCCGGATAATGGGCTGTCCGGGCGAGAGGGAAAGAGCAAATCGCCGATTGCAGTGTTGCGCCACACGCAACATGATCGGCGTGTCGTCAGGCAGGCTGTCGCCCATGTTCAATACGGTCTTGCGCGCCTTCGAGGAGACCGCGCGGGCGGGCTCGATCCGCAAGGCGAGCCAGTCGCTTGGCGTCGCGCCGTCGTCGGTCAGCCGCAACATCGCCGTGCTCGAGCATGAGATCGGAACGAAGCTGCTGGAACGCCGTGCGGTCGGCATCGCGCTCACCCATGCCGGAGAGCTCGTTGCCGCCTATGCGCGATCGGTCCTTCTCGACTACGATTCCCTGCGTGCCGATCTCGACGACATGCGCGGCACGCAGCGGCGGCTGTTGCGCATCGTGCTGGTGGAAAGCGTGGCGTCCTACGGCCCGATCGGCGCCATTGCGAGATTCTCCGAGAAATACCGCGCCGTTTCGTTCAATCTGCGGCTCGTGCCGGCGCCGCGCGTCGTCGAGGCCGTCCGGCAGGATCAGTGCGAGATCGGCCTGGCATTCTGCGCCGAACCCGCGCCCGACATCACGATCCTTGCGCGCGTCCCGGAGCCCATCATGCTCGCCGTGCCGGCCGCACACGCCTTATCAAGCCCGGTCGGTTTGCGCGAGCTGACCGGATTCCGTCTGGCGCTGCCCGACGCGGATTTCGGCATCCGCCAGATCTTCGATCGCGCCTGCGCGCGCGCGGGCGTGCAGATCACACCGGTCCTGACGAGCAACGTGTTCGAGACGCTGCGCGATTTCGTCCGCTGCGGGGCCGGTGCGGCCATCCTTCCCAGGCGGGCCATTGCGCGGGCCGCGCGCGCGGGCGAACTCAAGGCGATCCCGCTCGAGGACACACCTTTCCGGGACGCGACGATCGATGTCATTGTACTTCGCACGCGGCGCCTGCCTCGCGTGGTCAAGGCGTTCGCGGATATCCTGATCGCCCAAATCCGGGCCCAGCCGTGAAGGAGAGATTCCGTGGCACTTGAGATGCGGGAGCGTTGCGAGCGCTGCGGTGCGGTGCTGCCCGGGAACAGCGCCGAGGCACTGATATGTTCCTGGGAATGCACGTTTTGCCGCGCCTGCGCGGACGCAATGACAAATCGCTGTCCCAATTGCGGGGGCGAGCTTGTCCCGCGCCCGCGGCGCGGCGTGCGGGCGAATGAGGGCTGACATGACAAGCTCCGGACGACTGAAGATCGTCATCGGACTATTGCTGAGTCTCGGCGTGGCGCTTCTGCCGCTCGGCAATTGGGGCCGCGCCTACAGCGGCCTTGGAAAACTGCTCGGCGGCGAGATTTTCTGGTGGATCGCGGTCGTAGTGCTGCTGCTCTATATTGCTTTCGTCGAGCGGCGGAAATTTTCCTCTGTCGGATTCCGGCGTCCGAAAGTGCTCGACATCGTGCTCGCCGTGGGCGCCGGGATTCTTCTTCTGGCCGGCATCATTGTCATCTACGGCGTGGTTTTCCCGATTCTGCATCTCACGATGAATGCTGCCGAGATGCGCACCCTTTATCAGACGCCGTTTTGGTACCGTGTCATCCTCGTCACGCGCGCGGCCGTCGCCGAGGAGCTGCTATTCCGAGGTTATCCCATCGAACGCATCGAGGAGCTGACGGGATTGCGCGTGCTCGCGGCGGTCGTCTCGTGGGCCGCCTTTACCTACGCGCATCTTGGAAGCTGGGGCGCCGCGCAGCTGATCGTGGCGGGTTATGGCGGCGTGATTCTGACCGTGCTCTATCTGTGGCGGCGCAATCTCTGGGCCAACATGCTCGCGCACTGGATCGCCGACGGCGCGGGATTTCTCCTGCCGCACGGGTGAGAGGAATGCTTCCGCAAGGCTCAATTCTCCTCGTCCTGAGCCTGTCGAAGGGCGCACAACGTAGATGCAAATTGTCCTTTTCGAATGCTCACCGAAAATAGGAGAATTGGACAGCCGTCTTGCGTGCTTCGACAGGCTCAGCATGAGGGCTATCGGTATTGCCATCAACGCCTTCCCCGTTGCGGACATGACTTGTGACCGGACGAACCTTGTCATAGCATCAAGAACCACGCACGGGAGGGAAGCATGCGCCGCTACATCATCGAACGCGATATTCCGAAAATCGGCAGTGCCGAGCGCGATGCGCTGCGGGCGGCTGCGCAGAAGTCGAACGCGGTGCTTGCCGAGCTCGCGCCGGACATCCAATGGGTCGAGAGCTATGTCGCAGCCGACAAGACGTTCTGCGTCTATCTCGCCAAGGATGAGTCGCTTATCCGCAAACATTCCGAGATGAGCGGCTTTCCGGCGAGCAAGATTACCGAAATTTCGAAGACAATCGATCCCACCACCGCCCGGGAGTGAGCGCGGCAAAACTGTCGTCCTTTTTCAATCCCCCGCTGTCCACACATGATAAGTTGTTTTGAAATGGGTGTGGGTCAGCAAGCCATCAATGCGCTCGATCGAACATCAAAGCCGCCTCAGATCCGCGCAAATCCGTCGGCGCTCCAGCCTTCGCTGCCAACGCCGTGATGTACGAAGAACAGGCATTCCGGATCGTATTTCGCCTTTACCGCCCTAAGCCGCGCATAGTTGCTGCCCCAATAGGCATCCTGCCAGCGCGGATTGAAATAGTTGCTTTCCGAGAGGTAAGAGCCCGCGTTGGGCACGATCTTGAATAGTTCCGCCGTCGCCAGATCAATCAGGCGTGCATCTTTCCGCGACGCGGCCCGATCGATCTTCGCACCCGGCACACCCGGATAGGCGGGCGCTTCGCCGTCGGCGATGATGACAAGCGTAAACGCTTCAGTGACGGCGGGATTGGTGGCCGTATCTTTCGCGCCTGCGATGGCTTCGGAAGGAGCGCCGGCGAGACCCTTGTTGATGTGCAGGCGGATGATCTTGTAGCGGCTGGCGGCGAACAGTGCATTCGTCAGCTGCGCCTGATGGTTTTTCTGCAGAAGCGCCGCGGGAAGCCAGAGCGATTCGTAGCCGTGCAGAAAAACACCAACCTCACCTTGGTCGCCTTTCCACCACCCATGATCTTTCGGTGCGCCCGGACGGGCATCCGGGAGCATCGACGGATTGCCTTCGACATCCCACCAATGCTGCGCCGATGGAACCGCGTGCGCGCCGGGCTCCTCCGTCACCACAAGGTCGGCTTGCGACGCGATCCAATCGTGAAACGGCCGCCAGACGGCCCGCATCTCGCGCGTGTCGAGACCCTGGCAGACCATCGAGATTTCGAAGCTGTTGTCGGGGTGGACCAAAATCTGCTCTCCCCAATGCGGATTGAAGAGGCTGTCGGCGTAGAACGCGACGAACCGCGCAATCAGTTTGCGGAAGGCATCGTCGGATTTTGCCTTGATGGTGCCCCAGGTCGAACCGAAATGTGGTGGGAGATCATGTGTGCGCAGCGTCAACTTCGTGACCACGCCCCAGCTTCCGCCACCGCCGCCCTTGAGTGCCCAGAACAGATCGGGATTGACGCAGGCGTTGGCGATTCGGATTTGGCCGTCGGCCGTGACGATCTCCGCTTCCAGCAATCCCGAAGCTCCCGTCCCGAAAGCTTTGGAAAAACTTCCGAAGCCGCCGCTCTGGATGAGCCCCGCAACGCCCACATCGGTGCAACCGCCGCCTTGCACATAGCGTCCGGCATTGGTTGTCACGGCGGTGTAGAGATCGATCCACACGGCGCCCGCCTCTGCCGTCACCGCGGGCTGCGGCGCGATTTTGCCCTTGCAACCCTGCCCCACGAACGCATCGTGCAACACGACCTTGTTCATGCCGCGCGTCCAGATGAGGAGCGAGTCCGGCGCGTCCGATGTGCCCTGGTAACTGTGTCCCGTTCCCTTGACGACGAGCCTGAGATTATTCTCCCGCGCAAAGTTGACGGCCGCAGCCACGTCCGGTGCGTTGCGCGCGCGAACCGCATAGACGCTGGGCGCCGGCCTCCAGGCATTCCACCAGCCGCTGACCTGGGTGCCCGCCGGCTGATCGCCGATCCAGAACGGATTGCGGATGTTCTTCAGCGCATCCTGGCAAGCCGCGCCTTCTGGATCGGAACGGCAAGCGTCAAACAGCCCATGCACCTCGATCAGGTTGCCGCCGACTGCGTCCTTCAGTTTCTGCCATTGCGCGGGCCTCGGCCATGCTGCGTCGCCCGGCCGTACGCGCCGAAAGCCGGCCGCAAATGCCCGCAAGCCGGTCAGGGAAACGCCCTGCAAGGCCGTCGCGGCGGCCATGCCTTTCAAGAGATCCCGTCTTAACATCATCGTCTTCTCCCGCTATCCGGCCGTCCTTATAGTCGCCCGTTCCAGGGCCAAGAGGACCGCGTGTCGGAGCACCAGACATCTTCCAGACCGATCGCTCCACGGGAAGCGTCCCGGGACGGGGCGCGGGCGATTGGTGATATCCGGCAATGGCTTGGGACGAGCGGCGGCGTGTTCGGGATGAGTGGAAGGCTGCGCCGGACCTTTCTCTATTCCTTCGCGGCCATCGCCGTAATCGTCGGCGTCGTGAACATTATCAACGTCGAAACGGACCTGCACGCGTTACCGCAATATGGCCTGGCCGGACCTGCCGTCTGGGAAGGCTCAAGCTGGCTCACGCTGCTCTTGTTTCTCTGGATCCCCTGGACTGCCTGGCGAATGGCCCCGCCGCTCGGCAGGCCGCGCTGGAAGCTCTCGCTCCACATCCCCGCGGCGCTGGCTTTCAGCTTCGCCCATGTCGTGGGCTTCGTCGCCGTTCGAAAGCTCATCTATTGGCTCCTCGGCGCGCATTACGAGTTCGGAGCGTTCTTCGCCCATTTCCGGTACGAGTTCGGCAAGGACGCGCTGGGCTACCTTCTGTTCATCGGCACGTTTGCGCTGATCGAGCATCTGCTCCGTCAGCAGACCCTGGTCAAAACACCGGGCCAGACGCTGAGCTTTGACATCAAGGACGGCGCCAGGCTCACGCGCGTGCGGCTGGACGAACTTCTTGCGATCGCTTCGGCCGGGAATTACGCGGAATTCGTGTTGCGCGACGGACGGCGCCTTCTCATGCGTTCGCCGCTCACGGCGCTCGAAACCGAACTTTCGCCGCGCGGCTTCCTGCGCACGCACCGGTCATGGATCGTCAATGCGAAGCACGTGACCGCGCTAAAACCCGAAGGCTCCGGCGACTATTCGATCGAGCTTGGGAACCTGTCCGTTCCTCTGTCACGACGCTTTCCGGCGGCGTTGGCGCGGCTGAAGGCGCCTGCTGCCTGAACTTTGGGTCGGGTTCCTAAGCGAAAACGCAGGTCGGAACGCGCGCCTGTCGTTTCTCTGCGCCAGGCCGGCCGGTTCTCTGCGACGGACGCGACGGGCGACCGGCGCGGCGGCGACCGGAATCGGCAATCCGCGCCCCACGGCGGTTTGCATACCCCCGGCCGCGACAGCTTTGAGCAGTTCGCGACGATCCACTTCCCGGCGCGCGCCCGGAATGTCAGGCAAACTGCGTGCACTCCCCCGGTGGCGCAATCCCATTCCCGCCGCGCAGCGGCGTAATGCATAAAGGGAATTGGTCGCGATCCCTCGTCGCAGTGATAAGCAAAAGCGGTCGGCGCATTCGGAGGAATTCATGCGTACTTGCCTGTTACTTCTGGCGATCCTGTTTGGTGCTCTGCCCGCGTTGGGGACGGCGCAGGAGGTGACCAAGGTGCTGGTGCTCGGCACCTTTCACATGAGCAATCCCCATCGCGACCTCCACAATGTGACGGTGGACGACGTCTTGGCGCCAAAGCGCCAGACGGAAATCGCAGGCGTCGTCGCGGGGCTCGCGCGCTTTCGTCCGACCGAGATCGACGTCGAATGGCCGGCCGCTCTCGTGGCGCAGCGCCACGCGGCTTTTTTGAAAGGAACGCTCCCGCCCTCGCGCAACGAGGTCGTCCAACTTGGTTTCCGGCTGGCGCGCGCGAGCGGCGCGCAAGTCCGCGGCATCGACATCGAGGGTGCATTTCCGTACGACGCCGTCGTTTCGTACGCCAAAGCGCACGGCGAGAGCGATCTGCTTGCGGGTGCCGACGCCCAAATCACCAAAGAAGTAACGGAGCAGCAGAAAAGGATTGACGCCGGTAGCATCGGCCATGCGCTGCGGTGGATCAACGAACCCGCCCGAATCCGCGCGGACAACGACTGGTACGCCGGGATGCTGAAAGTCGGGAGCGGCGCACATCAGCCGGGAGCGGACCTGCTCGCCGCCTGGTATCAGCGCAACATGCGCATCTGCGCGCAGATCGTGCAGCTTTCCCGTCCTGGCGACCGCGTCGTGGTGATATTTGGCGCTGGCCACGCCTTTCTGCTCCGTCAATGCGTTTCACAGATGCCAGGCTACCGGATCGTGGAGCCGAACGATTACCTGCCGCAATAGCGGCTGGCCCACTCGTGGTTCGATGAGCTCATGGTTCGACAAGCTCGTGGTTCGATAAGCTCACCATGAGGAGACAAATGAATCCTCACCCTGAGCTTGTCGAAGGGTGAGCCGCCTAAAGGCGCACCTACGGCCGTACGAACTTCAGGATGAACTGGTCGGTGTGCCAGCGGATCGAGGGGTCGAAAACGACTTTGGTGTGGTCGTCGGCGGGGTTGTGCAGGATGTCGCTCTCGCCGGCGAGCCTGAATCCGGCCGCCGTCACCTCTTTGATCACCGTCGCCTTCTCGATGCGATGCAGCTTCGGCGAGAGCGTCGCGCCCGTGCCGTCCGCAGCCGCATGATCTTCAATGAAATACTCGCCCCCCGGCTTGAGCGAATCGAACACGTGTCTGTTGAACACCGCCATGTCGATCTTCGCGTATTTCGGAATGTGCAGATCGTGATAGTTGAGCGTGGTCCAGAAAAGATCCACTTTCTCGGGCAGCCGGAACTGCCCGAGCGGCGCGAGATCGAGCGTGACATTGCCCCGGCCGGGCTCGCGCAGCACGGCTTCCGCGGCGTTGACGGTGTCGGCGCCCCAGGTCGTCGTTTCGAGCGTGTGCACCTTGCCCTCGGGGCCGACAATGTCGCTTAGCGGACGCGTGTAGTAGCCGCCGCCCGGCAAATACTCGGCGACAGTTTCACCCGGTCTCACTGCCGCAAAGGCAAGAACCTCGGCCGGTTTGCGGTCCGCGTCGAGTTTTCTGTCGTCCGCGGGGCGCGACGGATCGGCCACGGCTTTGGCGATGTAATCCGGCACGGCGGCAAACGCCGCGGATGCGGTAAAGGCCGCGAGTGCGAAGACCGCCGCCGACAAAAGAGTTCGCCTGCTCATGAAATCCCCCTCAGTTACATCGCGACAGCCAAAGACGGCGCGCGTCCGGATTCGCGACGATCCTCCGTCATTCTGGCCGGAACGCGAACACGCATTATGGGCCGAACACCATGGCCGCAATTGCAGCCGGCGAGAAGAGCGGATCGTGACCGCCTTCGCTCACAAATGCGTGTGGATCGGCATCATGAGGCCAGAGCAGCAGAAAGCGTGACTACTCCCCAAAAACCCCCGCGCTGGCCTGTTTGAACGATTGCCAGATGATCGCGTTGGCGTCGGGATCGCCTTTGAGCACCGCCTCGGCATAGTGCTTTGCCTGTTCATAGCTGATGTGCGGCGGTAGCGGCGGAACGTTGGGGTCGGTAAGAGCGTCGATGACGCAAGGCCGGTCGGCCGCGAATGCTGTGTCCCAGGCGGGTCCCACCGCATCGGCGGTTTCTACGCGGATGCCTTTGAGCCCGAGAAGCTCGGCATAGCGCGCGTAGTTGAACGGCTGTACGTCCTGCGAGGCCTGGTATTTGGGATCGCCCGCGAGCACGCGCTGCTCCCAGGTCACCTGGTTCAGGTCGCAATTGTTCAGCACCAGGATAACGAGACGCGGGTCGCGCCAGCGCTTCCAGTGTTTGGCGATGCTGATGAGCGTGTTGTTGCCCAGCATCTGCATCGCGCCGTCGCCGATGAGGCCGATGGCAACGCGATCGGGATAGGCGAATTTCGCGGCGAGCGCATAGGGCGCGCCGGGGCACATGGTGGCAAGCCCGCCCGACAATGACGCCTTCATGCCGCGGCGAATGCGGAAGTCGCGCGCGTACCAGTTGGCGACGCTGCCCGAATCCGCAGAAATTATGCAGTTCTCCGGCAGCCGGCTCGACATTTCCCAGATGGTGCGCTGCGGGTTGATGGGATCGGCGTCGGCCATCGCGCGCTCTTCGCAAAGCTCCCACCATTTCTTCACGCCTTTTTCGATGTCGTCGCGCCAGGCGCGGTCCTGTTTCTTCTTTAGAAGCGGAATCAGCGCGCGCAAGGTCTTCGCACTGTCGCCGATCAGGTTCACATCCATGGGATAGCGCAGGCTCAGCATGCGCCCGTCGATATCGATCTGCACGCCCCGCGCCTTGCCTTCTTTCGGCAGAAATTCGGAATAGGGAAAGGCCGAGCCCACCATCAGCAGCGTGTCGCAGCCCATCATCAGGTCGAAGCTCGGCCGCGTGCCGAGAAGGCCGATGGAACCGGTGACGAAGGGCAGGTCGTCGGGAACCGCCGCGCGGCCGAGCAGCGCCTTGGCTATTCCCGCGCCGAGCAGTTCCGCCGTCTCGATGACTTCTTCGGTCGCGTGGAGCGCGCCCGCGCCGATGAGCATGGCGACGCGTTTGCCGTTGTTCAGAATCTCCGCTGCGCGTTCGAGGTCCTGCACGGCCGGCACCACCACCGGTGCGCTGTAGCCCACACCGGAAAACACCGCGCCGTGCTCGCGCGGCGCGGGTTCGTAATTGGCTTCCTGCACGTCGTTCGGAATGATGATGCAGGTGACCGTGCGCTCCGCCTTGGCAATGCGGATGGCGCGGTCAACGAGCTGGCGCATCTGCGCGGGCTCCATGCACATGTGGACGTACTCGCTCGCGACATCCTTGAACAACGAAACGAGATCGACTTCCTGCTGGAAGTCGCCGCCGAGGGACATGCGCTTCTGCTGGCCGACTATGGCCACGACCGACGCGTGGTCCTTCTTCGCGTCATAAAGCCCGTTCAGGAGATGGATCGCGCCGGGCCCTGACGTCGCCATGCACACGCCGACCTCGCCCGTCCACTTGGAGTGCGCGCAGGCGCAGAAGGCGGCGATTTCCTCATGCGCGGTCTGGATGAACTCGACGTCCTTCGCGCGGCCGAGGGCGCCCAGGAGGCCGTTGATGCCGTCGCCCGGATAGCCGTAAATCCGCGTGAGGCCCCATTCCTTCAGCCTTTCGAGCAGGAAGTCCGCCGTGGTTTTGGCCATCTGATCCTCCGGAATGCGCAGCAGCGGCCCCGCCCCGGGGACGACGGAAAAAGAACGCGAGGGCGCGGGCGCCTGTTCCGGCGGCGCGGCGTCCGCGAAATGTCGCTGGCCACAAAATCGCGCCGTAATCGTTGTGACCGCATGGCGCGCCCCGAGGCAGCGGTCTCGAAAATTTCCGCCTCCACCTGGACGATCCCGACGGACCTTCCTGAATCCGACGGCACCATCGCGTGGGACAGGACCACGCTCGTGCTGGCCGACGTGGAAGCGGGCGGGGCGAAGGGCACGGGCTACACCTATTGCGATGGCGCCGCGGCACCGCTGATTGCGAAAACCCTGGCGGAGGTGCTGCGCGGGCGCGACGCCTTCGCCATCGAAGCGGCGTGGACGTCGATGGCGGATGCGGTGCGCAATCTCGGCCGGCCCGGCATTGCGGCCTGCGCGATCTCCGCGCTCGACATGGCATTGTGGGATCTCAAGGCGCGGCTGCTCGATATTCCGCTTGCAACTCTGTTCGGCCCCGCGCGCGAAGAGGTGCGGGTGTATGGCAGCGGCGGATTCACCTCCTACACCGACAGGCAGATCGCCGATCAGCTGTCGGGCTGGTCCGCGCAGGGATGTTCCTGGGTCAAGATGAAGGTCGGGCGAGAGCCGGCGCGCGATACGGCGCGGGTGGACGCCGCGCGCCGGGCGGTCGGTGCCTCGGCCGGATTGTTTGTCGATGCCAATGGTGCGTATGCGCGCAAGCAGGCCCTCGAATTCGCCGACATCTTTGCTGAGCGCGGCGTCGCCTGGTTCGAAGAGCCGGTGTCGAGCGACGACCTCGAAGGGTTGCGCCTCATGCGCGACCGCGCGCCGGCGGGAATGGAGATCGCCGCCGGCGAATACGGCTACACGCCTTTTTACTTCCGCAACATGCTGGAAGCAGGCGCGGTGGATGTGCTGCAGGCGGACGCGACGCGCTGCGGCGGTTACACGGGATTCTTCAGGGCCGCAGCACTCTGCGATGCCTGGGGGATTGCGCTATCGAGCCACTGCGCGCCGGCCGTGCATCTTCCCGCCGCCATCGCCGCGCCGCGCCTGCGCCACATGGAGTGGTTTCACGACCACGTGCGCATCGAGCAGATGCTGTTCGAGGGCGCGCCGCATGTGCAGGGCGGCGCAATCGCGCCCGATCTCTCCCGCCCCGGCAACGGCCTCGTCTTTCGCCGGGCCGACGCGGAGCGGTATGCGAAGGGCTGATGTGCCAAAGAAAATTATAGTGTCATTCCCGCGAAAGCGGGAACCCAGAGTCCGGGCGCGTACGAGTTCCTGCGGGAGTCAAAGAAATTCTTCCCGCAAAAAAGCTTGTCTTTCTCCCGCAGCGCTCTGGGTTCCCGCTTTCGCGGGAATGACAACTTATTTTATCCCCTCAAAGGCTGGCGGATCGGCAGAACTACAAAATGATCTTGCCGACGAGGATGCCGGCGAGGAGCGCGATGGCGAGCGCCCGAAACGGCCTGGCGCGGATGTAATTTTCGACTTCGCCGCACAGATCCTCGCGATCGAAGTCGCGGTCGAACTCGGATGATGCGCCGGAACGGCCGGCCAATGCGTCGTCGTCGGACATCGACATTTCGGGTGACTCCTGTCTCGGCTCCAAAACGGGCGGCAGCCGTCCGCGTTCCGGAAAGCCCGTCAGTTACCCATCAAGGCACGATCTTCCACACCGCGCCATAGCCATAGGCGCCGCCGGAGAAGGTGGTGCCGTAAAGCGTCCCCGATTTTGCGTCCTGGATGACGCCGCCCTCGGGATATTCGCCATCGCCATAGGCGCCGAAACTGTGCAGCACCGTCTCCTGCGGCGCACCACCCGCGATGGTCAGCCTGAACGCGATGCCGCGATCGTACTCGCCGCCCTCGCTCGTCGTGCCGTAAAGCGCACCGTCCTTGCCGAGTAGAAGCCCGTCGGCATCTTCGGGAAATTCCCCGTCGTTACCCACGAAGCTGTAGAGCACCGTCTCGGTCCACTTGCCGGTCTTCCGCCCGAGCTTGAATACGGTGCCCGCGCCGCTGTTCGCGTGACCGGCACCGAGATTGCCGCCGTAATAGGTCGTGCCGTAGAGCGCGCCCGATGAATCCTCCACCAGGCTCGATTCCGGATCGGCACCGTCCTTGCCGCAGCGGAAGCTGTAGAGAGTCGTTTCCTTCCATTTGCCGCCGGGCTTTGCGAGCGCGAATACGTTGCCGCAGGCATTGACACCGCCCATCTCGGTGGTGCCGTAGAACACGCCCGTTCTGGGGTCGCGAATGAGACCGCCCAGCGGATTTTTGCCATCATCTCCGCTGAAGGTTTCGAGAATGGTGCTCTTCCAGTTGCGGCCGTCCGCGACCAGTTTGAACGCCGAACCGTTGCCGCCGACCGTGGTGCCGTAGAGCGCACTTTTGTAGAGAAGCAGACGCCCCTCGGGAGTAGCGTCCTTCGCCTGCAGATCGGCGAGCACCGTCTCGGTCCAGCCCTGGGCGCCCTTCGTCAGTTCAAAGACCGTGCCCTTGTTCGAGGCACCGCCTTCACTCGTCGTGCCGTAGAACGAACCGGTCGCGCCGGCGGTCAGGCCGCGCATGGGCGTGGCGCCGTCCTGTCCGTCGAAGGCATGCAGCCTCTTGAACGTCCAGCCCTTGCCGGACGATTTCAGCATGAACACCTGCCCGTAGGGACTGGCATTGCTGCCAAGCCCCGACGCGGTACCGATCAGCGTGCCGGAGCCCTGAAGCAAAAGGTCCCCGCCGGGAAATCCGCCGCCGATCGTATCGAAACTGTAGAGAACCGTTTCCGTCGGCGCGGCCGCCGCGGCATTTCCTGCGAGTGCCCCGCCCAGCAGCGCTGCCATTCCCAAACAAATGCTGCGCATCATCGGCCTTCCCTTCGGCGTCGTCCAATTGCAATGTCGGCGTCCGAAGGAACTCTTCGGTCCCCGCGCGGCGCGATCCGCTTTTCTGGAATCCGTCTCCCTCATTTTTCGACGCACGAGATCACGCTCCAGCCGCCGAGGTTCCTAACGCGCCGGGTCGCCGGAAGTTCTTATTGCAGAAAGAGAATCAGACCGGCGCGCCCGGAGCACTGCCCGTGGGGCAGAACCTCATTTCATCGGAAAGCGCGCCATAGTTCCGGCGGAACGGGCAAATCGGCTTCGCGTTGTCATGCGGTCGAGCGGGGCGCAGGAGTGAAATCATGACCAACTCTTCGCGTAACGTGAAAATCGGTGCCGCGCTCACCGGCATCATGGCGGCAGCGGCCCTTGCGGGCTGTGCCTCCCAGGCGTCGACGCCGCCCCCGGCGCCGGCACCCGCAGAACAGACCATGCAGCAGCCGGCTCCTCCGCCGCCGCAGGAGCAGGGCTCAATGACCAACACCACGAATGGCAACATGAATGGTATGAACAATGGAATGAACAACGGCGCGGCTTCCGGCGGCGCCGCGTCCGGCGGCGCGGGCAGCGGCGGCCCCGGCGGTCCCTAACGCCGGAAACCTGCCTCAAGACACATGACCGGGGACAGCCCTCAAGCTGTCCCCGCATCTGTGTGCCCGGCTACTTACAATCCGGCATTTCCATCACCTGACGGATTTCGATGGTTTCATTGCCGGTGGCCGGGCAGCGCGTGGCCCAGTCGATCGCTTCTTCCTGTGATTTGACGTCGATCATCCAGTAGCCGCCCAGAACCTCGGTTGCTTCGGCAAACGGTCCGGTCCTCACGTTCGGTTTCCCGCCCTCGAAGCTCACCCGTGCCCCCATCGAAGGGGGATGCAGCCCGTCCAATCCGCGCAGCACACCTGCATTCTTCAGCGCCTCGTTGTATTTCATCATCGCTTCGACATGCTTCGGGTCGGGCATCGTTCCCGGTGCCGCACTTCCATAGCCCTTCGGGATCATCAGCATCATGAATCGCATTCTGGCCTCCATCACCTGCGTTGATCGTATCGGACCTAAGGACGATTGCGGAAGCCACCCGCCGACACGGGACCGAAAGATTTTGCACGCCGCGCACGGAAAGATTAAACGGCGCCGGCCATGGTCTCGCGAATTGTCCATTTTTTTCGGCCGATGCGCCGCGACCGCCCGCTACGAGGGCTTCTGGCGGGATCGCTGCTGATCCTGCTGGCCGGTCTCGTGCGCTGGTCGCTTGGCGAACTGAGCGAAGGCTTCGGCCCCATGATGCTGTTGCCCGCGATCCTGCTTTCGGGCGTGCTGGGCGGAGCGCGCGTCGGCGTCGGCGTGGCGATCGTTTGCGTGCTCGTCGCCTGGACCTGGTTCTTCCCGCCCTATGGCAGCATCGCGATCGAGTTCCGCGATGTGGTGACGATGATCATCTTCACGCTCACCGCGTCTTTCGAACTCTATGTGGTGGGCACGCTCAACAGCGCGATGGAGGATCTCGGGACGGCGCGCGAACGCTCCCACACCATGTTCCGCGAGCTGCAGCATCGGGTGGCCAACAATCTGCAATTCGTCGCGGGCGTGCTGCGCATCGGGCAGAGAAACGTCGCAGGCGATACGGCCGGGTCTGGCGCGCTCGCCGATGCGCGCGGACGTCTCGAGCTGATGTCGCGCGTCCATCGCCGCCTGCACGATCCGCATGCGGTCGATCTGCCGGTCGGACGCTATCTCGAAGAACTCTGCGCCGACCTGATCGCGGCGAGCGACAGCCGGTTTGTGCGTCTCACCGTCGACGCAAGGCCTGTCGTCCTCGATCTCGAATCGCTGATGTCGGTTTCGCTGATCGTTGCCGAGCTTGTAACAAACAGCCTGAAGCACGCATTCGCCGGGCGCAGCACGGGCGCGATCCGCATCGGGCTCGAAGAGCGCGCCGGCACGGCCACGCTCACCGTCGCCGATGACGGCCCCGGCCTGCCGGCAGATTTCGAAAAATCGCGCAGCGGCAGCCTGGGGCAAAGCATCGTCCAAAGCCTCGCCGCGCAGCTTCGCGGCACGCTCGTTTTCGTATCCGGCCCCGGAACCGCCGCTCGGCTGACGTTTCCGGTATGAGACTTGCGTGAAAAACGGTCATCATGTGACTAAAATTGGCTGGATGAGCCAACACCGGCAGAGATGTTACGGAGGTCGGCGAGCGAGTTTGAAAATTCGACCCTCATCCGCGCCGGAACGTTGCGAATGCGGATTCGACTTCCTCGTCGGTGGCAATGCCGGATTGTTCGGCGTCGGCAATCGCCGAAAGCTCTTCCGGCGTAACAGAATAGACGCCCGAACGGCGCGCTTCGATATCCCGAGCGATTTCGGCAAGCTGGTCCTGGACTTCTTCGGGCCAGGATCGGACGTGTTCCAGCAACGCCTTGATCTGCTGTTCGGTCATGCGAAAACCCTACCACCTTCGGACCGAGGGTACTACCGAGCGGCGCTCACCGAAAACTGAACGCCCGCCCGGTGCAGGCCAGTGGCGGCCGCGGGAACCGTTGGCTAAAGTCTCGCCAACCTGCCTTGCCCGCGGCGACCGTCGTCGCATTTCCGAAGGGGACCCAAATGCCTTCCTTGCGCACGCTCAGTCTCGACGCTACCGCCTTTCTCATGCTCTCCGCCGCCACGCCAATCGCCGACGCCGCGTTGCCGGCCTCCAATCCGTTCGCGCAAGTGAGCACGCTGCCTTACCAGGCGCCGCCCTTCAATAAGATCCGGGACAGCGACTATCAGCCGGCGCTCGAAGAAGGCATGAAACAGCAGATCGCCGAG
>DASXYZ010000020.1:0-1585 GCA_036502185.1 Rhizomicrobium sp.
CCGCCGCTGTTGCGGATCCATTCGCAGTGTCTGACGGGGGACGTGTTCCACAGCCTGCGTTGCGACTGCCGGGCGCAGCTCGAGATTGCGCTGCGGGAGATCTCGGCCGAAGGGCGTGGGCTGATCGTCTATGAACACCAGGAAGGCCGCGGCATCGGGCTGATGAACAAGCTGCGGGCTTACGAACTGCAGGATGGCGGCGCCGATACCGTTGAGGCGAACGAGCAGCTCGGGTTCGAAAGCGATCTGCGGAATTACTCGCTGCCGCCGGCGATACTGCGGCATCTCGGGATTTCGAGCGTGCGGTTGCTGTCGAATAATCCGGGCAAGGTGAAGGCGCTCGAGGATGCCGGGATCGTGGTGGCGGAGCGTGTGCCGTGCATCGCGACGGCGCATGAATCGCGGCGCGGTTATCTCGAAACCAAGCGCGAGAAGATGGGACATTTGCTGGAACAGGCCTGAGCGCACAGCCGGAGGGCGTTGTGCGCGGTCAGACCTGACGCCAATCAGCCTAAACTCCGTGAAAAAACCGGCCGATAGTGTGCCATGGACGAACGGCGCTTTGAAAGCCGATTTTTATGCTCTGACCTGATTCAGGTCGAATGGACTTGCCCGCCGGATTCCAACGGGGGCAGAAAGGTTGGATCTTTGGCCGTGGAGGCCGTGCTCGAGGATATCTCGCCGCTCGGTGCATGCGTGCAGGTTGACGAGCCCATTCCGCCCGGCGCGGCGATCTCGATCGTCGTGAAGCACGGGGATACCCCGCGGTTTTCCGGCCATGTTTCTTATTGCATATACCGCGAGCTCGGGTATTTTGTCGGGATTCGATTCGCAAATGAGACGCGGTGGTCGAGCCGCTCTTTCGAGCCCCTGCATTTGACGAATCCACAGGCGCTGGGAAAGACGCGGGCGAACTAGTACCAGGTTGCAGAACCGTGACCGTGAGGGAGCGGCATACCCAAACTTTCGCAACCACGCACCAGCCTGGCCGAGTACAACGGCTTCGCCTGTGGGCTTTTGCCGCGTGTCAGGGCCGGTGAACGCGCACCTGTATCCCGCCTTTGGGCCGCAGCGTGATCAGCGGCCGTAGGCCGACGGGCTTCGATGAAGTGAGCTCTATCGAGATGTGGCGCGCGAGCGTGTCGAGAATGATTTGCCCTTCCATCAGCGCGAACTGATTGCCGATGCAGACGCGGCGGCCGCCGCCGAAGGGCATGTAAGCGAAGCGTGGAAGCGCGGCTTCGCGATCCGGCAGAAAGCGATCGGGATCGAAGCGCAGGGGATCGTCGAAATACCGCGCATCGCGGTGCAGCAGCCAGGGCGCGATCAGCACGATTTCGTCTTTGCGAATGGCGAATCCGCCGATCGAAGTATCGCGGAGCGCGGACCGGGCAATGATGAACGCCGGCGGGTAAAGGCGCATCGCTTCCTTCATGACCCGCAGCGCATAGGGCATGCCTTCGGAGCGAAGGCGCGCGAAACATTCCGGATGTTGTGCCAGAAGATACCAGGACCACGCCATCGCCTGTGCCGTGGTCTCGTGTCCCGCGACGAAAAGCGTCATCGCTTCGTCGCGGACTTGCTC
>DASXYZ010000021.1:0-2091 GCA_036502185.1 Rhizomicrobium sp.
CAGCGAGTGCCCTGATGGCGCTTTTCCGCAGCGCCGCAACCTGAAACGACGTTTCGTACATCGGAAACAATGCACGCAGGTTCTCGTGCTTGTGGCCGGCAGCCCAGCCGCTTCCGTTGACGGCGTCATAGGCAGAGCCCATGAAGGCGGCGCCTATGATCCCTGCCGATGCGTCAACCGCGGACAGATTCTCGTTCGAACCGGCGCTCTTCCTGACTTCGATGTTGATGCCGCGGGATGCAAGAAACTTCGCGATGCCCTGACCGTACGGCAGGAAAGCGCTGCCATCGCCGGCCGTCATCAGCGTCACGCGCGCCGGCGTTTGCGACAGGGCCGGCGTGGCGCCGAGCGCGGCGAGCCCGAATATCACAACAACGTTTCGCACCGCCTGCCATGGCATCGTCGTCCTCATTCGTTAGGCCCCTATATACCTGCACGATCAGCACAAGAAAGAAGTATAACGAAATTGGGTGACCCATTCCGGACGTTGACGGGCTGTGTCAGACACTGGATTCTGCTGCGCGGGGCGCGTGCGGCGGCTCGCCGTCTGAGCGTTACGCTCGACCCGCGCGGAGCGCTGCAGCGGAGCACCGCCGCGATCCCGGATTCAACGCAAGAGCGATAGCTGGCGTCGCCTCCCGTTTTGCGGCAAGATCGGAGCCCGTCAGCGGCGACGGTCCGTGGCTGCGGCAGTGGGGGAGGCCTTCATGCTCGCTCGATCGATTGCAATCCTGTTGGTGGCGCTCGTTCTGATATACGCCGGTGCGGCCCGGTCGCAGGATTCGATGGAGTGCGACGCGAAGCGTCTCTGCCCATCGGGCTCGGCCTGCGTGGTCGGCGGCAGCATCACCGGCGACCATACGCCCGGCGAAATTTCCAAGATGGCGTCCTGGCATTCCGACGTTTTTCGCAAGGAGATCCCGGGCCGCATCATCAGCGAGAAGTATTGCTACTATCGTGTCATCCGGCTCGACGATGCTGCTGCGCTTCCCGTGTTCTGGCGCCCGGCCGGCCTGAAGTACTTGGGCTCGAAAGCCGTCAACGAAAAGGGTTGCATCTTTGCCTGCACCGAAAGCGAATGGGACGACAAGAAGCCCGACAAGCCCGCTCAGGGCGACATCGAATACCAGCCGAAGGGCGAGACGAAATCGGCGCCCAGTTGGGCGCCCCCGTCGGGCTGGACCGCGACCGTCAAGGGCGATCTCGCGCCGGTGCCCGGGCAGACCGATCCCGGAAGCGGCAGCAAGACGCTGGTCGCGCAGGAGCAGGGCGCCGTTCGCGTCGAGTTCGAGTCCCGCGTGTTTCCCGGCGGCGTGGTCCGCTACAGCGTTCGCAATTTCGAACGGCCGGTTCGCGTCGTATGGAATATCCCGAAGAACCCCGCGTTCGCGGGTGTCGAGGGACCGTTCACGCGCGCCGGCATCGAGCTGAAACCCGGCGACACGTTCGAGCGCGATGTCGCCGTCACCCAGGCGGGTGACGACGCCCGCATCACGCAGTGGCAAACCGAGGCGTCGGTTGCCGTCGAAGGTGCGCGGGCCGTGATGGTCGCGGTTCCTGCGGTCGGCCCGAGCACCGGGCGGTTCGACACCAATCCGGTCGAGTTCTGGCAACAGACAGGGCCCCTGTGATGGAGAAGCTCAAGGAGTTCCTGACCGAGGCGCTGAAGAGTTTGGCTCTGCTGGCGTTGGCATGGCTCGGCACGGTCGGGTACTTCTCCTGTCACCTGCTCAGCGTGAACGCGATCTACTGCGATCCGTTTCCGATCCGCATTCCGTTCTTCATCGTTCTCGGCGCACTCCTCAACGGGGTCTTGCGGCGCATTGCGGTGTGGGTATTTGGCACGGCGCTGTTGCTTGCGATCATCCTGGCAATTGTCTCGCTCTTCGCGCCGTTGCCGCCAAGACCGGAATGGATCATCGAAGTCGGGCTTGTCATTCCCTTCCAGATTGCGATCGGCGTCATCGTCGGCCAAGTCTTCATGTGGATTTGGGTTCGCTTCGGGCGCATTTTCATAGCTTGGCTGCGCGGAATGCTTGGCCAAACCCGAGACAATGGCGAAGCGGACGGCACGCCACGGCACTAAAGCCC
>DASXYZ010000022.1:0-2693 GCA_036502185.1 Rhizomicrobium sp.
CTGATCGGATTCTATCCCGCCACCGTCGGCAGCGAGGAGAAGCCGTCACCGACCGGCACGCTGAAGGTGACCGAGATCGATCGCAATCCGACCTACCGCTACAATCCGGACTATCACTTCAAGGGTGTCCGTTCGCGCAAACCCTTCACCATCAAGCCCGGCCCGAACAATCCGGTGGGGACGATGTGGATCAACCTGTCGGCCGACGGCTACGGCATCCACGGAACGCCGGCGCCCGCGAAGGTCTCCAAGACGGAATCCCATGGTTGTGTCCGGCTTACCAACTGGGATGCCGAACGCGTCGCGGAGCGGGTGGCAAAGGGTACGCCCGTCAGCTTCGCGGACAATTCGCGCTAAGGCCGGCGCTGCTCGGAAAAAGACGCGATTGCCGCGCTTACAAAATCCGGGCGCGGACAACGGTGACCAGGATCTCCGCGACGATCACCACGGCAAAGATCGCGATCAGCACGACCGCCACCTGATCCCAATAAAGCAGGTTGAGTGCGGTATCGAGCGCGACACCGACGCCGCCCGCGCCGACGATGCCGAGCACGGCGGACTCGCGGATGTTGATGTCCCAGCGGAACAGCGCGATCGACCAGAAGGCCGGGCGGACCTGCGGCCAATAACCCCAAAGCAAGGTGGAGAGCTTCGAGGCGCCGCTGGCCGTGAGGGCCTCGATCGAGCCTTTGCCGGATTCTTCCAACGCTTCGGCAAATAGCTTGCCCGTAAATCCGATCGAGCGGAACGCGATGGCGAGCGTGCCCGCGAGCGGACCGGGACCGAACACTGCGACGAACAGCAGTGCCCACACCAGCGAGTTGATCGACCGCGAGGTCACGAACACGAATTTGGCGAACAGGTTGAGCGCGAGGTTTGGCGTTACATTGCGCGCGGCGAGCAGGCCCACGGGCACCGCCATCACGATGGCGATGATAGTACCGAGCGTCGCGATGTGCAGGGTTTCGATCAGGCCCTTGAGCGTCGGTCCGACATAGGACAGGTCCGGCGGCCACATCCGGCGCAAAAGGTCGGCCATCTGGTCAGGCGCGTCGTAAAGAAACTCCGGGATGACGTCGATCGTGCGCAGCGAGGCGACAAGTGCCGCGACCGTGAACAGATAGAAGGCGAATCGCGACAGCCGCTGCAGCGGCGTGAAGCGTTGCCAGTCGCGCTTCAGGCCTTCAGCGACCGTCATTGAAAGACCTGCCGGGCCCAGCCGGACACGATCTCCGCAATCATGATCAGGCTGACGATGATGATGAGAATGGCCAGCACCACGTCGAAATCGAAGCGCTGATAGGCGGTGAACAGCGCTGCTCCAATGCCACCGCCACCGACAATGCCGACCATGGTCGAGTTTCGCAGATTGGAATCGAGCTGATAGGTGGCAAAGCCGATGAAACGCGGCAATACCTGCGGCTGGACCCCCATGATCAACGTACCGAGGAAGCCCGCGCCGGTCGCGCGCACGGCCTCGACCTGCTTGAGCGAGATTTCCTCGATCGCCTCGGCAAACAGTTTCGAGATGAATCCGATTGAGGCGACGATCAGCGCCATCACGCCTGCCAACGCACCGAAGCCGATCGCCTTCACGAACAGGATCGCGACGATGATCGGATGGAACGACCGGCACAGTGCAATGAAGCCGCGCGTCGGCCAGCTGATCCAGGCCGGCGTCAGATTTCGCGCGGCCAAGAGGCCGACCGGGAGCGACAGCAGGATGCCGAAGAACGTCGCGATGACCGCGATCTGGATGCTTTCGAGGATGCCGCTGGCGATCAGTTCCCAACGGCTGAAGTTCGGCGGGAACATGCGGGCGAGAAAGCGGTGGCCATGTTCGAGGCCGGCGGAGAAGCGCTCCGCGCTGAAGCCGAGTTGCGAGCCGGCATAGATGACGTAAAGCAGCAGCAGCAGCCAGCCGATGCGCCCGGTCCAGTTCGGCGCGAAGGCGACACGCCGTGCGGGGGCGGGTCGATCCGTCATTCCATCCAGCTTTCGCCGCCGTAGATGGTCTTGAGGTCGGCGTCGGTCAGTCCATCGGGTGGACCGTTATAGACGACGTGTCCGCCGGTCATGCCCACGATGCGCGATGCAAAGCGCCGCGCCAGCTCGACGTTGTGAATATTGACGATGACGGGGATCGCGCGTTCGCGTGCGACACCCTGCAGGATCTCCATGATCTCGACCGAGGTCTTGGGATCGAGCGATGATGTCGGCTCGTCCGCAAGGATGATGTCGGGCTCCTGCATGATGGCGCGCGCAATGCCGACCCGCTGACGCTGCCCGCCGGACAGCGCGTCGGCGCGCTGCTGCGCGAAGCCGGGAAGCCCGACCGACTCCAGCAGATCGAAGGCGCGCGCGATGTCGCGTTCGGGAAATTTGCGCAGCCAGGCGCGCCATACCGGGACATAGCCCAGCCGGCCGCACAGCAGGTTCTCCATGACGGTCAAGCGTTCGACCAGATTGTATTCCTGAAACACCATGCCGATCCGGCGCCGGGCGCTGCGGAGCGCGCGGCCCGACAGCTTCGCCAAATCCTGTCCGCGAAACAGGATTTCTCCCGATGTCGGAGCTACCAGCCGGTTGACGCAGCGGATCAAGGTGCTCTTGCCGGTTCCGGAAGGGCCGATGACGGCGGTGAGGCCCGAACCCGGAAAGGTCAGGTCGATGCCGCGCAGCACCGGCTGACC
>DASXYZ010000023.1:0-1569 GCA_036502185.1 Rhizomicrobium sp.
CACTTCAAGACACACTCGACTCTCGCCGCCGGCGAAATTCAGCGTGCCATGAACGCGTTGCTGCCGCCTTCCGTGCGCATCATGGCCGCCGAAGAAGTGGGCCAGGATTTCCATTCACGCTGGATGGCGCAGGGAAAGACGTATCGTTACCGCATCTATCGCGGCCAGGTCCTGCCGCCGTTCGACCATCGCCGCGCGCTCCACTATCCCTGGCCGCTCGATGAATCAGCGATGGCCGAAGCGGCGCGTCTCTTCGAAGGCGAACACGATTTCACCTCCTTCGCCGCATCGTCGGGCTCTGAAGAAGACGACAAAGACCGCGACATGCAACGCCTGATCCATTCTTCGCAAATTATCCGCGAGCCGGACCGCGACGAAATCGCCTACGTCGTGCGCGGCCGTTCGTTCCTCCGTTATATGGTTCGCAAAATCGTCGGCACGCTCATCGAAGTCGGCAGAGGCCGCCTGAGCCCCTCAGACATCCCGCAAATCTTCGAAGCCCGGGACCGCTCGCGCTCCGGCCCCACAGTTCCGCCCGAAGGTCTTTACCTCGTAGCCCTCGAATATCCCGACCCCACCGATTCCTTGGCGTCCTTCGCCACGCATCGCCGCCAACGAGCGAGATAGCTCCCGTTTCGTGGCACAGCCACTCCTGACGGTGCGCTACACGCTTCAATTCAATTCAATCGCAAAACCTCAGTCCGCATCGCCCAATTCAGTTACAATCACCGAAGGAATGGCAGTCCCTTCACAGCTCGCCGCACCATCTCTGCGCGCCGCGGCCACCATCGAATCCATCAATCCGGCGACACAAGAAGTAAATGCTCGATTTCAAGCCACCCAACCCGGCGACCTGCCCGGGATCTTCGAACATGCCCGCGAAGCCCAAAAAGATTGGGCCAGGCGCCCATTGCGTGAGCGGTGCGCTATGCTGCGCGGCCTCCGCGATGCGATTTTCGCTCGTCGCGACGAGATTGCAGATGTCGTCACGCGCGAAGCAGGGAAGCCGCGCGTCGAAGCCATTTTCGCCGAAGTGCTGCTGGCGCTCGACACGGCGGATTTTCTGGCGCGCCAAGCTCCGCGCTGGCTGCGGCCCGAGCGCGTGCCACATCACAACATCGCCATGAAGGCAAAATCCGGCTGGATGCAGTTCAGTCCGCTCGGTGTCGTCGCGATTATCTCGCCGTGGAATTATCCGTTCTCAATTCCGATGGCGCAGGTGATTCCCGCGCTCGTCGCTGGCAATGCCCTGCTGCTGAAACCATCCGAATTGACGCCGTGGAGCGGTCATCTGGTCGGCGAGCTAGTCGAGCAAGCGAACTTTCCACCAGGGCTTGTGCAAGTGCTGCAAGGTGGGGGCGAAATCGGCGCCGCGATGATCGAAGCCGGGCCCAACAAGGTCTTCTTTACTGGCAGCGTCGCGGCCGGCCAACAGATAGCCGAAGCCTGTGCGAAGAAGCTGATACCGTCAGTTCTCGAACTGGGTGGCAAAGACGCAATGATCGTCCTCGCGGACGCCGATCTCGATGTTGCCTCGAGTGCCGCTGTCTGGGGCGGCTTCATGAATTG
>DASXYZ010000024.1:0-3563 GCA_036502185.1 Rhizomicrobium sp.
CGGCTCGAGTTCGAGCGTTTCGTCCTCGTAGACCGGCTTTCCGCTCTCGCGGTCGAAACCCGTCTGCACGGTGCGCTTCAGCGTCTCGCCTTTTTCATTCGCGTGGCGCACGCGTTCGTTGAAGGCTTCGACGCCGCGCACGCCGAGCTTCGACATTTTGCGGTAGCGCTCCTCCATCTCGCGCACCGTCCATTTGAGCGCCACGACCGCCTTCCTGGGATCGGTGACGACAGGCGCGAGCAGGTGCGGGATTCCTTCGTACACCGAGAGTTCCAGCATCTTGGGATCGATCAGGATCATCCGCGCCTGCTCTGGTTGGAGGCGATAGAGCAGCGACAGGATCATGGTGTTGAGCGCGACGGACTTTCCCGAACCCGTGGTGCCCGCAATCAACAGATGCGGCATCTTCGCGAGATCGGCCATCACCGCTTCGCCGCCGATCGTCTTGCCGAGCGCGAGCACGAGCGGGGCGCGCGCCTTCTCGTATTCGCCGCTCCCGACCAGCTCGCGCAAGTACACAGTCTCGCGCCGCAGGTTCGGCAGCTCGATGCCGAGCACGTTGCGCCCCGGGATCACGGCGATGCGCGCGGCCACCGCGCTCATCGAGCGCGCCACGTCGTCGGAGAGACTGATCACGCGCGAGGATTTGACGCCGGCGGCCGGTTCGAATTCGTAGAGCGTGACGACCGGCCCGGGGCGCACCGCCACGATGCGTCCGCGCACGCCGAAATCGCCGAGCACGGCTTCCAGCATGCGCGCATTCTCTTCCAGCGCGTCGTCGCTCTGGCCGGCGCGGTCCTGCACGCGCACGGGTTCGGCAAGCAGCCCGAGCGGCGGCAGCTGATATTCGTCTTCGCCGAGATCGAGCGCCGCCTGCCGCGCCGGTTTCGTCCGCGCGGCCGGCTTCTTTGTTTCATCCCGCTTGACGCGCGTCGCGCGCGCGGAATCGGTGGTGGCCGCGGCGGCCGGTTCGGGCGCGAATTCGAGCGAGTCGTCTTCGATGGCGCGCTCCGCTCCGTCATCTGCTGCGCGCCGGCGCGGAATGGCGTGCGCGATCCATTCGCCGGCGCGCCAGAGGAAGGCGCAGACCATCGCCGTACCGCGCACGATCGGCTGCGCGCGCAGGCCGGTCGCGAGAAACGCAAGCGGCAGACTCGCGGCGAGGAACGCCATCGGCAGCGCGACTGCGATCCAGGCGTGGCGCCACGCCGTGGCTTCATGGCGCGCAAAGCCCTCCGCCGCCAATCCGATCAGTCCGCCCAATCCCGCAGGCACGAGCACTGGCGCCGGCAGAAGCCCGAGGCCGCCTGCCATCAGAATTGTCCCAAGCGGCCAGGCAAGCGCGCGCCAGCCGCCGTGGCTCGGGCGTCTGCCGAACGCCGCGAACGCTCCCCAGCTCGCGGGAGCGGCAAGCGCAGTCAGCGAGGCGAGCCCGAAAGTCTGGAGCAGAAGATCCGCGGCGGTAGCGCCGGGGCCGCCAAGCCAGTTCGTGGGCAACCGGCCCGTAGCGTTGTTGAGGCTGGCGTCGTCCGGGCTGTAGCTCGCGAGAGCAGCGAGCGCAGCCACGGCGCCGAGAAACAGGAGCGCGCCTGCGCCGCGGCTGAAAATCGAGGTCAGCAGCTGCAGGACGGCCTGGCGCAGCCCATCGAACTGGTCCGCCATCGTGGCCCGCCGCGTCCGCGGCTGATAGGCGCCCATTGCCCTGACCTGGCCCACACGTCCCCCTTCCGATTCGTCCCGCGCGTTCTAGCCGAAACAGCCCAGTTTGGCTGCAATGGTTTACAATTCGTAAACGAGGCTTTCTTGCTGCCGCGGCCCACGCCGTGGCGCTTGCGTCAAGACGGCAGAAACAGATGCAACACGGAGGACGCGGAGATTCAGGATCGACGTTCTCACCCTCGCCGGCCACGATGGAAGTATGAACCAAACCGTTATTTCAGCTCAAACACCGAACCGCTGTCCGAATCGCCGCCGAAAAGCGTGCCGTAAAGATGGCCGCCCGAGCCCGCCACCACACCTTCCGGATTGCGGTCGGGCCCGTGATTGAAGTTCCACAACTGCTTCACTGTCCATGTGCCGCCGGATGACGCGAGCTGAAACACATTCCCGGCGAAGAAATCGAAATCGCCTTCGACGACGCCGATAAGCGTGCCGTTCGCACCCGGCGCGAGCGATACCGGTCCATAGCCGTGGAACGAAACGTCGGCGATGTTGGTGCGCGTCCACGTGCCGTTGGATAGCGTGAGCTGAAAAACGAGCCCGCCGCCTCTTTTCTGGTTTGCGATCCCGTAAATCGTTCCGTTGGCTGCGAGCACCAGATTCGAAGGGGCGCTCCCGTCATCCCCGCCCTTGAACACTGTGAGCGCCGTCTCGGTCCACGTTCCGTGCCCGGCAGGTGCGATCTCAAACACTGCGCCATTGCCGTAGTCGCTGGCGACATAGAACGAATTTCCGTTGCGGGACGGGATGATCGCCGCAGGTTGGCCACCCGTCGTTCCGCCCGTAAAGCTGACGAGGGTTTTCTCGCTCCAACTGCCGGAGCCCGATTGGGGTGGCGGAAGCCGGAAGACGCTGCCGCATCCCGTCTGTCCGCAGGCATCCGATCCGCCGGATGCAATGCCGTACAGAACCTTGCCGCGCCAGACGAGCGGCGCAATCACATCGAGGAGATTTCCGTCTGTACCGTTCGTGAATGTGTACAGAACATTGTACGTCCACGCCTTGCTTCCCCGAACCGGCCGGACAAGCTGGAAAACGGTTCCGTAACTTCCGGCGGTCGGGTAGCCGAACAGCGAGCCCTCAGGACCCAGTGTCACGGGAGCTTCGGGAAACCAGCCGTCGCCCTGGTTCTGGAAATTGTACAGAACCTGGAGTTTCCAGGACGCGCCGCGCTTTGCTGGCGGTTTCAGCGCATAGATGGTGCCGCATCCCTCGCCGCCGTCGCACGAACCGTTGCCGCCGCTTGGGTTGGTTCCAAAGAGCTGTCCCTGGCTATCGGCGATCACTCCTGACCACGGCCCGTAGCCGCTGAACTGGTCGAAGTTCAGGAGATCGATCGCCTGTCTGTGCGCAGCAGCGGGATTGGCGAGTCCCGCAGCCAACACGGTCGAGAACACAATGGTGGTGAGTTTCATGACCTCTCTCCCCGGAAAAGGCGCCTGGCGCCGACGCGGCTGATCCAGAGACCCTCGCGTGTCGCTGACGTGCCAAGCTTCCCTTCTGGCATATTTGATGTTTGCGAGAAACGAGGATCAAGTTGAATCACAAAAAACGTGTGATCCCCGGCGAGCGCGGCACCGCCGTGCACACTTTCTGTCATCCCCGACGAGCGCGGCACCGCCGCGCACACTTTCTGTCATCCCCGGCGAGCGCGGCATCACCGCGCACACTTTCTGTCATCCCCGGCGAGCGCGGCATCACCGCGCGAGGGAAGCATCTGTGTCGGAAGTCAAGCACATTGAGGAGCCGCGGGTTGCCAGAGTCGATCCTGTCCGATGAGGAGATTGGCAAGGACAAGCAATTTTCTGGCGATGGCGATGAGCGCCTGTTTTGGCTGCTTTCCG
>DASXYZ010000025.1:0-3416 GCA_036502185.1 Rhizomicrobium sp.
CAGCCTGTCAGCATCGCGCCGCCCATCTTGCCCGCACCGGCCAGCGCGATGGTGCCCTTGAGATTCTGCAGCGCGTTGGTGGGATGCGAAGCCATTAAAGCAATTCCTGCGTCGTCCCTGCGAACGCAGGGACCCATAACCCCTGGCGTTTCTATTTAAACGCAGGGCGGGCCACAAGCGCTTTGCAGAACATCGGCGACACGGCGTATGGGTGTCCCGGCGCGGAGGCCGGGACGACGCAGGATGTGTTGAAGCGCCTCGTTTGTCGCCGCCGCTACGCCTCGCCCTCGGTGTCGAACATCGCCGCGGTCATGGCCTCCGCCGCGGTCTTGCCGGCCCAGACCACGAACTGGAACGCGGGATAATAGCGCTCGCAGGCGTGGATGGCGCTGACCAGCATGGTCTCGCATTGCGCGGTCGAGGCGGTCATGCCGCCCGGCAGCACCAGGGCCTGCCGGTACATGATCATGCCGGTGTGGGTCCAGATGTCGAAATGCCCGACCCATAATTGCTCGTTGACGGCGGCGATCAGCCGCTGCACTTCGGCGCGGCGCGCGACCGGGATCTTCATGTCGAAGGCGCAGGCCAGATGCAGCGCCTCGATCTCGTTCATCCAGGTGAAGGACAATTGATAGTCGGTCCAGTTGCCTTTGGACACGATCGTCACTTCGTCCTCGCCGGAGCGTTCGAACGACCAGTTGTTATCGGCCGCGATATCCTCGACCACCGCGAGCGGATTGTTCCGGGAATCGATAGTGCCTTCGAGGAGGGACATTTCCGTCTCGACCTTTGTTTCTTGATTTAGGTTGATACGCAACGTAAGGCTGGCGCGCATGGAGTTACGCGCCGCTGCCGGCTGCAATGCCAGGGAACGCGAACGCCTCCGGGCCTGCGCGGATCAAGTGATGTGATTTGCGGAATCGGCGCAACCGCACGCCTGTCCCGTCCACAGGACAAAGCAACGTCGTCCACAGATGATCTCGGCGTCACAATCGTTAACAAAAAGAACAAACCGGAATCGGATTCCCGCAAGTCGAGTCCGGCGCGCCGCTTTCACCCGCCGCGAGTCTTGGCGAGTCGAACAGGCCCCCCTCAATAGTTAATTTTGGGAACCCCGATTGACAGCGGCTTCGTCCGGGACGAATATTTTTGGGAGGGTGGATACGACCCGCTGCTTGCACCCGTCGAGGGTACGGTGAACGTATCGAGCCGCTTCAGGCATCCTTTGCCCAAGCGAACGAGTCAGTAACGCAAGCGCCTGACATCCCTCGTTCGCCAATGCAGAGGACGATCCGATGCGCGACTTCCGCGATGCCAAGGCTATGGCGCAAACCCTGCGCGAAGCCCTCAAAGCCAAATCCGTTTCCGTAACCCACAGCGAAAGCCTGGAGCTGATCGCCAAAAGCTTCGGTCTTCCCGACTGGAATTTTCTGGCCGCGAAGATTCAGGCGAGCCAGACCGCGCCTCGTTCGTCCGTCGTGGCGGCAGGCGTTGTTGCGTCGATGCCCACTGCGGCGGGTATTCCGATCCTGCCGATGCGGGACCTCGTGGTTTTTCCGCAGATGGTCGCACCGATCTTCGTCGGGCGCGACAAAACCAAACGCGCCATCGAGCGCGCCATCGCGACCGACGGCCGCCTTCTGGTGGTCACGCAACGGCGGGCGGTCGACGACGATCCGGCGCTCGATGCGCTTTATTCGGTGGGCGTTATCGCGAGCGTGATTCATAACACGACGCTGCTGGACGGCACCCTCAAGCTTTTCATCTCCGGCCATGAACGCAACGTGATTGTCCGGCCTGTCGAGCAGGAATTCCTCGCCGCCGAGGCCGCGCCGCTCGAACAGAGCCGCGGCCACAGCACGGAGGCGGTGGTGCTGTTTCGCAGCGTTCTCGAAGCCTACCAGAAATGGGCCAATGTCGATTTCTCCGTCGTGCCGCAGGGGCCCCAGGCCCGCATGAGCCTCCCGAGCATGGACGAGCCCGGCGCGCTCGCCGATGCTATCGGTCCACTGCTGCCGATCGCGATCGAGCAGAAGCAGCAACTGCTGGAAGCGACCGACGTGGTGGTTCGGCTCGAGGCGATCCTCGAACTGATGAAAGCAAGCCAGCGCGCGGCTTGAGCGCTTTTGCTCCCTCGCCCCGCTCTCTTGTCCGCCGCGTCCACCTTCGGCGAAGGCGGATGCGGGGCCGAGACGAGCAAAAGCTCGCTCTGAGAGGGTTGGTGAGGGGCAAGCCTATCCACGGATTCCGAACGTGAGTTGAGCGCAGTGCCTCGCCCACCCGCCGTGCAAGTGTACGGCGACCTCTCCCCGCAAACGGCGGGGAGAGGTTAAGAAGGCTCTGTTCCGTTGGCATGGGGACATGCTGTTTCCCATGCCAAGCAGCGTGGGGTTCGCGGAGCGGAAACCTGGTGATGCCGCTAAGTTGGGCGGCGCAATGTGCTGATCGCTTTTTAGACAGACTTGCCGAAAGAAGTAGCAGGCGATCGGGCCCTTTCCGCGCATGAGCGCTTAAAATCGATTATGAATCAAGCAGTTGATTGAATGACGTCGATGGCACGAATCTTGATTAATACGATTAAGAATTGGATGCGGGAATCGTTCATCGGCGTTGTCCGACCCCTGAGTGAAACCAGGGAAAGGTAGGTAAGCCATGAGGCTAGCTACCGCCAATATCCTGTCATTCGGGCTCGACGCGGGGTGGGGGATATCTCCCGGCGTGCAGAGCACGGTGTTGGTCGCGCCCAAGAGATCCCGGCAACAAAACCCAAACGTGCAGTTCGATCGCAGCGCCGGCTATGCGTTCAGCCGCGTGCCGATGGCGCGGATTGATCGTGCCGTCGGCCTTGAGCCGACGGGCAAGGCCGCTACAGCCACTCAGGAGATCGCGGGAACCCGGACAGATCAGCGGGCGCAAGTTCGCCGGTTCGCGCTTCGATCGAACGGTTCGTGTTCGCCATGAAGGGATCGACAAAGAGGCTGGATAAACCATCAACGACATCTCTTGCGACGAGGAGGCAGACAATGGGATCGTGGACATACGCGCGGCAAAGAATCGCACCTTTCGCGACTGTTCTGTTGGGGGGCGCGCTGCTCTGTCTTCTGTTCAGTACCATCGCGTTCGCGGAAGACGCGTCGGCGCCGCCGGCTTGCGGCGGCAAGATTCTCGAAAACTGCACGCCCAATTCCGGCGACACCGCGTGGATGCTGACCTCCGTCGCGCTGGTATTGATGATGACAATTCCGGGCCTCGGGCTGTTCTATGGCGGCATGGTTCGCAAGAAGAATGTCGGCGATACCGTGATGACCAGCTTTGCCGTCACCTGTCTGGTCACGATTCTGTTCGCGCTGCTGACCTACAGCCTGGCGTTTCGTGCCGGCACGCCCTTTATCGGCGGGCTGGATCGGATGTTTCTC
>DASXYZ010000026.1:0-1575 GCA_036502185.1 Rhizomicrobium sp.
TTTTCAACAGTGTATAGTTCTCGTCGGTTCGGGAAGCTTCCCGTAAGCTTCCCAAAACGCGCGGCTGGCAAAATGCTTCATAGCTCCCGGGCGCGGCCCTTGCGGAAATCGTCAGTCGCCTGATCGGCGAACTCGTCGAGCGTACCGGCCCTGGCGTCGCGCTCGATCTTCTCATCGAAACGCGCGCCATCGAGCGCCTCGAACCAGGCGCGGAATTCCGCAAGCTGTTCTGGCGGTAGCTTGGCGACGGCGCTTTCGAGGTCTTCGATGGTCATGACTGCACCATATCACAATTCCGGGCCAGTTCGACACGTTCCCTGCGGCTTCCCGCATTTGCGAGGCCGGCATTGCGCTCCTATCTGAATGAATACGCAGACATGAAACACGAGCAACTTTCACTTTTTACCGCGCAGGCGTCGCCGATGGAGCAACCATCGATGCCGGGCGGTTTTCGCTATGCGCCGGACTTGATCGACGCCGCCGAGGGGGCGCGCCTCGTCGCTGCGTTCGCTGACCTGCCGTTCAAGGAATTCGAGTTTCACGGCTTTCTCGGCAAGCGTCGCGTGATGTCGTTCGGCGCTCGCTACGATTTCAATGAAGCTCGCTTGAAGGACGCCGCACCCATGCCGGCGTTTCTGGAGCCGCTGCGCCGACGCGCCGCCGCTTTCGCCGGGCTTGGGCCCGACCGGTTGGCGCACGCGCTCGTCACCGAATACCGGCCGGGTACGACCATCGGCTGGCATCGCGACCGCCCGCACTACGACGACGTGATCGGCGTCTCGCTCCTCTCGCCCTGCACCTTCCGGATGCGCAGGAAGCGTGGCAGCGGCTGGGAGCGTGCGTCGCTGCGGCTTCCTCCGCGCTCGGTCTATCTGATGCGCGGGCCGTCGCGCGAGGAGTGGGAGCACAGCATCCCGGCGGTGGAGGAACTGCGTTATTCGGTGACGTTTCGGTCGCTGCGTGATGCCGCGCCGTAATCGTCATTGCCGGACTTGATCAGACTTGATCCGGCAATCCATGCGGCCCGGTGGGTTGGGTTAGCGAAGCGAAGCCCGCACGAATGCGCGAAATTTCCAAAACGCGTGGGCACGCCGCTTCGCGATGACGCCTCACGCCGCCTTCTTGCCCTTCTCCGCAATCCCGGCGAGCGCGCGTAAGATTCCGGTCGCGCCCTTGATACGCGCCTTGGGCGTGTCCCATTCGTCGAAGAACACCACCTTCATGTCGGGGCGCACCCGCGCGCCGACCGGATGCTTGGCGATGTATGAGATCAGGCCCTCCGGATTGGCGAAGATATTGTCGCGGAACGACAGCACGGCGCCTTTCGGCCCGACGTCGATCTTCTCGACATTGGCGCGCCGGCACAGCGTCTTGATGGCGACGATCTGCAGGAGATACTCCACTTCTTCGGGCAGCGGGCCAAATCTATCGACCAGCTCGGCGGCAAAGCCGTCGATGCCGCGGTCGTCCTCGATCTCCGACAAACGCCGATAGAGGCCGAGCCGCACCGGCAGGTCGGTAACGTAGTCCTCCGGAATGAGCACCGGCGTGCCGATGGTGATTTGCGGCGACCAT
>DASXYZ010000027.1:0-44542 GCA_036502185.1 Rhizomicrobium sp.
CCAGGTGTGGATGACCGGCTTCGGGGATTCCGCGTTGAACTTCGAGCTGGTGGTGTGGCCCACGGTGGAGGCGGTGAAGCGTCCCTCCTCGATGCAGGCGGCCTATACCTGGGCGATCGACGATGCGTTGCGCGCCGCGGGAATCGAGATTCCGTTTCCGCAGCGCGATCTGCGGATCCGCAGCGTCGTCGAACGCGAAGGCGAGGCGGCCTTCGACGCGCTGGGCTACAGGCCGCAAGCCATCGCGGCGCCGGTGAAAGCGCCGCCGCTCCCCACACGCAACGACGCCATCCACGAAACCCTTCGCCCCGAAGAAGAACCGCCGGGGAAGGAAGAGGTGCAGTCGTGAGCGGGGGGCAGCGCAAGAACCGGCGCAGCATGGCCCAACAGGAAGCCCTAGTGCCTCGCGCCCCAAATCAAGCTCCCGAATTGCGACTCTGAGCTCGAACTTCCGAACTTCTCGCCGCCCCGCCAGGGTGATGGATTTTCGGGCACCGTCCGCGTCTCCTTGTCGGACAGCATTGCCGCTCGACATCATATTCAGCCCGACACGCGTTGATCTTGTGCCTATGCTGCGGCGCGCTTATGACCCGCGCGCGGAATCAGCGCGTCTGCCGATACGTGAAACCGTTCGCGCAGGCGCAGAACCATCGTCATGCTGAGCTCGCGCTTCCCTGCGAGCACTTCGCTCACGCGGCTGGCCGTGCCCAATAGCGGGATCAGATCGGCGCGCGAGAGGCTGTGCTGTTCCATCAGGTACGAAAGGATGTCGGCAGTTGCCGGAACCCGGCGCGGCCAGCGATTGCGCTCATAGGCCTCGATGAGGCGCGCCTGTGCGGCAAGCCTCACCGCGTCTCTTGCATCGCCTGACGCCATGAGCTCTTCAGCCAGGGCCTTGGCCTGCGCATGATCATTTTCATCTTCGATCACAATCAGCGTCGTCTTCATCACACCGTCTCCGCATCAATCCTGTCATATTCGTCATGCGATCCAAAAAAGCGGATCAGCACCACGCTGGCACGATAGTGAATCAGGGCGATCAGGCGGTAATCATTCGCCTTGATGTTGAACACGACACGGCCGCCTTTCAGAATGCTTGCTTTCGGATGGGCCTTCTTGATCGCCGAAGGAGTTTTCCAGTCCGCTGCCTCCGCGATAGCGCGCCAGGCATCGTATTGGGCTCGCGCGGCTTTAATGCCCCGGTGACCGGGACGAGCCGCGAAATACGTTTCGACGACATCCGTCCCGATCACGATCATTCAGGAAGGCTAGCACGCAATTCCCGTTTTTTGGAAGGACCATTTCCATTTTTTGGAACTTGCATTAACGCGGAGTCACCGCCGATAGCGCGAATTGGCAGCCTGCCCTGTAATGCGAAACCATCGCACTCCGACCCCGAACGTACGCGAGCCCCGGCCAGCCTCAGCACGAGCACGACCAATGCAACCGCGGCGACGATCAGGGCCAGAATGGTCCCAATCGCTCGCAAGGTGTTCCTGCGCAGGATCTCCCGCCGCCATCAGGTTGCGATTGCTGGTTAAGACTCCCGGGACAGGTATCTTGTCGCTTGTCCACTCTATCTGGTGCTAGCCGCAGCGGGCGGAAAAGCTTATGCTGCCGAGGCCCTCTCCAGAAGGCGCTGCACGACCTCCTTCTTCAACTGCGCCATCTCCTCGGCTGGCGAACGGTTCGCAAACGCGAGAGCGGCGGTGTTCTGGTCCCGATCGATCGCCGCCAAGGTGGTCGAGCCTGGGTCACCGCCGCTATGCAGCGCGACCTGATCGTTTTTCAGCGGAGCGAGTTCCCAGATCAGTCCCTGGCGGAAATGCGGCTTGGCCTTGTGCGGAAGGACGCGATCGGGCGTGAACATCGCGGCGATTGTTTCCGCCTTGAGGAAATGACCGGAAGCCTGGCCGGCTTGCGTATAGATCGCGAGAAACTTCGCGAAATCATTGGCGGAAGTGCAGAGCAGGCCCGCCGGCCAGTCCGGGTACGCCGCGCGGGGCAGACGGCGATAATGCCGGTCCTTGAACGCATAGGGCAGCGCAAGCGTGTTCTCGGGGATTCCGGCATATCGCCAGGCGGTGCTGCGCATGCCGAGCGGCTGAAACAGACGCGCTTGCGTGAGCGCATCCAGCGGCTGGGGATTCACGCGTCCTGCAATATAACCGAGCAAGGCCACGCCGACATTGCTGTAACTCCACGCCGTTCCCGGCTCTAATGCAGAATAGGACTTCTCAGGGTCGTACCAGCGCCCGCCCGGGGAGAGATAGCCGGCCAGAAAATCGCGCAGCGCGGGCACAGGTCGCGACGCGAAATCCAGACCATCATATACCGCGTCGGAAATCCCCGAGGTGTGCGTGAACAGGTGCCGGAAGGTGATCGGCACATGCGGAAATTTCGGGTGGCGGACGCCGAAGTCGAGATGCGGCGCGACCGGATCGTCGAGCTGGAATGCGCCGTCTTGCCAGAGCATCATCATGGCAGTCGCGGTGACCGTTTTGCTGACGGAGGCGATCTGAAAGACTGTATCGGGCGTCACGCGCCGGGCGTTTTCCACATCGGCATACCCATAGCCGCGGCAGAGGATCGTGCGGGAGCCGCGCAGCATGGCGACGGCCATTCCGGGCGTTGTGGTGTTGGCGAGTCCGTTGACGATGAAGCTGTCGAAATCCTTTGACCACCGGTCATCGGGCGCACTCTTCGCCAACGCTTCCGGCGCGAGCAGGACGGCGCTCGAAGCGGCAAGAAAATGTCTGCGGTCCACGACGGATTTCTCTCCAGTTTTCGACGATCGCGCGGCTTTTCGGGCGCCAAGCTCCCCTGCGACCTTCACGGCGACATGATCGGGAATGGTAAGGGATTTTCCACCAAAGTTGTTGGCCCACCTTATCCGGGATTTGGACGATGAAAACACCCCTTGCCGTGTTCCTGGCCTTCCTCGCTGTCACCCCCTCCTGGGCGGCGGTTGACGTGAAATACATGAAATACAGGGACAGTTTACATATTGCAAATTCTTCGAACCGCCCAGCGATCGCTATTGCGACGCAACAGTCAGGCCGCCGCCATGTTCCGGCGGCCATTGCCGGGCGGCGTGCAGCACGTGCGAAATCGGGCGACAGGTAATGCATTACCTGTCGCTGCATTTGCGACGCATTGGCCTGCGGCCCACGCTTTCGCACCATCAACGTGGTTGACGGCTTCAACCGCGAGGCGCTGCATATCGAGGTCGATACATCGATCACCTCACAACGCTTGGTGCGCATCTTCGAGCAATTGCAGCGCGACCACTGATTGTCGCAGGTACTGCGAACCGACAACGGGCCCGAGTTCCTGGGTGAGACGTTCGTGCAGTGGGCCAAAACCAACGGCATGGCCATCCAGTACCTCCAGCCGGGCAAGCCCAACCAGAACGCCTCCGTCATCCGCAAGGGAATTTAACGCGGAGCAACATTGCGGGTCCTCGTGGAGGGTTCCGTACTCCGCGAGTGTTCCGTCGGACCATTTACGCACCGGCACAAAGTAAATCCGGTATGTAAGACAGCGCGGTGTCCAGGAATAACAGCTGCCTCCAGTCTCTGATCCGGTCTCAGTGCTTGTGTTTCGCGGGATCATCGTACGGCCCGGGTGTCCCATCGGACCATTTAGGCACCACCACCATCAAGGTGGTGACCGGGTCCGTGTGGCTGACGCCCGAGAAGACCGGCACGCCCTTGAGGTTGTCCCCCCACTTCTGTGCGTCGGCGGTGGCCACGAAGAACATCACGTGCGGATACCAATTGCACGGCGAGGGGGCGTGTATGCACTGGTCCTTCGACATCATGTAAGCCACGGACCCCGGCGCGGGAAGCTGGAACTCATGGGACGCCCACGCGGCCTTGGTCCGGGCCGCCATCTCGTCCTTGGAGACGCCCGCCAGCACCCACTGGGTGCGTTTGACAAACTCGGGAAGCACCGAGTTCACGGCCGCCGCGTTCCAGCAGTTGGGCGTGAGATCCCTGGGGTCCCAGAAATCGGTGGCATCAAAGTCATTCGCCCAGGATCTGCCCACGAAACATGTGAATTCCTTGCTGCCCTTGACCGCGGTCTCGTAGCCGCTCTTGCCGAGAGTCAGGATGGTGGCGTCGTCGGAGATCGCCTTGGGCGCCGCGCTGCGGGCGAGTGCGATCTCAGCATCCCGGTCCATCATGTACTGAGCCACGGGGGCCATCGTTGGATAGGCAGACGCCGCGGGAGCGGCATCGGCCGGGTTGGCCCAAAGAACCAGCAGTGCTAGAGGCCATAGCCTCTTGGCAAGATGAGCTGCGGTCCCGGCGTACCAGCCTCGACTCTCATTCATGGAACGTATTTGCTTCCTCATGATCAACCTCCTGGAATTCGGCAATGTTAGTACTTCTGGCCGCATGCCGCATTTCAAACCGCACAACAGCGATTTTGTCCATTGATATTTTACTCTTGGTCGAACTGAGACAAGTCGCTAGCGCCTGCAAATTGCGGGGCGGCGCGCTTTTCCTTGGCGGCGCTGGCGAACCGACGAAACTTGGGCATACCGGGGGATACGGCCATTGTGGCAAAGCGCAAAACATATTGTTGCTCGGTGCGTTAGACGGTCGATAGGATAACGCCCCTGGGCACCAACGTAATCAACTCAATAACTTGTGCGGGGTGCGTTCCGGGCAGTTGGCCGGGACCGCGCTCGGGACAACCGCCGCGCGGCGATCCGTCGCTCGTGGCCTGGACGTTGGATGCGATCCCCTCTGCCGCCGGATAAGCTGACGCGCCGTACTGAGCGAGTCGCTCAATTCAGCGATAGGTGACAATCACGATGGCGTCGCTCGTATGCGATCGAAATCGGGCGACAGGTAATGCATCACCTGTCGCCGCATTTGCTGGATGGATCATGCCCGAGTTCGACTGGTCTGCATGGGCTGATGGTCCTGAGGGTGAGCGTCTTGCCACAAGCCACGCGAACATCGCTTCAGCAAATTGCGAGCAGCTCTCGAAGCTCTTGACGGCTGTGATCCGACAAGACCGGTTTTGTGAAGGGTTCTTGGCAGGTTGCTATGAGAGCGGCCTGTTGCTTGTGATTACCGAACGTGCCGAGGCGTTGGCAAAACATATTGCGCATCAGTAATTGAGCCAACGGCGAACCAGCCCGCGACGAAAAGTTTGGGACACCATGCTAAAGGGCCGTATCACCAGTGACGAAATCGCGCTGATCAAAGCAATGCTGGTGCGGAAGATGAAGAACAAAGACATCCAATTCTTCTTCAACCGCCCCGACAGACCGGTGAATTCCGGTCGCATAGGCGTCGCCTTGCCCCTCTACGTGCTCACACCAATGGCACTCAAGGACTCGGATCGCGCAGTCCCGCCATGGTTGCAGTGAGATTTACAAGCGAGGTTGTCGCTTCCGTGAAGGTTGCCGCTTCGCGAAATGTCGCCGTTCGCCGATGCTGTGTAGACAAGTCAAAAGCCGCCCGAACATGCTTGCGGACCTCCCCACCGAATTCCAACTCGACGTACGCTCCAAGCATCCGCTTTGCGTCTGTATCGCTAACCGATACCCCATCAACTGTCGGGTGCAAGTCACGATGCGACCGTCCCTGATCCACGACACAAAATAGGGCATTGAGTTCGTCAACTCGTTCGAGAAGCCAAGGTCGTCGTCGCGCCGCGTTCCCGTTGGGCGTAGAGTGAAAGCAGGACCCAATCTTTTGGCTGCCGACCTTTTCCAAGGTAGTTGCCCGGCAGCTACGGTCTCAAGCCCAAGGTGGGGGATCAGCATCCGGTCCAATGTAACCACCCTCGATAAATCCCCACGTGCCGAGCATGCTGTCCCAGTTCCGAACCGCCTCCTTGAATACGTCCAGCGCCGGTCGAAAGTCCTCATCGCCATCTCGGATGGCGAGTTTCTTTTGAAAGGAAAACCTCGCTTGATGGTCCGGTTGGGCTTCCCCGTCGCTCTCGATCCAGAGCACTTTAGCCTCAATGGCGGGGTCTTCACCCCAAGGCGCGAAGTGCTTCGACCCATTTGCGATCTGCCCGCAGATGTGGATCGCCCGATACTTCTCGGCGATGGCCTCGAACAGTTGGCCTCGACGCTTCAACTCGATGCCGCCGAAATACTCCGAAATGTACTTGCGCCCGCTGTCATCCGTGCCGTGCCAGACCCAGTCTATCAGGTGCCAAGCGGTTACCGCGAAGTTGAAGGCGTGATAGGCGGAGTTGAAGCGAAGCTCTTCCCGTTTGTCTTCTTCGGCCTTAGAACGCTTTAGGTTGGACAGCTCCCAAAGGAGCTTCCAGTAGACGTGAGACGGTGTGGCGAGATCGAATGCCTTGGCGGGCGGTTCGGGTTGTTCAGGAACGAATGGCATGGTCCCGGATATCTGGGGAAATCGCCCCGAGCTTACCTTGCGAATTTGACCGAGAACACTGTGGCAACAAAAATCCACGGATTATCCACGGATTTTGGTGCCGAGTTCTGCCTTTGTATGCCTTTTCGTGCCGAATAGGACGAAGCGGCACTCGGTGGAAGTCGCTGATTTTGCTGGGAAACTCTGGTGGGCGCGACAGGGATTGAACCTGTGACCCCTCCCGTGTGAAGGGAGTGCTCTCCCGCTGAGCTACGCGCCCCTTATCCAGGACCGGGATGGGGGCTCTACAGCGCAGCCTCGCGGTGGTCAAGAATCCGCGAAACGAGGCGCGGGATCTCGGTAAAATCGCCCGTTACGGCTTCGGCGCCGAGCGTCTCCACGGGATCGGGCGAGTAGCCGTAGCTAACAAGGATCGCAGGCACCCCGGCCGCGCGGGCGGTCAGCACGTCGGTCGTGCTGTCGCCGATCATGATCGCGCCCGCGCCCGCCCCGCCCAGATCGTCGATGACGTGATGGAATACCCGCGCGTCGGGCTTGACGTAGGAAAACCGCCCCGCGCCATGCACGGCCGTGAAGAAGCGCGTCAGATCGAGCGCGGCAAGAAGCGGGTCGGCAAGCTCCTGAGGCTTGTTGGTGAGGACGCCGAGCCGCGCGCCGTCTCTCGCCAATGCTTCGAGTGTCGCGACCACACCCGGAAACGGGCGGCTCTCGTCGGCAAGATGGGCGCGGTAATGGGCGACGAATGCCTCGACCAGCGAAGCCACGTGCGCGTCGGGAAGCCGGCCACCCGTGCGGGAGAAGGCCGCGGCCAGCATTGCGGGCACGCCGTGGCCGACGAGATGGCCCAGATCGGCGCGGCTGACCGGGGTATGGCCTTCGCGCACGAGCACCGTGTTCAGCGCAGCCAGAATGTCGGGCGCGGTGTCGACGAGCGTGCCGTCGAGATCGAAGACGAGTGCGGGGGAGCGATTCATCCAGCAGGATTAGCACGCGGAGCCGCGGAGGCGCCGGGCAACAGAACGTCGCAATTCGTGCTTTTGCTGTGGTTTGGGGGCAGGATAGGGGAACTGAAAACCATTCCCCTCATGCTGAGCCTGTCGAGGCATGACCCTTCGACAAGCTCAGGGTGAGGATTGAGGAATTCGGCGTGAAAGAAGTTGCGGGCATCATTCTTGCCGCAGGCCAGGGGACGCGGATGAAATCCGCGCGGCCCAAGGTGATGCACGAGGTCGTGGGCCGGCCGCTGCTCGGCCACGTGATGGCGTCGATGCGCGCCGCCGGCATCGGGCGGCTCGTTGTGGTGACGGCGCGCGATGCCGAGGAGACGCGCGCCTATGCGGGGCGCGAAGGCGGCGAATGCGTCATTCAGGAACCGCAGCGCGGCACGGGGCATGCCGCCAACGCGGCGCGCGAACTGCTCGGAAATTTCGATGGCGTACTCGTTACCACCTACGGCGACATGCCGCTGGTCACGCCGGATTTATTCAAAGCCTCGCTCGCGGCGCGCGACAGAACCGGCCTGTCGATAGCCGCGTTCAGCGCAAAGGATCCCGCCGCGTATGGCCGGGTGATTCTCGATTCTGACGGTCTGCTCGACCGCATTGTGGAATTCCGCGATGCGAATGCGCAGGAGCGCGCCTCGAATCTGTGTAACGCGGGTATCTTTGCGGCGGAGGCGAAGACGTTCTTCCGCTGGACGGCGGCGCTCGGCAACGACAATGCCCAGCGCGAATATTACCTGACCGACGTACCGGCGCTCGCAAAGCGCGACGGCGTGGCCTGCGCAGTGACATTTGTCGAGGAAGACGCGGTGATGGGCGTCAACAGCCGGGCCGAGCTGGCGCGCGCCGAAGCCCTGATGCAGGCGCAGTTGCGCCAGGCCGCGCTCGAGAACGGCGTCGGCATGAGCGATCCGTCCTCCGTCCATCTGTCCTGGGACACGGCGCTCGAGCCCGACGTGCAGATCGAGCCCTTCGTCGTGTTCGGGCCGGGGGTTACCGTTCGGAGCGGGGCGTGGATTCGCGCGTTCACGCATCTCGAAGGCGCGGAGGTCGGCAGGAACGCCGTCATCGGTCCTTATGCGCGGCTCCGGCCGGGTGCTGTGCTCGGCGAGAACGTGCATATCGGAAATTTCGTCGAGGTGAAAAACACGCGCGTGGACAAGGGTGCGAAAGCCAATCACCTGAGCTATCTGGGCGACGCCTCGGTCGGCGCGGGTGCCAATATCGGCGCTGGCACCATCACCTGCAATTACGACGGCTTCGACAAACACAAAACCGAGATCGGCGCGGGCGCCTTCATCGGCTCCGACACGGCGCTGGTCGCACCGGTGCGCGTGGGAGCGGGCGCATTCGTGGGCGCGGGCAGCACAATTACGCGTGACGTTGCGCCCGACGCGCTCGCGCTCGTGCGAACGGAGCAGGTCGAGAGGCCCGGCTGGGCCGAGAAGTTCCGTGCACGGAAGAAAGCCGAGAAAGGCAAGAGCTAGATGTGCGGCATCGTGGGAATTGCGGGGGGCGAAGACGCGGCGCCGGTCCTCCTCGAGGCGCTGAAGCGGCTCGAATATCGCGGCTACGATTCGGCGGGCATCGCGACGCTTGCGCATGGCCATATCGAGCGCCGCCGCGCCGCGGGCAAGCTCGCCAATCTGCAGGCCGCGCTCGAAAGGCATCCCCTGCCCGGCCGCACCGGCATCGGACACACGCGCTGGGCGACGCATGGCGCGCCGACCGAATCGAACGCACATCCCCATGCCACCGCGCGCGTCGCCCTCGTTCACAACGGCATCATCGAGAATTTCCGCGAGCTGCGCGACGAACTTGCCGCGAAGGGCCACACCTTCGCATCCGAGACCGACACCGAAGTGGCCGTCCATCTCGTCACCGATTATCTCGAGGCGGGGCTTGATGCTGCGGAAGCCTCCATGGCCACGGCGCGACGGCTCACCGGCGCCTATGCGCTCGCGATGATCTTCGACGGCGAGGAGTCGCTCGTGATCGGCGCCCGCAAGGGAAGCCCGCTCGCGATCGGCTATGGCGAGACGGAATCCTATCTCGGCTCCGATGCGTTTGCGCTCGCACCCTTCACCAACCGCATCACCTATCTGGAAGACGGCGACGTCGCGGTGCTCCGCGGCGCGGATGTTTCAATCTTCGATGCCGAGGGCCGTCCCGCCAATCGCGAAGTCCGCCTGGTCAGCGGCGCCGAAGGACTCGTGGACAAGGGCGGCTTCCGCCACTTCATGGCGAAGGAAATTTACGAGCAGCCGGAGGTGATCGGCCACACGCTCGCGCACTACCTCGATCCGGCGGGCCCTCGCGTACAGCTGCGCAATGCGCGCGCGGCCGAAGCGCTGTCGCGCGCGACCCGGCTCACCATCTCGGCCTGCGGCACCGCCTATTATGCGGGGCTCGTCGGCAAAACCTGGTTCGAACAGATTGCCCGGCTCGGCGTGGAAGTCGATGTCGCCTCCGAGCTGCGCTACCGCCAGCCTGTTTATGCGAAAGACGGCGCGGCGCTTTTCATCTCGCAGTCGGGCGAGACGGCGGACACGCTGGCCGCGCTGCGCCACGCCAAGGACAACGGGCAGACGACGCTCGCCATCGTCAATGTGCCGGAAAGCTCGATTGCGCGCGAAGCCGATATCGTGCTGCCGACCTTTGCGGGACCCGAAATCGGCGTCGCCTCGACAAAGGCGTTCACCTGCCAGCTCTGCGTGCTCGCCGCACTGGCGCTTGCGGCTGCGCGCGCCCGCGGCACACTCGGTGTTGAGGAGGAGCAGCGGCTCTGCGCGGCGTTGCTCGAAACGCCGCGTCTGATCGTCGAATTCCTCAGGCAGCAGCCCGCCATCGAGGCGCTGGGCTCCGAGATCGCCGAGGCGCGCGACGTGCTCTATCTCGGGCGCGGCCTGAGCTTCCCGCTCGCGCTCGAAGGTGCGCTCAAACTCAAGGAGATTTCCTATATCCATGCCGAAGGCTACGCGGCGGGCGAGATGAAACACGGGCCGATCGCGCTGATCGATGCCAGCGTGCCGGTGATCGTGCTCGCGCCCTCCGACGCGCTGTTCGAGAAGACCGCGTCGAACATGCAGGAAGTGATGGCGCGCGGCGGCAAGGTGGTGATGATTTCCGACGAAGCGGGCCTTGCCAAAGCAGGCGCGGGCGCCTGGGCGAAGATCGCGCTGCCGCAGACCCATCCGCTGTTCACGCCGCTTGTCAGCGCGGTGCCCGTGCAGCTTCTCGCCTATCATACCGCCGTCGCCAAAGGCACCGACGTCGACCAGCCCCGCAACCTCGCCAAATCGGTGACGGTGGAGTAAATCACACTCGGCGTTTTCCTCCCCCACCAAAGGTGGGGGAGGGGGACCGCAAAGCGGTGGAGGTGGCCTTCACACGCGCGAGGATGTGGAGCGAGCGATCATTGTACCGGAATCGTAGCAAGGTCCTGCTGGCCACAACACGTGCGTCGCCCGCGATCCCCCTCCACCGCTTCGCGGTCCCCCTCCCCCGCGCACGCGCGGGGGAGGAAAGATCAGAGCGTTCGCCATGAATGACACGTTCAAACGCGCCGCCGCGGAGAAGGCGCTGGGCTTCGTCGAGAGCGGCATGAAGCTCGGGCTCGGCACGGGGACCACTGCCGAAAACTTTCTCGAACTGCTGGCGGAGAAGGTGCGCGGCGGGCTCCGCATCGTCGGCGCCGCGACCTCGCAGCGCACCGAAGCAAAGGCCCGCGCGCTCGGCATTCCGCTCGGCGATCTCGATGCGCTCGCGCCGCTCGATCTTGCCATCGACGGCGCCGACGAGGCGGATCGCTCTCTCAACCTGATCAAGGGCGGCGGTGGCGCGTTGCTGCGCGAGAAGATCGTGGCCGCCTCGGCGCGGCGCATGATCGTGATTGCGGACGAATCCAAACTGGTCGAACGGCTCGGCCGCTTTCCGCTGCCGATCGAAGTGACATCCTTCGGCCACGCGACCACCGCGAGCCGTATCCGCAATGCGGTGACAGCACTTGGCTATGAGAATGTTCCGATACGACAGCGCAACGGATTCGTCACCGACAGCGGAAACATGATTTACGATTGCGGCTACGGCGCCATCCGCGACCCGCGCCTGCTCGCCTTCGCGCTCG
Organism: Rhizomicrobium sp.; assembly: GCA_036502185.1. GTDB lineage: Bacteria > Pseudomonadota > Alphaproteobacteria > Micropepsales > Micropepsaceae > Rhizomicrobium. The sequence continues at coordinate 11,505 of DASXYZ010000027.1, forward strand.
CCGCAATTCCCGGCGTCGTCGATCACGGCCTCTTCATCAATCTCGCCTCGACGCTCGTGATCGCGGGTCGTGACGGAATAAGTATACTCAATCGTTCGAATCCTTCACCCTCCCCTTGAGGGAGGGTCGAAATTTGCAAGCGGAGCGAAGCAAATTTCGGGGAGGGGTGATGTTGCCGGCAGCACCCCTCCCCGAAATTCATCTTCTCGCTCTGCTCGAAGAAGAATTTCGACCCTCCCTCAAGGGGAGGGTGGAACTGGAGCTTGTGTAACAATGCCTTCGAAATACGATTTCGATCTCTTCGTGATCGGCGGCGGCTCCGGCGGCGTTCGCGCAAGCCGGCTCGCCGCCCAGGCGGGCGCACGCGTCGCCATTGCCGAGGAATACGGCTTCGGCGGCACCTGCGTCATTCGCGGCTGCATTCCCAAGAAGCTCCTCGTCTATGCGAGCCAGTTCGGCGAAGCCTTCGAGGATTGCGCGCCCTATGGCTGGACGGTGCCCGAACGACATTTCGACTGGAACGTGCTGATCGCCAACAAGAACCGGGAGATCGCGCGGCTGGAAGGTCTCTATCGCGAAAATGTCGGGCGCGCCGGCGTCGAAATCTTCACCGAGCGCGCCGAGTTCGAAGACGCGCACACGGTTCGGGTCATCAAAAGCGGCCGCACAGTCACCGCCGCGCAGTTTCTGGTCGCGACGGGTGGCCGGCCGTCGCGGGACATGGGCGGCGCGCCGGGCGCGGAACACTGCATCACTTCCGACGAAGCGTTCTATCTGGAGAAATTCCCGAGACGCATCGTGATCGCCGGCGGCGGCTATATCGCGGTGGAATTTGCCCACATCTTCCACGGGCTCGGCAGCGAAGTGACGCTCGTCTATCGCGGACCCAAAATCCTGCGCGGGTTCGACGACGACATGCGTGACATCCTGACGGAATCGAGCCTGAAGCGCGGCATCCGGATCGTGCTCGACCGCACCTTCCGGAAAGTCGAGCGGCGCGGCGACGAAGTCTTCGCCTTCACCGACAAGAAGGAGATACTCCAAGCCGACCAGGTGATGCTCGCCATCGGGCGCACGCCGAACACCGCCGGCATGGGATTGGAAAAAATTGGCGTGGCGCTCGGCAAGCGTGGCGAAATCAAGGTGGATGAATTTTCCCGTTCAAGCGTGCCGCACATCTGGGCGGTGGGCGACGTCACCGACCGCCTCGCGCTTACGCCGGTGGCGATCCACGAAGCCGTGGCCTTCGTGAAAACGGCGATCGAAAACGATCCCACGCCCGTCGATCACACGAACGTGCCGACCGCCGTCTTCAGCCAGCCGGAGATCGGAATTGTGGGGTTGTCGGAAGCGCAGGCGTTGAAGGAGGGTTACGCGATCGACGTGTACAAATCGCGCTTTCGCCCGCTCAAGAACACGCTGTCGGAGCGCGAGGAACGGGCGCTGTTCAAGCTCGTCGTCGACTCAAGGACCGGCCGCGTGCTCGGCTGCCACCTGTTCGCGCCGGACGCCGCGGAGATCGTGCAGATGGTCGCGGTAGCGCTGAGGATGAGCGCAACCAAAGCGCAGTTCGATGCGACCGTGGCGCTGCATCCAAGCCTCGCCGAGGAGCTCGTGACGCTGCGTGCGAAAGCGTATTCGAAAGCTCCGGAATCTGTCTGACCGCTCACCCGCCTCGGCGCGTTTTAGAGATCCTGTCTCGCACCCCTGTCCCACAAGGGGCGAGGGCTACCCCAGTGCGCGGCTTTTCCAACGTTCAGCGACACGCAGGATTCCCTCTCCCCTTGTGCCCCTTGTGGGAGAGGGATGCAGGTATAGCTGTCGCAACCTGCGCAGGTGCGGGTGAGGGGCAATCCCCTCACATCATCGCCAGGAAGGGCGCGAGTCCGATTTCGACATCTTCGAGATCGTGGGTGTCGTTTTCCTCGTCGGTGTCCTGGGCGTAGCGTTCGGCGGTCTTGAGCGCATCTTCGGCGAGGGTCAGCTTTCGGTTCGCATAATCAGCGTAGGTGACCTGCCCGCTGTAAAGGGCCACGCGCAGCTTGCTGCCTTCGATCCACGCATCGGTGATGTAGGAATCGAGCTTTTCGACTTCGGAGGGGGTTGCCTCGGGCGGTGCGGGAATCTTGTCCATCAGGCCGTGCGCCTGTTTCTGGCAGCGCTCGACGGTCTGCGCCCACAGATCGATCGCGGCTTTCTCTGTCGGAGACGGTGTCGTGGTGTCGGTCTGAATCACGAACGGTACCGGCCCGTCCGGCGGCGACTTGAACAGCTCGACCTTTGACCGGATGACATCGAACGCCCGATCCTGCATCCGGGCGGCACAGCTGGCCGCGAGCGCGTTCGTCCGGCGGCTGAAGCTTCCGGAATCGAAGCCGTATTTGATTCCCCCGATCGTGTCGCACCCGGCAAGCGCCAAGGCCGCCACGAAGCCAATCCAACATCGCATGATCAAAGGTGAAAAGCGGACTCCCGGCCGCCTTTTAGGCCAGAGGGCACGCGAGTACCAGCGGGCGCTGCCCTACGCCCCTCAGAGGCGCGCTTCGAGCGCGCCCGGCGGGCGACTTGGTGCGAGCTTGCGTCGTGCGAAATCGCGCATGGACAGCGCCGTGATCCATTCGGCGAGCGCAACCGAGTCCGAGGCCGGAGACAGTCTCAGGCTGCGGAGGAAATGCCAGAGCCGCGGCAGACCGCCCGGCAGGATGCCAAAGCGGATCAGCCGCCACAGGATCAGGAGCGAATCCCGCTTTCCGTAGCCGGTGTAGGACGCAGGCCTGGACAGGAACCTGAGTTTGTTGCGGATGCGCCGCGCAATTTCGCCGTCCCGGAACAGGCGGCGATAGAGATCCTCATAGCCGTCGATCATGGCCTCGTAAGACATGCGCAAGGGCACGACGTTCGTCGCGGGTCGCGCCGCGTCGTTCACATCATCGAGAGTCAGAAGCCGCCCCGCCCGCTTCAGCCGCTCATAGAGCGGCGTCTTCGGGAGCGCCGTCAAAAGCCCGACCATCGCCGCCTGGATTCCGGCGTCGGTAATGAAGCGGTACTGCTGCTCGAAGGATTCGAGCGTGTCGTTGTCGAACCCGATGATGAAGCCCGCGAGCACCTCGATGCCGTGCGCGTAGATGCGGCGGATCGAGGCGAGGATGTCCTCCTGCAGGTTCTGCGTTTTCATCGTTTCCTTGAGGCTCGCCGGGTCTGTCGACTCGATGCCGATGAACACCCAGCCAAAATTGGCTCTCCGCATCGCGGCAATCAGATCCTCGTGGCGGGCGAGATTGAGCGACGCCTCGGTGCCGAAATGGAACCGATAGGCGTGGCGCTGCTGGTACTGCGCCAGGAAGATCATCAGCTTGCGCGCCATCGGCAGATTGCCGATCAGATTGTCGTCCACGAAAAAGACGTTGCGCATGCCGAGGGCGCGCAAGGCATCGAGTTCGCGGCCGACCTGTTCGAGACGCTTCACCCGCGGCTTGCGGCCGAACATCACGATGATGTCGCAGAATTCGCAGCGGAACGGGCAGCCGCGCGAGAATTGCAGCGTCGTATAATGATAGCGGTCGAGCTTCAGGAGATCGAAACGTGGCGCCGGCGAAGCGCTCAGATCCACGGTCCCGGTTTCGCGATAGAGCGGCCTGGGCGTGCTCGCTTCGAAATCCCGGCAGAACTCCGGAAAAATGTGCTCCGCCTCGCCGGCTACGACGCTGTCGGCGAGTGCCTCGTAATGCTCGGGGCAGAGCGAAGCGTAGCTGCCGCCCGCAATGACGTAATGCCCGCGGGCCCGGAACTCCGCGAGAAGTTCCCGCTGCCGCGGGAACTGCACGCCCATGCCGCACACGCCGACGATATCGGCATCGCACGCGCCGGGAATCTCTTCGACGTTCTCGTCAATAATTTCGAGCTGCCAATGCGGCGGCGCGAGGGCTGCGAGCGTTGCGAGCCCCAGCGGCGGGTTGATCGCGCGTTTGCCGGGCAATATGCGGTCGAGCGCCCATTGCGAACTCCACCAGCTCTCGGGAAAACGCGGATTGATCAGCAGAAGCCGCATACGTTATCGCCCCACGCCCGCAAGCCCTTTAAACCCGCAACGCGCGACCGCGCGCGGCGGTTTCGTCTGCGGCGGGTCTTCGCGCCTGCGGAACGGCGCGGACGGCCCACGGGTTACCTGTGCGGGGCCGGAGAGCGGCGATGGCCGAAGAGCGTGCTTTCTCTGCAATTTCCCTGAACGCGCGCGGTGCAAAACCGCGCCGCGCCGGGATCACCGAAATCCGCGGCCCCTACTACACGACGATGGGGCGGCGCCTGCTCGAGGACATTCTCGAGACGATGGGCGAATGGGTCGACGGCCTCAAATTTGCGGGCGGTTCCTTCGCGCTCATGCCGCGCGACAGGATTGCCGAGATGATCGCACTCGCGCACCGCCATGATGTGTATGTCTCGACCGGCGGCTGGATCGAACACGTGCTAATGCGGGGGCCGGCGGCTGTTGATGCTTATGTCAAAGACGCTGCGGCGCTCGGTTTCGACATCGTCGAGCTTTCCACGGGATTCATCAGCCTGCCGCAGGACGATCTCCTTCGCCTCATCGCACGCGTTCGCGGCGCCGGGATGAAGCCCAAGCCGGAGCTCGGTATCCAGTTCGGCGCAGGCGGCGCAACGCCCGCCGTGGAACTCGCGACGGAAGGCGTCCGGGATGCGGGCTGGGTGATATCGCGGGCACGGGCCTGTCTCGAAGCCGGTGCGGAAATCATCATGATCGAATCGGAAGGCATTACCGAGAACGTCGCCACGTGGCGCACCGATGCGGTGGCGAAGATCATCGACGGCCTCGGCCTCGAAAGGGTGATGTTCGAAGCGGCCGATCCCGCGGTCTTCGAGTGGTACATCAAGAACTACGGTATCGACGTGAATCTCTTCGTCGATCACAGCCAGATCGTACAGCTCGAATGCCTCCGAGCCGGAATCTGGGGCACCAAGAGCAGCTGGGGCCGCATCGCGAGCTATAAGCCCGGATGACATGACGGAAGTCGAGGAACTCGCCCGCTTCGCCGCCCGCGCGCGTTGTCGCGACCTGTCGCAGGAAGCGCGCACGCAGCTGAAAATTCGCGTGCTCGATTCGCTCGGCTGCGCCATCGGGGCGCTCGATGCCGAACCCGTGCGCCTCGTCCGCCAGCAGGTCGAAGCCTTCGGCGGCAATGTGCTGTGCACGTTGATCGGGGGCGGAAAGAGCGCGCCCGATCGCGCCGCCTTCCTGAACGGCGCGCTGGTCCGCTACCTCGATTTCATGGACGCTTATCTCGCGAAGGGCGAGACCTGCCATCCGAGCGACAATCTCGCGCCGGTGCTTGCTGCGGCCGAATTCGCCGATGCAGGCGGCAGGGATTTTCTCGCGGCGCTCGCCGTAGCTTACCAGGTTCAGGCGAGGCTCAGTGATGAAGCGCCGGTGCGGGACCGCGGCTTCGACCACACTGTGCAGGGCGCCTATGCGGCGGGCGCAGGAGTCGCCCGCGCGCTCGGCCTCGACGATGAACATACTGCCCATGCGATCGCGTTGGCGGCCGTGGGCAACATCGCGCTTCGGGTGACTCGAACCGGCGCGCTGTCGCACTGGAAAGGCCTTGCCTATGCGAATACCGCCTTCATCGCCACCCACGGCGCCTTCCTTGCCTCGCGCGGCGTGGCCGGTCCTTTGGAGATTTTCGAGGGCAACAAGGGATTGAAGGAGAGCGTGAGCGGTCCATTCGCAATCGACTGGAGAGGTGAGGATCTCGAGCGCGTCCGCCGCACGATCGTGAAGCGCTACGATGCGGAAATACACGCGCAGTCCGCAATCGAAGGCGTGCTCGACCTGCGCGACGCCAACAAACTTGCGGCAGCGGAGGTCGAATCGGTCACCATCGATATTTTCGATGTGGCGTACCGCATCATCGGCGGCGGAGAAGAAGGCCCGAAGGTATCTGTCCGCACCAAAGAGGATGCCGATCACAGCCTGCCCTACATGGTTGCGGCAGCCTTGTGCGATGGGGCGCTCGGCCCGGCGCAATATGCGCCCGGGCGAATAGCGGGCAAAGATGTCCAGGAACTGTTGCGGCATGTGGAAATCAGGCCCGACGCAGCCATGTCGGCGAAATTTCCGGAGGAGCTGGCCTGCCGGATTGCGATCAGCTTGCGCGATGGCCGCCGCTTCGAAACGGAGAAACACGACTATCACGGCTTTCAAACGCGTCCGCTGTCGTGGGAGGACGTGACGCAGAAATTCTGCCAGTTGTGCGAACCCTTCGCGGCTCAACCTCTGTGCACTGCAATCGTGGACTCGGTCGAGCGGCTCGAGGGTCTGCGAATTCGCGAACTCACGCGGCTCCTTGGAGCCATTCCCGCCGAAGCCCGCGAACAGGAGGATTTCTTTACCGCCTGATCGGGGCGGTTTCGCGCCGCCGAAAAACCTTCGCCGCAGCGGCTCGTTCGCTGTATATCGCCTGCGGGAAAGGAGTTACCGGTGGCACAGCCTTGGAGCCCGGCAAGCTGGCGCGGCAGGCCCATCTGCCAGGCGCCGGAGTATCCGGACGCGGATGCGCTTCTCGCCGTCGAAACGCGGCTCAAGACCCATCCGCCGCTCGTCTTCGCGGGGGAAGCGCGGAACCTCGCTGCGCAGCTCGCGCTCGCGAGCGAAGGCAAGGCTTTCCTGCTGCAGGGCGGCGATTGCGCGGAGAGCTTCGCCGAGTTTCATCCCGACAACATCCGCGACACCTTCCGCGTGCTTCTGCAGATGTCGGTGATCCTGACCTTCGCGGCAGCCGTTCCCGTGGTGAAGGTCGGCCGCATTGCCGGCCAGTTCGCCAAGCCGCGGACCGCCGAAACGGAAACGAGAGCAAATGTCACGCTGCCGGCCTATCGCGGCGACAACGTCAACGCGATGGAATTCGAGGCCTTAAGCCGCACACCCGACCCGGCTCGCCTGATGCAGGCCTATGCGCAATCCGCGGCGACGCTGAACCTGCTGCGCGCCTTCGCGCAAGGCGGCTATGCCGATCTGCACAACGTGCATCGTTGGACGCTCGGATTCATTGCCGGCTCGCCTTCGGGCGAACGCTATCGGGCACTCGCGCAGCGCATCACCGAAACGCTGGAATTCATGGAAGCGTGCGGGATCACGCCGGATTCGACGCCGCAACTCCGCGCGACCGAATTCTACACCAGCCACGAGGCGCTGCTTCTCGGTTACGAGCAGGCGCTGACCCGCATCGATTCCACGAGCGGCGACTGGTACGACACCTCGGCGCATTTTCTCTGGATCGGCGACCGCACGCGCGACCCGTCGGGCGCGCATGTGGAGTTCTGCCGCGGCATCAAGAACCCGATCGGATTGAAATGCGGCCCCACGCTCGAGGAAAGCGAGCTCTTGCGGCTCCTCGCGATTCTCAATCCGGCCAACGCGGCCGGTCGCGTCACGTTGATCTGCCGCTTCGGCGCCGAGCGGGCGGGCGACAGACTGCCGAAACTGATCCGGGCCGTACGTCGCGAGGGCGCGCACGTCGCCTGGTCCTGCGATCCGATGCACGGTAACACGATCACCTCCCACACGGGACTCAAGACCCGCTCCTTCGAGCGCATTCTCAAGGAGGTGAAGACATTCTTCGAGGTTCACCGTGCGGAAGCGACCCATGCCGGTGGCGTGCATTTCGAAATGACCGGCCAGAACGTCACGGAGTGCCTGGGCGGCGCACAGGCGATCTCGGAGGAGGATCTGTCGCGGCGCTATCACACCCATTGCGATCCGCGGCTCAATGCCAGCCAGGCGCTTGAGCTTGCTTTCCTGATGGCCGAGAGTCTGCGCGCCGAGCGCATGAAGGACGCTCGATTCGCCGCCTCGGCCTGAGGCGCGGCAATCACCGGTTTGGGCGGAGGGGAGAGGATGGGCGCCGCGCGGCTGCTCGGGAAGGGCTGGATCGTGTTCTGCGTGTACGCGGGCGGGCTTGCGCTCGGTCGCGCCGCGCAAGGCGACATTCCGCTCGCCCAAGCCATCGTGCCGATCCTCGTCTGCGTCCTGCTGTTCGGCGCGATGGGCGTGCTGTTCATTGCCGGCTATGGGCTCTCGGCCAGTCATCTGCGGCCGATGCTGCCCAGCCAGATCACCGCGGCGAGCTTTCTGCCCCGCTTTAACGAAGCCGTTTTCCTCGCCTTCACGCTGATCGTCTTTTTCCTCCAGGTCTTTTACGTACCGGTCGGCCCGCCCACCCCGGCTATCGGCGCACTGGAAAGCGCCGTGCGTTTTGCGGTTTTCGGCCAGGGGCACCTCGAAAATGCCCTGAACGCGTGCGGTGTCGGCGGAGGCCGGCTGGTGGTTTCGGCGGTCTCCTGGCTTCTGGCGCTGGTCTTTCTCGGCTCCGCGATTTCGCGCATCCGGCTCGCCGCCGGCATTCTCCGCCTCGAGCGCAAGCGCCGCCCCGAGGCCCTTGGCGCGCAGCCTCTGGCGTTTGCGGTTGGTCTGGCGGCGGTGATCGGCATCCAGCTTCTCTACATCGGGACCGTGTACACGCTGTTGCCGTGCCGGGTCCTCGGGGGGCTTTTGGGCGATGCGGTGATCGGGCTGGGCCCCCTCATGCTGGGCTACGTCATCATGGCAGCCCTGACCAACCTGCTGGCGCTTGGTCCGGAGGCTTGAAACCGCAGGGCCAAGCCGAATCCTCAAATCGGCTGTAACAAGGCGAAACATTTTATGAGTCGCGCCCGCGGGCCGGCTGTGGCTCATAAATCCCGGTATCTACACGGGGATTCCCGGTTGCAGGCTTTCCAAGGCCAGTGTCTCCGCCCGGTGCGGGCCGGAGTCGTGGGTATCGGAGCGTTCGGCCGCCATCACGCGGCCAAATACGCGCTGATGGACGGAGTGGAACTCGTCGGCGTCGCCGACCCCTGCGTGAAAGCGCGGCGGGCGGCGATGGCAATGGACGGTATCGCCGTTCATTCCGACTGGCGGGATCTTCTGGGCGCCGTCGATCTCGTCAGCGTGTGTTCGCCCGCGATCACCCATGCGTCCATCGTGCGCGCGTTCCTCAACGCGGGTGCACACGTGCTGGTGGAAAAGCCGATTGCCACACGGCTCCGCGAAGCCGATCAGCTGGTTGCGCTGGCCGCAGCCACAGGCCGTGTTCTCACCGTCGGGCACCAGGAGCGCTTCGTCTTCGCGCGCACGGGCATGCTCGACTACGACAGCCCGCCGCTTTCTGTGGAATGCTGGCGCATGGGGCCGTGGACGGGCCGGGGCGCCGATGTGAGCGTGCTCCTCGATCTGATGATTCACGATCTTGATCTGGTGCATCGCCTGGTGCCGGGCGCGATCTGCGACATCGAAGCGGAGGGCCGCAGCCTCAAGAGCCGCCATCTCGATGACGCCCGCACGCAGATTTCCTTCGCCAATGGTTCGCAGGTACAGCTCTCGGCGAGCCGCATCTCGAGCCTGAGGCGCCGCGGCATGCGCGCCATCTATTCCGACGGCGTGATCGAGATCGATTTCATTTCCCGCAGTGTGCGCAACACCACGCGGCGGCATTTGAATCCGGTCGTGCTCGAAGACCCGCTGGGCGAATCCCTCGCGGCCTTCGTCAGCGCCGCGCGCGGCGAAGCAGAGCCGATCGTGCGCGCCGAAGAGGCCCGCCGGGCGCTCGCGACCGCGCTCGACATCGAGACGGCCTGCCTCCCCATGGCGCTCCCCCGCGCCACCGGCACCTACGCCGGGGCGTGACTCTCACCCTCCCCTCGAGGGAGGGTCGAAATTTGCGAAGCAGATTTCGGGGAGGGGGAATGCCGACGCCGGAGACGGTGCGTGAGATGATCTTCCAGACACTCGAGAGGGACGCGCGCGGGGCGACATCACCCCTCCCCGAAAATCACTCGCGCTGAAGGGCGCTCGCAATTTTCGACCCTCCCTCAAGGGGAGGGTAAAAAGCGGCGCCGCGACAGCGTTGGCGCCATTGCGTAGGTGCGAGAATCGCAGACAGATTGCATCCACCCTCCCCTTGAGGGAGGGTCGAAAACGCGCAGCGTTTTCGGGGAGGGGTGATGCCGAAAATGCCCGATCCTGTCCGCCGACGCGACATCGCGCGCCAGTTCCGCCAAAGTCCTACAGATGCCGAGCGCAAGCTGTGGAGTTTGCTTCGCAGCCGGCGACTCGCGAACTGGCGCTTCCGCAGACAACAGCCCATCGGGCCGTATTTCGCGGACTTCTTTTGTCCTTCCGCCAAACTGATCATAGAACTGGACGGCAGCCAGCATGCGGATGAGGCGCACCTCGAGTCCGACGCTCTCCGCACGAACTGGCTTCAATCGCGCGGCTACGCGGTGCTGCGATTCTGGAATAATGAGGTAATGAAGTCTCCGGAAAGCGTGCTTGAGACGATATTCCAGAATCTCGAACGGCAGACATCGCGTGCGGAAGCATCACCCCTCCCCGAAAATCGTTCGCGCTGAAGCGCGCTCGCGATTTTCGACCCTCCCTCAAGGGGAGGGTGGAATTTCATGACCGACACATTCCGCATCGCGCTGGCGCAGCTTGACCCGGTGATGGGCGATATTGCCGGGAATGTCGCGCGGGCGCGGGCCGCGCGCGCGGAGGCGGCCAAGGCCGGTGCGGATCTCGTTCTTCTTTCCGAGCTGTTCGTCGTCGGTTATCCGCCCGAGGATCTGGTTCTAAAGACCGCGCTGCAGGACGACGTTCACACGGCCGTCGAAGATTTCGCGCGCGAAACCGCCGACGGCGGTCCCGCGGTTCTGATCGGCGCACCATGGAACGACGAGGGCCAGCTCCATAATGCGTGCCTGCTGCTCGACGCCGGGCGCATCGCCGCCCGAACCTACAAGAACAATCTCCCCAATTATGGCGTCTTCGACGAGAAGCGCGTGTTCGCGGCTGGGCCGCTGCCCTCGCCCTTCGATGTCCGCGGCGTTCGGATCGGAGTGCCGATCTGCGAAGACATCTGGGCGCCAGAAACGGTGCAAGCGCTCACGAAAGGCGGCGCCGAAATTCTTCTCGTGCCCAATGGCTCGCCGTTCGAGGCCGGAAAGGAAGATGTGCGGCTCGGGCTCGTCGCCGCACGGGTTGCGGAAAGCAGGAGGCCGCTCGCCTATTTGAATCAGGTGGGCGGACAGGACGAGTTGGTGTTCGATGGCGCGTCCTTCGTGATGAACGCGGATGGTTCGGTGCCCTGCTCACTGCTTCCCTGGCGCGAGAGCATCATCATTACTCAATGGCGCCGGACCTCCGCCGGATGGCTCTGCGATCCGGGCGACATCCAGCCGCCGGAAGAGCGCTCGCAATCGATCTATCAGGCCATGATGCTGGGCCTGCGCGATTATGTGGAGAAGAACCGCTTTCCCGGCGTGGTGCTCGGGCTTTCCGGCGGCATCGATTCCGCGCTGTCCGCAGCTGTGGCGGTGGATGCATTGGGCGCCGATCGCGTACGCGCGGTGATGATGCCCTCGCGCTTTACCGCGCAGGAGAGCCTCGACGATGCCGAAGCGTGCGCTCGCCTCCTGGGCATGCACTACGAAACGATCACGATCGAGCGCGCGGTCGAAACGATGGGCGGCCTGCTTGCGCCGGTGTTCGCCGGCCGCGCACCCGATACGACGGAAGAGAATTTGCAGTCGCGCATCCGCGGCATGATTCTGATGGCGATCTCCAACAAATTCGGCCCGATGGTGCTGACGACCGGAAACAAGTCGGAAATGAGCGTGGGCTATGCGACGCTCTATGGCGACATGTGTGGCGGCTACAACGTGCTGAAGGACGTGTACAAGACGGAAATCTATGCGCTCGCCCGCTGGCGCAACCAATCCCTTCCCTCTGCGGCGCGCGGTCCTTCGGGCCGCGTGATCCCGGAAAATATCCTGCACCGTCCGCCCACCGCCGAATTGCGCGCCAACCAGACGGACCAGGATTCGCTTCCGCCTTACGATATTCTCGACGGAATCCTCGAATGTCTGGTCGAGAAGGAAATGTCGTTCGAAAAGGTGGTGGCAGAGGGGTATGAGCCTGCGATCGTGAGACGCATCGAACAGCTTCTCTATACGGCCGAATACAAGCGCCGCCAGGCGCCGCCGGGCGTGAAGATCACTTCGCGCAATTTCGGCCGCGACCGCCGTTATCCGATCACCAACGCGTTCCGGGACGCCCGATGAGCCTGCTCGTCCGTTTCGCGCCGTCGCCTACCGGGCTTCTCCACGTCGGCAACGCGCGCACGGCGCTCCTCAACCATCTCTTCGCTCGCAAGGCGGGCGCGCGCTTTCTGCTCCGCATCGACGATACCGATGTGGAGCGATCGAAACCGGAATTCGAAGCGGCAATTATCGCGGATCTCACCTGGCTCGGCATCACTCACGATCTCTTCGACCGGCAGATCCTGCGGGCGGACGCGCACCGTGCCGCCTGCGAAAGGCTCAAGGCGGAGGGACGGCTCTACCCCTGTTACGAGACGCCGCTCGAACTCGAGCGCAGGCGCAAGCGCCAGATCGCGCAAGGCCTGCCGCCCGTCTATGACCGCGCCGCGCTCGCGCTGTCGCCCGAGGAACGAGCGCGGCTCGACTCGCAGGGCCGCCTGCCGCATTGGCGATTCCGGCTGAGCGGAATGCGGATCGCCTGGCGCGATCTGGTGCGCGGCGACGTCGAAATCGACACGACCGGGCTCTCCGATCCAGTTCTGATCCGCGAGGATGGCCGATTCCTCTACACGCTGCCCTCGGTCGTGGACGATATCGATTTTGCGGTGTCGCATGTCATTCGCGGCGAAGATCACGTCACCAACACCGCGGTGCAGATAGAGATTTTCGAAGCACTCGCGGCGCCTGTCCCACAGTTCGCACATTTCCCGCTGCTGGTCGGGGCGGGCGGCGAAGCCCTGTCGAAGCGTTTGGGATCGCTGTCGCTCAAATCGCTGCGCGACGAAGAGGAAATCGAACCGCTTGCGCTTGCTTCCTATCTGGCCAAGACCGGCACTTCGGGCGCCATCGAATTGCGGGAGTCGCTCGATGCGTTGGCGGAGGAGTTCGCCTTCGAGAAAATCGGCCGCGCGCCTGCCCATTTCGATCCGGCGGAGATTGCCCACCTGAACGCGAAGTTTCTGCACGGGATGTCGTACGAGTCGGTCTCCCCTCGTCTTGCGGACATGGATGTAGGTGGCGGTGCGGCGTTTTGGGACGCCGTGCGGCCAAACCTCGCCCGGATGTCCGACGCGGCGGACTTGTGGGAAATCGTGCGAGGTCCCGTGGTCCCGGTCGTCGAAGACAAAGACCTGCTCGCTAAAGCGGAGGAGCTGTTGCCGGCCGAGCCATGGGACGAGGGACTATGGCCCTTCTGGACGCGCGCGGTATCGGAGGCGACGGGTGCGACGGGCCGAAGACTGTATCATCCGCTTCGGCTCGCGCTGACCGGTCGCGAGAATGGACCCGAGCTCAAGAAACTGCTACCGCTCATCGGCCGCGCGAAAGTGCTGGCGCGGCTCAATGGAGAAACTGCGTGATGCGCGCGCAAATTTGCTGACGCTGCGCGTTTCCTCGCCCGCCGCAGGCGGGGGAGGGGGACCGCGAAGCGGTGGAGGGGGCCTTTCACCGCGCGAAGTATCGGCAACCGTGTGAATCACCGCAGATGAGAATCCCCGACCTAATCCTGCCCATCTCGCTGCTCGTCGAGAGCTCCCTCCACCGCTTCGCGGTCCCCCTCCCCCGCGCATTCGCGCGGGGGAGGAAAGCGTTGGCGTATATGCAGTAAACATGGAGGGCATCCCATGACTCTCCGACTCTACAACACGCTGTCGCGCAGCAAGGAAGACTTCGCCCCGCTCGATCCCGCCGATGTGCGGATGTATGTCTGCGGGCCGACGGTTTACGACTACGCGCATATCGGCAATGCGCGACCCGTGATTGTTTTCGACGTGCTGTTCCGGCTGCTTCGTCACCTATACGGCGACGCGCATGTCACCTATGTCCGCAACGTCACCGACATCGACGACAAGATCATCGCGCGCGCGCAGGAGACGAAGGCGGACCGCGCCATCCTCGATGTCGTGCGCGAACTGACCACTGAAACGGGCCGTCTCTATCGCGAGGACGTGACGGCGCTCGGCTGCCTCCCACCGACGCACGAGCCGCGCGCGACCGAGTATGTGCCGCGCATGATCGCTCTGATCGAAAAACTGAACGAGACCGGTCACGCGTATGTGGCGGACGGCCATGTCCTGTTCGATGTGTCCTCGCAGCCGGATTACGGCAGGCTCGCGCACCGTTCGCTGGACGAAATGATCGCCGGCGCGCGCGTGGATGTCGCGCCTTACAAGCGCGGTCCGATGGATTTCGTGCTGTGGAAGCCATCCGACGAGTCGCTTCCCGGCTGGCCGAGTCCCTGGGGACGCGGGCGTCCGGGTTGGCACATCGAATGCTCGGCGATGGGCGAAGCCCTGCTGGGCGACACGTTCGATATCCACGGGGGTGGCATCGATCTGATGTTCCCGCATCATGAGAACGAGATGGCCCAGAGCGAGAGTGCGCACGCGGGCAGGCCGCTCGCGAAGGTCTGGATGCACAACGGATTTCTCAATGCGGAAGGCGAGAAGATGTCGAAGTCGCTCGGCAACTTCGTCACTATCCACGAGTTGCTCGCCGACTGGCCGGGCGACGTGCTGCGGCTCAACATGCTTCGTACGCATTATCGCCAGCCGATTGATTGGACCGCGCAGGGCATGAAGGAAAGCTGGAAAGTTCTCGAGCGGTGGTATTCCGCGGCGGAGCCGGTGGCGGCGCCGCGGATCGGCAGCGCCGTGCTCGATGCGCTGCTCGACGATCTCAATACGCCGCTCGCTATTTCTGCGCTTCATGGCGCGGAGGCCGCCGATCTCGCGGGCGGACTCTCGCTGCTCGGGTTCTCGCCGGATCCCGGCCGCCTCGCCGCGCGCCCACCAATTCCGGTCACAGACATTGCGGACGGCATTGCAGCGCGCAACGCCGCGCGCGAACAGCGGAATTTCAAAGAGGCCGATCGTATCCGCAACGACCTCGCCGCAAAGGGAATTCAGCTCAAGGACAATCCCGACGGGACTACGAGCTGGGACGTGAAACGGTGAGAAGTGGATTCCACCCTCCCCTTGAGGGATGGTCGAAAATCGTTGGCGCTCTTCAGCGCGAACGATTTTCGGGGAGGGGTGATCTCTCCGCAGAGTCAGGCCGTCGGGGATAAAGCGTGTTGAAGCCTCCCCGAAATTTGCTGCGCAAATTTCGACCCTCCCTCAAGGGGAGGGTGGAATGATCAGCGAATCTTTCCCCCGCGACGATCCTGGCGGCATCGCCTGCGCGATTGTTGCGTACGGCCTCTGGGGAATCGTTCCGCTCTACTGGCGGCGGCTCGATGGCGTCCCGCCGTTCGAACTGACGGCGCACCGCATCGTCTGGTGCGTGCTGTTCGCACTTGTCGTGGCGCTGCTGCGCGGGCGTGTTTCGCAACTCGGCGCAATCCTGCGTTCGCGCAAGGTCTTCGGCATGCTGGCACTGACCGGCGCGCTCATTACCACCAACTGGACCGTCTATATCTACTGCGTGGCGAGCCGGCAGCTCGTGGAAGCAAGCCTCGGGTATTACATCAACCCGCTCATCTCGATTGCGCTTGGCGTCCTCTTCTTCGGCGAGCGCATGTCGCGGCTCAGGCTGGTGGCCGTGACCCTTGCCAGTGTTGCCGTCGCCGCCAAGGCCCTCTCACTCGGCCACTTTCCCTGGATTGCGCCGGTGCTGGCACTGTCTTTCGGTTTGTATGGATTCTTCCGCAAGCTCGCGCCCGTCGACGCGCTCGACGGGCTTCTCGTCGAAACGGCGGTGGTTGTGCCTTTCGCGCTGGTGGTGCTCGGGTTCTGGAGCTTCGTGGGCACGGCGGCGTTTCCATCCGCTGGCATCGCGCGCGATTTGCTGATCGTGGGCGCAGGACCCATCACCGCCATACCGCTGGCGCTGTTTGCGGCGGGCGCCCGGCGCATCCGCCTGTCGACGCTCGGATTCCTGCAATATCTGTCGCCGTCGATCACGCTTCTGCTGGCCGTGTTCGGATTCGGCGAAGCGTTCACGCGTTTTGATGCGCTTGCCTTCGGCTGCGTCTGGGCCGCACTGGGCCTCGTTGCACTTGAGGGGCGCTTCGCGCGGTTCAGGCTGCGCGCGCGGCAAGCAGCGAGCTGATCTTCTCCATCGCCTCCCCGGGCGTCGCAACGAAGGCGTGGTAGGAGGCGATGTCGGCGCGGGCGAAACCCTGCTCCACTACGCGTTCGAGCAGTGCGCGCAGCGGCGCCCAGTAATTTTCCACATCGACGATGATGATCGGCTTCGCATGCACGCGGAGCTGGGTCGTCGTGACCACTTCGAAATATTCGTCGAGCGTGCCGAGACCGCCGGGCAGAATGACAAACGCATCGGCGAGGGTCAGCATGCGGGCTTTGCGCTGCTGCAGATCGGGCGTGATGATCAGCTCTTCCGCCGATTTAAGCGGCGGCTCGAGCCCGCGCAGGAACGCGGGCAGGATCCCGATAATCGGCGCTCCGGCGCTCCGCGCCGCGCGGGCGACTTCGCCCATCAACCCGACCGCACCGCCGCCGAACACCAGCGTATGCCCACCTTCTCCGATCGCACGGCCAAGCTCGCGCGCCGCTTCCGCATAGACCGGAAGAACCCCCGGCGACGAGCCGCAAAACACGCAGATCCGGCGCCCTGCGCAGCCTGCTGACGGAACTGGCGCGAACCGAGCCGGTCCGGCAGTGGAGCGTTCGGCCAAATCAAGTCCGTCGGTATTGCGATGTGCCATTCGGATACCTAATCAAGGATGGAGAACGATAGACCCACCCGCGCGCCATCATTTTGAAAACGCGCGAAAAAAGGCCCCGGGTCCGCACGGGACGGCAATCGTTATGGCACAATCCCATCCGCTGCTCGAATCCGGCGACGGCACGCCTTCGCTGCGCCCTTTGAGGCTGCTCCTGCCCTATCTCTGGCCAAAAGGCCGGCCCGATCTCCGGCTGCGCGTCGTCGGCTCGATGGCGTGCCTCGTGCTGGCGATCGGGGCAACGGCGATCTCTCCGCTCCTGCTCGGCTGGGTGACCGATCATCTCGCGCATCGCGGGCCGGCCGCGATCGCCATGACGGCGACACTCGGCCTCGTCGCAGCCTATGTGCTGTCGCGCATTCTGATGCAGCTGTTCGCGCAGCTCCGCGACGGCATCTTCGCCAAGGTACTTTACCACGCGCTGCGCGAAATCGGCGTTGCCGCGTTCGCCCATGTGCACACGCTCAGCCTGCGCTTCCACCTCGAGCGAAAGACCGGCGGCCTGTCGCGCATCATCGACCGCGGAACGAAAGGCATCGACACGCTGCTCTCGTTCGCCACCTTCAGCATTTTCCCGACGATCCTGCAGCTCGTCATCTTCACGGCGGAGATGATCTGGAAACTGAATGCCTGGATCGCCGTGACGGCGCTCGCGATGGTGGGCGGATATGTCTGGTTCACCTTCGCGATCACGCGCTGGCGGGTGCGCTACCGGCGCGAAATGAACGACAGCGACAATGACGCGAGCACCAAAGCCGTCGACAGCCTCCTGAACTACGAGACGGTCAAGTATTTCAACAACGAGGCGCACGAGACGCGGCGTTTCGATCGCTCGATGGGGCGTTACGCGAACGCTTCGATCCAGGCGCAGATTTCGCTCTCGGTCCTCAACACCGGCCAGGCCGCGATCATGGCGATCGGCACGGGTATCGTGATGGTGCTGACCGCTATCGGCATCGCTGAGGGGCAGTTCACGGTCGGCGATTTTGTGATGGCCAACGCCATTCTCCTGCAGCTTTACGTGCCGCTGAATCTGCTCGGCACCGTCTACCGCGAGATCACGCAGGCTCTGGTCGATATGGAAGCGATGTTCCGGCTGCTCTTTCAGCCGCAGGAAGTAAAAGACCGGCCCGGCGCGAAGGATCTTGTCATCAGGGGCGGCGACATCCGCTTCGACAATGTCGTTTTCGCCTACGACCCGGACCGCGTGGTGCTGAAAGGCGTGAGCTTCCATGTTCCCGCTGGCAAGACAGTGGCGATCGTGGGGCCAACGGGCGCCGGCAAGTCAACGGTTTCGCGCATCCTCTACCGATTTTACGATATCGCGTCCGGAAGCGTGACCATTGACGGGCAGGATATCCGCGATGTGACCCAGGCATCGCTGCGCGCCGCCATCGGCATCGTCCCGCAGGACACGGTGCTGTTCAACGATACGATCCGCTACAACATCGCCTACGGACGGATCGGTGCGGGCGAAGCGGACATCGCGGACGCCGCGCGCATGGCGCAGATCGATCCTTTCATCCGCGAACTGCCGCTCGGCTATGCCTCGATGGTGGGCGAGCGCGGGCTCAAGCTTTCCGGCGGCGAGAAACAGCGCGTCGCGATCGCGCGCACCATTCTCAAGAACCCGCCCATCCTTCTCCTCGACGAAGCGACCTCCGCCCTCGACACCCATACCGAGCGGGAAATCCAGAGCGCGCTCGCGGCCGTCACCCGCAACCGCACGACCCTCGTCATCGCGCACCGGCTGTCCACCGTCGTCGACGCGGACGAGATACTCGTGCTCGACCACGGCGTGATCACCGAGCGCGGCCGCCACACCGAACTGGTGGCGAAAGGCGGCCAGTATGCCGCGATGTGGAACAAACAGAAGGAAGCCGCCGCCGCCCGCGAACGCCTCAAGGCCGTGGAAAGCGATCCCGACGTCGGACCGCAATTGCGCCAGCCGGTGGCCGCCGAATGAGCGCCTTGGACAAATAATTGCGGCCATCGGGTTCGTTGTCCTCTTGGTTCTCGTGTTCTCAGTTTTCTGTGGAAAGGGGAAGCGGGGTGATTGGCACGAAAGCGGCGCGGGAATGCAGGGTTCCGCTGATCCCGATCATCACTTGTGACGGCTCCGAAACCGGCAACGGCTAGGGACGAAACGAGAATTACCGTCGATGGACTGCGTGCTTAAATACGCTCGTGTTGGAGCGCTGGCCGTGATGCTAACCATATTCGCGTGCGGCCTGATATTCTTCATCGATGCGCCAATCCGTCCCTGCGGCCACACGTTTTGCGGCAAACTCGGATGGCACCACAGCGAGATGGATTATCATCTCTTCCAGGCTTGGCAAACAACGTTCATCACCGTCTGGCTCATCTGCGCTCCGGTGTACGCCTGCGATGCAGTCAGGCGTCACGGACCACGTTTGGAGCATTGGCGAGATGATCGACGCGGTGCTCGACGGTGAATTGCCGAGCGGTAGCGGGACAGAGTTTCCACAAAATTTAGAGCTGTCCGATACGATCCAGTGCGCCAACACGGTCAATTCCGTGGGCGGTTCACAGTGACTGAAAGTGGACAAACCTACGACCGTCGTTAACCTCACATGAATTCGGGATCCGACTCCGGTTCCGCGAGGTCCGACCCCGGTTCCGGATCCCTGTTCCGTGTTGTCGCTTCGCGCGGCTTCCTGTAGCGTCACCGCATGAGCGAACTGGTCTTTGAAGTGACGCAGGAGGCGGACGGCGGATTCGTTGCCGAAGCGCTCGGCGAAAGCATCTTCACCGAGGCTGACACCTGGGAAAAATTGCGCGTCAATGTGCGTGAAGCCGTGCGCGCCTTCTACTTCGATCGGCAGGCACCCGATCGGCTGAGGCTCCACTTGGTCCGCGATGAAGTTCTCGCATGAAATTGCCGCGCGATCTGAGCGGTCAGCGCCTCGTCAGTACGTTGATTGCGAAATGGCAATACCGTCAGGTCAATCGCGTGGGAAGCCATATAATTCTTCAGACCGAGGAGCCTCAGCACCACCGCCTTTCCGTTCCCGATCACGCCTCGCTTCGCGTCGGAACGCTCAACGCCATCCTGCGCGAAGTGGCGCGAGTCAAGAACGTCAGCCGCGACGAGATCATCGATTCGCTATGAATTGGGACCATCGACAAAACATCATCTCCCAAACCGCTCCATGGCTTGTCCCCGCAAGGCGAACGCTGCTCGTGTCACGGTAAAATTAAATCACGGACCACGTTTGGAGCATTGGCGAGCTGATCGACGCGGCGCTCGACGGTGAATTGCCGAGCGGTAGCGGGCCAGAGTTTCCACAAAATTTAGACCTGTCCGATACGATCCATCCATGCGCCTCCACGGTCAATTCCGTGGGCGGTTCACGGTGACGGAAAGGGGACAAACCTATGACCGTCGTTAACCTCATGAAAACTCTATTCACAGCAACTGCCGTAGTTGTGTCCATGACGGCAGTTGCCAGCGCGGCCGATGCCTCCAAGGGTGACATGATCGCCGGGGGGCCGATTTATGCCGGCATCAATAGTCCGAGTTCCCTCCTCTGCGAGTTCATCAACCTCGGCACGACAAACATCACGCCAATCTCGCAGCAGCTATTCGAGCTGAATTCGACTACGGCATATGGCTCAGCAAGCTCCTGCGCGAACGGGTCCGCCGTGGTGCCAAATCAGACCTGCTACATTTACCCCGACGGCCAAGTGACAACCCCAATTTCCTGCACGGTCACCTTTAGCGGGTCGGCTGCAAAAGTACGCGGCGCCTTGCAAATCTACGGTGCCGGCACACCTCTCGCGACGGTCCAGTTGCGGTAGCGGCAAAGTGGCCCAGTTTGAAATCAGAGTGGCCTAATTCGGCCAGTACCGCCTGACCAGACGTGCTAAGGTACTTGCCATGTTGGCATGATGCGCCCGGTGCTCGAACGAGCGGCCTGGTTTTGCTTTTCGGGCTCGCGACAGCGCGGGTCGCGCCTGATGTTCCCTGTTAAATTCGCTGTTATGCCGACGCGGGCTGTGCCCGGACCTGCGACGTTCGGGCAACGGGAGGACAGCCGGCGCGCGGCAACGCGGGGCCGGACTTCGCCCTTTTCTTTCCGCGCCGTTGTGCCCATGTTTGGGCCGCATCCCTGAAGGTTCCATTTTCGCATGGCATTGATCGGTCCCAGCGGCAGACCTCTCACCAGCGGCACGGCCAAGCCGGCTGCGGCGGCCGCGGCCGCCCCGGGCGCACTCATCAAGGACGGCTCCATCGAGACCTTCGCGGCCGACGTGCTCGAAGCGTCCCGGCAGGTGCCGGTGATCGTGGATTTCTGGGCACCCTGGTGCGGACCCTGCAAGCAATTGGGACCGGCGCTCGAGAAGGTGGTGAACGAGGCCAAGGGGGCGGTACGTCTCGTCAAAATCAACATCGACGAGAATCAGGAGATCGCGCGTCAGCTGCGCATCCAGTCGATCCCGACGGTGTATGCCTTTCGCGACGGCCAGCCGGTCGACGGTTTCATGGGCGCGGTCCCGGACTCGCAATTGCGCGCCTTCGTCCAGACCCTGACCGGAGGTGCCGCAGGGCAGGATCAAGTGGATGACATTCTCGCGGCGGCTGACGAAGCTTTTGCGGCAGGCGACATGGCGGGCGCAGCGCAAGCCTATGGGCATCTTCTTCAGGAAGAGCCTGGCCATCCCCGCGCTGTTGCGGGTCTGGCTCGCTGTTATCTGAAAAGCGGCGACATCGAACGGGCGCGCAAGACGCTCGGGCTGGTGCGCCCGGACGGCGCGCAGGACGAAGCGATCCGCACCGTCGATGCCGAACTCAAGCTGCGCGAACAGGCGGCTTCCGCGGGCGACAGCGCGCCGCTGTCAAAAAGGCTCGAGACCGATCCCGGCGATCATCAGGCGCGGTTCGACCTTGCGCTCGCGCTCGACGCGAAAGGCGATCGCGAAGGCGCCATTCGCGAACTGCTCGAAATTGTGCGGCGCGACCGCAAATGGAATGACGAAGCCGCGCGCAAGCATCTCGTTACGTATTTCGAAGCCATGGGTCCAGCTGATGCCAGGACCGTGGCCGCGCGCCGGCAGCTCTCGTCCATCCTGTTCTCCTGACGAGCGATGCGCAGCTACACGAGTCTCGATGAACTTCCGGCGACGCTGCCCGTGTTCCCGCTGACGGGAAGCGTGCTGCTGCCCCGCGGGCAACTGCCGCTCAACATTTTCGAACCGCGTTATCTCGCGATGGTGGATGCGGTGCTGTCGGGCTCGCGCTTTATCGGCATGATCCAGCCCGTCGAGCACGAAGACACGGCGCTCGCGCCGGCGCTGATGCGCGTCGGATGCGCGGGCCGCGTTACCAGCTATCGGGAAACCGACGACGGCCGTTACCTCATCACGCTGACGGGTATCTGCCGGTTTGGCGTTGCCGAAGAGCTCGCATTCGGGACTCCGTTCCGCCAGATTCGTCCGGATTACGCGCCCTATGTCGCCGACCTGATCGCCGATTCGGCGACGGATTTTCCCCGTGAGCGGCTTCTCGGCGCCCTCAAGCATTACCTCGTACGGCGGGATCTCAAAGCCGACTGGCGCTCGGTGATGAGCGCGCCCCCAGAGATGCTGGTCAATGCGCTCGCCATGCTGTGCCCCTTCGAACCGGCGGAAAAGCAGGCGCTGATCGAGGCGCGCAACTGGTCGGATCGCGTAGATACTCTCGTAGCACTCCTCGAGATCTCGGCGGCGCCCGCGCCCTCAATACGTCACTGAACCGAGGCTGAAATGGTGGAACCGGATCCCAGGCTTCTCGAAATTCTCGTCTGTCCGCTGACCAAGACAACCCTGATCTACGATCGTCAGCGTGGCGAGCTGATCAGTAAGGCCGCTGGCCTGGCGTATCCCATCCGCAACGGCATTCCGATCATGCTTCCCGCCGAAGCGAGGGAACTGTCGGACGCCGAACGCGACACGAAATGAGCAGCACCGGCGGTGCGACGCCAACTTGGCCGCTGGAACTGCGCATCGATGCAGCGCGGACCACCCTCACCGTCAGCTTCGATACGGGCGAGCGGTTCGCGCTTCCGGCCGAATATCTGCGGGTCGAGTCACCGAGCGCGGAGGTCCAAGGTCACTCGGCGGCGCAGAAGCAGGTCGTAGCGGGCAAGCGGAATGTGAGGATCGAGTCGCTCGAGCCAGTTGGCAATTACGCGGCCCGCATCCGTTTCGACGACGGGCACGATACCGGTCTCTACAGCTGGGATTATCTGTATCGGCTCGGACGGGAGCATGATTCCCGCTGGGCGGAATATCTGTCTACCCTGCGCAGAACGGGCGCAAAGAGATAGCATTGACGCAAGCACGAATTGCGCCAAGCTTCGGCCCATGAGCAGCCGGACACGCGCACGGCAGTCGGCAGGGGAGCCGCGCATCGTCTCCCGCAGCGGGACAAGGCGGCGGGCGGTCGTCAAGGGACAGGATCGCTCGCGCTGGCGCGATGGCTATCACCTCGTCCTGACCGTGCCATGGTGGGCTTTCTTCGCCGGCATTGCGGCCGTCTTTGCGCTCGTCAACACGGTGTTCGCGCTGCTCTACATGGCCGACCCGCGCGGCATCCAGAACGCACGCGGCTTCTGGGATTATTTCCTGTTCAGCGTGCAGACCATCGGCTCGGCCAATTACACCGTGATGGTGCCGCGGAGCGTCTACGCCAATGTCGTCGTCTCGGTGGAAGCATTTTTCGGCATTCTCAATCTTGCGCTGATCACCGGCATGACCTTCGCGCGTTTCTCGCGCCCCTTTGCGCGCGTGGTGTTCAGCCGTGTGGCCGTGATCACACCCTTCGACGGCGTGCCGACGCTCATGTTCCGCGCCGCGAACCAGCGGGGAAACCAGATCCTGGATGCTGCAGTCCAGGTGTCGCTGGCCCGCCAGGTGATTACGCAAGAAGGCATCGCCATGCGACGTTTCGAGGAACTGAAACTCGCGCGCGCCCGCACACCGCTCTTCGGCCTCTCCTGGACGGTGATGCATCCCATCGACCGGTCGAGCCCGCTCTACGGAGCGACAATGGAATCGCTGCGGGATTCGCAGATCGAGATCGTGATTCTCCTGCGTGGCACCGACGACACGCTGTCGGAGATCATTTATGCACGCCATTCCTACATGCCCGACGAAATCGTGTGGGGCCGCCGCTTCGCAGACGTGATCGCGCTCGCTCCCTCCGGCCGCGGCATCGTCGATCTGCGCCATTTCCACGACACGGTGGAGCTGTAGCGGTCAACGCGCGTCAACGGCGACGGCGTCTCTGATGTTGGAAAATCCGTCCCGTTCGAGCAGCGATAAGAGTTCGGTCTTTATGCCGTCGATCACAGCAGGACCATGCAATGCGAGCGCGGTGTAGAGCTGCACGAGACTAGCCCCCGCCCGGATCTTCGCGTAGGCGGTAGCGCCTGACGAGACGCCGCCCACGCCTATGAGGACCAGTTTCGCGCCCGCGCGGGCGCGGGTTTCCCTGAGAAGCGCTGTCGAGGTCTCGAAAAGCGGCGCGCCCGACAAGCCTCCACTCTCTCTTGCGTGCGCGCCGCGAAGCGAGGACGGGCGCGCGATGGTCGTATTGCTGACGATCACTCCTTCGATCTCTGCGGCGAGTACAGTCGACACTATATCGTCGAGTTCGGAAAGGCTGGCGTCCGGCGAAATCTTCAAGAGTATGGGCGTACGCAAGTTTAGCGCGGCGCGCTCCGCCAGAATCGAATCGAACAGGCGCGTGAGTTCATCGCGACTCTGCAAATCACGAAGTCCCGGCGTGTTGGGCGACGATACGTTGACGGTGACGAAATCGGCGAACGGCGCGAGCTCATTCAGGACGGTGCGGTAATCCGCAATACGGTCGCTGCTGTCCTTGTTCGCGCCGATGTTGATCGCGACGACGCCGCTGCGCCGGCGGGCAGACAGTCGGAAAGCGGCGCGCGCCGCGCCCGCGTTGTTGAATCCCATGCGGTTGATCACTGCGCCGTCCGCTTCGAGCCGGAACAGCCGCGGCCGCGGATTGCCGGCCTGCGGGCGCGGCGTCAGCGTTCCGCATTCGACAAAGCCGAAGCCCAGCTTCAGCATGGCATCGGGAACAAGCGCGTCCTTGTCGAATCCGGCCGCGAGACCGAGTGGATTGGGGAAGCGCAATCCGAGCGCGGAAACCGCCAGCCGCGGATCGTCGGGCTTCGCGCGCGGCAGCAGCGGCCCGCAAATTCTTAGTAGGGACAACGTCGCGCGATGCGCCGCTTCCGGCGGCAATCTGCGCAGCAGCGCCACGCCCGCTTCCGCTGCCCCCGCCACCGCTTACGGATAGCCCTGGTCGTGCCGGACGAGGCGGTCGAAGGTTTCCATGTCTCCGGCGCCGAGTGCAGCGAGCAGCTCTTTCGCGCATTTCTGCGCGTACGCTTCGTAGGCGCCCCGCGGTGTATCGCGAACCGCGCGGGCAAGCGAATCCGCGATTTCGGCGCGATACGCGGGATCGTGGCAGGCGGCGAGTGACAGTGCATATTGAAAGCGGATCACCAGACTGTCGGGTGCGGCGGCAAAGGCCCGCGCGAAATCATCCATCCCGCGCTTCAAGCTTGCGCCATACAGCCAGCGCGCGAGCGTCGCTCCTGCGTCGTGCGCAATCTCGATATTCCAACCGCCGAGCGCCGCCCAGCCCCACGCGTTGTTCGGATCGTCGGTGATTACGGCGTCGATATTGTTCTTCGCCTTTTCGGCGAATCCCTTGAAATGGGCTGCCAGTTCCCCCATCAGGCGCGCTTCGTAGCCCAGCGCCACCACATATTCGATGCGTCCCTCGGCGAGCTTCGGATCCATGTCGATCGCGTGCCGCGCGAGGCTTTCGGCATGAACGAGGCACGGACTACACGGCTCCGGGCGCATCATTTCCGCCGCGAGATCGGCGCGCGCGGCAAGCGCGTATCCCGGGGCATCGCCTTCCGCGAGCGCGGCCTTCTCGGCTTCGACGAATTTGCCATCCTCATAAAGCTGGAACGGGGTTTGCGCGCGCGCCGCCGGCGCGAGAAGAACCAGAGCGACGACGATCGCCAATTTCATGCGGAGCCTACGAACTCGCCCGCAAGCGCACGGTGGATCAGTGCGGCTGTCGGTGCGCATCCGAACAGCGCGGCAAACGAACCGAAGCGCGGCCCCTGGCTCTGTCCGAAGACGATTTCGTAGAGCGCCCTAAACCAGTCCCGCAGCGGCTCGAACCCGTGCCGCTTGCCCACTTCGTACACCATGTTCTGCACGGCTTCCCCTTCCCGCTCATCCGGCATCGCTTCGAGTGCGCTCGCCAGGTCCTCCAGTGCCGCGCGTTCTTTGTCGTCGGGCTCGCGATAGCGCTTCTGCGGCTTCACGCGGTCCTCGTAATAGCGCAGGGCGTGGGCGACGAGACGATCAAGCCCGGGACTGGTCGCCGGGTCGGCTTCGGGCGCATAGGCGCGGATGAAGCCCCACAGGACGTCGCGCTCGTGCGCGTTCGAGGCGCTGACAAGGTTGAGGAGCAGCGCGAAACTGACGGGACATGCTTCCCGCGGCGGCACGCCCGCATGGATGTGCCAGACCGGATTCTCCAGCTGCTTTGCGCGATCGTCGGTCCCGCGATACTGCTTCAGGAGATCGATGTACTCGTCGACGGCGCGTGGAATGACGTCGAAATGGAGCCGCTTCGCCGCGCGTGGCTTCTGGAACATGAAGAGCGAAAGGCTCTCCTGCGGCCCGTACGCCAGCCATTCCTCGATCGAGATGCCATTGCCGCGCGATTTCGAGATGCGTTCGCCGTTTTCGTCCAGAAACAGTTCGTAGTTGAAGCCTTCCGGCGGTTCGCCGCCCAGCGCGCGAACGATCTTCGAGGAAAGTTCGACCGAAGAGATCAGGTCCTTGCCGGACATCTCGTAATCCACGCCGAGTGCAAGCCATCGCATCGCCCAGTCGGCCTTCCATTGTAGCTTGCAGTGGCCGCCGGTGACGGTCACTTCACCACGCCGCCCGTCCTCATCGTAGACGATGGTGCCCCGCGCGCTATTCCATTCGACGACGGGAACCTGCAGCACGCGTCCGGTCTGCGGACAGATCGGCAGGAACGGCGAATAGGTCGCGCGGCGCTCCGGCCCGAGTGTGGGCAGGACGATGTCGCGCACCTTTTCGTAATTTGCGAGAATTGTCAGCAGCGCATCATCGAAGCGCCCGCTTTGGTAGCACTCGGTCGCGCTCAGAAATTCGTATTCAAAACCGAAGCTGTCGAGAAAGGCGCGCAGCCGCGCGTTATTATGCGCGCCATAGCTCGCATGTGTACCGAACGGATCGGGGACAGAGGTGAGCGGCTGTCCCAGATGCCCGCGCAGCAACTCATGGTTCGGAACATTGCCCGGCACCTTGCGCAGACCATCCATGTCGTCGGAGAAGGAATAAAGACGCGTCGGAACTCCGCTCATGAGCGCAAAGGCGCGGCGCACCCAGCTCGTGCGCGCCACTTCCCCGAAGGTGCCGATATGGGGCAGCCCCGACGGTCCGTAGCCGGTTTCGAAAATCACCGCCGGCGGTGTGGCAAGCCCGCGCTTTTCGCGGCTTTCGATCCGCGCCACCACCTTGCGCGCCTCCTCGAACGGCCACGCATGAGCCGCGCGGGCGAGTTCGGCTGGCGTGGAGATTGCGAAAGACATCGGGATTACAGTGCTTCTGGCGCTTGGCAGACGCGAAAGCTAGGCTGCGGGTCGCAGGCCGGTCAATGATCGCGAGTCTTCCGCTTCGTGGCCTTGCCGCGGACGGCGAGGTTCATACGGTCCACCGATACTGGCCCGCGCGGTTTTCTCAGAACGCCCTTGAGAACTGTAACAGGAAGAGTTGCGGGCTTGATCAACCAACCCTCGCGCGTATTGACGAATTCGATTCGGTTTCCCGCTCGCAACCCCAGTTCTGCGCGAATTGGCGCCGGGATGACAACGCGGCCTCCCGCACGCACAGTCGAAGTGGGCATTCAGTCCTCGAAGGCCACTTCACACTACTCTAGGAAGCGCCCGGCGCAATCTCGCCTGCAAGCAAGCTTTCTCGCTTCGTGGCATGGTTATGATTAAGCTCAGACATCACGCACGGACTCCGGTTTGAAAGACCTTTCCGCCATTCCTGCCCTCGTGCCCGTGCCCGGCGGCGCGCTTCTGGCCTTTGCCGACGGCGCGAGCCGGCTGGCTGACCAGGAAGAAGCCCGCGCGCTGTTCCGTTCGGGCGAGGTGCTGGTTGCCAATGCGGCGTTTGTCGCAGGCCGACTCCGGACCACGCCTATAAGACCACTCTACGACGTGCTCGAACTCTTTGCGTTCGTGCGGCCCGCAACCCCGTTCGTGCCGAGCGCCCTCGGCGTTGCGCGCGCCATGGCTCTTCCGATGGACACTGCATCGGATGCACCCGCGGGGGCACTGCGCGGGGCCGCAGAGCGCCTGCTCGAAGAGTTGCGGGAATTCCCGGAGAGCGAACGCGCGCGTGCGCGGCCGCTCGCCGGCCTGCTTTCCGGTGCGGGATGGCGCTGGGGGCCGCAGGTCCTCGATGCGTTGGGTGACGCGGAAACCAAAACGTCTCCGCTTTCCGCGCTCGCGGCCTGGAACAGTCTGCCCAAGTGGGACGACGAGGCGCCGCCTGCGGAACCTTCGTCGGTGCCCGTCGGCAGCGAGGAGACGCGATCGCGACTTGCGCGGCTGATCGGCAGCTCCGGAGAAACGCGGCTCGAGCAGAGCGCTTATGCGGACGCGGCGACGCATGCCTTCGGCGCCCGCGAACGCGCAGGCGCGCCGCGCATGGCGCTGCTGGAAGCGGGCACGGGTATCGGCAAGACTCTCGGTTATCTCGCTCCCGCGAGCCTGTGGGCGGAGAAGAACGGGCCGGGCCTGTGGATTTCGACATACACGCGCAATCTGCAGCGCCAGATCGCGCAGGAAATCGCGCGTCTCTACCCCGATCCCGCCGAGCGCGACGAGAAGGCGGTAACGCGCAAAGGCCGCGAAAATTATCTCTGCCTGCTGAATTTCGAAGACGCCGCGCGCCGCAATTTGCCGGCAGCCGGACAGCGCGTGGTGGCGCTCGGCCTGATCGCGCGCTGGATCGCGGCAAACGCGGATGGCGACGTATCGGGAGCGGGCTTTCCGTCGTTCCTGGCCTCCTCCTTCCCGATCCGCGAAATCACCGACAGGCGCGGCGAATGCATCTATTCGGCCTGCCCGCATTACCGCGTCTGTTTCATCGAGCGCGCCATCCGCCGCTCGCGTCGCGCACCGATCGTGATCGCAAACCACGCGCTCGTCATCGCCCAGGCGGCGCGGGACCAGAGCGCGATGAAGGACGACGACGGGGTGGGCGACCGGCGCGTGCGCTACGTATTCGACGAAGGCCATCACCTCTTCGATGCCGCCGATTCCGGCTTTGCCGCCCGTCTCTGCGGGCGCGAAATGATGGACCTGCGCCGCTGGATCAGGGGCCCCGAGGGTCGCGCGCGGGGACGTCATCGCGGACTGGAGGAGCGTCTCAAGGATTTGATCGGCGAAGATCAAGACGCCCGCGCGCTCCTTGACGCCGCCACTGCGGCAGCAGGCGCGCTGGCGAGCGAAGGGGCGACCGCACGAATCGTGAATGCGGGCGCGCGCAACGCGGGCGAGGCATTTCTTGCGGCTGCCCACACGCATGTGCGGGCGCGGAGCACAGATGCCGATCCGCTCTATTCGCTCGAGGCCGAACCCGCGCCGCTGGGCGATGACCTGCGCGCTGCTTCGCAGGAGCTGAACGAGGCACTGCGCAACCTTGCGCGGCCGCTGCTCGCGCTCGCCGGCCGGCTCAGGCGCAAGATGGATGCGGAGGCGAAGGACCTCGAATCTTCCGAGCGGGCGCGTCTCGACTCGGCCGCGCGCGGCCTGGAGTGGCGCGCGAAGCAGCTTTTGCCGGCCTGGATCGCGATGCTCGATTCGCTCGATGGAGAGCGCGACCAGGAATTCGTCGACTGGTTCGAAATCGCACGCGATGACGGGCGCGATCTCGATGTGGGGTTGAGGCGTCACTGGATCGATCCGACGATCCCGTTTTCCAGCGATGTGCTTGCGCCCGCTCATGGTGTGCTCATCACCTCGGCGACGCTGCGCGATGGCGAAAGCGGGGCCAACGACTGGCAGGCGGCCGAAGTGCGCACGGGCGCCCATCATCTCGCAGAGCCGCCCAGGCGCGCGAGCTTCGGCTCGCCCTTCCGCTACGCCGAACAGGCGCGCATTTTCGTTGTGCGGGATATCGAGCGGCGCGATCCTGCGGCGCTCGCGTCCGCATATCGCGAACTGTTTCTGGCCGCGGGCGGCGGCGCGCTGGGCCTGTTCACTTCGGTGCGCATGTTGCGCGCGGTGGAAGAACGCATCGCCGCTCCGCTTGCGGACGCGGGACTGACGCTTTACGCCCAGCATGTGGACCGCCTCGACACGGGCACGCTGGTCGATCTCTTCCGCGCGGAGGAGAACGCCTGCGTGCTCGGCACCGATGCGTTGCGCGACGGTATCGACGTTCCGGGCCGTTCGCTCCGCCTCGTCGTCTTCGACAAGGTGCCGTGGCCGAGGCCAACGATCCTGCACAAGACGCGGCGGGCGCGCTTCGGCCGCAGCTATGACGATCTGCTGACGCGCCTTCGCCTCAAGCAGGCGTTCGGGCGTCTGGTCCGTAATCAGACCGACAGGGGCGGCTTCGTAATCCTGGAGCCCGCGACTCCGTCACGACTTCTGACCGCATTTCCCCTCGGGACGCCAGTCAGGCGCTGCGGACTTGCGGAAGCCACAGCAGACATCCGTGACTTCCTGGGACAAGCGACGGCCGACATGGTGAACATTCGTTGTTGCGGCGAATCCACACAGCGCGGGAATTTGTAGGTAACCATCTGACACCCATTGCGCAGCGCCGTGGTCCCGGCACACTTGCATCCGCTGCAGCTTTCGTCGGGGGATGAAGAGGCTGCGGCAAGTAGGGTCCGCATTGAAGGGGGCAGCATGAGGCGGCTACGGCGCAAATGGCGCCGGCCGCCTCATGGCATTTGGGGGGTACCAGTTCGCCTGACCGGCGAAGCGCGTGCTAAGCCCGAAACATGCACCACATCGTCCACGACATCGTCGCGTTCATCCGGCTGCACGGTGCCTGGGCGGGCCCGGTGATGTTCGTCATCTCGTTCGGCGAATCCTTCGTCGGCTTCAGTCTCCTGTTTCCCGGCACGACGGTCATGGTGATCGCCGGCACGCTCGTGCGCTGGCCCCTCAATCCCAATGGCGTTCTCGACGTTTGGCCGCTGCTGATCGGGGGTATGCTCGGCGCCGTTCTGGGCGATACGATTTCATTCTGGGTCGGACGGCGCTTCGGCCATCTTCTCGAGAAGCACTGGTATTTCGTCCGCCATCCTGACCTCCTGCCGCGCGGTTACGCCTTCTTCGACCGGTTCGGCACTGCCAGTGTCTTCATCGGACGCTTCTTCGGGCCGGTGCGCGCAGCAGTGCCCCTGGTCGCCGGAATTCTCAACATGACCTGGCCGCAGTTCTGGATCGCCAATGTCGGCTCGGCGATCATCTGGGCACCCGCCCTTCTGCTTCTGGGTACCAGCGTGCGCGAAATCCTCAGAGCCGTCGGCCTCCGGCATGGCGAATCCATTGCGCTTGCCGTCGGCGGCGTCGTTCTTCTCATGGTGGCGATCGGGACTGCCTGGCGTTTCGGGGCGCTCGACCGGTTGCTGGCGCTCTGGCGGAAACACACGCAAAAGGATGCTGCCCTGTGACCTGGTTGCGACAGGTGCGAACGGTCGCCCTCGCCTTCGTTGCGCTCGCCATTTCCGCGCAAGCCGGTCGCGCGGAATTGCTCTCGGGTTGGGTTCAGATGGCGCCCGGTGGACTCGCCGAAGCCCGCGCGGTCGTTCGAGGCACCAGCTGCCCCGCCGTCCGGATCGACGGTCGCGATATCGCGATGCGCGAGCGTGCCGCGGCTGATGCGGCATTTCCTCAACTTCTTTGCACGGCAACGCTCACGCCTGCGATGCACCGTGTCGCGATCCTGGGACACGAGCTGTCCCTGCCCGTCTCGACGCCGCAGCGCATTGTCGTACTGGGTGACACGGGCTGCCGCGTCGAGGGCCTCATCGCGCAGGCCTGCAACGATCCGGCGAAATGGCCCTTCCCGCACATCGCTGCCGTCGTCGGGAAGCTCAAGCCGGATCTCGTGATTCATGTGGGCGATTACCTCTACCGCGAGTCCCCGTGCCCTCGCCTGCGCCCCGGATGCAAAGGAAGTCCCTCCGGCGATGACTGGCCCGCCTGGTCCGCGGACTTCTTCGCGCCCGCGGCCCCGCTGCTTGCCGCCGCGCCATTCGCCTTCCTGCGCGGCAACCATGAGGAGTGTGCGCGCTCCGGCGCGGGTTGGCTGCGTCTTCTGGGTCCGCTCCCCGCCGATCCGAAACGGCCGTGTACGGATCATGTCGCTCCCTGGTCTGTTGCACTGGGTGGTATCACGCTCGCGGTGATGGACGACGCGCATGCCTCCGACATTCTTGCACCAGACGCAGCGGTCGCGCTTTATCGCGCCGATCTCGCGACCGTCGCGCGCATGGCGCCGCCGGTGTGGCTTGCCATGCACCGCCCGATCCGCGGTGTGGTCGACCTTCCACTCGGAATGGTGTGGGGCGGAAACCGCACCATGATCGCGGCCGCGGCGAAGAACGGCATTCCGGACACTGTGACGCTGCTCCTCGCAGGCCACATTCACACCTTTGAAGCGATCGACTACGCGAAGGAGTCCCCGCCGCAGATCATCGCCGGCGAAGGAGGGGATCTACTGAACAGCGCTCCGCGCAACCTTACCGGCCGCAGCGTGGGCGGACTGAAGATTTCGTCCGGCCTGTCGCTGCCGGGCTACGGCTTTCTCCTCTTCACGCGCGCGGGCGCGGACTGGAACATTCAGGTGATGACACAGGATGGCACGCAGGAAGCGCTCTGCATCTTCGCAAACCGCCATCTCGATTGCCACTAACTTGTCATTCCCGCGCAAGCGGGACCTCTCACCCGTTTGCAAGGGTCTGAGGTGAGTTTTTTTTGGAATGAGGAAATCTATCGCTGAGTGGGTGGGAAACGGGGCTGGCGCAGCGATTGCGTCAGCCCGCCACTCATCGATGAGTTTCCACCGGCTA
>DASXYZ010000028.1:0-37220 GCA_036502185.1 Rhizomicrobium sp.
TTGTCGAGCTGCAGACAGCAATCAAGCGATTCATCCAGGAGACGAACCAGATGCCAAAGCCATTCGTTTGGACCGCAGACCCAGCCAAAATCATCGCCGCCGTCAGACGCGGGCATCAAGTGTTAGATTCGATTCACTAGCTACCGTTTGCGGTTTCCGCAGGGCTGTCGGGGGAAAAAGCGCAGCAGCTTCAGCGCGATGCAATCGGAAGGGACCGTGTGCTGTCGCCGAACAGAGTGGCCACGCGGAGGGGCGGAGGACGCGGAGAAAGTTACCGCCAAGGCGCCAAAGAAAATCATGCGTGGATGCGCGCAACGACTTTTTGGCAGTCTTGGCGCCTTGGCGTTTCAGCCTTTCTTCTCCGCGTCCTCCGCGTCTCCGCGTGAACCCTCGCCGCCACGGTTTCCGAACATACCCCTCGCTCGCCGCACTGCGGACATAACCTCCAGGCACCCGTTCCATTCTCGCGCTGGCTCACGCGAAGAAGAGAAAGCGCCCGGCGAGCGCCCCGAGAGTGAGGTGTGACTACGGGTCTTCCGGCAAGCCTGAATGATGGTCTGTCACATTGCGCGACTGCTTGCGGCGCCCGCCGAACCACGCCAACGAGCTCGCAACCGCCAGGAGATCAAGCAGCCAGTTGAAAGCGCTGTTGACCGCTGGGGGAAGAACGAAGGATGCGATGAAGAACGACAACGATGCCACAAGCAACAAGGGCCGCCACGGAATCCGGTAACCCTGCCGCCGGTGACGTTCCCGGCTCCACGCCCGCAATTCGTCGTCCACGGATAAGCCGGACCGGGTTGGCGGCTGCGCGAGTGCCGTTGCTCCTGGCGGCCTGGTCCACGGCGGATGGAGGTTGCCCGGTTGCGCGCCAGTCTCCCGGGGAGTGTCGAAGGGAGCCCGCCGGCCGAATGCCCTGGAGTTCGTCATGGAGAACTTCATGGCGCTCTATCGTTTTAATTTTGGTTTACGGACAAAATTCGAAATCCCGGGACACGAGATGCATTTCCCGGCGGCGCATGAAATGCGCGCAAATTCCGATGGGGGTCTCGGCTTATTGCCTCATGCTCAACCTCTGATACGCGAGGCGCAGCAAGAGCACCGGTACGCCAGCGGCCGCTCAATGTCGCCCGCGGCTTCCACGACAGAAATTGGTAGCAACGTCTCGCCTGAGAGACTCTTCGGGCCGAACCGCGAATTACGTGTCACCGAACGCTTTTACTTCCGCCGTGCCTTTCGGGCGGCATAGCGGGCGTCGCGGTTGGCTTTTTGCTCCGCCTGGCGCTCGTTATGGCGGCGCGCCTGCTCGACGCGCTCGGCTTCGCGCGCCTCCCCTTCGGCCCTAAGCTGCATCGCGCGGGCCGCCTCGGCCGCCCGTCTCTCCGCCGCTTCGCGATCGAGAGCCGCGAGTTTGGCCAGCCGGCGCTCTTCCCGCCGCGCAACTCTGGCGATGTCCGCCAGGCGACGCCCCTCCTGACGCGCGGGGAATTCCGGATCGTTGGCCGGCGATTTCGCACGCGCGCGCTCAAGCTGCGCCTGCTTCGCCTTCGCGGCTTCGCTCAGCCGTTCGCCGAAGCTTTTCTCCCGGAAGCCCTTGTTGAGGCCCTTCCGCATGGTTCCTCCTGGCGTTCAAATCAATCCGTTGTCACGGAACATCCTCGATCAGGGACAGGATTGAACTGTTGGACGAAAACCCTGCCGCGATCCTATCGCCTCACCACAGATGCACGCGATTGTCCGGCGCGAGGTAGTATTTCTGGTCGGGCGTCACGTTGAACGCCTTGTACCAAGCATCGACATTGCGGGTGGCGCCGATCGGGCGGTATTCGGCCGGCGCGTGTTCGTTGGAGAGCACCTGGGCCCTCATCGCGCCCTCTCGGTATTTCCCGCGCCAGATCTGGCCCATCGACAGGAAGAAGCGCTGATCGCCCGTATAGCCGTCGCGTACCGGCGGCTCCTTGCCGCCAAGCGAGATGTGATAGGCCTTGAAGGCGATGGTGAGACCGGCGAGATCGGCGATGTTCTCGCCGAGCGTGAAAGCGCCGTTCACGTGCAGGCCGGGCAGGGGCTCGTAGCTGTTGTATTGCGCGATCAGTTCCTTGGTGCGCGCCTCGAAGTTCTTGCGATCCTCGGGCGTCCACCAGTTGTTGAGCTCGCCGGTGCCGTCGAATTTCGAGCCCTGGTCGTCGAAGCCGTGGCTGATCTCGTGCCCGATCACCGCTCCGATGCCGCCATAGTTCACCGCATCGTCCGCGTTCGGATCGAAGAAGGGGGGCTGCAGGATGGCGGCCGGGAAGAAGATCGCGTTGAACACCGGCGTGTAATAGGCATTCACGGTCGGCGGCGACATGCCCCATTCGGAGCGATCCACCTGCCCGTCGATGCGCTTGAGCTCGCGGTTCCATTCGAACACCGCGCCATTCTCTACATCCTGCACCAGCGCGTCGCGCGACACCGAATAGGCGGAGTAGTCGCGCCACTTGTCGGGATAGCCGATATGCGGCGTGAACTGATGCAGCTTCGCGAGCGCCTTCTGGCGCGTGGCTTCCGTCATCCAGGGCAGCGTACGGATGTCGGCGTCATAGGCCTTGAGCAGATTGCCCACGAGTTGCTCCGCTTTTGCTTTCGCCTCGGGCGGGAAGTACTTCGCGACATAGAGCTTACCGAGCGCCTCGCCGAGATTGGCATCGATCAGGTGCACGGCGCGCGTCGGGCGGTCGAGCTGCTTGGTGTTGCCCTGGATCACCGTGCCGTAGAAGGCGAAATCCGTGTCGTCGAATTTCTTCGGCAGTTCGGCGGCGACTTCGTGCAGGTAATGCACCGTCAGGTAGTCGCGCCAAACGGCAACGGGCGTATCGGCAAAGATCGTCGCGAGCTTCGGAAATGCCGATTTCTCGGCCACGATCAGCTGGCGCTCGCCATGGGCGGACTGGAGTGGAACGCCCGCCGCTTCGAGATAGGACTTCCACGGGAACTGCGGCGCCAGCTTTTCGAGGTCCGAAACGCTCATCGGATTGTAGGTCTTTTCCACGTCGCGGCGTTCCGCGTTCGGCCACTGCGCCTGCGCGATCTTTGCTTCGGCCGCATAGACCTTGTCGGCGCGGTTCTGCGCATCGGAAAGGCCGGCCATGCCGAGCATGGTCGCGAGGTATTTCTTGTAGGCGTCGCGCGTCTTGACGATCGCGGGATCGTTGCTGGAATAATAGTCGCGGTTGGGCATGCCGATGCCCGACTGCGTAACGGAGATCGCGTAGGCGTGCGGATTTTTCGGATCCACGTCGATGCCCATTTCGAAGGGCGAAAGCGT
This sequence comes from Rhizomicrobium sp., assembly GCA_036502185.1. Lineage (GTDB taxonomy): Bacteria > Pseudomonadota > Alphaproteobacteria > Micropepsales > Micropepsaceae > Rhizomicrobium. The sequence continues at coordinate 3,308 of DASXYZ010000028.1, forward strand.
CATCAGCTTCACCGTTCCCATCGCGCGGGCCACGTCTTCCAGCGTCTGAAGGCCGGCGAAAACCGCGAGGTCGCCCTGCACGGGCCCAAGGCCGCGCGCCTCGATCTGCTTTTGGTCGAGGAAGGCGTCGTAGAAGTCGTGCAGCTTCTTCTCTTCGGTGGAGAGGCGGCCGGCAGGTTCGTGCTCGAGACGGTCGAGAATGGCGCGCATGCGCTTCTCGCTCATTATGCGCAGGTCCTGGAAGGCGCCGGTCGAGGCGCGATCGGGTGGAATCTGAGCTGTCTTCAGCCAGGTTCCGTTGACGTAGTCGAAGAAGTTGTCACCGGGGCGGACGCTCTTGTCCATCGCCGATAAATCGATGCCCCAGGTGCCGTATTGCGTATGCGCGGCGGCCATCCTGGCAGGGGCTGCGCCTCCCGCGACCGTTCCAAGCACGGTGGCGGCGCAAAGAGCGGCCGCGAGCGCGGAGAGGCTTCGTTTCATGGCAGAACTCCGATAGGGTGGACCGATGGCGCCGGGGAACATGGCGAGGACATGTTCCCCTATTGGGTGTCGGGCTTCGTTTCAAGTCACCGGCGCGCGACCTGTTGCAGCGGCAGGGTCAATCTCGAAAGCAGGGCGGCCGCTTTTCAAGAAAGGCGCGCACGCCCTCGCGCAAATCGTCCGTCTGTCCGGCCCGGCACTGGGCTTCCCGCTCGCAGGCGAGCTGTGCCTCAAAGCCGTTCTGCGGGCTTTCCCAGTAAAGCCGGCGCGTGGCGGAAAGCGCGGACGCGGGGCCTTCCGCAAGCTTCTCCGCAAGCGTGATCGCTTCGTTCAGCAGCGTTTCGTCCGCGCAGAGCCGGTTGATCAGCCCCCATTCGAGCGCCTTCTCAGCCGGCATCCGCTCTCCAAGCAGCGACAGCTCACGGGCCCGGGCGAGACCCACCAGGCGCGGCAGAAGCCAGGTCGCGCCGCCGTCCGGAACCAGACCGACCTTCGCGAAGGCTTGCACGAAAAAGGCCGAGCGGGCCGCGAGGATCAGATCGCCCATCATCGCGAGGCTCATGCCGATGCCGGCGGCCGCGCCGTTCACTGCGGTGAGGAACGGAATTTCGAGGTCGCGGAGACGAAAGAGGAGGGGGTGGTAATGCTCGTCCAGATAGCGGCCCGCATCGGGCGGCCACGACGCTTCCTGTGCGGCTTCCGCGAGATTGGCGCCCGAGCAGAACGCGGGTCCTTGGCCTGTCAGCACGAGCGCGCGAAACCCCCTCGTGCTCACGAATGCCAGCGCTTCCATGAGCCCCTTCGCCATTGCCGGCGAGAGCGCATTCATCGCTTCGGGATGGTTGAGCGCCACGATGGCAACCCTACCGCGCGTTGTCACATGCACGCGCTCGAAATCTTTTCGCATGGTTCGGCCCCTTTCCTGACGGGACGTTACTCCGGATTCTATGGCAAAAATGATTTGTCGTTTCTGCGAAAAGCAGGAACCCGGTAGGGCGCGACCGCGCGCGGAGTGATCCTCTTCGCCCGCGGACGCAGGCCCGCCGGGTCCCGGCTCTCGCGCCAAGCGCTCGGCCGGGGATGACAGGGGAGCCGGTGCGCGCTGTGAACTACCGCCCGGACCAGCGATTGGACGGCGGTCCGCGGGCATGGTCGAATCGGCAGTTGATTCGCCGACTCAAAAATATCCATGGCCAAGCATTCCATCGAAGAATTTCTCGAAGCCGGGATCTTCCGGTCCCGCTGGATCCTCGCTCCGTTCTATATCGGGCTCATCATCGCGCTGATCATGCTGCTCGTTGCCTTCGCCAACGAACTCGTTCACACGCTACCCATCCTGCTTCATCTCGATGTCGAGCAGATCATCCTGTCGGTGCTCACCCTGATCGATCTGTCGCTCGCCGGAAATCTCGTCCTTATCGTCGTGTTCTCCGGCTATGAAAACTTCGTCTCTAAGATCGACACGCATGGCAGCGAAGATCGACCGTCGTGGATGGGAACGCTCGATTTCTCGGGCATGAAGATGAAGCTGATCGGCTCGATCGTCGCCATTTCGGCAATCTCGCTCTTGCGCGCCTTCATGAGCGTGCTCGAGCCCGAAGTGCCGCTCGATCAGCGGCGGCTGATTTGGCTGGTCGTCCTGCATCTGACCTTCCTCGCGTCGGGCGTATTCTTCGCGCTGATGGACTGGCTCGCCGCAGTAACGGAGACGAAAGTGCGGCAAGCGCCTCATATTCGGGCGCTTTAGTTCCACGCTCCTTGCCAGGTCTGGATGCGTCCGTGGTACGGGAGTAGCGTTCGTTGTGTCTTTCTAACCGGTAACGGCGCGGGCAGGAAATGACGGAACGCGCGAACGAGACCGAGGCACATGTTCGCGCGGTCGCGGCTGCGGGCGACCCGGCGCACGCGAACAAGATTGCCGCCGCCGCGCTTGAGAAAGGGCTGCGTCATCCCGCATTTCATGCCGCGCGGGCGCGCTGGCTGCAGTTGAATGACCGCCATGCGGAAGCGCTGAACGAACTGAAAGCTGCGCTGGCACTGGCGCCGCGCGATGCGGGCCTTTTCGCTGCAACCGGGATCAGCCTTCTCAATTTGAACCGCCCGGCGAAAGCCATCGCAGCATTTGATGCTGCCATTCTCGTCGCGCCGGCACACGCGCAGATGCACTATTACAAAGGCTGCGCCCACGCGGCTGCGGGCGACTTGGCCGCGGCATTGAGCTCGCACGAGCGCGCGATTGCCCTGCAGCCCGATCATGTCGATGCGCTGGCGGCGCTGGCCGCGGCCGCCGCGAGGGGAGGAGACGCGGCAAGAGCACGGCCGTTTGCCGAGAGAGCTTTGCGCTCCGCTCCAGGGCATTCGACAGCGGCGATCGCGCTTGTGATGTGCGACCTGCACGACAGGGACTTCCACCGCGCGGAGAAGCGCCTGAGCGCGTTGTTGTCGGAGCTGACCACGAAAGATCAAACGCGGGCTCTGGCGCTCGGTTTGCTCGGAGACGCCCTCGACGGCCAAAATCGCACCGACGCCGCCTTTGAAGCCTATGCGGAAAAGAACCGGATTCTCGAAATTCTCTACAAGACAAGATTCGATGGTGAGGCCCGTCTGCTGAACCGCGTCGAGCGGCTCATCGCAGAACTGCAGGAACGCGCGGTGACGCTTCCCGCCCATGCCGCGCCAGCGCCGTCACCGGCGAGGCGGCACGTTTTCCTGCTCGGCTTCATGCGCTCTGGCACCACGCTGCTCCAGCAGGTGTTCGCTGCGCACCCTGACGTGGAAACCCTCGAAGAGCGCGAGACCTTCGCGGGTTTATTCAACGCCGGCGGCGCCGACATTCCGGAAAGGCTTGCGCGCCTGAGCGGCGAGGATATCGACCGTGCACGCGAGATGTACTGGGAGCGAGTGCGAGGCTTCGGCGCGAAACCGGAAGGAACGGTTTTTCTCGATAAGCAGCCTTTCAACACTCTAAATCTGCCGCTGATTGCGATGCTGTTTCCGACCGCGAAAATCATCTTTCTCGTTCGCGATCCCCGCGATGTGGTGTTGAGTTGTTTCCGGCGTCATCTCGAAGTCAAACCGACGACGTTCGAACTGCTCACCCTTTCAGGCGCGGCGCGCTTTTACGATCGTGTGATGCAACTTGCCGAAATCTACCGCGCGAAGCTGTCGCTCGATGTGCTCGAATGCCGTTATGAGGATGTCGTTGCGGATTTCGAAAACCGCGTACGCGCGATCTGCGGATTTCTGGAGATGCCGTGGAACAAGGCGATGCGCGATTTCGACAGAACGGCGCGTGCGCGAACCATTCGTTCCGTGAGCAGCAATCAGGTGCGGCGGGGACTCTACGCGGAGGGCGCGGGCCAGTGGCGGCGCTACGAGAAGCAACTCGCGCCCGTCTTCCCCGTGCTCCAGCCATGGGTCGAGCGGTTTGGGTACTGAAACAAGGTTGTCATTCCGCGAATTTGCGCGGGAATGACAACATGGTCGTAGCTTACACGTCCGCGACGGCGGCTTTGTCTGTTCGGCGCTGAGTGGATTTCTCGAGCGGCGGAAGCTTGACCGGGCGGAGCAGGAAAGCGGGCAGCCGGTTCAGATCGGACGCTTCGCGCTCCGTATTCTGTCGCGGCGCAGATTCGCGCCGTGGCTGCGGGGCAGGGCTGGTGGGCGGCTGCTGGCTCTTGGCTTGCGGGCTGTGCGTCGGAGCAGCGGGCCTGCGATCGCGCGATCGCCCGCGCGGCGGGCTGTGACGTGTGCTGCGCGGACGTTCGCTATTCTCTCGGATTTCGAGCCCTTCCATCCTGCGGCGCGAGATCGGCTTGCCGGTCAGCGCCTCGATGGCATCGACGAGTTTCCCGTCCCTGGGCGTCGCCAGCATGAAGGCGTGGCCCTCGCGCCCGGCGCGGCCGGTACGACCCACGCGATGAACGTAGTCGTCGGGATGGAACGGCACGTCGAAATTGAAGATGTGCGAAACGGCCGGAATGTCGAGTCCGCGCGCCGCCACGTCGCTTGCCACGAGCAGGCGGAGTTCGCCGCTGCGGAACGAATCGAGGGTCTTCGTGCGCACCGACTGGTCGAGGTCGCCGTGCAGCGGCGCCGCGGAGAAGCCGTGTTTTGCGAGCGAGCGCGCCACCACGTCCACGTCGCGCTTCCGGTTGCAGAACACGATAGCGTTCTTGACCTGGTTTTCCTGCACTAACCGGCGCAGCGATTCGCGCTTGGCCCAGTCGTTGGCGGGCACCTCCACGATCTCCTGGACGATGTTGTCCGCTGTCGTTGCCGGCCGCGCCACCTCGACCTGTTCTGGGTTGTGCAGGAACTGGTCCGTCAGCCGCTTGATTTCTGGGGGCATCGTCGCCGAATAGAACAGCGTCTGCCGCGTGAAGGGGAGAAGCTTGCAGATGCGCTCGACGTCGGGGATGAAGCCCATGTCGAGCATGCGGTCGGCTTCGTCCACGACGAGGACCTGCACCTGACTCATCATCAGCTTGCCGCGTCCGAAGTGATCGAGCAGCCGACCCGGCGTCGCGATCAGTACGTCCACGCCGCGGTCGAGCTTCCTGTCCTGGTCTTCGAACGAGACGCCGCCAATCAAGAGCGCCATCGAAAGCTTGTTGTATTTGCCGTAGCGCTCGAAGCTTTCGGCCACCTGGGCGGCCAGTTCGCGCGTGGGCTCGAGAATCAGTGAGCGCGGCATGCGCGCCTTGGCGCGGCCGCGGGCGAGCATCTCGATCATCGGCAGGGTGAAGGAGGCGGTCTTGCCGGTGCCCGTCTGGGCGATGCCGATCAGGTCGCGGTGCTTCAGGACGAGGGGAATGCCACGCGCCTGGATGGGGGTGGGCGTCGTGTATCCGCTTTCGGCAACGGCCTTCAGGACCGAAGGCGAAAGTCCAAGTCCGTCAAAGCCTTGGCAGGCGGAGTTGGGATTTTGGTCCAGGGTATTCGGGGAAGCTACGCTAATGGAGTCTTCCACACCGGCTTGCGCGCCGGGATACGTGTCTGTCGTCATGCGCTCCTGTAACGGGCGCATTTCGGCGCCCTGGCCGCGAACCCGGATTGGCCGCGGAAATTCATCGATGAAGAGATAGCAACAATATTACGCAAGTCAAGGAGGGTGGCGGGACCGCAAGGCGCCATGTCCGCGGTCCCAGGAACTTCGTTCACGCAGCCTTGCCGCGGGCCAGCGCGTGAACGTCGGCGGTTGTGAGCGCGTTGCCGGCGATCCCCCAGTCGCCGCTTTCCACCTCCTCGACCACGCACCAAGTGACGGCGCGCATGTTCTCACCCTCGACCGAAACCATCGCGTCGGTCAGCTTGCCGATGATCTGCTTTTTCTGTTCTTTGCTGAATACATCCTTGATGACGCGAACCTGAATGAGCGGCATCGGATCTCTCCCGTCTGGTTTGTTTGTTTCCTTGTGCCCCAGCAGGGGCGGGTCTTTCGTCTTCGCCTGCTTGACACGCGCATCATCGTGGCAAACACTTCCTCGGACAGTAATAGACAGTTTGATTGTCAGTTGGCGTAACTGTACCGGTCTTGCGAGCGGGCCAGTTTGAGAGGGGAGACCGTCGGATGCTGTCCTCACCCTAAGCCAGAAGAGCGGCCTGCCGCTGGCCGACCAGATCGTGGCCGGCATCCGGCAGCAGATCGACGACCGGCATTTGCGGCCGGGCAGCAAGGTGCCGTCAATTCGCGATTTTGCGGAGAGCTACAGCGTCAGCCGTTTCACGGTCGTGGAAGCCTATGACCGGCTCGTCGCGATGGGCTATCTGCAATCGCGCCGCGGTGCCGGATTCTATGCAGCGGCCGCGCCCCAGCACGCGGGACCTGCGCTTCCGGCGCCTTCGGAGAACCTCAAACGCAACGAACAGCTCGTCTGGCTCATTCGCCGCCTGCTGGAAGCAGACGATAAAACTCTGCTTGCCGGTGGGCCTTGGCTACCCAATTCCTGGCTCGACGAAATGGGAATCCGGCAGAGCCTCAATGTACTCGCGCGCAAGAACGGCGCGCATCTGCTCGAATACGGACATGCCTTCGGGTATCTGCCGCTGCGTGAGCACCTGGCGCTGGTACTTTCCGGGATTGGGGTCACCGCGAATGCCGGGCAGATTGTGCTGACGCAGGGCACAAGCCAGGCGCTCGAGCTGGTCATCCGCTATCTGCTCAAGCCCGGCGACTGCGCGCTGGTCGAGGATCCCGGCTATTACAACATGTTCGGCAATCTGCGCCTGCACGGCGTACAAATGCTCGCTGTCCCACGCAATCCCGACGGGCCGGACATTGCGGCGCTCGAGAAACTCGCGGCGGCCAACCGCCCGAAAGCCTATTTCACCCAGTCGGTGATGCAGAATCCGACCGGCACTGACATGAGCCCGCATGTGGCGTTCAAGGTGCTCCAGGCCGCCGAGCGCCACGCCTTCACCATTGTGGAGGATGACATCTTCTGCGATCTGCAGGTGAAGCCGACGCCCCGGCTCGCGACGCTCGACCAGCTGAATCGCGTGATCTATGTGCGCAGCTTCTCCAAGACGCTGTCGGGCAGCCTGCGCGTCGGCTTTGCGGCTTGCGCGCCGGGCGTCGCGGGCGAACTCGCCGACATCAAGATGCTGACCAGCATCACGAGTTCGCAATTCACCGAGCGGCTTGTCTATCTGATGCTGGTCGACGGGCACTACCGCAAATATCTCTCGCGTCTGCACGAGCGGTTGGGCGAGGCGCGCCTCGGCGTTGTGCGCGCCTTCGAGCGCATCGGGCTTGAAGTTTTCGCGGAGCCGCACGACGGCATGTTTCTTTGGGCGCGTTTTCCGCACATCGAGGATTCGCTTGTGCTCGCCGAAACCTCGCAGCGCGACGGCATCATGCTTGCGCCGGGCGCGATCTTCCGGCCGCATCTCGAACGCTCGGCCTGGATGCGGTTCAACGTCACCGTGTGCGAAGACCCGCGCGTGCAGCGCTGGCTCCAGCGCCAGATGGTCGCCGCGATGGCGTGATGGATGCGGCACCCTTCGACAGGCTCACGGTGAGGAATAAGCTATCCTTGGGATGGGAATTCAGGGTGGGAATTCAGGGTGGCAATAAAGAGTCCTCATGGTGAGCGTGTCGAACCTTGAGTCGATCCAGGGCTTTAAAAGCGGGCGGGATGCTTCCGGTCCCAAGACAGAATTAAATGGGCAGATTCAAAGCTGCGCTCAATCTCGCCCTCACCGTCGCGCTCTTCGCGATTGCGGCGGGGTTCTGGTTTCTGCAGGTGCATGGCAGGGCGCAGCAGGCAGTCTCGCCGGCTGGCCCATCGCTGCAAGTGTTCTCCGCCGCACGTGCGGAAATGGTGCTGGCGCGGATTCTCGGGCCCGAAAAACCGCATCCCGTTTCGACGGAGGAGAACGCGGCCGTGCGCGCGCGCATCGTCAAGGAGCTTGCCCGGCTTGGGCTGCATCCTTTCGTTTCTAACGCCTTTGCCTGCCATCCACCGCGCGCGGACGGGCTTCTCATCTGCGCCACCGTGAACGACATCCTCGCGCAGGTCATACCCGGCAAGGGCAGCGGAGTCGTGCTGCTCGCGCACTACGATTCGGTTCCTGCGGGCCCGGGTGCGGCCGACGATGAATCGGGCGTCGCGACCGTGATCGAAACGGCGCGGGCGCTTATCGCGAATAGAGCGAAGTCCCGCCATCCGGTTCTCGCGCTGCTGACGGACGGCGAGGAAGCGGACCTGTTGGGAGCTGCCGCGTTCCTGCACGATCCGGCATTCAGGGCGCATGTGGGCGCCGTGGTGAATGTGGAGGCACGCGGCAATCGCGGCCCGAGCCTGTTGTTTCAAACCAGTCCCGGCGACGGGCCGCTGATCGATCTCTACGCGAAGAACACGTCCTCTTATGCGACGAGTTCGCTCTACGATGAAATCTACCGTTTCCTGCCCAACGACACCGATCTGACATTGTTCATCGCCGGCGGCTTTCCGTCGTTCAACTTCGCGTTTGTGGGCGGCGTCGCCGACTATCACACCGCCAACGACACCCGCGCCAATCTCGATCCCGTTTCGCTGCAGCAGCAGGGAAACAACATGCTGGGAGTCGCAGCAGCACTCGAACAGTCGGATTTCGCGAAACTGCACGGCGGAAACGAAATCTATCTCGATATTCTTGGGCGCTGGCTGCCCCGCGTGCCGGAAAGCTGGGCATTGCCGCTCGCGATTGCCGCATTCGTGCTCCTGCTCATTGGCGGATTGCTGGCGCGCCGGCCGCGGTTCACGCCGGCCGAATGGCTGCGCGCATTCGCAATTCCGCCGGTGCTGCTGATCGTGGGCGTGGGGAGCGGCTTCGTGCTGCACGCGATTGCCGCGACCGTCTCCGGCACGCCCGAGCCTGCCTACGCCGATCCCGCACCCTTGCGCATCGCGCTCGCGCTGGCCTTGGCCGGCACCACATTGCTCGTTGCCCGACTCGCATCGCCGCGTGCTGCAGCCCTCGCGGTTTGGCTTTGGCTTGCCGTAACAGGAATCATCGTTGCGATTCTCGTTCCGGGATTTTCGCCGTATTTTCTGATTCCCGCACTTGTCTCGGCGGTCCTGCTCTTCCCTGCCGCCTGCGCGCCGGGCAGCTGGGATGGCGCGTTCGGTCTTCTCGCACTGCTTCTGGCCGCGCTGGTTTCGCTCCTCATCTGGAGCGGCATCGGCACTACGGGCGAAACGTTGATGGGAATGAGGGGGCATCCGCTGTTCACCGCGCCGTTTGCGATCGCGCTGTGCGCGCTGGTGCCGCTGCTCGCGCGATTTGCGCTGCCGCGGGCGGGCTGGATCGCGTTCACGGCGATTCTCTTTATCGCCGCAATTGCCGCTGCTGCCGTGCAGGGAACGAAGCCACCGTTCAGCATCGAAGCCGCGCAGCGGTTGAATGTGACCTATGTGGAACACGGCGGAAAGGCGTTCTGGGCGCTCGATGCGTTTGCGCCCGTGCCCGCCGCTGTGAAAGCGGTCGCGTCATTCTCAGATCAGCCACGCCGCTTCGCGCCTGCGACCCCACCATATTACGCCGCGCCGGCGGGCAAGCCCGCTTTTCCGTTGCCGACCGCGACAGTGAGCGCCAGGCCCGCGGACGGGGCGCGCCGCGTCACGCTTCTGCTCCACGGATCGGGACGCGCGGACCAGATGTTCCTCGCGATCCCGCAGGCGGCGAAACTCACGGCGGTGGACCTCGGCGGCTGGCGCGTGACGGCTCCTCCATCATGGGCGAGCGAGGACTACACGCTCCTCGCCTGCATGAGCCGCGATTGCGCGAACGCATCGCCGGCGCTGACGCTCGCGAGTCCCGCAGCCGTCACGATCGGACTCTATGAACGCCGCTTCGGTCTCCCGGGCTTCGCAAAGCGCTTGGTGGCGGCGCGGCCGCGCACGGCCGTTCCTTCGCAGAACGGCGACGGCGTGATGCTCCTCGGCGAAATTCGTGTTCCGGCCGCGCGGTAAGGTCCGTCCACAGCCTGTGCAGGGTGTGAACAAGCGCGGAAACGCCGCGCCGGGCGGGCGCATACCCGTGGAGAGTTCCGGGGATTTCTATTTCGCTTGCACGATTGCCCAAAGCAGCGAAACTGAATGTCTCGGCGCCGGCCGCAAGACCGCCCGTACAAAAGGCACCGCCGCACCATGAGCGACATCGGCCTCGCCGACGGATTGTTCCCGATGCAGGAAGACGACTCACAAATTCCCGTTCCCGAGAATCCGGGGGTGATTGCCTGGCGGGGCCTTCGGGAGATGGTCCGCCGCGGGGAAATTGTCTCTTCCGTGCCGTTCACGCCCGAGCAGTTCCAGCCCGCGAGCCTCGATCTTAGGCTCGGGCGGCGCGCCTGGCGCGTGCGGGCGAGCTTTCTGCCCGGGCCGGGCGGCACGGTGATGGAACGCATCCGCCAGCTGCACGACGAAGGCGAAGTGCCGGAGATCGATCTCGCGCAGGGCGCGGTCTTCGAAAAAGGCATCGTCTATGTCGTCGAGCTGCTCGAGCATGTGAAGCTCGCGAACGGGTTGATCGGCATAGCGAACCCGAAGAGTTCGACCGGCCGCGTCGATGTGCTGGTCCGGCTGATCACCGATCGCGCGACCGCATTCGATCGCGTCGAACGCAGATACGAAGGCCCGCTCTATCTTGAAGTCGCGCCCCAGGCGTTCAGCGTGGTGGTGCGCCAGGGCGTGCGGCTCAATCAGCTGCGGTTCCAGCGCGGGAGTGCGGCCGGTCTGCCCACGACGGTCGCAGGTGGCCTGCAGGAACTGTACGCGAAAGGTCAGCTCGTTAATCCGGACGGCGCGCTACTGCCGCTGCGCGGGAATCTCGTGCCGCTGACCGTCGATCTCAGGGGCGGGCAGGGCGGCATCGTCGGTTTCAAGGCGAAGAAGACGACCAACACGATCAATCTCGAGAGGATCCGGCACTACGACCCGCGCGAATTCTGGGAGAAAATATCCGGGATCGACGGGCGGCTCTATCTCGACAAAGGTGACTTCTACATCCTGGCGACGCGCGAGGAGGTCGGCGTGCCGCGGCATCTCGCGGCCGAAATGGTGCCTTACGATTCGGCGTCCGGTGAATTCCGCGTGCATTACGCGGGATTCTTCGATCCCGGATTCGGCTGGGATGGGCGCGCGGGCGGCAGCCGTGCGGTGCTCGAAGTGCGTTCCTACGGCGTCTCCTTCATGCTCGAGCACGGACAGACAGTGGGCTGGCTGAGCTATAGCCGCCTCGCCGGCGGCTCCTCCGACCGTGTGTACGGCCAGGGGATCGCCTCCAACTACCAGGGCCAAACGATCGCGCTCGCCAAATACTTCAAACCATGGCCGGAGGGGTAGCGCCGTTCCCCAACCCGCGTCGGTGCGATCGAGAAACCTCGTCTCGCTCCCTCTCGCAGTACCGGAATAGCAGGCCCAGATTTTCGTTCGGGTGACCCGCAGTCGCGCGCAATGACAACTAATTTTCTTGGATCGCAAGGCTGAACGCGGATGGACGCCAAAGGCAGGACAGAAGGTAGTGCTGTTCAACTAACCCATATGGGCGTGGACTTTGATGATCGTGAAAGCTTGATGGGTACGTTGGATCACCCGAAGCCTCTGCCCAGCGTGGCGATGAATATCCCCAGCGTCACCAGTGAGGCGACTATCCAAGAGGGCGAACTCGGGACGTCAAAGCGATCATGGTCGTCGGTCATCCGCTGTGGCTGCGCCGCAAATCGAGAGGCCCGCAAAAAGCCGCAGGAGGCGATCCCTATCTCCAATGCGCCCTGGACCACAGCAGCTACGGGTGTGGCACTATTGAAGGCGCACGAAAGGCAGACTGCTGCAGAGCCGGCGAGATATGGTACACGAATCAAGCGCACAAGGCGCGAATACGTCGGGCCGAAAGTCCGTCCAGCCCGGCGGCCGATCTGCCAGGTCAGCAGGGCATAGAGGGCTGCGCCAACGATTATCGCGCAGGGACGCCAAGCGGGCGGAGCCGCTAAGTCGCGAGCCGCAATGGCCCAATCATCGACGTCCAACAAGCCGGAATAGATCAGTGTTCCCGCGCCCAGATACAGGTTAAAGCCTGCGAGCATCAGCAGGAAAAGAAACATCTCGGGGCTCCGGGCGCGCTGCAAGGCGACGTAACTACCTGCTCCCAACACCATATTGGCAAGAGGACCGGCTGCATCGATCACCGCCTCATCGACACTGCAGCGAAAGAACGCCGAACTCAGAGTGACGACGTGTCCGCCTGCGGCCACGCAGACAACGGCATGGCCCAGCGCTTCATGCGCGACCATGGTGAAACATGCGGCAAGAATCCCGATTGCTGCGAGCGACGCCACGTCATCCTGGGTCCGTGCGCTGCGCGCCGCCGTCTCCGGCACGAACTTTACCTTTGCCGGTCAACAGGGTTCGCGAGAGGCCGGTGGAAATTTATCCTCGCCAAGGTCCAGCCCGGCTTCAGGCTCAATGGCCGCATATCGCTCCAAGGGAGTAGCGTCCTTCCGCATTTCCAACCACCTTGAATGGAGCAACTTTCTGCTCCTCAAACATATATTCCACTTCCCGCTTCGCCGTAAGACAAATACCGACACCCTCGCGCGAGCGGGGACGCAGAACTATGTGACCAAGAGTACGAGTCTGTATTGGGCCGACTTCTTTTATCGCCGCGGCGGTCCTTCGATATCACGATCTGGGTGCCCGCTTTCGCGGGCATGACAATCCAAATTTTATTTGTTCGAACACCTCACACGTCCACCTCTGGGGCGAACTTCGCGTTTTCCTGGATGAAGCGGAAGCGCAGTTCGGGCTTCTTGCCCATCAGGCGTTCGACGAGCGATGAAGTTTCCGCGGCGTCGGCCTCGGCAATCTCGACGCGTTCGAGCGTGCGCCGGCCGGGCTGCATGGTGGTCTCCTTGAGCTGGGCCGGCATCATTTCGCCAAGGCCCTTAAAGCGGGAAATCTCGATTTTCGCGTTTGCCTTGAACATCGTCTTGTGCAGGCGCTCGCGATCGGCGTCGTCGCGCGCATACGCCGTCTTGTTGCCCTGGGTCATCCGGTAGAGCGGCGGCATCGCAAGGTAGAGATGGCCGCCCGCAATCAGGCCGGGCATCTCGCGATAGAAAAACGTCAACAGCAGCGATGCGATGTGTGCGCCGTCCACGTCGGCGTCGGTCATGATGATCACGCGCTCGTAGCGAAGATCGGATTCGCGGTAGCGCGCGCCGGTGCCGCAGCCCAGCGCCTGCACGAGATTGGCAAGTTCCTGATTCTGTTCCAGCTTGCCGGTTGCGGCACTCGCGACATTGAGGATCTTTCCGCGTAGCGGCAGCACGGCCTGTGTCGCGCGGTCGCGCGCCTGCTTGGCCGAACCACCGGCGGAGTCGCCCTCGACAAGAAAGATTTCCGTGCCGCTCGCGCTGCCGATGCTGCAGTCGGCGAGTTTGCCCGGGAGTCTCAGTTTGCGCGTCGCCGCTTTGCGCGACACCTCGCGTTCCTGCCGCTTGCGCAGCCGGTCCTCCGCCTGGTCGACCACGAAAGCGAGCAGGCGGTCCGCCTCCTGCGGGCTTTCGGCAAGCCAATGATCGAAATGATCGCGCACCACCGTCTCGACGAGACGCTGCGCATCCGGCGTTGATAATTTCTCCTTTGTCTGGCCCTGGAATTCCGGTTCGCGAATGAAGATGGAGAGCACGGCGCAGGCCGCGGCCATCACGTCATCGGGCGCGATCAGCGCGGTCTTGCGATTGTTCGCGCGCTCGCCATGCGCGCGCAGGGCTTTGGTGAGCGCATTGCGAAATCCCTGTTCGTGCGTACCGCCCTGCAGAGTCGGAATCGTATTGCAATAGTAATGGACGAAGGGGTCGAGTTCAGGCACCCAGGCCACCGCCCATTCCACGGCGCCCTTGCCGTCGCGGTTTTCGGTGCGGCCCGAGAAGTTGCGTGGGGTAACGGCGGGGTGGCCTTCGATTTCCGAATTGAGGAAATCAACGATGCCCCCGGGAAATTCCAGCGTGTCATCGGCGGCAATTCCGCTCCCGTCCGCGATCAGCTCCGGCGCGCAGCTCCAGCAGATGCGAACGCCGCGATAGAGATAGGCTTTCGACCGCGCCATTCGGTACAGGCTCTTCGGCGAGAAATGCACCGAGGTGCCGAAAATCTGTGTATCCGGCTTGAAGGACACGACGGTGCCGCGGCGGTTGGCGGATCCCGCATCCTTGAGTTTGCCCGACGCCTGGCCGCGCTCAAATCTCATCTTCCAGCCGTGACGTTCGCGATAGACCTCGATCTCCATCCATTCGGAGAGCGCATTTACAACCGAGGCGCCGACACCGTGCAGGCCGCCCGAGGTGTCATAGACCTTGCCGCCGAATTTTCCGCCTGCGTGCAGAGTCGTCATGATGACTTCGAGGGCTGACTTGTTTTTGAATTTTGGGTGCGGATCGACCGGAATGCCGCGGCCGTTGTCGCGCACCGTCAGCACGTCGCCCGGCGTGAGCGCGATTTCGATTCGCGTAGCGTAACCCGCCACCGCTTCGTCCATCGCATTGTCGAGAATCTCCGCTGCCAGATGATGCAGCGCGTGATCGTCGGTGCCACCGATATACATGCCGGGCCGGCGGCGCACCGGCTCGAGACCTTCGAGAACCTCGATGTCCTTCGCCGTGTAATCTCTGGAAGCGCCGGGCGCGGACTCGAACAGATCGGATATCTTTGCCATTCGAAACGGAATCAAATCCTCAAGCGCGACGCGCGGCCGTCCGGTGGCCGGATCGAGCCCTGCCGTGGTGAAGGAGGGGCTGACATCGCTTTACCCTAAACGCTGTAATACATCTTGAATTCGACCGGATGGGGCGTGTGTTCGAAGGTGTGCACTTCTCCCATCTTCAGCTCGATAAAGCTGTTGATGAACTCGTCGGAGAACACGCCGCCCTTTTTGAGGAAGGTCCGGTCGGTATCGAGACATTCGAGCGCCTGGCGAAGCGACCCGCAGACCGTGGGCACGTCGCGCAGTTCGGCCGGCGGCAGAGCGTAGAGATCCTTGTCCATCGGGTCGCCGGGATGGATCTTGTTTTCGATGCCGTCGAGTCCGGCCATCAGGAGCGCCGCATAGGCGAGATAGGGATTTGCGCCGGGATCGGGGAAACGCACTTCGACGCGCTTGGCGTTCGGACTCGCGGCAAACGGGATGCGGCAGGAGGCCGAGCGGTTGCGCGAAGAATACGCTAGCAGAACCGGCGCCTCGAAGCCGGGAATGAGCCGCTTGTACGAATTGGTCAGCGGATTGGTGAAGGCGTTGACCGCGCGCGCATGCCGGATGATGCCGCCGATGTAATAAAGGCAGGTATCGGAGAGGTCGGCGTAGCCCGATCCCGCGAAGAGCGGCTTGCCGCCGCGCCAGATCGACTGGTGCACATGCATGCCCGAACCATTGTCGCCATAGACGGGCTTCGGCATGAACGTTGCCGTTTTTCCGTAAGCGGCCGCGACCTGGTGAATCACGTATTTGTAGATCTGCATCGCATCGGCGCAGCGCGTCAGCGTCTTGAACTTGAATCCGAGCTCGTGCTGCGCGCCCGCCACTTCGTGATGGTGCTTTTCGGGCTCGATGCCGAGATCGCCCATCACGGCGAGCATTTCGCTGCGCATATCCTGCGCGGAATCGACGGGCGGCACCGGGAAATATCCGCCCTTAATCGCGGGCCTGTGACCGAGATTGCCCGATTCGTATTCGGTGCCGGTATTGTAGGCGCCCTCGACCGTGTCGATGTAATAGAAGGCGCGATTCATGGCGCTGTCGAAACGGACGTCATCGAAGATGAAGAACTCCGCTTCGGGACCGAAGTAGGCAGTGTCGCCGACACCCGACGACGCCATGAACTTCTCCGCCGCCTTGGCAATGGAGCGCGGGCAGCGGCCATAACGCTGGCCGGTGGTCGGCTCGATCACATCGCAGAACAGCGTGAGCGTCGGCTGTGCGAAAAAGGGATCGACGATCGCGGTGTCGCAATCGGGCAGCAGCGTCATGTCGGATTCGTTGATGGCCTTCCAGCCGGCAATCGAGGAGCCGTCGAACATTGTCCCTTCGGTCAGGAATTCCTCGTCGACCATCGGCAGGTCGAAAGTGATGTGCTGCCACTTGCCGCGCGGATCGGTGAAGCGGAGATCGACGAAACGGATCTCCTTCTCCTTGATGAGCTTCAGCACTTTTTCTGCATTGGCCATGACAATACCTCGCTGTTGCGGTGCGCGCGCTCGCCTCGCGCCCAAATTCCCCACTAAACGGCGTCCGCGTCAGTCTCTCCGGTGCGAATGCGGATAGCCTGCTCGACGGCGAAGACGAAAATCTTGCCATCGCCGATGCGCCCCGTGCGCGCGGCCTTCTGGATGGCGTCGAGCGCCGCTTCGAGCCGCTGATCGGGCACGACAACTTCGATCTTCACCTTGGGCAGGAAGTCCACGACGTATTCGGCACCGCGATAAAGCTCGGTGTGCCCCTTCTGGCGCCCGAAGCCGCGCGCTTCGACGACGGTGATTCCCTGAATCCCGATTTCCTGGAGCGCGTCTTTCACCTCGTCCAGCTTGAACGGCTTGATGATGGCTTCGATCTTCTTCATTCGGCCGCTCCCGGGTGCATCATCGCGTTTTGGCGCGCGATTGGCGAGAGCACGGGCGTTGCGAAGCGACTTATCCACGCGTTTCGCGGCGCAATGCGCGAAACGGCGATCAAATCGCAAGCTGCCCCTGTCGCCCGCCATAGCCGTACGGGTTGATTCCGTCGCCGTTCGCGCTCCAATGCGCGGGCGAGAAATCCGGGGTTTGCCAGTGCCGACGAGCGATGCACACTTCAATCCGGTGTTCGCCGGGCTTCCGACCACGATATTTACGGTGATGTCGGCGCTGGCGACCGAGCATCGCGCCATCAATCTGGGGCAGGGGTTTCCCGACGAAGACGGACCGCTCGCGATCCGGCAGGCTGCGGCCGCCGCGCTCCGGGACGGGCCGAATCAGTATCCCCCGACCCGCGGAATCCCGGCGCTGCGCGAGGCGATCGCCGCGCATGCGAAGCACTTCTACGGCTTCGATTTCGATCCCGGGCAGAACGTGCTCGTCACTTCGGGCGGGACGGAAGCGCTGACCGCAAGCATTCTCGCACTGGCCGGGCAGGGCGGAGAGGTCCTGCTCGTCGAACCCGCCTATGATTCCTATCGCCCGATTGCGCTGGCCGCCGGCGCGCGGGTACGCAGCATCAAGCTTGAGCCGCCCGCCTTCCGCCTCGAAGCGGAAGTACTTGCTGCGGCAATCACCGCCGACACCCGCGCAGTGGTGCTCAACACGCCGCTCAATCCGATCGGCCGCGTGTTCCACAGCGAAGAACTCTCCGCGGTTGCGCATGTGCTCGCCGGCTCGAATGCGATTGCGATCTGCGACGAGGTCTATGAGCACCTCGTCTTCGACGGCCGGCCGCATCTGCCGTTGATGGGCTTTCCCGGTATGGCGGAGCGTACGGTGCGGGTCGGTTCAGCCGGCAAGATGTTCTCGCTCACCGGCTGGAAAATCGGATGGGTCACGGGTTCCGCGCCGCTGATCGACGTGATCGCGAAAGCGCACCAGTTTCTCACCTTCACAACGCCGCCCGCGCTCCAGCAGGGAATCGCCTACGCACTGGGCAACGAAATGGCGTTCACACTCGAGCTGACGCGGACGCTGGAGAGCAATCGCGATCTCCTGGCATCCCGGCTTGCCCGGCTGGGTTTCGAGATTCTGCCCTGTGAAGGAACCTATTTCCTGACGGCGGGCATTCGCGCGCTCAGCAATGAGCAGGACGAGGAATTCTGCCGGCGTCTTGTGCGCGATGCAGGCGTGGCGCTGATCCCGCTGAGCCCGTTTTTCTCCAACGGCGGTCCCGACCATCTGGTGCGCTTCGCCTTCTGCAAAAAGCGCGCGCTGCTCGAAGACGCCCTCAATCGGCTGGAACGGTATTTTGGTGCGAACCGGCAATGATGTGGGGGAAAGAAACGTTGCGGCGCGAACCTGGTAGCGCCGCATGAGCGACGAGATTCTCACCGTCGCCGAATCCTATGCGGCGGACCGGTACGCCGGAGAACATGGCGTGGCATCACTGATGCTGATGGAGAATGCGGGGCGCGCGGTTGCCGGCGAGATAGCACGGCGCTGGTCGCCGCGATCGTGTCTCGTGCTTTGCGGGCCTGGCAACAATGGCGGAGACGGCTTCGTGGCCGCACGCCACCTCAAGGAGCGCGGCTGGCCCGTGCGCGTCGCGCTGCTCGGCTCGCGCGAACGCCTCAAGGGCGATGCGGCCGCGATGGCAGTGGAGTGGAAGCAGGACGTAGACGCTCTCGCGCCGGCGGTTCTCCAGGGTGCCGAACTCGTGGTCGACGCGATCTTCGGGGCCGGGCTCGCCCGTCCGCTCGCCGGGGCGGCGCGCGACACGGTTCTCGCACTTGCCCATTCGACAGCGCGCGTCGTCGCGGTCGATGTGCCGAGCGGCCTTTCCGGCGATCTGGGGCGCCCGCTGGACGGGGCCGAAGGCGCAGTGGCGCGCGCGGATCTGACGCTCACCTTTTTTCGTAGAAAACCGGCTCATGTCCTTGTTCCAGGGCGACTATTGTGTGGATGGACCGTCGTCGCCGACATCGGCATTCCAGAAACGGCGCTCGATGCGATGCGGCCGCGGCTGTTCGCAAACACACCTGCGGTATGGGGCCACAACTTCCCATGGCCGCAGCCGCTCGGTCACAAATATGCGCGCGGTCACGCCGTCGTCGTCAGCGGACCCGCTCATGCGACCGGCGCCGCACGGCTCGCGGCGCGCGGAGCTTTGCGATCCGGTGCGGGACTCGTCAGCGTCGCAAGCCCGCCCGACGCGGTGTCCGTCAATGCGGCGGCGCTCACGGCGATCATGGTCAAGCCTTTTGCAGGTTCTGCGGGACTGTCCGGATTGCTCAAGGATTCGCGGTTCAACGCTGTGTGCGTTGGGCCGGGCTGCGGCGTTGGCCGTGTGACGGAAGACCTCGCCGCCGCCGTCCTCGCGAACCGCGCGGCGGTGGTGCTCGATGCGGACGCACTGACATCCTTCTCGCATGATCCGAACGCGCTGTTTCTGCAGTTGCGGGAACCCGCGGTGCTGACGCCGCATGCCGGCGAATTCGAACGCATTTTTCCGGGCGTGCTGGCGCGCGCCCCCACGCGCATCGAAGCCGTACGCGAAGCGGCGGCAGCGGCGCATTGCACGGTGCTTCTCAAGGGGCCCGATACCGCAATCGCGGCGGCCGATGGGCGTGTCGCGATCTGCACCAACGCACCGCCCACGCTGGCGACGGCCGGTGCGGGCGATGTGCTTTCGGGCATTATTGCCGGGCTGCTGGCGCAAGGGATGGACTCGTTTTCCGGCGCCTGCGCCGCCGCGTGGCTGCACGGCGAAGCCGCGACCCTCTTCGGCTACGGCCTGATCGCCGAAGATATTCCCGAACTGCTTCCGGCCGTGCTCGCCGCGCTGCACGAGCAGCTTCATGGCTGACATCGCGATCCGCCGCGCGGAAGCCGCGGATGTTCCCGCGCTGCTCGACATCTACAACCATTACGTCGCGCACACGCATGTGACCTTCGATATCGCGCCGCGGACGCTCGAACAGCGGCTGTCATGGTTCGCCACCTTTGCGGATGAGGGCTTTTGCCGGTGCTTCGTCGCCGCTCGCGGCACCGTTCCCATCGGCTGGGCGTGCTCGGGTCCGTTCAAGGAGAAAGCGGCGTACGCGACCTCCGTCGAGACGAGCGTCTATCTCGCGCCTGACGAGACGGGGCAGGGACTGGGACGCCGGCTGTACGCGACGCTGTTTGAGGCGCTTTCGCAGATCGACGTGCATCGCGCCTATGGTGGCATTGCGCAGCCCAATGCGGCGTCGGTTGCGCTTCACGAAAGGATAGGCTTTGTGCGCGTCGGCACGTATCGGGAAGTCGGCCGCAAATTCGGCCGCTTCTGGGACGTCGCGGTTTATGAGAAGGCGTTCCCCGCAAGGCCCTAGCAAGCCCGCGACACCCCTGATATAGGGGCGCGCTCCGGCGGCGGGCGAGGCGTGCCGCCGGAAAGCCCGGACGCGGGCGTGGTGGAATCGGCAGACACGCGAGATTTAGGTTCTCGTGACGAAAGTCGTGGGGGTTCAAGTCCCTCCGCCCGCACCAGCTCCGGGCCAGCGCAGGGATATCTCAGATGGAAGTCACCCAGACCGTTTCCGAAGGCTTGCACCGCGAATTCCGGATCGTGATCGGCGTCGACGATCTCGACGCGCGCCTGACCGGCCGCCTCGAGGAGATGAAGCCCAACCTCCACATGAAAGGCTTCCGCCCTGGCAAGGCGCCCGTGTCCTTTCTCAAGAAGACGTTCGGCCGGCGGGTGATGAACGAGATCGTCGAGCAGGCGGTTTCCGAGACAAGCCAGAAGGCCGTCACAGATCATTCGCTGAAGCCGGCTTTTCCGCCCCAGGTCGATTACGTGACGCCGATGGACGATGTGGTCGGCGGCAAGTCCAGTCTCGAATTCATGATCCGTGTGGACCTGATGCCGGAATTCGAGCTTGCCGACATCACCCAGCTCCAGGTCCGCAAGCTCGTCGCCGACGTCACCGACACCGAAATCGATGCGGCGCTGGAGCGGATTGCCGAACAGTCGCGCGGCTATAGCCTGCGCGCCGAGGGTGAGGCCGCCCATGAGAAAGACGCGGTCACGATTGATTTTACCGGCCGGGTGAATGGAGAGACATTCGCGGGCGGACATGCCGAGGATTTCAATCTCGTGCTGGGCTCCGGACAGCTCATTCCCGGTTTCGAGGACCAGCTTGTCGGCACGAAAGCCGGCGAAGAGCGGGTCGTGAAGGTGACGTTCCCCGACGACTATCCCGACGCCAAGCTTGCCGGGCAGCCGGCCGAATTCACGGTAACCGTGAAGGAGGTCAAAGCGCCGGACGCGGTCGTCATCGATGACGAGCTTGCGCGCAAGCTCGGGCTTCCGTCGCTCGGCTCGCTGAAGGACCGGGTGCGCGACCAGCTCAAGGGTGATTTCGCGCGCGCGAGCCGCATGCACCTGAAACGCCGGCTGCTCGACGCGCTCGACGAGGGTCATTCCTTCCCGCTGCCGGAATCCATGGTGGACCGGGAATTCAAGCTCATCTGGGCGCAGGTCGAGGCGGAACTGAAGCGCGAAGGCCGCACCGCCGCCGACGAAGGCAGGACCGACGAGGAGCTGCGCGAGGAATACCACAAGATTGCCGAGCGCCGCGTGCGGCTCGGACTCGTGCTGGCGCGGATCGGCGAACAGAACGGCATCCAGGTCTCCAACGACGAATTGCAACGCGCCATCGCCGCGCGCGCGCGCCAGCACCAGGGGCAGGAACAGGAAGCGTTCAACTTCTACAGTTCGAATCCGCAGGCGCAGGCGGAAATCCGCGCGCCGATCTTCGAGGAGAAGGTGGTCGATTTCATCGCCGAGCTTGCGCAGATCACCGAGCGCAAGGTCGATCGCGAAACCCTGTTTCTCGATCCCGACGAGGCGGACGAGAAGCTCAAGACGGCAGACGCTGCGGCTGCATAGGGTCGGGCTGCTCCGCTCCACGTTGTTCATGCAGGGCTCGGTTGCCCTCATCCTGGGCCAGTCGAAGGACGCACAATGCCGATGCGAGTCCCATATCAAGGCATCGGTGTAACCGGAGCCCGGGACGGCCATCCTGCGTGCTTCGACAGGCTCAGCATGAGAGCAGTTTTTATTGCCATCCACGTATCGCTGATACGATCCCAAGGAATAGCCGGATGAAAGACATCAAGAGCGTCTACATGAACACACTGGTTCCGATGGTGGTCGAGCAGACCGCCCGCGGCGAGCGTGCCTATGATATCTATTCGCGGCTGCTCAAGGAGCGGATTATCTTCGTCACCGGTCCGATCGAGGATTACGGTGCAAGCCTCATCACCGCGCAGCTCCTGTTTCTCGAGGCGGAGAATCCGAAAAAAGAGATCGCGATGTACATCAATTCGCCGGGCGGCGTGGTGACGTCGGGGCTCGCGATCTACGACACCATGCAATATGTGCGACCCGGGATTCAGACGCTGTGCGTGGGGCAGGCGGCCTCGACCGCGTCGCTGCTCCTGTGCGCCGGCGAGAAGGGCGGCCGCGCCTGCCTTCCCAATTCGCGCATCCTCGTCCACCAGCCGTCAGCGTCGTTCTACGGCCAGGCCGCCGATATCGCCCGCCATGCCGAGGAAGTGCTGAAACTGAAGGGTCGGCTCAACGATATCTATGTGAAGCACACCGGCCGGAGCCTCGAGGCGGTTGAAAAAGCCCTCGATCGCGATACCTATATGACTGCCGAAGAGTCGAAAACTTTCGGTCTTGTGGACAAGGTGCTGGCCAGCCGCCCCCAGGGCGGCGAGCCGGTATGAAACCGCAGGAACGGGAGCCGGCTTCGTAAATGATGGGATTTAAACAATCCTTGATCCTGTTCCGCCTATCGTGGTCGAATGACTGCGGCATGGGGTGGACAGAGTCTGGCGCGGTTCCTGCATCGGACTGCACCGACCCCAACACACCGGGTTCACTGAATTACGGCCTGGAGAAGAACCTGCGAATGTCCGAGGAGTGCCGATGAGCAAGTCGGGCGGCGGCGAAGCCAAGAACACCCTCTATTGTTCCTTTTGCGGCAAGAGCCAGCACGAGGTGCGCAAGCTCATCGCGGGCCCGACGGTCTTCATCTGCGACGAGTGCGTCGAACTCTGCATGGAGATCATCCGGGAGGAGAACAAGACCTCCTTCCTGAAATCGCGCGACGGCGTTCCTTCGCCGGGCGAAATCTTCAAGGTGCTCGACGACTACGTGGTCGGCCAGCACCATGCGAAGAAGGTTCTCTCGGTCGCAGTCCACAATCACTACAAGCGCATCAATGCGACCGGCAAGAACAGCGACGTCGAACTCGCCAAATCGAACATCATGCTGATCGGGCCCACTGGCTGCGGCAAGACCCTGCTCGCCCAGACCCTCGCGCGCATTCTCGATGTGCCGTTCACCATGGCCGACGCCACGACACTCACCGAGGCGGGTTATGTCGGCGAGGACGTCGAGAACATCATTCTCAAGCTGCTGCAGAACGCCGACTACAATGTCGAGCGCGCGCAGCGCGGCATCGTCTACATCGACGAAGTCGACAAGATCAGCCGCAAGTCGGACAATCCGTCCATCACTCGCGACGTGTCGGGCGAGGGCGTGCAGCAGGCGCTCTTGAAGATCATGGAAGGCACGGTCGCGAGCGTGCCCCCGCAGGGCGGGCGCAAGCATCCCCAGCAGGAATTTCTGCAGGTCGATACAACGAACATCCTCTTCATCTGCGGCGGCGCCTTTGCCGGTCTCGAGAAGATCATCTCCTCGCGCACCCACGGCACGTCGATGGGATTTGGCGCAGTGGTCCGCGCCGCCGACGAGCGCGGCACCGGCGAAGTGTTGCGCGAAGTGGAACCCGAGGATTTGCTGAAATTCGGGCTGATCCCCGAATTCATCGGCCGGCTTCCCGTCCTCGCAACGCTCGGCGATCTGAGCGAGAGCGCGCTGATCGAAATTCTGACGCGGCCGAAGAACGCGCTCGCCAAGCAGTACCAGCGCATGTTCGAGATGGAAGGCGTGAAGCTGCGCTTCCAGGAGGAGGCGCTGCACGCGATCTCGCGCCGCGCGATTCAGCGCAAGACCGGCGCGCGCGGATTGCGCTCGATCATGGAAGGAATCCTGCTCGAGACGATGTTCGAGCTTCCGACCTTGAACGGCGTGCAGGAGGTGGTCATCACGTCCGATGTCGTGGACGGCCGCTCGCGACCGCTTTACACCTATTCCGACAAGGGCCAGGCGCGCGAATCGAACGCCTCCTGACGCGGTTCGGCGTCGGCTTATCCCCAACTTCTGGTGGGCACCCCGCGTATCTTGAAAGCGCGGCTGCGGAAAACCACCTTGGATTCCTCAAGGAGCTGGCCCAAGGCGGCAACTCCCCGACATTGGCCGCCCTACGCCGTGTGGTAGAGTGGCGTGAACGCCCGACTCGGGTTCCGGGTCCGGCAAGGAGACATTGATGTCCGAGTCCGAAACCCAGCAGACGACACCCGAATCCGGCGGCCAGCTGGCGCCGGTGCTTCCGCTGCGGGATATCGTGGTGTTCCCGCACATGATCGTGCCGCTCTTCGTGGGGCGCGAGAAATCGGTGCGCGCGCTCGAGGAAGTGATGAGCGACGAGAAGCAGATTCTGCTTCTCACGCAGAAAAATGCCGGCGACGACGATCCGGCGCCCGAGGCGCTGCATGGCGTCGGCACCATGGCGACCGTGCTGCAGCTCCTCAAGCTTCCCGACCAGACCGTGCGCGTGCTCGTCGAGGGAAAGGCGCGCGCCCGCGCGGTTTCCTTCGCGCCGCGGACCGATTTCTTCCAGGCGCAGATCGAGCGTCTGGCCGACAATGGCGGCGATGCGAAAGAGACCGAGGCGCTTGTGCGCACGGTGAAGACGAATTTCGAGAACTACATCAAGCTCAACAAGAAAGTGCCGGCGGAGACGTTGGCCTCGCTCGCCCAGATCGAAGATCCGGCGAAGCTGAGCGACATGGTCGCGTCCCATCTCTCGGTGAAGATTGCCGATCGTCAGCAGCTGCTCGAGACGCTCAACACGGTCGAGCGGCTCGAACGCGTGCTGGCGCTGATCGAAAGCGAGATCGGCGTGCTTCAGGTCGAGCGCAAGATCCGCACCCGCGTGAAGCGGCAGATGGAGAAGACGCAGCGCGAGTATTATCTCAACGAACAGCTCAAGGCGATCCAGAAGGAACTCGGCGAAGGCGAGGAAGGTCGCGACGAGGTCAACGAACTCGAGGAGCGCATCCGCAAGACCAAGCTCTCCAAGGAAGCCCGCGAGAAGGCGCAGGCGGAGGTCAAGAAGCTGCGCCAGATGAGTCCCATGTCGGCGGAAGCCACCGTCGTGCGCAACTATCTCGACTGGCTGCTCTCGCTGCCCTGGGGCAGGAAATCCAAGGTCAAGAAGGATATCGCGCTCGCGGAGAAGGTTCTGCACGAGGACCATTACGGCCTCGACAAGGTCAAGGAACGCATCCTCGAATATCTCGCCGTGCAGCAGCGCGCAGGCAAGATGAAGGGGCCGATTCTGTGCCTCGTCGGCCCTCCGGGCGTCGGCAAGACCTCGCTCGGCAAGTCGATCGCCAAAGCCACTGGGCGCGAATTCGTCCGCATGAGTCTGGGCGGAGTGCGCGACGAAGCGGAAATTCGCGGCCACCGGCGCACCTACATCGGCTCGATGCCGGGCAAGATCATCCAGTCGATGAAGAAGGCGAAGAGCGCCAATCCGCTCTTCCTGCTGGACGAGATCGACAAGCTCGGCGCGGACTGGCGCGGCGATCCCTCGTCGGCGCTGCTTGAGGTGCTCGATCCCGAGCAGAACCACACCTTCAACGATCACTACCTTGAAGTGGATTTCGATCTTTCCGACGTGATGTTCATCACCACGGCCAATACGCTGCGCATGCCGCAGCCCTTGATGGACCGCATGGAGATCATCCGCATCCCCGGTTACACCGAGGACGAGAAGGTCGAGATCGCCGTCCGCCATCTCCTTTCCAAGGAGATCGAGGCGCACGGCCTGAAAGAGGGCGAGTGGACGATCGGCGAGGCAGGCCTGCGCGATCTCATCCGCTACTACACGCGCGAGGCGGGCGTTCGCAATCTCGAGCGCGAGATCGCCAACCTGACGCGCAAGGCGGTGAAGGAAATCGTCTCCGGCAAGGCGAAAACCATCGAGGTGACGCCGGAGAACCTCGGCGGCTATTCGGGTGTGCGCAAGTTCCGCTATGGCGAGATGGAAGGCGAGGACCAGGTGGGCGTGGTGACCGGTCTTGCCTGGACCGAAGTCGGCGGCGAGACGCTGCAGATCGAATCGGTGATGCTGCCCGGCAAGGGCCGCATGCAGACGACCGGGAAGCTCGGCGACGTGATGAAGGAATCGATCGACGCGGCGCGCTCCTATGTGCGCTCCAAGGCAACCACCTTCGGAATCAAGCCGCCCATGTTCGAGCAGCGCGATATCCATGTGCACGTGCCGGAAGGCGCGACGCCCAAGGATGGACCTTCGGCGGGCGTGGCGATGGCTATCTCGATCATCTCGGTGCTCACGGGCATTCCCGTGCGCCGCGATGTGGCGATGACCGGCGAGATCACGCTGCGCGGCCGGGTGCTGCCGATCGGCGGCCTCAAGGAGAAGCTGCTGGCGGCGCTCCGCTCGGGCCTGGCCACGGTGGTCATCCCGGCGGAGAACGAGAAGGATCTCGCCGAGATTCCCGACAACGTAAAGTCCGGCCTGAAGATCGTGCCGGTGTCCTCTGTCGAGGACGTGCTCAAGAACGCGCTCGTTCGCGTGCCCGAGCCGATCATCTGGGAGGATCCGGATCTCGTGACCCCGACCCCGCGCATCGAAGAGGCGGACGGAGACGCCATCGTCACGCACTAGTAACAGCGTTTCTTCAAACGTTACTCATGTGCCCGATGGGATATTTTTAGCGCAGAGGCCGCGGAGGAATTCTGGCGCGCAAAGAGCGCATGCCTCGACAGGCTCAGCATGAGGGGTTTTCCTCACCCTGAGCTTGTCGAAGGGTGCTCTGCGTCCCCGGCGCATCCTCCGCGACCGTCGCGCTGAATCTTTTTGCTTGTCACCAACCTGTGATTCGGGATCCTGGGTGAAGAGCATCTCGTCGCGACCAGGCGAGGTACGAGGCCGTGCAGGCAGCGCGGCATGCCTGGAGTTATCGTTCGTGGAGGATCGGGAAGATTGAGCGGACACCCGATGCGGGGTGTCGAAGGGGCTGGGGCGTACCGGATCAGAATGTCCGCTCGCACAAGAGAACGGAGTCCCTGCCAATCGGTTGCACGAGTTCCCGCGGGCTGAAAACATTTGCCCGAAGGGGCTCTTGCCGATCGGCCGCCGGCGCACCTCCAGGTAACGAAGGTTTAGCGACCAGTTCAACAGCTGTGCGAAACCTGCTTGCACCGCGCGGGACTCTCCTCCTCACCATGGCCGGCCTCTGGGCCGGCCACCCAGCGAGCGAGCGTCTGCGAGCGAAATGACCCAATTCTGCACGTCAGGCCGGTGATTCAGAGTCATTCGCCGCGCCGACGCGCGGCGGCTGGATGGCCGGGCCAAGCCCGGCCATGGTGAGAATGAGGTCAACTTGGCGCCTATGCGCGCAACCGGGGCGTCTCTTTTCGCGTTTCGCGCCACCCGGGCAGCCCATGCTGGGATTCCGTTGACAGCCGTCGCATACCTGTGCAATGCGAGTGCGACTAAGTCGCAACAGCATGGGGGTGCGCGTGCCGCTGCAGATTTTCCTTGTCGCGGTGCTCAGCCTTTGCGCCTGCGGCGCGGCTCTGGCGGACGATCAGCCGTTCCTCACGCTCGATACCACAGACATCGAACCGCAGTTCGCCCACGAATTCGAACAGGATTTCGAGTGGACGCGGGATCCCGCCGCAGCGGACGGTGTGCAGCTGGAGAGCGAACTCGAATATGGCCTTTATGACGATCTCCAGGTCGCGGGCGCGATCGATTACGGCTGGGAGCGCTCCGGTTCCGGCGCTTCGGTTTTCCATTTCACGGGCGCCGGAGGAGAAGCCCTCTACCGGCCGTGGAATGTCGATTTCGATCCGCTGGGGCTGGGCGTTTTCGTCTCGGGATCGGCGGGACCGGATTTGCAGGAAATCGAGGGGAAGCTGCTCCTGCAGAAGAATTTCCTCAACGATCGTCTGCGCGTTGTCCTCAACGGCGGCTGGATCGGCGATTGGGAGCGCGGCGCCGGTCTGGCGCGATCGGCATGGAACGGCGACAGCACGCTCGAATGGGCGGCGGGGCTCGCTTTCAGCATCACCTGGGAATGGTCGGCCTGCCTCGAATTCGACAACGACCGCAACGTCGAGGGACTGCTGCTCGACGGAAAAGGAACGCCGGGTTCGAGCAGCTATTACCTGGGTCCGACGATTCAATATGTCGCCCACCCGCTAACCGTCAGCCTGGGTTTTCAGGCGCAGCTGCCTTGGGCGAGCGGCGGCGCGCCGGGCGAAGTGCAGAACGGCTTTGCGACAGACTCCGAACGCCATCGCATCGGCCTGCGCGTGACGCGCAGTTTCTGAAGCGGGCGCGGTGTTCCTGTGGTTGATCGCCTGCATTACCCCATGCGCCTCAGGCGGATGTTACGCCAGGTTGACATCCGGTCGCGGAAATCCACGGCCTCGCCGTCGGACGTGAAGAAGAGACCCGGCTCGAACTCGGCGATCAGGCGAATGTTGTTGAGCCAGAGCCAACCGTTCTTCCTGTGGATTGTCACGCGGTCGGCCGGCTTGCCCCACTGATAAATTCGATATTGTCCAACATAAGCGCTCCAGCCGGGCCGGTCCGGCCCCAAAGGGTCGTGCGGCCCCTCGTTGTAGTCGAGACCCTCTTCGACGATCCAGCATTCGAAATGCGCTGGCTCATCCTTGCGTGCGGCATACCAGCGGTACGTCACCGCGTCGCCGTCGGCATCGGGGACGAAGGCTTCGTCTGGCGCCGTGAATTGCAAGAGCAGTTCAGGAGCGGTTTTTGAATCCGCGCGAATTTTCAGCGCGCCTTTCTCCACACTGATTTCAGCGGTGAAGCCGCGGCCGAGGTAGCGGCCGGCGAAGGATTGAAGCTGTGCATCCGAAAGCGCGATCGGCGCCATGTCGGAGACGGGCAGCCGCGGCTTGTGCGCGCCGTAGCGCGCCGCGAGAGCGCCTTCGACGAGTTTCGTGCCGAACTGGTAGGCCGCATCGGCCGGGCGGTTGAAAAGTGCAAGCCAGCCCAGCCCGGCTTTGGGGCAGTAATAAAACACCGAACCGAATCCGAACCCTCCGCCAAAATGGTTGAAGAGGCGAAAGGTCGTGTCGCCATAGCGCTCCTCGCCGCGGACAACGCCCAGCCCGTAATCGGCGCCCAAGCAGAAGCCGTGCATCTCGTTCCACAGGTCTTCGCGGAGCAGAGCGCGGCCTTTCACGCTGCCCCGGTTCAGATGGAACAGGATGTACGCCGCCATGTCGCGCGCGCTGGTATAGACGCCACCGGAAGGAATGAGAGGGATGCGAAGCGGCACGGTCGCGTAGCCTTTCTCGTGACCCAGCGCGCGATTCTTCCGCGTCGCATAGACCTCCGTCGCAACTGTGCTGTCGGTCATTCCGAGCGGATCGAAAACTGTCGCCTTGACCCACTTCGCGAAAGGCATCCCGCTCCGTACCTGTAAAATGTAGCCCGCGAGATCGAAGCCGAGATTGGAATAGCGGTATCTCTCGCCGACCGGATAGCGCAGCCAGGTTTGGGAGATGCTGCGAACATGCGCTGCGAAATCGGGAAATTCCGGATCGTAGTTGTTGCCGACCGGCGCTTCGTGGGTGAAGCCCGCGCGGTGGCTCAGGAGCAGGCGCAGCGTGATCTTTTTCTGTGGCGCGGATTCGAACCGGCTGTGAACCGTGAAATCCGGCAGATAGGTCGTGATCGGAACATCGAGATCGAGCAGGCTGTGCTGTACGGCAATCATGATGGCCGTGGCGGCGACGTTCTTCGATGTCGACTGGATGCTGAAAATAGTGTCGGTGGACACCGGACGCTTCGAGCGCCGGTCCGTCACGCCGAAGCCTTCTATCCAGACCGGCTTTCCGTCGTGGACCAGACAGACGGCGACGCCCGGGATGTCGTCGCGCGACATGCTCCCGAGAATGGTCCGACGCTCCGCGTCGATAAGGCGGTGGAGGTCGGGCGTCGAAGGGCTTTCCGAAATTGCTGGCCGCGGCAAGCCGACCGTCGCCGCAGCCGTTAATCCCGCATTGATCACGACGGATCTTCGGGTCAGGCTGCTCACGGGTGCGATGCCTCCTCGCGCAGTTCGTGATCGCCGAAATGCTTCGAGCGCTTTCCCATGCTTGAATAAAATTGATCTGGAACGCCAGAGCCAGCCCGCGAGCCACCTCAGCAAGGAGCATTCTGGCCACCAAACGCGTGTAGCACTCCTGTGCAACGTCGCGCACACGCCCGCCGAGCCTAGGGCGCAGGGAGCCGGCGCGAAAAACAAAGCTTACGGAAAAGTGCATGACACGTACGCACGTGTTCCGGTCGCCGGTTCACAACAGTGGATATTCGTCCGACTCACTATAGCCGGGGTCGCCATCCGCGATCAGCCGCGGCACGTCTTCCGACCACCAGAATATCACACGTCCTGCAAGCGTCTCATCGGTTGCGAGCCGGAATACGCCTTCGGCGATATCTGTGGCCGCCAGCAGCCTTGACGGTACGCCGCGCGCGAGCCGTTCCTCTTGTGTCAGTGACTGCCAGTATTCCAGCGGGCCGTGCGTGGCGATCCAGCCGGGCGCCAGGCAATTGACGCGAATGCCTTCCTTCTCGCCAAGAAAGGCAAGCGCCGTCGTCAGCCGGATCAGTCCCGCTTTTGCCACGTCGTAACCAGGCACGCCCGAATTGTGACGCCCGTGCCAAAGTGCCGACGTCGATGCGATGTTGACGATGGCGCCGCCGCCTGAGCGCCGCATCGCCTCGATCGCGCAGCGTGTCGCAGTCATGCTGCCCAGAAGATCGATCTCGACGTGCTCGCGCCATGGCGTGTTGGGCTCGAAGGCAGGATCGGAAGCATTGTTCACGAGGATGGCGAGAGGACCGAGCTCCCGTTCGGTGAAAGCGACAAGTTTCCGGATGTCCTCTTCGCGGGCGACGTTTGCGTGGCAATAGGCGGCGCGGCCGCCTGCCTCGACGATCAGGCGGACCGTTTCCTGTCCACCCTCGTCGACGATGTCGGACACCGCAACCGAATAACCCTCCCGCGCCAATTTGAGCGCGATGGCGCGGCCGGAGCCTCTGCCCCCCGAACCTGTCACAATGGCCGAGCCTTTGCTCATGGCGACACTGCTAGGATAGGTCATCGCAACGCGTCTTGGAAAAATCGGCCACACGACCCGAAATCAGTCGTGTGGGTGTGTCGCGCGCAAAATGCGTCACATCGCGGCTGAGATGGGCCTGATCGAAAAATCCATTTTCCGCGGCCACTGCTGCCGCCCCTGGAGCGTCGGCGTTGTCGAATCCGTCCAGCACATTCTGAAATCGAGCAACTCTTGCAAGCGATTTGACCGAATAGCCGGTCCACTTCCGGAACAGACGGTTCAGGTGCCGGGCACTCACACCCAATTCCCGCGCCAGCGGTTCGACCCGAATATCCCCGCCGCGCCCGGCTATGCGCGCGATACATCGCGCAACTGTCGGCTCGATGTTCGCTCCCGACAGGTGCCCGATAAGCCAAAGTTCCATGCGGTCGATGTGATCATCGGGCGATAACACGGCGTCCGCGAGCGGTGCGTCGGCGACGACGGAGGCGATAGCCACGCGGCGGTCCAGGAGCTCATGAATCGGACGCCTGAGCAGAAGGTGCGCCACACCCGGATTGAGGCGCACGCCGACAATCCGCTCATCCTCGAATAGACGCTCGCGCGGTGCGGTCGACGGGCCCGTGAAATTGGCGATCGGCAACTGGCTCGCCCGAAACGTGAAATCAATGGACGTGCAGCCGTCCGGTACGGATCGCACCCGTCCGCCGCGCCGCGCTTCGATCGTCCAGAAGCAGCCGACATAGGGACGCAACTGCGGACAACATCTGCGCAGCGATATCTCGGCACCCTCGAGCATCGCACTGAACGCTTTCATGCGCGCTAGTACCCAGTATCAGCGTTCGGTGACTCGGGTCGCATCCTTCGACGGGCTCAGGATGAGGCCGTTTTCTTGCCCTGATGGCGAGCTTGTCGAATCATGGGAGCGGCGGCTCGTATCACTCAACTCTGATTCCGGGTACCAGGATAGCTTTTGAGCGGAGGCGGCATCAAGATCGGAAATCATCGGGACAGGAAGGCAGGAGGGCACCTGGGGTGCCGAACAATATACTCTATGAGGCCGAGCACCGACGCGTAATTCCCGCCCAAATCGTCTGTTTTAGGATCTCGACTAATCTTACTGCGTCATAACGCATAGCGTCCTTGCCGATTCAGTCGCGCGCAGCATGGACATCGTGGCAACCGCTTTGCGAGCGCCGCGATCAGCCGCAACCGCATCGTGGCGATCGAGTTCGGAATGTGACGTTGCGTTCGTGGGGGCGGCGCCGCGGGGCCGATAATCGTTGGAAACGGCAAGTTTCGGGCGCCACGCGGTGGAACGAGGTCCTGAGGGGGGAATCGTCTCCCTTTCGGAGACCAGGAATCCATAAGCTGCAATGCAGAGTGTTGCGTGATGATGGAAGCCTCGCCAAC
Organism: Rhizomicrobium sp.; assembly: GCA_036502185.1. Classification (GTDB taxonomy): domain Bacteria; phylum Pseudomonadota; class Alphaproteobacteria; order Micropepsales; family Micropepsaceae; genus Rhizomicrobium. Next base: position 35,672 of record DASXYZ010000028.1, read on the forward strand.
CACGGCCCTCGAAGTGGCCGAGGCCGAGTTCCTGTTTTAATTCCTGGTAATCACGCTCGATGCGCCAGCGCATCTGGGCCAGGTCGACCATGCGCTCGAAGGTGATGTCGGCAGCCAATGTGGAAAGCCAATATTTGGCCGGCTGCTCCTCGCCCTTCGGCCATTCGATCAGCAGCCATTCTTCATCGCGCAGCAAGTCGTCGTTTGCCGCCTGCACCCGGACACGAGCAAAGCGCGAGGAGAGCCGCTCGTTCGAGCCTTCGCGCCAGCCGATGGTACGCCAGGCACGGGTGGGCAACGCCAATGCGAGCTCCTTGACGGAGACTGGATTGATTTTGCCACGGCGCACCTTCGTCGCTCTGCTTCTGCGCGTTTTCTTGCGCGCCACCAGCTTGGCGCCCGGCGGCCACACCGTCGTGTCGCCACGAACGCCGACGGCATACGGCAGGTTCAGCGCGCTGATCTCGCTGCGCCACAGGCTGTTGTTGCCGTAACCCGCATCCGCCAGCACAACACCGGGCGGCAATCCGTTCTCCACCGCCCGGTGGATCTGATCGATGGCAATCTCCGGCTTGGTCTTGAAGACGATATCCGCCGGTACGCCGGCCTTGCGTCTGCGTGCAGCATCGCCGGCCCAGTCCTGCGGCAGGTAGAGCCGATAACCAACCGGCAAGCTCGCATGGCGATTGGCAATCGACAGCGAGACCGCCGCCTGGCAGTTGTCCTGCTTGCCCAGCTGTCCGCAATATTGCCGCGCCACGCCGACGGAATGCTTTCCCTTCTTCGGAAAGCCGGTGTCGTCGATGATCCAAGCCTCGATCGCACCATGGCGTTCGATCGCCGGCAGCACGCTCTCGCACACCTTCGCCAGCACCTTCTCGTCCGACCACGAAGCCTGGCCGACAAAATGCAGCAGCGATTGATGCTCGGCCGCCGTCCGGGCGGGCGCGGTCACCGCTGCCATCGGCTCAACGCTCTTGCGCTCGCAAGGCATCATCAGACCAGTGCAGTAATCCCGCAGCGGATTGACCCGATCCGCGTGACCGATCACGCTCGCCAGGCCGTCCACATATCTCGAAAACCGCTCGCTGCTTCCGTCCAGATCCTCTCGACTCATCCAGGCTCTCCTGCCAAAAATGAATCTTCTCCACTTATCTGAGTCTCAAACGCACCGGTCTGCGGCTTTCTGACTCACCTTTCTGACTCAGTAAGACTAAGACATGGGCGGAACCGGTAAATTCATCCACAGGGAGATGATTGCGTTTAACATGAAGGTCCCCTGCGATCTCCAGCTACGGACCATCCCTTAGTACCCACTCAGCAACGCTGGAGCAGATGGCCGACCAATAGGTGTGCGCGCAGTTCGCGGGAACTTTCCTTTGGGCGAAGCTGCGTCGGTAACGGAGTAAAAGGTCGTGTCCCGACGAGTGGTGTAGGAGCTGTGGGTAAGTAGCCCGCCGCAGCGGCCGAAAGGGAGCCAGGCGGAGGCGGGCTACTTATCCACAGCCCGCGGCGTTGGCCATCGTGAATTTCCGATAGGTTTTTGGTC
>DASXYZ010000029.1:0-1828 GCA_036502185.1 Rhizomicrobium sp.
TTCGGTTCCGTCAGTACACGGATCACTTTGCCCGGCATTGGCGCAACGATGCGGTCCGATGCAGTGCCCGTCGAGTCGACGTCCGCGAACGGATCGTGCGGCTGCAGCGTCCAGGTTTCGCCCTGCTCCATCACCGCGATGGCGCCCGAAGCAAGCCGAATAGCCGTAGCATGCGCATGAGGGCTGATTTCCGCGCCATCCATGCTGAGCGTTACACCACCGCCGCGATGATGTATCGCAAGAATATTCGCGTGATTTGAGTCGCCGCCGAATTCCAATGTTTCCCGCGCCTCGCCGAACAAACGGAAACCATCCTGCGCATCCCAGGGATCGTTGCCATTGCCGCGGCCGCGCTCTGCAATCACAAACGAAGCCGCGCGCGCATAAATCTCCGGCGGGGGATCTAAGGTCGTCAATTCTTCCATGTGGCGCGGAATGAATCCCGTGTCGATGTCGCCTGCAAGAAACTCGGGATGTCGGAGCGCACGCACGAGAAAGCCTGCATTGGTCTGCACGCCCGCGATTTCGCTCGCCGCCAGCGCATTGGCCAGCCGGTGCGCCGCGCCTTCGCGCGTTTCATCCCAGGCAATCACTTTCGCGATCATCGGATCGTAGAACATCGTCACGGTGTCGCCTTCGCGCACACCGGTATCGACGCGGACGTCGGCCGCGAGGCGCAAACGCTCGAGCTTCCCGATCGAGGGCAGAAATCCTTTGCGCGGATCTTCGGCATAAAGCCGTGCCTCCATCGCGTGGCCATGCGGCCGCAATTCGCGCTGCGCAAGCGGCAGATTCTCGCCTGTCGCGACACGCAGCTGCCATTCGACAAGATCGAGACCAGTAATCATCTCGGTGACGGGATGCTCGACCTGCAACCGCGTATTCATCTCCATGAACCAGAAACGGTCGGTTTTGAGGCCCTCCGACGCGTCGGCGATGAATTCGACCGTTCCCGCACCGACATAGCCGACGGCTTTCGCGGCCTTGACCGCCGCTTCGCCCATCTGGCTGCGCATGTCTTCGCTCATGCCGGGCGCGGTCGCTTCCTCGATCACTTTCTGATGGCGGCGTTGCAGCGAACAATCGCGCTCGAAGAGATACACAGCATTGCCGTGCGCATCGGCGAAAACCTGCACTTCGATGTGGCGTGGGCGCGAAACATATTTCTCGACGAGCACCCGGCTGTCGCCGAACGCGGAACTTGCCTCGCGCTGCGCGCCTTCCAGCGCCGCATCGAACTCCTCCGCGCTGTCGACGCGCCGCATGCCCTTGCCGCCGCCGCCCGCCACCGCCTTGATGAGCACGGGGAAACCAACACACGCCGCCTCGCTGGCGAGCCGGTCAGGCGATTGATCCTCACCGAGATAACCCGGCACCACCGCCACACCTGCTTCCGCCATGATCGCCTTGGCACGGTCCTTGAGCCCCATAGCGCGGATGGCATTCCCCGGCGGCCCGACGAACACGATGCCGGCGGCCCTGCACGCTTCGGCAAACTCCGCGTTCTCCGAGAGAAAGCCATAGCCGGGATGTATCGCCTCGGCGCCGCTCGCTTTTGCCGCGGAAATCACCGCCGCAATATCGAGATAGCTTTCGCGCGCCGGTGCCGGACCAATGCGGATTGCCTCGTCGGCTATCGCCACATGCGCGGCGTTCGCATCCGCATCCGAATAGACCGCGACCGTCGCAATCCCTAACCGGTGCGCAGTACGCATCACCCGGATGGCGATCTCGCCGCGATTGGCGATCAGAAGTTTGGAGAACATGCCGGCTTAGTCTCCCTCTTCCCCACGAATGTGGGGGAGAGGGCTGGGGTGAGGGGGCCTCT
>DASXYZ010000030.1:0-77796 GCA_036502185.1 Rhizomicrobium sp.
AGGCCCAATCACGATTCACAACGGCCTCGATTATTTCCACAAATTCTTCGCCGGTTGGAGCTTCAAAAATGTGTAGATGCCCTAGTCTCCTTGAGGGAGGGTCGAAATTCGTCTTCGAGCATAGCGAGAGGACGAATTTCGGGGAGGGGTGATGGTTGACGCATTCCCCCTCCCCGAAATTTGGTTCGCGCGAAGGGCGCTCGCAAATTTCGACCCTCCCTCAAGGGGAGGGTGATTGGATATCGGCTCATCTGCTCAGCCCTCCATCCAGCGTCGGCAGATCGAGGGCGGCGAAACCGTAGTGGCGCAGCCAGCGCAGGTCGGAGTCGAAGAACGCGCGCAGGTCCGGCGCGCCATATTTCAGCATCGCCATTCGGTCGAGGCCGAAGCCGAAGGCGAAACCCTGGTAACGCGCTGGATCGATGCCGCACATCTCGAGCACGCTCGGATGCACCATTCCCGAGCCGCCGAGCTCCAGCCAGTCATTTCCGGTGCCGAACTTGATCTGTCCGCCCGAGCGGTCGCAGCGCATATCCCATTCGACGCTCGGCTCGGTGAATGGAAAGAAGGACGGCCGGGCGCGCAGCTCGATGTCGTCGACTTCAAAAAACGCGCTGCAGAACTGCTCAACCACCCAGCGCAGATGCCCGAGATGCGTCTCCTCGTCGATGACGAGAGCCTCAAGCTGATGAAACATGGGCGTGTGCGTCGCGTCGGAATCGCGGCGATAGGCGCGGCCCGGAACAATCATGCGGATCGGGGGCTTTTGCGAGAGCATGACCCGCGCCTGCACCGGGCTTGTATGCGTGCGCAGCACATGGCGCGAGCCGTCCGCCTGGCGCGCGACGTAGAACGTGTCGTGCATCTGGCGCGCCGGATGGTCCGCGGGAATGTTGAGTTTGGTGAAATTGTACTCGTCGTACTCGACGTCGGGACCTTCCGCGACCGCAAAGCCGAGATCGGCAAAGATCGCGGTGATTTCGTCCTGGACCTGGGAAACAGGATGGATCGTGCCGCGCGGTTCGGGGCGCGCGGGCAGCGTCACGTCGATCCGCTCGAAAGCGAGCCGCGCATCGAGCTGTTCGCGCGCAAGCTTCGTTTTCCGTTCCGCAATCGCCGCGGAAACGCGATCGCGCAATCCGTTGAACAGCGGGCCCTTCTCGCGCCGCTCATCCGGGCTCATGCCACCGAGGGATTTCAAGAGCTCGCTGACCGCACCTTTCTTGCCGAGCGCTGCAACGCGCACGGCTTCGAGGGCGGATTCGTCAGCAGCGCCCGCGATATCGGCGAGGATTCTTTGTCCGAGAGATTCGATGTCGTTCATAATCGGCGATCGCGAGAAGCGGAGGACACCGCGGTTCCCCCTCACCCGCGCCTGAGCGGCCCTACCGTTTTCTCCAGCATCCCTCTCCCACAAGGGGAGAGGGAAATCCTGCGCGTTGCATCAACATTGCCGGTCACGCGAGATGCGCCCTCTCCCCTTGTGGGAGAGGGGAAACAAGTGGAACCTATCCACCGCTCAGACGCGGGTGAGGGGGTTACGCCCGCGCCTGCTCCGCCAGCGCCTTGAACGCGTCGGGCTCGCGCACCGCGAGATCGGCCAGCACTTTGCGGTCCAGCTCGATCCCCGCACGCGTGAGCCCGCTGATAAAGCGGCTGTAGGTGAGACCGTTGAGCCGGCAGGCCGCGTTGATCCGCTGGATCCAGAGGGCGCGGAAATTCCGCTTCTTCAGCTTGCGGCCAATATAGGCGTGCTGCAGCGAGCGATCGACGGCGGCATTGGCCGTGGTGATGTTGTTCTTGCGGCGGCCGCGGAAGCCCTTGGCCTGCTTCAGGACACGTTTGCGCCGCAGATGTGACGGGACGGCGCGGGGGGAGCGGGACATGGGCGTTCCTCCTTCAGGCCGAGTAGGGCATCCAGCGGCGCACGCGCTGGGTCTCGGAGGCCGACATCACCGTCGTACCCCGGAGTTCGCGAATCTGCTCGTTGGAGCGCTTAACCATGCCATGCCGCTTGCCGGCCTGGCCGTGCTTGAGCTTGCCGCCCGCGGTAAATTTGAAGCGCTTTTTGGCGCCCGACTTCGTCTTCAGCTTGGGCATTTTGCGGTCTCCCTGTGGGATGGGCCGGCAACGGGCCGACGGTCGCGTTCGGGGCCGCCACGGCATGCCCTGTGCGCCGGGCGGCCCGAAGAACGCGGGTCTTATACGGAAAAAAGACCTGCTGGCAAGCCGGCGCGATCCGCTTGCGGGGTATGGCATCGGCTCCTAAAATTCTCAATTGTTGAAGGGCGCACCATGAAAATCGCCGACGAATTCCGCAAATTCGCCATGCGCGGCAGCGTGATCGACCTCGCGGTCGGTGTCGTGGTCGGCGCGGCGTTCACGGCGATCGTCAATTCCCTTGTCAAGGACGTCATCACCCCGCCGATCGGGCTCGTCCTGGGTGGCATCGACTTTTCCAACTTCTTCTTCGTGTTGAAAGGAAAGGCGGGGCTTGCCTCCCTCAAGGCTGCGCAGGACGCAGGAGCGGTGACCGTGAATTATGGTGTTTTCTTCAACACCATCATAAATTTCATTATCATTGCGTTCGTGCTGTTCCTGATCGTGCGCCAGATCAACAAAGTCACGGCGCCGAAAGAGGAAACGCCGCCGCCGGTGACCCCTGAGGATGTGGTTCTGCTGCGGGAAATCCGCGATCTTCTCAAGGCCCGCGGTTGAGAAGCTTGCTCATCGCGCTGCTTGCCGGAACTTCGGTGTCTGCGCCTTCAGACATCCGGCAGGCCGCTGCCGTGGCAAATGGCTTTTACGCGGTCTATGGAACTTTCCATCCTTCAGACGGGATCCCCGACACGGCCGAACGGGCGAAGCTCGAGCCGGTCATCTCGCCGGCGCTCGACACCCTTCTTCGCGATGCGGCGGCCGCCGAGAAGCACTTTGCCGATTCGACCAAACACCAGGCGCCGCCGCTGATCGAAGGAGATCTGTTCACCTCGAACTTTGAAGGCGCCACGGCCTGGCATGTCGGCACGTGCCGCATTTCCGGCAACGAGGCCCGCTGTCCGGTCGCGTTCGGCTACCGCGGCAATGCGACCGAGGACGCGAAGCCGGTAAACTGGACGGACTCGCTCTCTCTCGCGCGCACGAACGCCGGCTGGCGCGTCGACGACATCGGTTATGGTGGCACCGCCGAATTCGGCAACAACGGCCGGCTGACAGAGACGCTGAGAAGCGCGATCCGCGACGGCAACAGCACGCCTCCATGAGCGTTTCCTCGCGGGAACAGAAGGCGACGACGATGCAACAGAAGGAATTTTCGGTGGGGAAGAGCGACACCCAATGGCGCGCCTCTCTTTCGGACGATCAGTATCACGTTCTGCGGCGGCACGGGACCGAGCAGGCCGGGTCGAGTCCGCTTAACCGCGAGAAGCGTGCGGGCGTGTTCCGCTGTGCGGGCTGCGGCGCGGAACTGTTCGATTCCGCCGCCAAATACGAAAGCGGCAGCGGATGGCCGAGCTTCACCGCGCCACGCGCCGGCGCGGTCGGCACCTCGCACGACACCAGCCATCTGATGGAGCGCACGGAAGTGCATTGCGCGCGCTGCGGCGGCCATCTTGGGCATCTTTTCGAGGACGGCCCGAAGCCGACCGGTCTGCGCTATTGCATGAACGGCACCGCGCTCGAATTCGAGCCTGCGAAACAATAGCAGCGCACGGCGGCTGGGGAGCGCGTGGCCGATCCGATACGAATGCTGACGGAGATCGCAGTCGTGGCGGTCCCGATCATTGTCGCGATCACGCTGCACGAGGCAGCACACGGCTATGCGGCGCGCCATTTCGGCGACGACACGGCGGCACGGGCGGGCCGCATCTCGCTCAATCCGCTGCGCCACATCGATCTGTTCGGCACGATTCTGCTGCCCGGCCTCCTGTTGCTCTCGCACGCCGGATTCGTGTTCGGCTATGCGAAGCCGGTGCCGGTGAATTTTGCGGGTCTGCGAAATCCCAAACGCGACATGATCTGGGTGGCCGCGGCAGGCCCTGGCATGAACTTCTTGCTGGCGATTGTCTCTGCGCTCCTGCTTTTCGTGATCCTGCAAACAGGCGTCGCGAACCGAATCGCTTTCGATGTTCTTTGGACGTCCGTCGAGATCAACCTCGTTCTCGCGATCTTCAACCTGATCCCGATTCCGCCGCTCGATGGCGGACGGGTCGCGGTCGGCATCCTGCCGCAGCCCTTCGCACTTGCTCTGGCGCAACTCAACCGCTTCGGCATGTTGCTGCTGATTGCCGTATTCATCCTGTTGCCGCTCCTGGGCTTCAATCTGTTCCACTACCTCGTGCAGATCCCCGTCACCTGGCTCGAACGCCCGCTGTTGGCGGTTCTCGGAATCCGGGCGGAGTAAATGTCTCCCGGCGAGCCCGAAAGGCTGCACCACCATCCGGGCGAATGAAAAAGATAATCCCGTCACCAGGCTTCAGCTTGAAATGATCGCGTATGGCTTTCGGTATCGTCATTCGGCCATTCCTTGTGAGCTTCGATTCCACCTTCATGACGTGCTTTCGGTTTGGGCGGCCTACGGCGTGCGCACGCTGATTGCGCCAAGCCGATTGGCTGCGTTCGCAAACCGGGCGTCGAAGGTGATGAAGGCTTCGCAGTCTTTTGATTGCAGCAAATGCAGTCCATCGGCGAGGTCCACGCCCTTCGCCATCCAATCCAGCGCCGTCGCGACCAAACCCGGATCCTGCATGGTGACGCTCGGAAGCCCTGCAAAGGCGATGAGCGCTGCTGCGAGGGGCGCCGGCTCGAAGTCATAGATGCTACGCAAGACCCATTCGGTTTCGAGGAGGACGGTCGTACAGACGAACACGTCATGGCCGTCGATGAGCGCTCTGGCTTTCGCAGACTGCGCCGGGTGATCGCCAGTCAGGTAGCGGACGATCAGGTCAGTATCGATGGCGAGCATGGCGCCGCCTCGCTTCGGCGGCGATGCCCGCCTCCATTTTCTTGAGCGTCTTCGGGCGCCCGGCGCAGGCAAGCGAGCCAAAAACATCCTTCGGGCGCGTGGGCGCAAAGAGCGGTGCGGCTTTCAGGAGCACGCCGTCCGGCGTGTCCTCCACGGAGAGCTTTGTGCCAGCGTCCCAGTGGCGCTGTTGCCGGATCGCTTTGGGAAGAATGACTTGGCCCTTTGTGGACACGATGGTCGTAAGTTTTTCTGTCGCAGCCATGACCTTCCAAAATAGTAAGACATAGGTAAGATAAAATGAAGCAAATCGCGCTGTCAATGGAAATCGCGCGACAGGGGGACGATGCGGACGTTGCGGGGGTGACGGTGCAGGCCCTGGTCGGAGGGGAACGGCGGCGGATCGCTGCGTTCGTCTGAAATGCGCTCGAGTTCGTGCGTGCGGTCGACAATGCGTTCGGCGACGAGATGCACCACGTTTTCGGGGCTTCGCTGGATTTTGCCTTCGACGCGAAGGAGCCGCGCGCCCATCACCGCGCGACGGAACGTCTCGAAGAGCTTCGGCCATACCACAACATTGGCGACACCTGTTTCATCGCTCAGCGTGACGAAGACGACGCCGGCATCGCCAGGCATCTGGCGCACCAGCACGATGCCCGCGCAAGTCGCGCGCGCGCCATCCGGCGCTTTCGCAATCTCCGCGCAACTCATCACGCCTTCCCCGCGAAACATCTCGCGCAGAAATTCCATCAGATGCGCGCGCAACGACAGGCGCAGCATGCGGTAATCGGCGAGCACGTGTTCGCCGAGCGGCATCGACGGCAAGGCTGAAATCTCTTCGGCCGGCTGTTCTTCCACGAATTGCGCGGCAAACAGCGGCAGCGCCTTGTCATCGGGCAGGCGCCGCACCGCCCAGAGACTCTCGCGGCGGTCTTCGCCAAGCGACTGGAAACTGTCGGCTTCCGCAAGAATGACGAGCGCCTGCTTCGGCAGTCGCGCGCGCCTGGCGAGACTGTCCACATCGCGATAGCCGTTGCTCCGCGCTTTGATCAGTGTCGTGGCCCAATCCTCGCGAAAGCCGCCTATCTGGCGAAAGCCGAGTCTGAGCGCGAGCGCGCCGTCCGGGCGATGCTCGAGCGTGTTGTCCCATGCGCTGAAATTGACGTCGACATGGCGCAGTTCGACGCCGTGATCGCGCGCATCGCGCACGATCTCGGCGGGCGCATAGAATCCCATCGGTTGTGAGTTCAGCAGCGCGCAGGCGAACGCGGCGGGATGATGTTTCTTGATCCACGCCGAAATGTAGACGAGATGGGCGAAGCTCGCGGCGTGGCTTTCGGGAAAGCCGTAGCTGCCGAATCCTTCGATCTGTTTGAAGCAGCGTTCGGCGAAATCGCGGACGTAGCCGCGCGTAACCATTCCCGAAATCATCTTCTGCCGGAACTGATCGATGGTGCCGACATTGCGGAACGTCGCCATCGCGCGCCGGAGCCCGTTGGCCTCGCCCGGCGAAAACCCCGCCGCCACGATGGCGAGCTTCATCGCCTGTTCCTGGAACAGCGGCACGCCCAAAGTTTTGCCGAGCACGGTCTGAAGCTCGTCGGCAGGCCCGTGTTCGGGCGATGGCGAGGGATAGTCGATCGCTTCCTTGCCGCTCCGCCGCCGCAGGTACGGATGCACCATGTCGCCCTGGATGGGCCCTGGCCGCACGATCGCCACTTCGATCACGAGATCGTAGAATTCGCGGGGCGCGAGCCGCGGCAACATGTTCATCTGCGCGCGGCTTTCCACCTGGAAAACGCCGATCGCATCGGCCTTGCACAGCATGTCGTAGACGGCGGGGTCTTCGCGCGGGACGGTGGCGAGCGTATAGGTTTTGCGCTCGTGCACGGCGATCAGCTCGAACGCCTTGCGGACGCAGGAAAGCATGCCGAGCCCCAGCACATCCACTTTCATCATGCGCAAACTGTCGATATCGTCCTTGTCCCACTCGATGAAGTAACGGTCCTCCATCGCCGCGGGGCCGATGGGCACGATCTCGTCGAGCCGGTCGCGCGTCAGCACGAAGCCGCCCACATGCTGGGACAGATGGCGCGGAAAACCGATGAGTTCGTTGGCGGCGGCAACCGCGCGCGCGATCAGCGGGTTTTCCGGATCGAGCTGTCCCTGCTTCACTTCGGATTCTTTGAGACTCGTGCCCCAGCCGCCCCAGACGCCGGAGGCGAGCGCCGCGGTCACGTCTTCGGTCAGGCCGAACACCTTGCCCGTTTCGCGGATGGCGCTTCTCGGCCGATAACAGATGACGGTAGCGGTCAGTGCGGCGCGATGAGAGCCGTAGCGTTTGTACACGTCCTGGATCACGTCCTCGCGGCGCTCGTGCTCGAAATCGACATCGATGTCGGGCGGCTCGCGCCGCTCCTGCGAAACGAAGCGCTCGAACAGGAGATCGATTTCGGTGGGATCGACCGCCGTGATGCCGAGCGTATAGCAGACGGCGGAATTGGCGGCCGAGCCGCGCCCCTGGCAGAGAATGCCGCGCGCATTCGCAAATCCCACGATGTCGTGCACGGTGAGGAAATAGGGCGCGATGTCGAGTCCGGCGATGAGCGCAAGTTCTTTTGCGAGCGTCGTGCGCACCTTGTCTGGAATGCCGTTCGGATAGCGCCGCGCGGCACCTGTCCAGGTGATATCCTCCAGATGCTGCTGCGCGGTCATGCCCGCCGGCACTGGCTCGTCGGGATAATTGTAGCGGATCTGGTCGAGCGCGAAGGTCATGCGTTCGGCGAAGCGCAGCGTTTCGGCGATCGCGTCCGGCGCGTCGGCAAACAGCGCGGCCATTTCCTGCGGCGGCTTCAGATGCCGCTCGGCATTGGGCTCGAGCAGGCGGCCCGCTTCATCGAGCGTCTTGTGTTCGCGGATGCAGGTGAGGATGTCCTGCAGCGGACGCCGCTCCGGCGTGTGATAGAGCACGTCGTTGGTCGCGATCAGCGGCACGCCCGCCTCGTCCGCGATCCGCGCAAGTCTCTGCAGCCGCCGCCGGTCATCCCCGCGATACGGCATCGACGCCGCCAGCCAAACCCGGCCTGGTGCGACGGAGGAGAGATGTTGAAGCACATCCTCTATATCTGTCACCCCCGCGAAAGCGGGGACCCAGTTAGCGCGCGTTCGCGCGTGCAAAGAATCACCCCCGCCAGCGTGACTCTGGGTCCCCGCTTTCGCGGGGATGACAATCTGTATTGTTTCGGCGGTGGTATTCCACGCTCTCTTGAACGGATCGCCGGTGGAATCCTCGCGGGCGGGATGGGTGGGCATCACGACGAGGAGCAATCCCTCCTGCCATGCGAGGAGATCGGAAAGCCTGAGGATGCATTCGCCCTTGGCGGCGCGCAGTTTGCCGGTGCTCAGCAATCGGCAGAGACGACCGTAAGCCGCGCGATCTATCGGATAGGCGAGAATGTCCGGCGTGCCATCGACGAACACGAGGCGGGCGCCCACCAGAAGCTTCGGCGCCGAACCGAATTTCTCCCGCACTTCGTTGGTCGCTTCGTAGGCGCGCACCACGCCGGCGAGCGTGTTGCGGTCGGCGATGCCGATGGCCGCGTGACCGTAGAGCGCCGCCGCGAGCACATACTCTCTCGGATGCGAAGCCCCGCGCAGGAACGAGAAATTCGTGGTGACAGCGATCTCGGCGTAACCGCTCATGCGAACAGTCCGTGCAGGAACCAGCGCGCGCTCTCGCGCCCGCAGAGTCCTTCGCGATAGAGCCAGAAGCGCCGCCCGTTCGTATCTTCCACGCGGAAATAATCGCGTGTGGGCGTGGCCGTTTCCTCGCGCCACCATTCCATCGCGATGCGTTCGGGGCCTTCGGCTGCTGCCACTTCGTGCAGCACGCGCCGCCAGCGGAAGCGCACCGGCAGGCCTTCGGGCGCCACCGCTTCGATGGGCTCCGGTTTTCCAAACATCCGGAGCGGCCGGCGCGGCGCTTCCTGCGGCTCGCGCAGCGGTTTCCAGGCGAGCTTCGAAGTTTCTGCAGCCTGTGCGGGGAGCGCCACCGCCGCTGCTTCGGGAATATGCGTGTCGTTCGGCTGAAACACGAGAATGCGTTGCGAACCGAACCGCGCGGCGAGGCGATCGACCAGAAACGCGATCTCCTTGTCCTCCTTCGCACGCGCATCGAAAGCGGTGGTTTCGATTTCGCAGCTTTCCGCGCGATCGGCCGAGAGGCGGATGAGATCGAAGCCGAATCCCGGATCGAGCGGATCCACAAGCGCATCGAGCCGCTCTCGGAAGAGCCGCACGACGATGGCGGGATCGCGCGTGGGACTCGCCGTTTCGACCGCGATGCGCCGGATTTTTCCATCGGCGCGGAAGAAACTCGCTTCGAGCCGGCGCGCGCCTTCGCCGCGTTCGGCGAGCAACTGCGCAAGCGAAGCGGCAAGGCCGCGCAGCGTTTCGAGGATCGCATCTTCCGCAACGAGAGGTTCGGCGAAGATGCGCTCGGCCATGTAATCGGGGAGTGCGGCGCGCGGCGAGATCGGCTTTTCGGCCTCCCCCAATGCCAGATCGAGCGCGAAGACCATCGGCGCGCCGAAGCGGGCGACGAGTTCGGAGCGCTTGCGCGTGGCGACCTGGCCGATCGTTTTCAGTCCCGCGTGACGGAAGGCATGCGTGATTGCAGGATCGAGATCGAGCGCTTCGACAGGCAGCGGCGCTACGGCGCGCGCATCTTCGCCGGGCGGCACCACCGTGCCGTTCTTATAGCGGGCGAGCGCGCGCGCGGCCGTCGCCGATCCGGCAATCGCGCCCTCTGCCACGAAGCCTTGCCGGCGCAAACGCGTGCGGCTGCGGTCGAGCAGCGCCTGTTCACCACCGAACAGATGGGCGGCGCCGGCGATGTCGAGCAGAAGCCCCTGCGGACCATCGAGCGCCACCAGCGGGGTGTAATGCAGGCACCAGTCGGCAATCGATTCGAGCAATCGCCGGTCCGCCGTCTCGTCCGCGTTCGCCACCTCGAGCGTGGGCACCATGGCGCGCGCATCGGCGAGGGGCATGCCGGGACGCAGTCCCAGCGCAGACGCCTTGCGGTCGAGCGCGCTCACGCGCAGCGCATTGCCGCTCTTCGCGGCAACGACGAGCGGCGAGCTATCAGGCGACGCGGCTGGTGTTTTGCGCTGCAGCCGGTCGGTTGAAAGGCGCGGAAGCCACAGCGCCAGAATCCGTCGCGCCGAAGAGGCCATCGTCACATCTCCATTCCATCACCCACTGTCCCAGGCGCCCGTGCCGGTGGCGCACGAGCTCCGCCTCGAACAGCGGCGTTCCCCAATCGTCCTTTCCTCCCCCGCTAGGCTTTCCTCCCCCGCTTGCGGGGGAGGTGGCGCGAGCGCAGCGATGCGCCGGAGGGGGTAAGTGATCGCGCCACAGCCCCCCTCCGCCCCTTCGGGGCACCTCCCCCGCGCGCGGGGGAGGAAAATCGGAGTCATGCGAGCGCGCGGACCGGACGAGCCAGCGCGTTTCGGCGGCGCTCGGCTCGGTCTTCGCATCGAGGCGCAGGAGGAAAGCGGTCACGCCCGATTGCGCCGAGGCGAGCACCAGCCTGCGGCTTGCGGCGAGATCGAGAAGTTTCGGCGCCCCGGGAATTTCGAACACCAACGCGCCGAGGGCCGCGCAGGAGAGCGCATCGAGGCCCGCGCGCAGAACGCTGCTCGCATCCGGTGCCCGCAGGAGAAGAAAGCGCCCCGGATCGAGCCCGAGTTCGAGCAGCCCGAGCGGCGAAATCTCGCCATGCTCGACGGCCGAGAAATCCGGCCTGAGCCACAGCACGCGTTTCTGCTCCGCTGCGCGGGCGGCGAGCGCCGCGACAAAGCCGGCGGCCGCCGCTTCGTCACCGCCCGCTGCCGGGAAAACCTCATGCAGCGCACCTTTGAGAATCCCGCCCAAGAGGCAGGCGTCCGCCCTGGAATGCCCGAGCGCCACGTGCGCATGCCCATGTGGCCCCTCTAGCCCCACCCGGGCGAGAGTCCCCCGCAGAACCGCAACCTTTTCCGCTGCCACATTCATGACCGGCGACTAGAACATAAAGAGAACAAAAAGCAAAGCGGGGAGTTCCCACCCCAGACAGCCTCACTTGCTCTTCGTCGCGCGAAATCAAGCCGGACCCTTCGCGCGCAGCACATCACCCAAGAGGCAGTTCTCATCAAAACGACAGAAAAACTCGCTCCCCACTCACCCATGGCCGACCACCCAGCCGCCGCGCGTCCGCATGGCGAGAGAATTTTTCCGCCATTTCGTGATTCACATCGGCTCGCGGTCGCTCGCCGGCCGGTGGCCAGATCAAGTCCGCCCATAGTGAGTAAAAGGAAATGAGCGAAGGTCGGCCAGCCTGCGGCGACGACCCGTCGGACCCTAATTATAATCACTATCGATCGTGACCCCGGCACAATGGACAGCCGAGATCGATGCAACATTCTCTGGCCCGGATTTGCCGCCGCACCGAGTCCCGAGCAAACCCTCAGGCCGCGCGGTTGCGGGAAGACTCCGATCTGCGCAGCTGCGGCAGGCTGACCGTCACGGTCGTGCCCACCCCGACCGCACTCTCGATCGCAAATTCCCCGCCCAAGCGCTCCGTCAGCTTTTTCACGATGGCAAGACCAAGGCCGCTACCGGGCTTGCGCGCGGAAATCTGGTGTGCCTGGAAAAAAGGTTGACCGATGAAGCGCAGTTTCTCCGCGGGAATGCCGAGGCCGCGATCGCTCACCACGAGTTCGAGGCGTTCGGCACGGCGCTGCAAAACGATGCTGATCGCCGATTGCGGCGGGCTGAACTTGACGGCGTTGGAGCCGAGGTTGAGGAGAATCTGGCTCAGCGCCTTTTCGCTCGCCGCGACTTCGGCGCCATTCGACCGATCGACGAAATCAACCGCGATATCGTCGTCCTTGGCATATTCGCGCAGCATTCGCACGGCGCCCGCCAGCGCTTCGCCGGCTTTCAGGGGTTCCAGCGAAATATCCGGAACGCCGTTCAGCTGCGAGAGGTCGAGCACGTCGTTGACGATGCCCAGCAGGAGTTGTCCGCTGGTGCGAATGTCGCGCGCGTATTCACGGTAACGCGGAGACAGCGGACCAAACATTTCCGCAACCATGCATTCGGAAAAGCCGATGATGGCGTTGAGCGGCGTTCGCAGTTCGTGGCTTGCGTTGGCGAGGAACCCGGTCCGCGCGACACTCTCGTCCTGCATGCGCCGGGCGACCTGCATCACCCAGCGCAAAACGATGAGCTGGAGCGCCGCGAGCGAAAGAAAACATGCGAACGCCAGCGGCGAGGCCTCGTCGGCGAAATCCGTTCCGGGCCGGGCAGCACGCCAACTTAGCCAGGCGAGCGGCCGTCCCGCTGCGCCCGGAAGCGGGATATGCGCGAGATCAGGATCGGCAGCGCCGGCGAGCGAAAGAGGAGCCACGCCGAATCCCGACTGGAAGCCGCGCAGCAAGCTGCGATCGATCGGCAGCAAATAGGCGAGCACGTAGCGGCGCGAAAGGGGCTGCCGGGCGCGCCTGTCGTTCGGCACAATGCGCTGGGCGGCGGCGAGGCAGATCGTGTTGCCGACACGCACGATGGCGGTGAGAGGCCTGGGTGGCAGGGCGGGTTCGGCTTCTGCAAGACGCGCGAGCCGGGCAAGCGTTGCGCTCGTGGGAATGGCCGCTGCGATCGCTGCGGTCGCATGTCCGGAAAAGCGATAGACCGGCCGCCCCGACGCGTCGAGAATGGTCGTCAGCGGAACGCCCGCCGTTTCGGCCGAAACTCCGAAATTCGTGTCGATCCAGGCCCGATCGAGGGTCGGTCCCACAGCATCGTAGGCCGTGTCCCAGTAGGCCTGCTGCACCATCATGCCGCCGAGCTTCATGCGCTGCTGGTTGAGCGCCGATTCGACAATGCGTTGCTCGATCTCGCGCTGGTGCGCATCGGCAATATGGGCGATCGTCATCAGCGCCGCATAGATTGCCGCGCCCAGGATGAGAATGCTGGCCACGAGAATGGCCGCCGGCCCGATATGCGGGTGTTTGCTCGGCATTTCGCCTTGCTACAAAAACCGCGAAAGTGTCTATCCGAATTGCATTGCGACCCGGTTAATCGCAGAAGCCGCCAATTAACGACGTATTAACCCCGATCACCTGGGACTGCCGCACATGCCGATTGGAGCCCACGCTCTGCGGAGGCGCATCTGACCCGCACGCCTTCCGATATCGTGATGATCGGCGGCGGCCATAACGGACTCGTCTGCGCCTTCTATCTCGCGCGCGCAGGGATCCGCGTGACCGTTCTCGAACGCAGGCCGATCGTGGGCGGCGCGGCCGTTACCGAGGAATTCGCGCCGGGTTTCCGCAATTCCACCGCGAGCTACACGGTGTCGCTGCTGCATCCGAAAATCATTGCGGAGATGGCGCTCGCCTCACACGGGCTGCGCATCGTGCCGCGGCGGCTGCAGAACTTCCTGCCGCTGAACGAACGCGACTATCTCGCGGTCGGCGCGGGCCGCACCGGGAAAGAAGTTGCGAAGTTCTCGGCGCACGACGCGGAGCGGCTCGCGGAGTTCACCGCCCGGCTTTCGGTCCTGGCCGATGCCGTGCGCGAAGTGTTGCTCGTCACGCCGCCCAGGCTCGCCGGCAACGTAGGCTGGACGGAGTCATTGGGCGACCTGATGAAAACAGCTGGCTTGGCGCGGCATCTGGCGCGGCTCGACACCGCGGCACGGCGCGATCTCGTTGCGCTGTTCGGCCGCTCGGCCGGCGATCTGCTCGACGACTGGTTTGAAAGCGATCCCGTCAAGGCGGTGTTCGGCTTCGATGCCATCGTCGGAAATTACGCGAGCCCCTACGGGCCCGGCACGGGGTACGTGCTGCTTCATCACGCGATCGGCGAAGTGAACGGCGTGCGAGGCACCTGGGGCCACGCGATCGGCGGCATGGGCGCGATCACGCAGGCGATGGCTGCGGCGTGCCGCGACGTGGGCGTGGAGATTCGCACGGACGTCGAAGTGAAAGAGGTGATCGTCGAGAAAGGGCGTGCCGCAGGCGTCGTCACCGCGGCGGGCGAGACCCTTCGCGCGAGCGCCGTCGTTTCCAACCTCAATCCGAAGCTCTTGTTCGGCGCGCTGGTCGATCCCGCTCTGCTGCCGGACGATTTCCGCGAGCGCATCGCGCGCTATCGCTGCGCCTCGGGCACCTTCCGCATGAATGTCGCGCTTGCCGGACTGCCGCGCTTTTCCTGCCTGCCGGACCCCGGCGACCATCTGACCGCCGGAATCGTGATCGCGCCGAGCCTCTCTTACATGGACCGCGCCCATGCGGACGCACGCGCGCAAGGCTGGTCGCGCGAGCCGATCATCGAAATGCTGATTCCCTCCGTCCTCGACGACAGCCTCGCGCCCCAGGGCAAACACGTCGCGAGCCTGTTCTGCCAGCATGTCGCGCCGCAACTCCCCGATGGCCGCTCGTGGGACGAATGCAGGGAAGACGTCGCCGATCTGATGATCGAAACCGTCGAGCGCTACGCGCCGGGCTTCAAGGTCTCCGTGATCGCGCGCGCGCTGTTAAGTCCGCTCGATCTCGAGCGCACCTTCGGCCTCGTCGGCGGCGACATCATGCATGGCGCGCTTGCGATGGATCAGCTCTTTGCTGCGCGCCCCGTGCTCGGCCACGGCGATTACCGCAGTCCCGTCCCCGGCCTCTACATGTGCGGCGCCGGCACCCACCCCGGCGGCGGCGTCAGCGGCGTCCCCGGGCATAACGCGGCGCGGGAGATATTGAAGGAATGGCGGAAGCGAGCAAATCGATTTCCCTGAATTCGGCGATCCATTCGCTCAGCGACACCGACGAACTGCACGGTTTGAGCTGTCCGATTCGCAATCGTCAAAACTATAGAGCAACTAACAGGAACCCTCGCGTACAAAGCTCTACAATCAAGCGGAAAAGGGCTGATTCGATGAAACCGCGCCAGCATTTTGTCACTGTCGAGTTTCACCACTTTAAGGCTTTCAAGGCGTTTACATTTCATGTTCGGAAATTCAATGTCCTAGTGGGTCCAAATAACGCAGGAAAATCGACCATCCTGGCCGGATTTCGTATATTGGCCGCCGCCATGCGAAAAGCAAATAGGCGGAGACCTGAGGTAGTACGGGGTCTGTTAGGGCCCACGCGTGGTTACAACGTCGAACTGAGCGCAATTTCAATTGCAGAAGAAAATATCTTTCATAACTACGATGACTCAGAGCCAGCGTTTATAAAATTTACCCTTTCGAATGGCAATTCTCTCATGTTATTCTTTCGGGAGCGCCGATCTTGTCAATTAATAGCCGCGGCGAAAAGCGGACGCGCCGTGGATTCTCCGGCGGCTTTCAAGTCTCAATTCAATTGCCCAATTGGTTTCGTCCCAATTCTCAGTCCCGTTGAGCATGACGAGCCCCTGTACATGGAAGAGGCGGCTAGACTGGCCTTGTTCAATTATCGAGCAGCTAGGAACTTTAGGAATATTTGGCACCACTTTCCGGAAAAATTCGAAACATTCCGGTCCATCCTTATGCAGACGTGGCCCGGCATGGATATCGAACCGCCTGAGGTGGACCTTTCCGGCGCTAGACCGATACTACACATGTATTGTCCGGAGGCTCGCATTCCGCGGGAAATCTTTTGGGCGGGTTTTGGCTTCCAAGTCTGGTGCCAAATGCTGACGCACCTCGTTCAATCAGATGCCAACTCACTTTTCCTCATTGATGAACCGGATATCTATCTGCACTCCGAATTACAAAGACAGCTGATCACGCTGCTGAGGGATTTAGGCCCTGACATAATCATTGCTACTCATTCTACGGAGATAATTACGGAATCAGACCCAGACGAGATCGTTCTTATCGATAAGCGACACCGGAGTGGCAAGCGCATAAAACAAGCGTCTCAACTACCCGGAATATTCACCGTTCTTGGGTCAAATCTCAATCCCGTATTGACTCAATTGGCGAAGACGCGCCGGGCTGTTTTCGTAGAAGGCGACGACTTTCAGATTATCAGCAAATTTGCTGCAAAACTGGGCGCGGCTCGGGTTGCGAACCGAGCCGACTTTGCCGTTATTCCCTCCGAGGGGTTTAATCCACAGCGCGTAAAGAATCTTAAGGATGGAATGGAATTCACGCTCGGGAACAAAATTCATTCTGCGGTGCTGTTTGATCGTGACTTTCGGAGCGAGCACGAAAGAGTTTGGATAACAGCGGAGTGTCGCAAATTTTGCGAAACTGTTCACATACTTGAGGAGAAAGAAATCGAAAATTTAGTTTTGGTGCCCACCGCAATCGATAGGGCAGCAACGATGAAATTGTCCGATCGCGTAAAGCGAACTGGCGCGGCGTCAGACTATTCCGCTTGCGCTGCTTTGATCTTGGAATCGTTTGCAGAAGAAAAGAGAAGCTATGTCATGGCTCAATGGTTGGAAAAGGCGCGCAATTTTGAACGCACACATTCGCCCAGGACAGATGGAGCTACAGTCAACGAACGAGCTCTCGTGGAATTTGAGAACCGTTGGGTCGATCACTCACTACGTGTGGCAATGATTCCAGGCAAGGAGGCCCTGAGTTTCGTCAATGAACAACTACAAAATAGATATGGTGTTACCGTTACAGCGAATGCCATTATAGACGCGATGGTGATGGACGAAATACCCGCTGGTATCCGCGAAGTGGTCGATACATTGGCTCGATTTGGGGAACCCTCTGTCAAATGATGAGCGGCAACGCTGCTTTAAACAATCCGAGGGCTTACCGACATCGCGGAGCTTCCGGTCGGTAACCGGAGCCGCCTGGGTCGCTCGAACACCCGGCCCAGGCATTACGAATGCGTTGCTCTACCGTCTGAGCTAAGGCGGTAAGATACGGCGACAGAATACAATTGCAGCAGCCGCGGCTGTGCGGACTACACCCTTCGGGTTGCACAAGGGGAGTTGGTGACAGGTTGCGTTTCGGGATTGCGTATCCCGTCGCCGGGTTCCGCCATGATACATTGCCTGTTGCCGGATTGGCGAAGTGCGAGCAGCGATTTCTACTCAGCCTAGGACGCGCGTATGCAGGCGCGTGTCGAGCGCAAATCGCTCCCGGTTCACGCTGGCATAGAACCCGGCCGCGCAGCCGGCGTCGAAAATCACGTTCCAGCTGTGGGTCGAAACCACGCTCGGGAGGAGAACGAAAGCATGTGTTTTCACCAGCGCGGCCCCGAATTCCTGCTGGCCGGCTCCGGGCGTTCCGGGCCTCAGCCAGTCCGGATTGGGAAGGCTTGCGCGTTCGACCACATGCACCTGGCCCGCATCGGTAATCCGCGCCCAGGTGAGGACATGGGGTTCGGTGTCGAGCGCGCGAAACCCCTTGTGCACCGCCACTTCGAGGATCGCCGTGGCGGGATCGAGCGCGGCATAGACGACGCGCGTGCCGATCGGGCTCCAGCGCCCGCCATACCGGTAGCTGCCCTCGCCGCTGTCCCAGGCGGGACCGTAGCGCGCCGCATCGAGCCGCCAGAAAACGAGTTCGCCCGCGCCAAGCGGCGGCGGCAGCGGCGTCACGTATAGACGCCATACTCGATCCGGCCCAGAAGTTGTTCGAGTGATTCGACGCCAGCCGGCGTCGAAAGCAGGTCGATAGGCCTTCGTTGATTAAGCGCCATGGCCGGCCGCTCCAGCCATGCCTCGGCTTCTTCCTGCGAGCCGAACAGCCGCGCCGCCTTGCCCAGTATCTCCGCAAATTTCCAGGCGCGACCGCTCTGCTCGGGCGAGAGACGGCTATTGGGGGTTTTCCTGCGCCGTTGAACGGTGCGCATGCTGATGCCGAGCGCCTTCTCCAGGTCGCGGGAGGCTTTGAGAGTGACCAGCTGCTTGCGCAAGTGATCCAGCACGCCCGCCCGGAATCCCTTCCGAATGGTTTCGTGGGCTTCGAGACGATTGCGCACCGGCCGGCCTACGGATTTCACCCCGCCCAGGATGCGCATCGTCCGGCTGATGTCGCGATCTTCGGCCGCTGCAGCGCTCACCGACATGTCCGGCGCTCCGTCAGGTGTCGCAAAAGAATATGACACTTGGCGCCGGCCGTTTCAACGCCCGTTGCGTTCGTGGCGCTTGGACGAGGGGAGGAGCGGCCGCGCGCCGACAACAGGCATTACAGGGGGGAGCGGCCTGATACGCGGCTGTTATCGGGCGAACCTGGTTTGGCGCATCCCGTTGGAATCGCGGGGGAATTGCGGAATGTTCCGCATCGGCCGCGGCTCTTTTCGAAAAATTCCCCTGTATATGCCTGTTATACCAGGGGCGACCGCCCCAAGCGGCACGCGCGACGGGCGCCCCTCGCGCGTTCCGCGCTGAGTGGTAAGAGAGCGCGCGCGAACAGGGGCGAGGATGGGCTCCCAAACGCCCGCGGGTCGACCGTTCGGAATCGACCGCTGAGAAACCTCAGGGCTTCACAAACCTGAGCGTCATGCGATCGGATTCGCCGATGGCCTGCATCTTCGCGTGCTCGGCTGCGGGACCGGACAGATCCGGTGGCAGGCGATGCACATTGATGTCTTCGGGGTCCTTGGGATTGGCGTTGATCTCGGAGATGCCGGCCAGGCGGAATCCCGTCTTGAGCGCCAGCGCAATGATGTAATCCTCGGGAATGCGGTGGAGCGCCATCGCACTTTCCGTCGCTGTGGCGAAAGGCTTGGCGCGGTGCTCCGTAAAGCCGAACACGCCACCTGGCTTGAGCACGTCGAACACGGACTTGAATACGGCAGCAAGCGTATCCGGGCTGTTGATGAGCCAGTCGTGCGCGTTGCGGAAGGTGAGCACCATGTCGGCAGAATTCTGAGCGCCCAGTTGCACCTGCCTGGGCGGGTCGAACGGAATGATCGTCCCGATATGCCCGAACACAGCCGGATCGGCCTTGATCCTGTCGGCGAACTTCGGACCGGAAGCTTCGAGCAAATGGCCGTGCGCATAAAGGAAGGGCGCGAGAATTTCGGTGTACCAGCCGCCGCCCGGCTGCAATTCAATGACGGTCATGTCCGGCTGGAGGCCGAAGAATTGCAGGATTTCGATGGGGTGCCGGTATTGATCGCGCGCCTTGTGCGCAGCCGAACGCCAGTCGCCGTTGACCGCTTTCTGCAACAGCGCAGTGGAACTGTCGGATGGCTCAGCGGGATGGGCGCTGGCGACGGAAACGAGGAGCAGGGTGCTGGCCAGCAGGATGAAGGGCCTGCAGATTCGGCGGAACATGGCTCGACCTCCTGACGATGGGCATTCAAGATAACTCTGGGAAATCTCGACTAAGCTACTTGACCGGGAATTGCTGGCCCGGACGCAATCGAGACACGGGACTTAAAGCAGAGCAGACCGGTGCCGCCTGGGTGACTCGAACACCCGACCCACGCATTACGAATGCGTTGCTCTACCGGCTGAGCTAAGGCGGCGAACCGGGGATTTCAGATACTTGTCCGGGTCCGGTTTGGCAAGGCGGCGGCAGTTTGCGCCCTGCCGGCGCGGCTTGGGTCGCCTTCTCCGAGAACGGGAGCCCACGCTATCGCGTCTTGAAAACGACACCGCATCCGATGCCGCCGGGACAGTCCGAGAGGTCGCCGCCATCCGTAGCTGTGCCGAACACATCGCCTTTGGCGGTGATCACCAGCCGATCCGGCGAGGGCTGCGACCCGTCCTCGTTTCCAACGAACCGATAGAGCAGTGTCTCTTTCCATTTGCCATTCTGCCTGGGCGTCAACTTGAAGACGGTCCCGCAACCGGTCGGCCGTTCGCCACCCGGATTGCAAACAAAGCTGGCCGCTCCGCCGAGATCTGTGGTGCCGTACAGATTGCCGCTCGAATCCAGAGTCAGGCCGCCAAAAGGAAATACGCCATCCAGGCAACCCGCCATCTCGTCACAAGGCGCGAAGGTGTAGATCAGGCTTTCTCCGAGGCTGCCGTCCTTCTGCACGGCAATCTTGAAAATCGCACCATTGCCTGGCCCACCATTCACGAGCGGGCCATAGACATTGTCCTGTGCATCGATCACCGGGCCCGCGAAAGAATCCCAGCCGGTTGTGGAGTCCTGGAAACTGTAGATCGCCGCCTCCTTCCATTTCCCCGTTTTTGTCTGCGTCAGTTCAAAGACGGTTCCGCATCCCGGCGGCGAGCCGAAGGGATTACAGGCATCGCCTCCCGTGCCGCCCGCCTGCGTGGTGCCCCAAAGATCGCCCTTGCTGTCGAACGCAAGACCGCCAAACGGATTCTGTCCATCCGTATTGCCAACCGTTCCCGGGAAGCTGTGGATCACGCTTTCCGTCCAGGTGCCGTCGCCGTTCGGCACGAGCCGGAACACTGTGCCGCAACCGTTCTCACAGAAGGTGCCCCCGACACCGCCGCCACCGCCCTTGTTTGTGGTGCCATAAAGATTTCCAGATGCATCGAACACGAGATACGAATACGGGGCGCAGCCGTCATCGTTGCCTTTCTGGCTGTTGAAGCTGTGCAGGATGGTTTCAGCCCACTGGCCTTTCTTGGCGGGCGACAATTCATAGACGACGCCGCAGCCCGCGTCCCCGCCGCTGATAGTTGTGCCGTAAAGGTTCCCATGGGAGTCCAGGATCGGACTGCCGGCCGGATTGCCACCGTCGGAAAGCGAGCCCTGAAAGACGTGAATCACCTTGTGCACCGGTACGCCGTTGTTCCTGGTCAGCTCGAATACGTTGCCGCATCCCGAGCCGCAGGTTCCCGGGCCGCCGAGTTCCACCGTCCCGTAAAGATTGCCCTTTAAATCGGCCGCCAGGCCGGACAACGGGAAGCCGCCATCGCCCTGGAAAGCGAAGGTATGAAGCACGGTTTCGCTGTTTCGGGCCTGCGATGCAGGCGAGAAGGCGAAGAGGAAAGCGGCGGCTGCGGCAACCCTCATCATCGGCATGATGGCTTCTCCTGAGGCTGTCCTCGATGAAGGCACGCGAATTTCTCGCGGCGAGCGATTCTTCAATCAGGAGACGAAACCTGACTGGAGAATATTCCATACCGTGGCCACCTCACTGCTCCCTTCTTTTCGCCCCACTGCTCCGCTCGACACCTGTCCACGGCGGGTGAGTAACCGCGTGGGAGCGCCTTACCCCGCGTTTCTGCATTCTGTGTGTTCACGTTTTTGCACCCGCATCGGACATATCTCAGCGTGCCCTTGGATGAGCGCTGTTGTACACGGCGAGCAGCTTCGCGGTGTCGATCTCGGTGTAGGTCTGGGTGGTGGAGAGCGAGGCGTGGCCGAGCAGTTCCTGCACGGCGCGCAGATCGCCGCCATTGGCGAGAAGATGCGAGGCGAAAGAGTGGCGGAGCGCATGCGGTGTCGCGCTTTCCGAAAGACCGAGCGCCGAGCGCAGCCGATGCATCAGGTTCTGTGCGTCGCGCGCACTCATGGGTTTGCCGCGGCGTGATACAAACAGCGGCCCGTCCGCGGCCACCGCAAACGGCACCTGCTCCACATAATGCGCAATCGCCTCGCGCATCACCGGCAGCACCGGAACGGCGCGCTCCTTGTTGCGCTTGCCGAGCACAGTCAGCCAATCCCCGAACGGCGCGTCGCCGCGCCTGAGCGCCAGCGCTTCGGAAATCCGCAAACCCGCGCCGTAGAGCAATGTCAGCAGCGCCGCGTCGCGCGCGGCGATCCACGCGACATCGTTGTTCGCTGCTTCCTCGAGCGTGCGCACCGCATCGCGCTCGCTCAAGGGCCGCGGCAGCGTGTGCGCGAGCTTCGGGGTGCGGGTCGCTTTGGGCGCCGGATTGTCGAGAATCTCTTCGCGCGCGAGATGGCGGAAGAAGCTGCGCAGGGCCGACATGGCGCGGCGCACACCGCGCACGCCCAAACCTTCGTTGCGACGGCGCGTGATGAAGGCGCGGAAATCCGCGACTCTGAGCGCGCCGAGCGAGCGCTCGTCGAGTGCTCCGCCCACATGCTCCTGCGCGAAATCCAGAAACCGCGCCATGTCGTCGCCATAGGCGCGTAGCGTGTGCGGGCTCATGCGGCGCTCATGGGCGAGCGCCGCCAGCCAGTCCTCTTTCAGAGCTTCGGCAGATCGAGCCATGCGCGGATGGCGCGTTCGAGCGCACGCGCGAAGAAGAAGAGATCGGCGGTGACATCCGCAGCCACGAAGCGCCGCGGTTCGCGCGCGCCGAGCACATAAAGCGCGGCGGGCGTTCCGATCCTGAGCCGGAAGGCCGCGATGCTGCGGCAATCGCCGCCACTCGTTCCAAACAAAACGCTTGCGCCGTTCGAGAGCACGCCCGCCATGGTGCCGGGGCCAAGCAGCGTATCGACCGTTCCCGCCGCGAGCAGGCGCACGCCGGTCGCGCCTTTGGGCCGCGCGCTTTCCTCGCCTTCGACGCAGAGCGCGGCGCGGTTCGCGCCAAACTTCTTCGCCGAGCCGCGCGCCACCGCGATCGCTTCCTCGAAGGTGCGCGCATCCACCAGTTCGAGCACCGCCTGGCGCACCGCTTCGGCGAGCCGCACATCGCGATCGCGCGCGCCGCGCAAACCGTCGCATTCGGCACGCAGCGCCGCGTTGTCCTTCGTCAGCCGATCGATGACGTGACGCTGCAGATCGCGCACTTCGCCCGACGCGAATCGCTCCGGCAGCAGCAGCGCGAGAATCTCGCTGTCACGCGCAAGCTTTGTACGGTTCAGGCGGATATACGCCTTCACCGCTTCAACGGCGGCTTCCGCCGGCGCCCGCGACGGCGCACGCTCCTTTGCTTTTCCTTCGCGCATTTGACCTGCCGGTTGTGCGGCGCAAAGTTTAGCCATGAATGACGCGGCCTTGAAGCCCCGCGCGGGCACCACGCAGGATTTTCGTGCGGGCGTGCTTTTGCCCTTGCCGCTCGGCGGGCTTTATGATTACCGACTCGATAATGATTTGCCGCGCGGCGCACTGGTCGAGGCGCCGCTCGGATCGCGCATGATTACGGGCGTTATCTGGGGCCAGGCCGAAGGAACGCTCGAGACGGCGCGAGTCAAGCGCGCGACACCACTTGCGAGCGATCTGCAGCTTCCGTCAGGCCTGTGCGATTTCATCGATTGGCTCGCGCGCTACACGCTGTCGCCGCCGGGCGCCGTGCTCGCGATGGCGCTACGGACGCGGCAGGCTTTCGATCCCGAAATTCCGCGCACCGGCTATGTTCGCGGCGCTACAACGCCCGCGCGGCTGACGCCCGCGCGCGCACGCGTGCTCGCGACCGCCGAAGACGGACTTGCGCGCAGTCTTGCCGCGCTCGCCGCGGAAGCGAACGTCACCCCGCAGGTTGTCCGTGGACTGATCGATTCCGGTGCGCTCGCGGCCATCGATCTCCCGGAGTTTGCGCCGCTCGCGTGCCCCGACCCGGAATTTGCGCCCGCCGTGCTCAATCCCGAGCAGGCGCTAGCGGCGAACGAGCTTTTTGCAGGTGTCCGCGCGCACGAATTTTCGGCCGCGCTGCTCGACGGCGTCACCGGTTCGGGCAAGACCGAAACGTATTTCGAAGCGGTCTCGGAGGCGCTGCGGCAGAAGCAGCAGGTCTTGATCCTGCTGCCCGAGATCGCGCTCACCGTGCAATTTCTCGATCGCTTCGCCGAGCGCTTCGGCTGCCGGCCCGCCGAATGGCATTCCGATCTGTCGCAGAAAGAGCGCCGCCGCGTCTGGCGCGCCGTGCTCGGCGGCGACGCGCGTGTAGTGGTGGGGGCGCGTTCGGCTTTGTTTCTTCCCTTTGGCGAGCTCGGGCTCATCATCGTGGATGAGGAACACGAGCAGGCTTACAAACAGGAAGACGGTGTCGTCTATCACGCACGCGACATGGCGGTGGTGCGCGCGCGCATCGAGAACTGTCCCATCGTGCTGGCGAGCGCGACGCCTTCACTCGAAACATTCGTCAACGCGTCGTCCGGCCGCTACCAATGGCTCAAGCTGCCGCGCCGGCATGGTGCAGCCGTGATGCCGGAGATTCGCCTGATCGATCTGCGCGACGCCGGCGCGCGCGAGCCGGACAGCTGGTTATCGGTGCCGCTGCGCGAGGCGCTGGTCGCAACGCTGGCGGCGGGCGAGCAGGCAATGTTGTTTCTGAACCGCCGCGGCTATGCGCCGCTGACGCTCTGCGAAGCCTGCGGACACAAGCTTGTCTGCCGGCACTGCTCTGCGTGGCTTGTGGAGCATCGCTATCAGCGGCGGCTCGCCTGCCACCATTGCGGCTTCGAAATGGCAACGCCGCCCGCCTGCCCCGAATGCAAAACCGCGCATTCGCTCGTCGCCTGCGGGCCCGGCGTGGAACGCATCGCCGAGGAATTCGCGAGCGGCTTTCCCGGCGCGCGCTTTGCCATCGCATCGAGCGACACGCTGCACGGGCCGCTCGAAACCCAGGCGGCGATCCGCGCCATGGGAAAGCGCGAGACCGACGTGCTGATCGGCACGCAGATCGTGGCCAAGGGCCATCACTTTCCGCAGCTGACACTTGTCGGCGTGATCGATGCCGATCTCGGCGGCTCCGACGGCGATCTGCGCGCGCGCGAGCGCACGTTTCAGTTGCTGCATCAGGTTTCGGGCCGCGCGGGACGTGCCGAACGCCCCGGCACAGTACTGATCCAGACTCGCAATCCCGACGATCCGGTTATGCAGGCGCTCGCGTCCGGCGATCGCGACGCATTCTTTGCGCAGGAAATCGCAGCACGAAGGCGTGTCTCGGCACCGCCCTTCGGCCGGCTTGCCGCGATCATCCTTTCGGGCGCGGATGGCGCGGTCGTGCGTGAATCGGGCCGCGATCTCGCGCGCGCGGCGCCGAATGCCCGCGGGGTGAAAATCTGGGGCCCGACGCCCGCTTTCTATCAGCTCCTGCGGGGACGCACGCGCGAGCGCCTGCTCGTACAGGCCGAACGCAGCGTCGACGTGCAGGCTTATCTCGCCGCCTGGCTCGCCCGCGTGAAGCTCCCCAATTCCGTTCGCCTCACCGTGGACGTGGATCCGGTGAGTTTTTTTTGAATCTCAGGCCGCGACAAGGTCGGTTTTTCCGAATTCCTCCCCCACGTACAGGAGGGGAACAGCCAGACTCTTTGCGAGTGCGTAGGAGATGCAATCTCCGAAATTCAGGCGGGCGGGATGTCGACCTTTTCCGTAAGTGAGAAAAGCGTGGCGCGCCCACTGTGCCTGCGTCGCATCGAAGGCATAGGGTTCAATCTTCGTTTCGAGCAAGTATCCGTCTATCACGGTCTGCGGCTGCGAAGTCGTGCGTGACAGCACCATGACGGCTTCGAGAACGGATACAAGCGAGATGACGTGCGCCTCCGATGTATCGAGCTTGGCGACGAGAGATTCAGCGGCCGGCTCTCCGAGCAGGACGGTTACGACAGCCGAAGTATCGATCGCGATCAAATGGGGAGCCCGTGTTCGTCATACAGCTCGTCCATCAGCTCCTCTGCCGTGCGGACATCCCCTTTCATCCTTCGTTCGGCCGCGATGATGTCCTGCAGCGGACGCAGCCGCTCCAACAAGGATTTCCCGGTCTCAGGCCGCTGGCGCTGCTTGATGCGAGCGAGCCGTTCTTCCGCCGCTTTTTGAATCGCCTCGGTCAAGCCTTCGCCGGTCGCTGCGGCGAGCTCGCGGATCGCCGCTTCGGCGCGCGCACTTTTAATGTTCAAACCCATGCGTCTACCCTTCTTGGCTTAAAGGTAGAATTGCACCGAAGCGGGGTCAATAGCAGGCGAGAGTGTTGATAACTAAGCCGGGCTTCTCTGAATCATCTTCGTTTAATGCCCGCGGGCGAAGTAGAAGATGAGCACGATGAGGCCGATGGCGATCGCCTGAGCGAGGACGCGATAGCGCATCAGCCGGTTCGACCAGCGGCGCTGCACATCGCCGCCGATCCACAGTGTCGACAATCCGGCGGCCAGAATCAGAACGACCGCCGTCAGTGCGATGGCAACGACGATGAAACCGCCCATCACCAGGCGCCCACATTCGGCATCGACGCCCAGGGCTCGGCGGGGGCTTTGGGGGCGCCTTCCTGGAGGAGCTCGATCGAGATGCCATCAGGCGAACGCACAAACGCCATGTGGCCGTCGCGCGGCGGCCGGTTGATGGTCACCCCGCCGTTCCTCAGTTTTTCACAGACCGCATAGATGTCGTCCACGCGATAGGCGAGATGGCCGAAATTGCGGCCGCCGGCGTAGTCTTCCCGATCCCAGTTGTACGTCAGCTCGACGAGCGGCGCGCTTTCCATCAGCGCGCGTGGCGCGTCGCCCGGAGCGGCGAGAAACACCAGCGTGTAGCGCCCTTTTTCGTTCTCGACGCGCCGCATCTCCTTCAGCCCCAGAAGCTCGCAATAGAAGCGAAGCGAGCTGTCGAGGTCCGCCGCGCGAACCATGGTGTGCAGATAACGCATCGCCGTCTCCATCAGACGCGCAACTTTACTCCTCGCCGCCCTCTCCAGACAGCAAAATCCCCGCTCTCGCGAGAGGACGGGGATTCGCCGAAGACCCGGCTCGCACTACTCGGTGGGGCCGTTCTGGTTCTGCTGATCCGGTTTGCGGTTGGTGGAATGATGCGAATGGCTGTTTGTGTTCTGCCGCGACGTGATCGGCGGCGTCCTGGCATGGCCGTAGCCGCGCTGCTGTTCGAAGCCCGTCTTCATCGGCGGACCCTGTTCGTCGCTATGATATGCGTTCCGGTCGTAAGCGCCCCGATCCCGATCGTTTTCATCGCTGCGATGCTGGTCGCGATCATAGCCGCCGTGGCCGGCTCCATTCTGGTATCCGGTGTGTTGGTAGTGCGCCCGGTCGTAGTCACCGTTGCGTCCGTTCTGATAGCCGGTGTGCTGATACCGGTCCCGGTCGCGATCATAACGGTCCTGGTCGTAGGTGCCACGATCCCGATCGTCGTGATACCGGTCCTGATCGCTCCTGTAGCCTGTGTGCTCGCGATACCGGTCGCGGTCGCTGCGATACCGCTCTTCGTTGTTGTTGTAGCGATCTTCCGTGTAGCCGGTATGGTAGGCGCGATAGCGGTCGCGATCGTTCCAGGCGCGCCAGTCGCGGTCGTTCACGCGGAAGCCGTGCGCCCGGTAGTAATCAAGCCCGAGCGCAGGTCCGTAGTGATAGGCGCGGGCCCATTGCGGCCGCGCGCCACGCCATTGATCGCGGTGCCAGCCGCCGTGGATCCAGTACAAATGCTCGCCGCCTACGACGCGCGTGTAGACGGGCCCGCGGAACCATCCCCCGTCGTAGTAGACCGGTCCGTAATATATCGGATAGGCCCAGTAACGTCCCGGACAGCCCCAGCGGTCGCAATACCCGCCGGTGTGGACGTCGAAGCCGACACCGGGTCCCACTCCAACATTGACGCCCCATTCCGCTGCGCTCGCTGGTGCTCCCATGTAGGCAACCGAGCCGAGCAACGCAGCCGCCGCTGTAGTGAGTTTCAGGAAGGCTTTCATGTCTCGTGTCTCCGTGAGTTTCGCCCCACACAAAATCGATGCGCCGAATTCTGCGGAGCGCCTCAGCGCCTCGCGTTCCGGTTTCAATTTGACAACGGCAGGCGTCCGGATTCGCTCCGCCTTGCAAAAGGCAAGAATCCTCGATTGGACAAGTACTTACCTGCTCAGGAGGTTAGAAGCCGCTTGAGCATGTAGAGGAGTTCAAGTGCCTCTCGCGGCGCGAGCCCATCGGGTTCGATCATTGCAAGCCGCTCTTCCACGACGCTGCGCGAGGGAGATACGGCAGTGCCCACGGCGGAAAACAGTGGCAGATCGTCGATGCAGGCCAGCGGGCGATGACCTTCACGGCCTTCTTCCAGCGCCCGCAGCACGGCTTCCGCGCGCGTGATCACGGCTGGCGGAAGTCCCGCAAGCTTCGCTACGTGAATGCCGTAGGAGCGGTCGGCCGCGCCGGGCACGACCTCATGAAGAAAGACAATCGAGTCCTTCCATTCGCTCACCCGCATCGTGACCGAAGCAATGCCGTCGAGCCGCTGCGCGAGCGCGGTCAATTCGTGATAATGCGTGGCGAAGAGCGTCCGCGCGCGGTTGACGGCATGAAGATGCTCGATCGCCGCCCAGGCGATCGCGAGGCCGTCGAACGTCGCGGTGCCCCGGCCGATCTCGTCCAGGATCACGAAGCTCCGCTCGGTGGCCCGATTGAGGATCGCCGCCGTCTCGACCATTTCGACCATGAATGTCGAACGGCCGCGCGCGAGATCGTCGGCGGCGCCGACGCGGCTGAACAGCCGATCGATGATTCCGATATGCGCCGATTCCGCGGGAACGAAGGAGCCCGTCTGCGCGAGAATCGCAATCAGCGCGTTCTGCCGCAGAAAGGTCGATTTGCCCGCCATGTTGGGACCGGTGACGAGCCAGATTCGTCCGCCGCCAGAGTCCGACAGATTGCAGTCGTTGGGAACGAAGCTTCCCGCGTTTGTCTGCGCGAGCGCCGCTTCGACGACCGGATGGCGGCCCCGGCGGATTTCGAATGCAAGAGTCTCGTCGATCTTTGGCCTTGTCCACCGCGCGGCAGCCGCGAGTTCGGCCAGCGCACATGTGACATCGAGCACCGCAATGGCACCCGCGATCGCCTGCACGGCCGCGCCATGCGTCACCGCGTCGGCAGCAAGCGACTCGAACAATTCGCGTTCGAGCGCAAGCGCGAGATCCGCCGCTTCGGCGATCCGGCCGGCCAGCGTCGCCAGCTCGTCGGTAGAAAACCGCACGGCGCTGCCGATTGTCTGGCGATGCCGGAAAATGTCACGGGCGGCGCTCGCCGCAAGCCTGTCCGCATTTGCAGGTGAAAGCTCGATGAAATATCCGAGCACGCCATTGTGGCGGATGCGAAGCGCGGCAATCCCGCTTTCCGCGCGATAGCGTGTTTCCAGACTCGCAATCACACGGCGGCTTTCGTCGCGCATTGTGCGCGCTTCGTCGAGCGGCACATGGGCGCCCGACGCTATGAACCCACCGTCCCGCGTCTGCGGCGGCGGTTCGGCGACGAGCAGTCGTTCGAGTCGCTCGCCGAGCGCGCTCGCCTGCGCAATTCCGTCCACGAGCGCCGCGCGCACCCCATCCACCTCGCCACCGGCCGGCTTGAGAGGATCGTCCAGCACCATCAATTGCTCGCGCAAAACACGCGCGATCCGGATGCCGTCGCGCAAGGCTCCCAAGTCGCGTGGGCTGCCGCGACCGAGCGACAGGCGCGCGAGCGCGCGCGCGATGTCCGGCGCGCGACGCAGATCGTCGCGAATCCCGGTACGCGATTGCGACTCGGCGACGAACAGCGCCACCGCGTCCTGCCGCGTCGCAATCTCCGCGTTATTCCTGAGCGGCGCGGAAAGCCGGGCCGCGAGTTCGCGGGCGCCCGCGCCGGTGAGCGTGCGATCGATCGTGCCGAGCAGGCTTCCCGCGCGTGTGCCGGAAAGCGTCTCGACGAGTTCGAGATTGCGCCGCGTCGCCGCGTCGATGCTCATCCGCGTTTCCTGCGGCGAGCGCGCGAGCGGCCGCAGCGCGGGCATCTTCCCCTTCTGCGTCAGTTCGAGATAGCCCGCGAGCGCCCCGGCCGCGGCGAGCTCCGCCCGCGCGAAGGAATCGAACCCATCGAGCGATGCAACGCCATAGAGCGCTTTCAGCGTTCGCTCGCCGATCGCCGAATCAAAATTGCGCGACGGCAGTGGTGTCAGCGCCGGGCCGAGCGTACGCGCAAGCTCGGCAAACTCGTTCTCCGACAGCAATCGATCGGGTACGAGCAATTCGCGTGGCGATAGCCGCGCCAGTTCCGCCGCGAGTTCGGCCGACCCATTTGTCGCAACCGTGAAATCGCCGGTCGACATATCGGCCGAGGCCAGCGCGCAGTCCCCGCCGGCGCGAGCAAGGGCTGCAATCACATTCGCCGAACGCGAGTCCAGCAGCGAGTCTTCGGTCAGCGTCCCCGGCGTCACCAGCCGGATCACCTCGCGCTTCACCACCGACTTGCCGCCGCGCCGCTTCGCCTCGGCCGGGTCTTCGATTTGCTCGCAGATCGCGACGCGAAATCCTCTCCGGATCAGCTTTTCGAGATACTGTTCCGCCGCGTGGACCGGCACGCCGCACATCGGGATGTCGCTGCCGAGATGCCGCCCTCGCCTGGTGAGCGCGATATCGAGCGCGCCGGACGCCTTCACCGCGTCCTCGAAGAACATCTCGTAGAAATCCCCCATCCGGTAGAACAGCAGATAGCCCTCATGCGCCGCCCTGATCTCGAGGTACTGCGCCATCATGGGCGTGGCGTTCTCCGTCTCCGAAGCGGCCGGGCTTTTCATGTCCATTCGCAAATCCTGTCCGCCTCCGCCAAGGCTTCGGCGGACGGCGAGAAACTCCTGACCCGCCGTAGCTTTAGCGAAGGCGGGACAGATCGGCCATTGAAAGGCGAGGGGGCCGCGCGCGATATTCTGTGGACCGGCCCACACGGACAGACAATGGCCCGCCCCACGTTCACCGAGGAAGAAGTTCTCGCCTTTCATTCGGACGGCAAACCCGGAAAAATCGAGATTCGGCCGACCAAACCGATGGCGACCCAGCGCGACCTGAGCCTTGCCTATTCGCCGGGCGTGGCGGTGCCGGTCCGCGCCATCGCCGAACGTCCCGACGCGGTCTTCGATTACACCGCGCGGGGCAATCTCGTGGCGGTGATTTCCAACGGCACCGCCATTCTCGGTCTCGGCGACCTGGGCGCGCTCGCCTCCAAACCGGTGATGGAGGGCAAGGCGGTTCTCTTCAAGCGCTTTGCCGATGTGGACGCAATCGATCTCGAGGTCGACACGAAAGACGTCGACGCCTTCGTCGCCTGCGTGCGCTACCTCGGGCCGAGCTTCGGGGGAATCAATCTCGAAGACATCAAGGCGCCGGACTGCTTCGTGATCGAGGAGCGGCTGCGCGAAGCAATGGACATTCCCGTCTTCCACGATGACCAGCACGGCACTGCGATCATCACCGCGGCGGGTGTGATCAACGCGCTGCATCTGACGAACCGGAAATTATCGGACGTCAAGGTGGTGGTGAACGGGGCGGGCGCGGCGGGAATCGCCTGCCTCGAACTTCTGAAGGCAATGGGGCTGCCCAACGCCAACGCGCTTCTGTGCGACACCAAGGGCGTCGTCTATCGCGGCCGCACCAGCGGCATGAACCAGTGGAAGTCCGCACATGCGGTGGAGACGAACGCGCGCACGCTTGCCGATGCGCTGAAAGACAGCGACGTGTTCCTTGGCCTTTCCGTAAAGGACGCGATGAGCCAGGAGATGGTGAAGGCGATGGCGAAGGCGCCGATTGTCTTCGCCATGGCCAATCCCGATCCCGAGATCGCACCCGAAGCTGTCAAGGCGGTGCGCCCCGATGCCATCGTGGCGACCGGACGCTCCGACTATCCGAACCAGGTCAACAATGTGCTGGGCTTTCCCTATATCTTCCGTGGCGCACTCGACGTGCGGGCGCGCACGATCAACGAGGCGATGAAGATCGCCGCAGCGCAGGCTCTGGCGGCACTTGCGCGCGAGGATGTGCCCGACGAGGTGGCGCTTGCCTATCGCGGCGCCCGGCCGGTCTTCGGGCCTGACTACATTATTCCGGTGCCCTTTGATCCGCGGCTCATCTCGCGCGTCTCTTCCGCCGTTGCCGAAGCGGCCGTCCGGACAGGGGTGGCGCGCTGCGAGCTGCGGGATCCCGATTCTTACCGGATGGATCTCTCCGCGCGCCTCGATCCATCCGCCAATCTGTTCCACAACGTGGCGGCGCGGGTGCGCGCCAATCCCAAGCGGGTCGTTTTCGCGGAAGGCGAAGAAGAGGCCGTCATCCGCGCCGCGGCGGCCTACCAGAGTTCGGGCCTGGGCAAAGTGACTCTCGTCGGCCGCGAAGAGGTCATCCGCGCGTCAATCCAGAAAGTGGGCGTCGAGGAAGACGCGCTCGAAATCCGCACACCACAGACCGCGACCGAGACGCCGGCTTACGCGGATGCGCTGTACCGGCGTCTGCAGCGCCGCGGTTCGATCTATCGCGACTGCGTCCGCATGGTGCGGAACGACCGCAACATCCATGCGGCCTGCATGCTGGCGATGGGAGATGCGGATGCCATGGTCACCGGTGTCACGCGCAGCTATTCGCGCGCGCTTGCCGATGTGCGCCTCGTGCTCGACACGCCGAAGGGTCAGCGCCCCATCGGCATCCTCGTGATCTTCACGAAGGGCCGCGTCGTTTTCGTCGCCGATACCAGCGTGCACGAGATTCCGACCAGCGCCGAACTAGCGGACATTGCCATCCAGGCGGCGAATATCGTCCGCAGCTTCGGCTTCGTTCCGCGCGTGGCGCTGCTTGCGTCCTCGACCTTCGGCTTTCCGCGCAACGAGCGCAGCGAACGCATCGTCGAAGCCGTGCACATCCTCGACCAGCGCGGCGTCGATTTCGAATATGACGGGGAGATCGGACCCGACGCGGCCCTCGATCCTGACATGCTCGCGCTCTATCCGTTCTGCCGGCTCAGCGAGACCGCGAACGTGCTCATCATGCCGGCCATCCATTCGGCCGCGATCGCGACCGGTCTTCTGCGGCAGCTTGGCGGAGTAACGGTCATGGGGCCGCTGCTGGTCGGCCTCGAACGTCCCGTCCAGATCGCGCCGCTCGGCGCCAAGATGAGCGAAATCTTCAACGCGGCCGTGATCGCGGCGCTGTGATCGCATGCCGATCTCATTGTCATTCCCGGCGCGCGCGTTCCGCGCGACCGGGAACCCAGATGAGCGCGCGTCCACGCGCAGAGACCCTGTCAATGCCATTCGGCGCGTGGACACGCGCCGCGCCGGGTCCGGCTCTCGCGGAAAACCGCTCGGCCGGGATGACAACTCGCGGTCGGCGGCAAAGGGCTGGAAAAGCTCACGAACACACGCTCGCCTCGCCTTGCGAGGGCAAAACCCCGCTCCTATATACCCCCCAGCGCGGTAAGGGTTTAACCCGACGCCGCTGCGATTTCATGGGGACGGGCCGGAGGGCGCTCCTTCAGGAGGCCAGGATCCCGTTGCCCGAACGGAAGGATTGCAAGAATGGCTAAAGTCATCGGGATCGATCTCGGCACAACCAACTCCTGTGTCGCGGTCATGGAAGGGGCTACGCCCAAGGTCATCGAGAACGCCGAGGGCGCGCGCACCACGCCGTCCATCGTCGCGTTCACCGGCGACGGCGAGCGTCTGGTCGGCCAGGCCGCCAAGCGGCAGGCGGTGACCAACCCGGAATACACCTATTTCGCCATCAAGCGGCTGATCGGCCGCCGCTTCGACGATCCCACGACCCAGAAAGACATGGGCATGGTCCCCTACAAGATCGTCAAAGCCGACAATGGCGACGCTTGGGTGCAGGGCCGCGACGGCAAGCGTTTCGCGCCGTCGGAGATTTCCGCCTTCATCCTGCAGAAGATGAAAGAGACAGCCGAAGCTTATCTGGGCGAGAAGGTCACCCA
The DNA here is from genome assembly GCA_036502185.1 of Rhizomicrobium sp. Lineage (GTDB taxonomy): Bacteria > Pseudomonadota > Alphaproteobacteria > Micropepsales > Micropepsaceae > Rhizomicrobium. The sequence continues at coordinate 33,456 of DASXYZ010000030.1, forward strand.
GGCCGTCATCACGACGCCAGCATATTTCAACGACGCCCAGCGGCAGGCCACCAAGGATGCCGGCAAGATCGCTGGCCTCGAAGTGCTGCGCATCATCAATGAGCCGACCGCGGCCGCGCTCGCCTACGGCATGGACAAGAAGCAGGGCGGCACGATCGCCGTCTATGATTTGGGAGGCGGCACCTTCGATATTTCGGTGCTCGAAATCGGCGACGGTGTGTTCGAGGTGAAATCCACCAACGGCGACACGTTCCTGGGCGGCGAGGACTTCGACCAGCGGCTCGTCAATTATCTCGCCGACGAATTCAAGAAAGAGAGCGGCATCGATCTTCGCACCGACCGGCTCGCGCTGCAGCGGCTCAAGGAAGCTGCCGAAAAGGCAAAGATCGAACTCTCGTCCGCGATGCAGACCGAAGTGAACCTGCCGTTCATCACGGCGGACGCGTCAGGCCCGAAGCATCTCACCATGAAAATAACCCGCGCCAAGCTCGAGGCGCTGGTCGACGAACTGATCCAGCGCACCATTGCGCCGGTGAAACAAGCGCTGAAGGATGCTGGCGTTTCCGCGAACCAGATTGACGAAGTGATCCTGGTCGGCGGCATGACGCGCATGCCCAGGGTGCAGGAAGTGGTGAAGCAGCTCTTCGGCAAGGAGCCGCACAAGGGCGTCAACCCGGATGAAGTCGTGGCGATTGGCGCTGCGATCCAGGCGGGCGTGCTCAAGGGCGAGGTAAAGGACGTACTTCTTCTCGACGTGACCCCGCTGTCGCTCGGAATCGAGACGCTGGGCGGCGTGTTCACCCGGCTCATCGAACGCAACACCACGATCCCGACGAAGAAGAGCCAGACCTTCTCGACCGCCGAGGACAATCAGACGGCGGTGACGATCCGGGTGTTCCAGGGCGAGCGCGAGATGGCGGCCGACAACAAGCTGCTCGGCCAGTTCGATCTCGTGGGCATTCCGCCCGCGCCGCGCGGCGTGCCGCAGGTGGAAGTGACCTTCGACATCGACGCGAACGGCATCGTCTCCGTCACCGCGAAGGACAAGGCCACGGCCAAGGAGCAGCAGATTCGCATCCAGGCCTCGGGCGGGCTCTCCGAAGCCGACATCGACAAGATGGTGAAGGAAGCCGAGAGCCACGCGGCCGATGACAAGAAGCGCCGCGCGCTGGCCGAGGCGAGGAATCAGGGCGATGCGCTGGTCCATACGACCGAGAAGGCGCTGTCGGAGCACGGCGACAAGATCGGCGCGGACGAACGCAGCGCGATCGAGAATGCGATGGCCGCCGTCAAGGAAGCGGTGAAGACCGATGACGTGGAATCGATACAGTCCAAGACGCAGGCGCTCGCACAGGCTTCCATGAAGCTGGGCGAGGCCATGTACAAGGCGCAGCAGGCCGGCACAGGCGAGGGTCAGCCGCAGGGCGAGGCCGCGGGCGGCGCCAAGCCCGACGAGAATGTCGTTGACGCCGAATTCACCGAAGTCGACGAGAACAAGAAGAAGGGCGCGGCGTAGCCGAAGTCAGAGACCGGAAACACTGGGCGATGAGCGATGATTCCATTACGTTCTGAGTTCAGAATTCCGGTTTCAGTCCGAACATGAGCAAGCGCGATTTCTACGAGGTTCTGGGCTGCCAGAGGGGCGCTTCGATCGAGGAGATCAAGGTCGCCTATCGCAAGCTCGCAAAGGAGCTTCACCCAGACCGCAATCCTGGCGATCACGTCTGCGAACATCGCTTCAAGGAAATCAACGCAGCCTACGAGGTCCTGAAGGACGGCGAGAGACGCGCCACCTACGACCGGTTTGGGCATGCGGCCTTCGAGAATGGCGGCCGCGCCAATGGCTTCGGCTTCGATTTCGCCTCGTCCTTCACCGACGTCTTCGATGACCTGTTCGGCGAATTCATGGGCGGCCGGCGCGCGCGCCGGCCGAATCGCGGCGGCGATCTCCGCTACAACATGGAGATTACCCTCGACGAAGCCTATGCCGGAAAAAGCGCGCAGATTCGGGTCAACACGGCCGTTGCCTGTGAGACCTGCAGCGGCTCTGGCGCGGAACCGGGCTCGCGGCCGGAGGCGTGTCCGACCTGTTCCGGCGCCGGAAAGGTGCGCGCTCAGCAGGGCTTTTTCACCATCGAGCGCACCTGCCCCAATTGTCACGGCACGGGCCGCTTCGTCCGCAATCCCTGCAAAACGTGCCGCGGCAACGGCCTTGTCCAAAAGGAGCGCACGCTCGCCGTCAATGTCCCTGCCGGCGTCGAAGAGGGCACGCGCATCCGGTTGACCGGGGAAGGCCAGGCGGGGCTGAACGGCGGGCCGCCCGGAGACCTCTACATCTTCATTTCGATCACGCCCCATCCGATTTTCCAGCGCGACGGAAACAACCTGCATTGCCGCGCTCCCGTCTCCTTCATTACGGCGGCGCTCGGCGGCGACATTGAAGTTCCGACCTGCGACGGCGGGCGCGCGCGAATCCGCATTCCGGAGGGCACGCAGAACGGCCGCCAGATCCGACTCCGCGGCAAGGGCATGCCGGTGCTGCGCGGCGGCGGCATGGCCGGCGATCTTTATGTGGAGATCGCGGTCGAGACGCCGGTGAAGCTCAGCCGGAAGCAGAAGGAACTGCTGTGCGCCTTCGAAAGGGAAGGCGAAGCCGGCATGCATCCCGAATCCGAAGGCTTCTTTGCGCGGGTGAAGGAATTCTGGAGCCGCGCCGGCGAGGTCGATACGCCGGGGCAGGCCCGCTGACTGTCCGGCGTGGGATGACAGAACGAAAATCTCGTCCTACACACCTCCTCGTGGCCCACTCCGGCGAGTGAGGGAGACCAGCGTCCGATGTCCAATGCCGCGGCGAGGAGCGCGTTCGATGGTCTGCGCTTCCTGCGCAGCGTCATCCTGCGGCCGCGCGCGATCGGCGCGATTGCGCCATCCAGTCCGCAGCTCGCCCGCAAAATCGCGCAACAGGTCGATCCGGCTACACCCGGCGCGGTGCTCGAATTGGGTCCCGGAACCGGTGTCGTCACCGAAGCATTAATCGCGCGCGGAATCTCTGCCGAGCGTCTCATCGCCATCGAGGCCGATCCCGACCTCGCGCGTCTGATGCGCAAGCGCTTTCCGCGGCTTCGTGTCGTGGAAGGCGATGCGTTCGACCTCGATTACGCATTGCCGCCTGACCAAAGCGGAGCTCTTGCCGCAGCGGTGTCGGGCCTGCCGCTGTTGAATTTCCCGTCCGCACGACGCCGCGCGCTGATCGCCGCGGCACTCGCCCGGATTCCTTCCGGTGGCCCCTTCGTGCAGTTCTCCTACGGCTTCACCGCGCCCGTTCCCGCGGATCGCGAACTACGCGTCGAGCAGACAGCACTCGTCCTCGCCAATCTCCCGCCCGCCCGCGTCTGGGTCTACCGGCGAGCGTGAATACCCCTACCCTCCCCTTGAGGGAGGGTCGAAAAATTCGAGCGCAGCGAAGAATTTTTCGGGGAGGGGTATTGGTGCCGGCATCACCCCTCCCCGAAATTTGCTTTCACGCTCACGCGTGAAACCAAATTTCGACCCTCCCTCAAGGGGAGGACGAAGTAATTACTCCGCAGCCTCCGCGAGTTGTGGTGCCGCCTGGAGGACTTCCGCGGTGACGTGGGATTCGAATTTGCGGAAGTTGTCCCGGAACATCGCCACCAGCTTGCGCGCCTGGGCGTCGTAGACCGCGGCATCGCTCCAGGTCGCGCGCGGATCGAGTATGCGCGAATCCACGCCCGGAACAGAGACGGGCACCCGGAAGCGGAAATGCGGATCGATGCGCATCTCGACATGCGCAAGCGTTCCATCGAGCGCCGCCGAAAGCAGCGCGCGTGTCGCCTTGATGGGCATGCGCTTGCCCGTGCCGAATGCGCCGCCGGTCCAGCCGGTATTGACGAGCCAGCAATCGGCGCTGTGCTCGGCGATCAGGTCGCGCAGCAGGTTGCCGTACACGGAGGGATGCCGCGGCATGAACGGTGCGCCGAAACAGGTGGAAAATGTCGGCTGCGGTTCGTTGCCAAGCCCCTTTTCGGTTCCGGCGACCTTTGCCGTGAAGCCCGAAAGGAAGTGGTACATCGCCTGCGATGGCGTGAGCCTCGCAATGGGCGGCAGCACGCCGAACGCGTCGGCGGTGAGAAGGATTACGTTGCGCGGATGCGGCGCCGTTCCGGTACGCGAGGCGTTCGGAATGTAATCGATGGGATAGGCCGCGCGGGTGTTTTCGGTGTAGCGCGCGTCGTCGAGATCGAGTTTTCGCGTTGCGGGGTCCATCACCACGTTTTCGAGCACGGTCCCGAACCTGTGGATCGTGGAATAGATCTCCGGCTCCGCCTCCGGAGACAGCCGGATCGCTTTGGCGTAGCAACCGCCTTCGAAATTGAAGATGCCGTTTTCCGACCACCCGTGCTCGTCGTCGCCGATCAGCGTACGACTCGCCTCCGCCGACAGTGTTGTCTTACCGGTGCCCGAAAGGCCGAAAAAAATCGCGCAATCGCCGCTTCGCCCGACATTGGCCGAGCAATGCATGCCGATAACTCTCTTGGGCGGCAGAACGTAGTTGAGAATCGTGAAGACGGATTTCTTCATCTCCCCCGCATAGGACGTGCCGCCGATCAGCACGAGTTTCTTGGTGAAATTCACTGCGATCACCGTCCCCGAATGAGTCCCGTGCACGGCGGGATCGGCTTGGAAGCCTGGCAGGTCGATGATCGTGAATTCCGGCGCGAAGTTTTCGCGCTCGCCCGCGGCCGGCTCGATGAGCAGGTGCTGGATAAAGAGCGAATGCCAGGCGAGCTCCGTCACCACGCGTACAGGCAGGCGATGGGTGGGATCGGCGCCGCCGAACAGATCCTGCGCAAAGAGTTCGCGCTTCTGCGCGTAGGCGAGCATCGCCTGGTGCAGCGCGTCGAACGCACCTGGTGTCATCGCCTTGTTGCTGTCCCACCAGACATTTGGGTCGGTCGACGCATCGCGCACGATGAACTTGTCGGACGCGGAGCGGCCGGTGTGCTGTCCGGTCAGTGCGACAAGCGCGCCGCCCGCTGCGATGTGAGCTTCGCCGCGGAGAATGGCGCGCTCGTAAAGCTCGGGCGTCGTGAGGTTGCGGTGGACGGCCGCCAGATTGCGAAAACCCTGTTGTTCCAGTCCGTGCGCGCCCGCGCGCCGACTCTCGTGAGACATCTTCCCTCCAGTCCCGACCACCGGGCCGACCGGCCCTTTTTCAGACATGCGGCCGCCCCAACCGCGGACCCCAAGATAGGCTTGTGCCCCCACCGCCCGCAAGGAAAGCGGGCGCGGACGAAATCTGGGCCGCCTGTTGGAGCCCCGCTTCTCTTGCGCCGGCGCCTCCTTTAAGCCGTGTTCATGGCGTTGAGCGACGAACAACTTGAGCGCTATGCACGGCACATCGTCCTGCGCGAAGTGGGTGGTGCGGGCCAGGCGAAACTCCTCGCCGCGCGCGTCCTTGTCGTCGGCGCAGGCGGGCTCGGGAGCCCGCTGATCCTCTATCTGGCTGCGGCCGGCATAGGCACCCTCGGAATCATTGATGACGACGCCGTCGCGCTGTCCAACCTGCAGCGCCAGATCGCGCATGGAAGTGCCGACATCGGCACCGCAAAGACGGAATCGGCCGCGCGAGCTGTGCGTGCTATCAACCCGGACATCTCACTTGAACTGCACAACGCGAGGCTTTCGCCCGGCAACGCGCTGGAACTGATCCGGCGGTACGACATCGTGGCGGACGGCTCCGACAATTTCGCCACGCGATTCCTTGTCAACGATGCCTGCTACTTCGCGGAACGGCCGCTTGTTTCCGCAGCCGTCACAGAGTTCGACGGCCAGCTCTCGACGTTTCGGGCCGGCGACAAAACGCGTCGCTATCCCTGCTATCGCTGCATATTTCCGGAAGCGCCGCCGCCCGATGCGGCGCCATCCTGTTCCGAAGCGGGCGTCCTCGGCGCCGCCGCCGGCGTGATGGGCAGTCTCCAGGCGCTCGAAATTCTTAAGGAGATTCTTGGGATCGGCGAAAGCCTCGCCGGTCATCTGCTCATTTACGAGGCGCTGACCTCCCGCCTTCGCAAGATCGCCGTCCGCCCCGATCCCGCATGCCCGCTTTGCGGTGAAAATCCCACGATTTGGCCTCCCCGTTCGACAGGTTCAGGGTGAGGAAGAAATAAACACCCTCATGCTGAGCCCGTCGAAGCATCAATGCGCCTCGTCCCAATTGGCAGCAGCGCGTGCGTCCACGACGAGCGGAATGGAGAGCGAGATTGCCGGCAGCGCTGCGCGCTCCATGATCGTCCTCACGGCCGCGCAGGTCGCGGATGCTTCCGCGTCCGGCGCCTCGAGCACGAGCTCGTCATGCACCTGCAGCAGCATGCGCGCGCGCAGGCCCTGTTGCGCCAGTCCCGGCGGCACGCGGATCATCGCGCGGCGGATGACATCAGCCGCCGTGCCCTGGATCGGTGCATTGATGGCCGCGCGTTCCGCGCCACCCCGCAATCCCGGAATCTTCGACTTGATCTCGCGAATATGGATGCGGCGCCCGAACAACGTTTCCACAAAGCCGCGCTCACGCGCGAACGCCTTGGTGTAGTCCATGTAATTGCGAATCCCCGGAAAACGTTCAAAGTACTTGCGGATGTACTCGTCGGCTTCGCTGCGCGCGATGCCGAGCTGATTGGCGAGACCGAAAGCCGAGATGCCGTAGACGATTCCGAAATTGATCGCCTTCGCGCGCCTGCGGATATCGGAGGGCATGTCCTTCACCGGCACGCCAAATACCTCCGACGCGGTCATCGCGTGAATGTCGATACCTTCCGCAAACGCGGTCTTGAGTGCTGCAATATCGGCGATGTGGGCGAGGAGGCGCAGCTCGATCTGGCTGTAATCGGCACTGATCAGCCGCATGCCGGGCGGTGCCACGAAGGCGGCACGGATGCGCCGGCCTTCCGCCGTGCGGATGGGAATGTTCTGAAGATTCGGATCCGTCGAAGCGAGCCGGCCGGTCGAAGTCGAGGCCATCGCGAAAGAGGTATGGACACGTCCGGTATCGGGATTCACGAAGCCGGGCAGCGCGTCGGTGTAAGTGCCGCGCAGCTTCTGCAATTGCCGCCAGTCGAGAACGAGTTTCGCGATCTCGTGCCCCTGCGCCGCCAGATCTTCGAGCACGTCGGAATCGGTGGAGCGCGCGCCCGTCTTTGTCTTGCGGGCGGCTTCGTGTCCGAGCTTGCCGAACAGGATTTCGCCCAGCTGCTTCGGCGAGCCGATATTGAAAGAGCCACCGGCGAGTTTGTGGATCTGTTCCTCGAGACGGACCATGTCGCGGCCGAAATCATTCGACAGCCGGCGCAGACGTTCTGGATCAATTGAAACACCCGCCCGCTCCATATCCGCGAGCACCGCCGCGAGCGGGCGCTCGAGCGTTTCGTACACGCCAAGCTTGCCTTCCTCGATGAGCCGCGGCTTGAGCAGCGCGCGCAGCCGGAAGGTCACGTCGGCGTCTTCCGCGGCGTAGCGCGTGGCGTCGCGCACCGGCACGCAGTCGAAGGTCACCCGACTTTTGCCCGTTCCGGTGACCTCGTCGAAGGTAATCGGCTTGTGCTTGAGATGAAGCTCCGATAATTCGTCCATGCCGTGGCCGTGCAGCGCCGCGCCGAGCACGTAGGACATCAGCATGGTGTCGTCGAACGGCGCGATGCGGATGCCGCGCTGCAGGAATATGAGGTAATCGTATTTGAGATTCTGTCCGATCTTGAGGACGCTGGCCTCCTCGAGAAGCGGCTTCAGGCGGTCGAGAATGTCGGCTTCGCCGAGCTGGACGACGGCCGCATCGCCGCGCAGATCGAGTCCCTTGCCCGGGCCGTGGCCGCACGGAATGTAACAGGCCTCGGCTGGAGCGACGGCGAGCGAAATCCCGCACAGGCCCCCCCGCATTGGATCGAGCGAGGTGGTTTCCGTGTCGATCGCGAACAGTCCCGTTTCGCGCGCGCGTCCAATCCAGTGGTGAAGGCGCTCAAGCGTGAGCACCGTCTCGTAATCTTCCTGGTTGATGGGCTTGAGCAGCGCGGCCCTGTCGGTAACCGCGCCGGGCTTGCCGCCCGGCAGCCCAGAGTCGCCCGGCGCGACCGCCTTCTGCGCGGGGACAGGAGCAACCGCGCCTGCCGCGAGCGGTGTAACGCCCGCAGGTGTTGCGAGCGCGCCCTGCGCCGGATCGGGCGAAGGCGCGATCGCATCCACATCCGCGATCTCGAAATGCGTGGCGGCGCGCTTGCACAGCGCCGAGAATTCCATCGCCTTGAGAAAGCCGATCAGCCCGGACGGCTCGGGATCGCGTACCGCAAACTCGTCGAGCAGGACCTTCAGCGGCACGCGATCGTCGAGCTGCACGAGCTTCAGCGAAATGCGTGCGTTCTCGGCGTTCTCGATCAGCGTTTCGCGGCGCTTGGGCTGTTTGATTTCGTGGGCACGGCTCAACAGTGATTCCAGATCGCCGAAGCTGTTGATCAGCTCGGCGGCCGTCTTCACGCCGATTCCCCGCACGCCCGGCACGTTGTCGATCGAATCGCCGGCGAGCGCCTGCACCTCCACCACCTTGCGCGGCGGCACGCCGAATCGCTCGATCACGTCGGCCGAGGCGATGCGCTTGTTCTTCATCGTGTCGAGCATTTCGATCTCGCCATCGACGACGAGCTGCATCAGATCCTTGTCCGACGACACAATCGTGGTGCGTGCGCCGGCTTCGCGCGCAAGCCGCGCATAGGTCGCGATCAGGTCGTCGGCCTCGTAGCCCGGCTCCTCGATGCAGGCGACGCCGAAGGCGCGCGTGGCGGCGCGCACCAGCGGAAACTGCGGAATCAGATCTTCCGGCGGATCGGGGCGGTTCGCCTTATAGGACGTATAGATTTCGTTGCGGAACGTCGTCTTGCCCGCGTCGAAGATCACCGCAAGATGACTCGGACGGTCGCCGGCGCGCATGTCCTCGAGCAGTTTCCAGAGCATGTTGCAGAAACCGGAGACGGCGCCGGTCGGCAGGCCGTCGGATTTGCGCGACAGAGGCGGCAGCGCGTGGTAGGCGCGGAACAGATAACCGGAGCCGTCGACGAGATAGAGATGATCTCCCTTCGCGACCGGGCGGCCGGCCGCGGCGCGGCTCTCGCTCAATGGGGATGTGCTCCGGCGCGCAGCACGAAGCGCCGGTCGCAATACGGGCACTCGACGTATTCGTCATCGCCCATCTCGAGGTAAACGCGCGGATGCCCCAGGCTTGTCCCGCCGCCGCCGTCGCAGGCGACGCGGGTGTCCTCGACTTCGATGATTTCGGGCGCCTCGATCAGCATGGAAAGATCCGTTTTTTCGCGGGCGCGGATCATAATGTCCGCCGCGCATCCCGCAACCGCCGCTCTTGGCGCAGGTGGCACGGCCGCGATACCCTGCCCGCATGGTGGTGCTCAACCGGATTTACACGAAAACCGGTGACCGGGGGGAAACCGCGCTGGGCGACGGCACGCGCCTGCCGAAGCATGCGCTGCGGATCGCCTGCACCGGCACGGTTGACGAGGCGAACGCGGCCATTGGGCTTGCGCGGCTCGAAACGTTCGCCGAACTCGCTGCAATGCTCGCCCGCATCCAGAACGATCTCTTCGATCTGGGCGCCGATCTCTGCATTCCGCAGTCGAGCCGGCGAAGCGAAGGCGCGCTGCGGATCACCGACTCCCAGGTCGAGCGCCTCGAGCACGAAATCGATGCGATGAATGCAGACCTCGCGCCGCTGACCTCGTTTGTCCTGCCCGGCGGGACGCGCGCGGCCGCGTATCTTCATCTTGCGCGCACCGTCGTTCGCCGCGCCGAACGGCTCATCGCCGAACTCGCCACGCAGGAAAGCGTGGGGGCCGCCGCGCTCAAATACATGAACCGGCTTTCCGATCACCTCTTCGTCGCGAGCCGCTACGCCAATGAGAAGGGCGCCAAAGACGTCCTGTGGGAGCCCGGCGCGAACCGCTGACCCGCTGTGCTCGCGCGCCAGCGCGGCGAGTTACGTCCGTTCGGGCGCGTGGCGGCCGAACAGGAATGCGAGGACGACTCCCAGCACGCCCGAGGGCGCCCAGGCCGGCAGCGCCAGAACGGAATAGAACCAGCTGGGCACCGGCGATGGCAGGCTGTGCGCGAGCCAACTCTTGAAACCTGCGATGCTCGCCGGTCCGAGATAGGTCCAGATCTGATCAAGCGAGCGCACGGTGATCTGGCCGCCTCTGGCGAGCGAGGTCACCGCATCGGCGCCGAGCAGCACGAGCGCGATCACGAGCAGGATAAGACTGACAAAGCGAAGAACGAGCCCCATGGCCGCGCGTTCAGCTGCGCGGCGGATAGGGCGTTCCGTCCCTGTGGGTGTAATGGCCGACGCGCGCGTCGATCCGCATATCGATATCGGGGTATTCGCACACATCCCCGGAAGATCGGGTGCCCACCTCCAGCACGACCGCGTTCTGTCGCGACTTGTTGACGAGGTGATGCCCGTTCGGTTCGCCTTTCGGAAAGGCCGCGCAATCGCCTGTCCGCAGAATCTGCTCGCCGTCATCCGTGACGAGTGTCACCTCGCCGGAAAGCACCCAGACGAATTCGTCTTCGGCGCTGTGCCAGTGGCGCTGGCTTGACCAGCAGCCCGGCGGCAGGCGCAAGAGATTGACGCCGAACTGCGTCAGCCCGCCCGCATCGCCGAGCGGCTTGCGCACGCGCTCGCCCGCCGGAAGATGGAACGGCGCGGGATAGCCGGAGCCTTTGCGTTCCGGAACCGCGCCAATATGGATCTTGGGCATGACCTGCACCTTTATTGCTGGACATGGAGGCGCTCTTAGACGCAGAGAACACTCGGGCCGTAAGCTTTGAGCTGCGTATCGCGCGTGAGCAGCCGTAGATTCTCGAACATTGCTTGCGCCACGAGCATTCTGTCGAACGGATCCTTGTGATGCTCTGCCAGCGCGGCCGCGCGATCCCCATGATCAAACGTTACGGCGAGCATTGCGATTTCATTTTTCTGCAGTATCTGCCGCGCCCGAACCAGATCGAAATCGAGCCTGCCCAGAGCGGCTTTGATAGCAAGCTCCCACCAACTTGCGGCGCTGAAGAAGAGTTCCACGTCCGGAGTCGTAATGATGCGGCGGGCCTCGTTCCCAAGTCGTTTCGACCCGGCGAACCACCAAACGGCCACATGCGTGTCGAGGAGAAACTTCAATCGCGTTCACCCCGAAACGCAGCAAGAACTTCTTCCGGGAGCGGATCATCGAAATCGGGTCCGATCCGGATTTTGCCTTTGAGCTGACCCGGACGGCGGTTCGGTCGCTTTTTCTTCCCTCGCCCAACCGGTACCAGCCTGGCAACCGGCTTGCCGGCACGCGCAATCACGACATCTTCCCCGCTCTCGACCTTGGCGACGAGCCTGGAGAGATTTGTCTTTGCTTCATGAATGTTGAAAACTCTGTCCAAACGCGCGATAGCCTTAGCCAATTTGGCTAAGGCTATCGCAGCGCGTCGGATTTGTCCAACTGCAGGCGTCAGCCCGCCTGTTGCTGGCCTTCGGCTGTCGCCTGCTGTTTCTTGCTCAAATCTTCGCCGGTCTCCTGGTCGACCATCTTCATCGACAGCCGCACCTTGCCGCGATCGTCGAACCCGAGCAGCTTGACCTTGACCGCATCGCCTTCCTTCACGACGTCGGTGACCTTGCCGACGCGGCGCGGCGCGAGCTCGGAGATGTGAACGAGACCGTCTTTGGGGCCGAAGAAATTCACGAAGGCGCCGAAGTCCATCACCTTCACGACCTTGCCGTCGTAGATCTCGCCGATTTCTGGTTCGGCCACGATCGACTTGATCCATTTGAGAGCGGCGCGGATCGATTCGCCGTCGGCGGAGGCGACCTTCACCGTGCCATCGTCCTGGATGTCGATCTTGGCGCCGGTCTTCTCCACGATCTCGCGGATCACCTTTCCGCCCGAGCCGATCACCTCGCGGATCTTGTCGGTCGGGATGTGGATCACCTCGATGCGCGGCGCATGTTCGCCGAGCTGTTCGCGGGCATGCGAAATCGCCTTGGCCATTTCGCCCAGGATGTGGAGGCGGCCCTCGCGTGCCTGATCGAGGGCGACGCGCATGATTTCCTCGGTGATGCCGGAAATCTTGATGTCCATCTGCAGCGAAGTGACGCCCTGATCGGTGCCCGCCACCTTGAAATCCATGTCGCCCAGATGGTCCTCGTCGCCCAGAATGTCGGAAAGCACCGCGTAGCGCGTTCCTTCGAGAATGAGTCCCATCGCAATTCCGGCCACCGGTCGTTTCATCGGCACGCCCGCGTCCATCAGCGCGAGCGAGCTTCCGCACACCGTCGCCATGGACGAGGAGCCGTTCGATTCGGTGATCTCGGACACCAGGCGGATTGTGTAAGGGAAGTGGTCCTTCTCCGGCAGGATCGGATGCAGTGCGCGCCAGGCGAGCTTGCCGTGGCCGATCTCGCGCCGCCCCGGACCTGTCATGCGGCCCGTCTCACCCACCGAATAGGGCGGGAAATTGTAGTGCAGCATGAAGTGCTGCTTGTAGGTGCCTTCGAGGGAATCGACATATTGCTCATCCTCGCCGGTTCCCAGCGTGGCAACGACGAACGCCTGCGTCTCTCCTCGCGTGAACAGCGCCGATCCGTGGGTGCGCGGAAGCACGCCAACTTCGGCGCGGATCGGCCGCACGGTCTTCAGATCGCGACCATCAATGCGGTGCCCGGTATCGAGCACGGCCGAACGCACGACGTCCGCTTCGAGGTCCTTAAACTGGGCCTTCACGACCTTCTCGTCCGCGTCCGGAAATTGTGCTTTCGCGCGCTCCTTGACCGCGGAAATCTGTTCGTGCCGCGCCGCTTTCTGCGGGACCTTGTAGGCTTCACGCAGATCGCCTTCCGCAATCGCCTTGAGAGATTCGGCGAGCGCAGTGTTCTCGGGCGCACGGATGGCGCGCGGCTCTTTCGCGGCGCGTTCGGCGAGCCGGATGATGCCGTCGATGACGGGCTGCATGCCGCGATGGCCGAACATCACCGCACCCAGCATCACCTGCTCGGAGAGCTCCTTTGCTTCCGACTCCACCATCAGCACTGCCTCGGCAGTGCCCGCGACCACGAGATCGAGCGCCGATTCCGGCATTTCGTCGACCTGCGGATTGAGCTTGTATTCGCCGCCGATGTAGCCCACGCGGGCGGCGCCGATGGGTCCCATGAAGGGCACGCCCGAAATGGTCAGCGCCGCGGAAGCGGCGACGAGTGCAACCACGTCCGGATCATTTTCCAAGTCATGGCTGAGAACGGTGACGATCACCTGGGTGTCGTTGCGATAGCCCTCCGCGAACAGCGGCCGGATCGGGCGGTCGATGAGGCGCGATACCAGCGTCTCGCGCTCGGTGGGCCGCCCTTCACGCTTGAAATAACCACCGGGAATTTTTCCCGCGGCGAAATATTTCTCCTGGTAATTCACGGTGAGCGGGAAGAAATCGATATCGGGACGGGGCTCGCGCGCACCGACGACAGTGGCAAGCACCACCGACTCGCCATAGGTGGCAAGCACGGCGCCGTCGGCCTGCCTCGCCACGCGCCCCGTTTCAAGCGTGAGCTTTCGCCCGCCCCACTCGATGGTTTCGCTGATAGTATTGAACATTGTTTTCATCCTTCCTTCCCGCCGCCGGATTGCAGCGGGATGTTATGCGCGCGCAGGCGTTTGCCCCGCGTCGCGTTGGTTGGGCGTGCCGGTGAAACGCAGCGCGCGCGGTTGCCCGCGCGACACAATTCCTGGCCGCATTCCAAAGAGGCGCGGAAAGCAGGTCCCTTGCCCGCCTGCGCCATGGCCGGCCTCAGCGCCTGAGGCCGAGCCGTGAAATCAGCGCTTCATAGCGTTTCGCATCGATGCCCTTCACGTAGTCGAGGAGCCGCCGCCGCTGTGAGACGAGCTTGATCAGCCCGCGGCGCGAGTGGTTGTCCTTGACATGCGTCTTGAAGTGCTCGGTGAGATTGGTGATGCGCTCGGAGAGGACGGCCACCTGTACTTCGGGCGAGCCGGTATCGCCGGCCGTGGTGGCGTATTCTGAAACGAGCGCGTGCTTGCGTTCGGGTGTGATCGACATGGCGGTCATCCGGTTCCAAAGTTGAAGACACGAAACGGCCGAAGCTCGCCTGCCGCGATTTCGGCGAGCGCAATCGGCTCGCCGGTGGCGGAGGAAAGATAGACCGTGAGCCCCTGAAGATCGTTCTCTGTCGCAACCGAATCCCTGAGGCGCGCAAACAGACCCGCTCGCATCAGGATGGAATGGCCGCAGCGCAGACGAACCGCATCCGAACCCGTCACGGCCAGTGCCGGGATGCCGTCCAGCGCGGTCGAGAGAGGTTTCAGGTGCTCGAAAGCGGCCGGACTATGCACAAAGCCTTTCAGCTTTTCCAGTGGAATTGCGTCACTTTCCGAAAAGCTGCCGATCCGGGTGCGCCTAAGCCGCACGACGTGGCCGAGAGTTCCGAGCGCTTGGGCAAAATCGCGTGCCCAGGCACGCACATAGGCCCCCTTGCCACAGGTCATGGCGAATTCCGCGTGGTCCGGATCGGGCGTGGCGAGAAGCGTCACCTCGCGCACGAAGACGGGGCGGGGCTTCAGGTCGAGTGTCTCGCCGTCGCGGGCGAGGTCATAGGCCCGCTCGCCTCCGACCTTCACGGCCGAAAACTGCGGCGGGACCTGAAGAATCTCTCCGGTGAACCGTGTCAGCATGGCTTCGATCGCCGCATTCTGCGGCCGCACGTCCGAGGTCCCGGTGACCTGGCCCTCGGCATCGTCGCTGTCGCGGGCTTCGCCCCAGCGCACCGTAAAAACGTAGGCTTTCTCCGCATCCATCGCGAAAGGCACGGTCTTGGTTGCCTCGCCGAGCGCGACAGCCAATACGCCCGAGGCCAGAGGGTCGAGGGTGCCGGCATGGCCCGCCTTCTGCGCGTCGAAGATGCGCCGGACCGCGCCGACCGCCTCCGTGGAGGTCACGCCAACCGGCTTGTCGAGCACGACCCAGCCATGGACCGGAGAACCCCGGCGCCTACGCGCCATCGTCCTCGCTCCCGGATGGGGAGCCCAGATCGCGGCGCACGCGCGGGGATTTGAGAATGTTTTCGATCTTTTCGGCTTCGGCGAAGGAGCGATCTTCCACGAAGCGGAGTTCGGGCGTGAATTTCAGCCGGATCGAATGACCGAGAAGGCCGCGGACGAAGCCGCGGTGCCGGTTCAACGCGCCGATGACTCGCTCCGCGTTCTGGCCGCCCAGCGGTTCGCAAAAGACAAGGGCATGCCGCATGTCGGGCGACGGCTTGACCTGGGTAACGGTCACCGAGACGCCTGCGAGATCCGGATCGCGAATCTCGCCGCGGGAGAGAATTTCCGCGACGACGTGGCGCAGCACCTCGCCTACCCGCAACTGGCGCTGAGAGGGGCAGCTTTCGCGGGCCGGGCTACGATGACGCGACATCTTTCCCGCTGCCGGTCTGATACGTTCGAATCCGCCGTACGATCAGGCCTCAAAGGGCCCGCTGCACGGTTTCGACGTCGTAACACTCGATGACGTCGCCCTTCTGAACTTCCTGGTAGTTCGCAAAGGACATGCCGCATTCCTGCCCGGTCTGGACTTCGCGCACCTCGTCCTTGAAGCGCTTGAGCGTGGAAAGTTCGCCTTCGTGCACCACGACGTTGTCGCGGATCAGCCGCACCTTCGCGCCTCGCCGCACCACACCTTCGGTGACGCGGCAGCCCGCGACCTTGCCGATTTTCGAAATCGAGAAGACTTCGAGAATCTCGGCATTGCCCAGGAACTTCTCGCGCGTTTCCGGCGCGAGCATGCCCGAGAGCGCCGCCTTCACGTCGTCCACGACGTTGTAGATGATGTTGTAATAGCGGATCTCGACGCCGTCGCGGCGCGCCCGCTCGCGCGCCTGGTTGTTGGCGCGCACGTTGAAGCCCAGAATCGCCGCACCGCTCGCATGCGCGAGAATAACGTCGGATTCGGTGATGCCGCCGACGCCGCCGCTCAGGACCTGCGCGCCCACTTCGTCATTGCCGAGGCGCTCCAGCGCGCCCTGGATGGCCTCCACCGAGCCCTGAACATCCGCCTTGATGACGAGCGGCAGAAACCGTTTCTCGCCTTCTTTGCGGCTTTTGAGCAGCTGGTCCATCGTCTGGCGCGCAACCGTTGCATGCCGCGACTCGCGGCGCTTGCGGGCGCGATATTCCGTGACTTCGCGCGCCCGCGATTCAGAGTCGACCACCACGAATTCGTCGCCCGCCTCGGGGACGCCCGAAAGTCCCAGCACTTCGACGGGCATCGAAGGTCCGGCTCGATCGACGCTTTCGCCGCGATCATTGGCGAGATGGCGCACGCGACCCCATTCGGAGCCCGCGACCAGGAGGTCGCCCACCTTCAGCGTGCCGCGCTGAACGAGCACCGTCGCCACCGGACCGCGGCCCTTGTCGAGCTTGGCTTCGATGACCGCGCCTTCGGCGCTGCGGTGCGAATTCGCCTTGAGATCGAGAAGCTCTGCCTGGAGCAGAATGGCTTCTTCGAGCCTGTCGAGGTTGATGCCCTTGGTCGCAGAGACATCGACGGCGAGGGTTTCGCCGCCCAGATCCTCGACCTGGATTTCGTGCTGCAGAAGTTCCGTCTTTACCCGCGTCGGATTGGCGTCGGATTTGTCGACCTTGTTCACCGCGACGATGATGGGAACGCTTGCCGCTTTCGCATGCGAGATCGCTTCCACCGTCTGGGGCATAACGCCGTCATCCGCTGCGACGACCAGCACCACGAGATCGGTCACCTTCGCGCCGCGGGCCCGCATCGCGGTGAATGCCGCATGGCCCGGCGTGTCGAGGAAGGTGATCTTCTGCCCGGATTTCAGCTGCACCTGATAGGCGCCGATGTGCTGGGTGATGCCCCCCGCTTCGCCGCCCACGACATCGGTCTTGCGCAGCGCGTCGAGAAGCGAGGTTTTTCCGTGATCCACATGGCCCATCACCGTGACCACAGGCGCACGGGATTCGAGCGTCTCGGGCGCATCCGCTTCGCCTTTGAGTCCCTCGAGAACATCCGATTCCGCCACGCGGCGGACCGTGTGGCCGTATTCGGCGGCGACGAGTTCGGCCGTATCGGCATCGATCACGTCATTGATCTGCGCCATGATGCCGTTCTTCATCAGCACCTTGATGATGTCGACGCCGCGACGCGCCATGCGGTTGGCCAGTTCGGAGACGGCGATCGTCTCGGGAATGATCACTTCGCGCGGACCGGCCGGCGCAACCGTCGTCTGCTGTCCCCGATTGAGCCGCTGGAGGTGGCGCCGGTACGCGGCGACCGAGCGCATCCGCTCGTCGTCGGCCTGCAGTGCCTTCGTCACCGTCAGCTTGCCGCGGCGGCGCATATCGGGGCCCTTGCGCGCGGCCGGAGCCTTGGCCGCGGTCTTGCCGGGCTTCTTCGCCTGTTCCTCTTCCTCTTCGGCGACCGGTTTGCGTTTCGGAGCTGCGGCCGTGGCGGTGCGGGCCTCGCCCTCCTCCTTCTTTTCGAGCCGGCGGGACGCCTCTTCCTCCGCGTGACGGCGCGCCACTTCCTCGGCGGCCTTGCGGGCGTCCTCCTCGGCCATGCGTTTTTCGGCAGCGACGCGCTCGCGCGCGAGCCGCGCGTCATCGGTGGCGCGCTGGCGCGCGTCCGCGTCGGCGCGCCGGCGTGCTTCGGCTTCCATGACGCGGGCGTCGGCGAGCGCGCGGGAGCGGGCTTCCTTTTCCTCGTCCGTCAATTGCCGCAGTACGACGCCGGCACGCGGCTGGACTTCGCGCGGGCTGGTAGCCGGTAATTCCGGCGCCCCCCTCTGCGGCGCGCGCTCGGTCGCCGCTGGCCTCTGCTTCTCGGCCGATTCGGGCGCTTTCGCGCCGGGCGCAAGCCGTGTCCGTTTTTTCTCGACCACCACCGCCTTTGTGCGGCCGTGGCTGAAGCTCTGTTTGACCGTCGAGGTCTCCGTCTTCTTCAGCGACAGAGTCTTGGCGGGATTGGCCGGCCGCGTCGCGGTGTCGTTCGTCTCGCTCATTCGCATCCTTTGTTGCCGGCGTCCGGCCCGTGCACGGGTAACGACGCCACGCTGCGGCCCGAAGAGGGCCGAAAATCCCTCAGCCGGCCCGCATCGGCTGTGATCCGCTCCGCAAATCGCCCGGATTTGAGGGCTGCATGTATCACGTTCTCCCGCCCGAGCGCCAAGCTCAATTCGACGCCGGTCAGGCAATCGACGATCGGCGGCGGGTCGCCTTTGATCTTCGCCAGAAGCTTTCGCCGGCCGTCCGGCGCTCCGTCCGAGGCTTCGATGAGCAAGGCCGGCAGTGGCGATTTTTCTAGTGCTCGCGCGACGATATCGAACCCGAGAATCAGCTGCCCTGCGCGGCGCGCGAGGCCGAGTTCGCTCGCAAGCCGCGCCACGAGCAGCGATTCGACGCGCGCGCACAGATCCTGCGGCACCGCCACAGGCGCTTTGGTAGCCCGCGGAAAATGGCCCTTGGCCAACGCGCGTTCAAGGATTGCCCGCTCGGCGGTGACCCACATCCCCCGCCCCGGCAGTTTCGCTGCTACATCGGGCACGAGACTGCCATGGGGATCGACGACGAAGCGGACAAGCTCGCTATCGGGCAACACCTTGCCCGTGACGATGCAGCGCCGCTCGCGCGCATGCAGCGTTTCTTCGGCCCCGATGAGCGCCGGCGCAGCCGTCATGCAGAAGCCTGTTCGCCTTCCGGCTCGCTCTCCGGCGCTTCCGGCTCCGCCGCCTCGGGTTCGATCCAGCCCGCCTTCACGCGTGCGTCCATTACAATGGCGTTCGCGTCCTCGGAAGTGAGATTGAACCGGTCCAGCGCGCCCGGCACGCGTACGCGCTCCTTCTCCTTGTTCAGTTCGTAGTAACCGAGCAGGTCGTCGGAAGCGCAGCCCGCCAGATCCTCGAGCGTCTTGACCTCCGCTTCGCCGAGCGCCACGAGCATGGCGGGCGTGATCCCCGCCACTTCGGCGACACCGTCTTCAACGCCCAATTCGCGGCGCCGGTCTTCGAGCGCGCGGTTGCGCGCGTCGATGAACTCGTTCGCGCGGTTCTGCAGTTCCTGCGCGGTTTCTTCGTCGAAGCCTTCGATCGTCGCGAGGTCGCCGAGCGGCACATAGGCCACATCTTCCACGCTGCCGAACCCCTCGGACGCGAGAAGCTGCGCCACCGTCTCGTCCACGTCGAGCGATTCCATGAAGAGCTGCGTGCGCTCGGCAAATTCCTTCTGCCGGCGCTCCGACTCCTCCTGCTCGGTCAGAATGTCGATCTGCCAGCCGGTCAGTTGCGAGGCGAGACGCACGTTCTGGCCGCGCCGTCCGATGGCAAGCGACAGCTGCTCGTCGGGCACCACCACTTCGACGCGATGAGTATCCTCGTCGAGCACGACTTTCGTCACTTCGGCGGGCGCGAGAGCGTTGACGATGAACGTTGCCGATTCGCCGGACCAGGGAATGATGTCGATGCGCTCGCCCTGCAGCTCCTGCACCACCGCCTGCACGCGCACACCTCGCATCCCGACGCACGCGCCCACCGGATCGATGGAGGAATCCTTCGAGATCACGGCAATTTTTGCGCGCGAACCGGGATCGCGGGCGACCGCGCGGATTTCGATGATGCCGTCGTAGATTTCCGGCACTTCCTGCGCGAACAGCCGCACCATGAACTGCGGATGGCTGCGCGACAGGAATATCTGCGGCCCACGTGTTTCGCGGCGCACGTCGTAGATATAGGCGCGGATGCGGTCGCCGGTGCGGAAGCTTTCGCGTGGGATCATTTCGTCGCGACGGACCACGCCTTCGGCGCGCCCGAGATCGACCACCACCGAGCCGAATTCCACGCGCTTGACGATACCGTGGATGATCTCGCCGATGCGATCCTTGTATTCCTCGTATTGCCGCTCGCGCTCCGCATCGCGCACCTTCTGCACGATCACCTGTTTGGCGGCCTGGGCGGCGATGCGCGAGAAATCGACAGGCGGCAGCGTCTCGGCGATGATGTCGCCCACCTGGGCCGCGGGATTGCGCGCGCGTGCGTCATCGATCGCGATCTCCGTCTTGTCGTTGTCGACAAGGTCGACGACGTGGAGATAGCGCGAGACGTGGGTCTCGCCCGTCTTCGAATCGATGTCGACGCGGATCTCGTTCTCGCTGCCGTAGCGCGCCTTTGCCGCGCGCTGCATGGCCTCCTCCATCGCGTGCAGCACCACCGATTTGTCGATGGATTTGTCGCGCGCGACCGCGTCGGCGATCTGCAAGAGTTCCGTCCTGTTTGCGGCAATGGCGGCCATTCTATTCTCTCCGTTTCACGCGTTCGGTTTCCGCGATTTCAAATCTTCCGCGATCAGCCTGTCGGTCAGGACAAGCCTCGCTTCGGCGATGCTTCCATAAGGAAATGTGAGGCGCACTCCGTCGACATCCATTGCGATGTCATTGCCGTCGATGCCAAGCACCATGCCCTTGAAGCGCTTGCGCCCGGTGCTGTCGGGTGCGTTCAGCTCGATCCTGGCCACGTGTCCGGCCCAGCGCGCAAAATCGATGGGCCTCGTCAGCGGCCGGTCGATGCCGGGCGATGACACTTCCAGCATATAATCCCCCTCGATCGGCTCCTCGCGCTCGAGAAACTCCGAGAGCGCGCGCGACAGCTGCGCGCAATCCTCGACATTCATGCGCCCGTCGGCGCGCTCGGCCATCACCTGCAGCGTCTTGCGCTTGCCGCCCATGAGACGCAGGCGCACGAGCCGGAACCCCGCGGCCTCCACGGCCGGGGCGATGATGGGCTCGAGATAGGACTGCGCTCCGAGAATCGCGCGATCTCCTTTGCAAATTCTGGCAGGTCGCCAAAAGGCAAAACCCGTCCCCCGCGGCGGTCTTGCGACTGCCACACAACAGCAATTCTGTTGTCGGGGATGGCGGGTTATGTACGCCGCGGCCCCGCGCTTTGCAAGTCCCGCCTTCGGACGCGAAGAAACATCGGCACACCGTGCAGCGCCTTCGCTTCGTAGCGCGTGGGAGGCCAGTCGGCGGGCCGGGTTCGCCAGTCCGCGGCGCATGTGGCGAGCCATTCGAAAGCGCCATGCGCGAGGACGCGTTCGAGCGTCCAAGCGATGTAATTTTCGTCATCGCTTGCGAAGCGTAGCTCTGCGCCGGTTCTCATGACGCGTGCGAGCGCGCCGAGTGTTTCCGTCTGGATAAAGCGGCGCTTGTGATGCCGCCTTTTGGGCCAGGGATCGGGAAAGAGAAGAAACACGCGCCCGAGCGAGTCGTCCGGCAGCGCCTCGATGATTTCGCGCGCATCGCCCTGGTGGATGCGCAAATTTCGGGGAGGGGTACTCGCGGCAAGATCACCCCGCCCCGAAAAATTCATCGCTGCGCTCGAATTTTTCGACGCTCCCTCAAGGGGAGGGTGGGACGGCGAGGAAAGCTTCGACAGCAGCTTTGCCACGCCGTTCTCATACGGCTCGGCGCCCATCAGTCCGGTGTTCGGGTGGTGCTGAGCCTGCCAGAGCAGATGCTCGCCGCCGCCGAAGCCGATTTCGAGCCACACATCCTCGACAGGCGAATCGAAATACGTCCGGGGATCGCGGCCAGTTTCGAGCTTTAGTTCGAGCTGCGGCAGCAGCGTTTGAAACAGCGCAGCCTGGTGGCCAGAAAGTTTCGGGCCCTTGCGGCGGCCGTAAAGCAGTCCGCGCCGGCGCTCATTTCGGGGATACAATGTGCTCATTGGCGGCTCGGATCGGCGTCATGCGTGCTTCGATCCGCCTTTGCCAAGGCTACGGCGGACAACTACGGCGTCTCGACCCGCCGAAGCTTTAGCGTAGGCGGGCAGGCTCAGCATGAGGAGATCTGCAATGCCATCAGCATTTCGAATGTCGATGCCAATGAAAGACGTCCTCATCCTGAGCCTGTCGAAGGACGCACAAAACCGATGCAGCGCGAATTTCAAAACGCGCGCTTGAGTTCCTCTGCGAGGTCGTCGGTGGCTTCCCAGGAGAAACCGCCGTCCGCGTCTGGCTCGCGGCCGAAATGGCCGTAAGCCGCGGTGCGCGCATAGATCGGCCGGTTGAGCTTGAGCCGCTCGCGGATCGCCCGCGGCTTGAGACTCATCAGCTCCGGCAAAACGCGCTGCAGCCTTGACTCGTCCACGCGACCCGTGCCGTGCAGATCGACGTAGAGCGAGAGTGGATCGGAAACGCCGATGGCGTAGGAAATCTGGATCGTGCAGCGATCGGCGAGCGCTGCCGCAACGACGTTCTTTGCCAGAAACCGCGCGGCATAGGCCGCCGAGCGATCGACTTTCGTGGGGTCCTTGCCGGAAAACGCGCCGCCACCATGCGGCGCCGCGCCGCCATAGGTATCGACGATGATCTTGCGCCCGGTGAGCCCGCAATCGCCATCGGGGCCGCCGATGACAAAGGCCCCGGTCGGATTGACATGCCACGCCGTCTCGCGTGTCACCCATTCGGCCGGCAGCGCGCGGCGCACGTAAGGCTCGACAATCTCGCGCACGTCTTCCGAACTCAGGCTCTCGTCGACGTGCTGCGTGGACAGAACGATCTGGACGGCTTCCACCGGCACACCATTCGCGTAGCGCAATGTCACCTGGCTCTTGGCATCCGGCCCGAGCTTCGGCTCGCGTCCCGATTTGCGCGCTTCCGCCATCAAACGCAGGATCTTGTGGCTGTAGAGGATCGGCGCCGGCATCAGTTCTGGTGTTTCCCGGCAGGCATAACCGAACATGATTCCCTGGTCGCCCGCGCCCTCGTCCTTGTTACCCGACGCATCCACGCCCTGCGCAATGTGCGGCGACTGCGCGTGCAGCAACACTTCGACCGCGCAAGTCTTCCAGTGAAAGCCGTCCTGCTCGTAGCCGATATCGCGGATCGCGCTCCGCGCCGCGTCCGTCACCCTTTCCTGCTCGATGGTCTTGGGCCCGCGCGTCTCGCCGGCGATGATCACGCGATTGGTGGTCGCGAGCGTTTCGCAGGCGACACGCAGATCGCTCGCCGCGAAGCCACGCGCTGGACCCTCGCGGAAATAGAGATCCACGATCTCGTCGGAGATGCGGTCGCAGACCTTGTCGGGATGGCCTTCCGAAACGCTCTCGCTGGTGAAGAGATAATCCGCCGCCGGCATCCGTCAGTCCTCGGGAAACAGGCGCTCTCCTTGCAAGGAACCGGCGCCCCCGTCAACGGCCGGGCGCCCTTCGGCAGGCTCAGGGCGAGATCAAATTCTTTGACCTCATCCTGAGCTTGTCGAAGGATGAGACCCTGCTCAGAGAATGAACCGCGACAGGTCCTGGTCCTTGGACAGTTCCTCGACGCGGGCGCGTACATAGGCGCCGTCGATGCGGATTTTCTCTCCGCCCCGTTCGGTCGCCGAGAAGCTGATCTCATCGAGCACGCGCTCCATGACCGTCTGCAGCCTGCGCGCACCGATGTTCTCGACGCTCGCATTGACGTGGGCGGCGATGTCGGCGATCGCGTCGATGCTGTCCTCGCTGAATTCGAGGCCGACGCCTTCGGTATCGAGAAGCGCCGAATACTGCTTGATCAGGCTCGCCTCCGGCTCGGTGAGGATGCGGCGGAAATCGTTCCGGTCGAGCGCCTTCAGCTCGACGCGGATCGGCAGCCGGCCCTGCAGTTCGGGCAGGAGATCGGACGGTTTGGCCTGGTGGAAAGCGCCCGAGGCGATGAAGAGGATGTGGTCGGTGCGCACGCTGCCGTGCTTGGTGGCGACAGTCGTTCCCTCGATCAACGGCAACAGATCACGCTGGACGCCCTCGCGGCTCACGTCGCCGCCGCCGCGATATTCGCTGCGCGCGCAGATCTTGTCGATCTCGTCGAGGAACACGATGCCGTTCTGCTCGGCCGCTTCGATCGCGTCGCGCTGGATCGCATCGTTATCGAGCAGCTTGTCCGCTTCTTCTGCAATCAGCGGATCCTGCGCGTCTGCCACCTTGACGCGCCGCGCGCGTGGGCGCCCGCCGAACGCCTTGCCCAGCATATCGCCAAGATTGATCATGCCGATCTGTGCCCCCGGCATGCCGGGAATCTCGATCATTGGGGCGCCGCCGCTGTCGCGCATCTCGATCTCGATTTCCCGGTCGTCGAGTTCGCCCGCGCGGAGCCGCTTGCGCATGGTCTCGCGCGTGCCCTGGCTCGCATTGGCGCCGGCGAGCCCGTCGAGGATACGCTCCTCCGCATGGGCTTCGGCCTGGGTTTCGACATCGCGCCGGCGCCGGTCGCGCACCTGCCCGAGACTGATCTCCACCAGATCGCGCACGATCTGCTCGACATCGCGGCCGACGTAACCGACTTCGGTGAATTTCGTGGCCTCGACCTTGAGAAACGGCGCCTGGGCGAGGCGTGCGAGGCGGCGGGAGATTTCCGTCTTGCCGACACCCGTCGGCCCGATCATCAGGATGTTCTTGGGCAGCACTTCGTCGCGCATTTCGGGGGGCAGTTGCTGCCTCCGCCAGCGGTTGCGCAGCGCAATCGCGACGGCCCGTTTGGCATCGCCCTGTCCGACGATGAAGCGATCGAGTTCGGAGACGATTTCCCGCGGGGTGAAGAAGTTCATGCTGTCTTGATGCTTTCGACGACGATCTGACTGTTGGTGTAGACGCAGATTTGGGCCGCGATCGCGAGCGCGCGCCGCGCGATCTCTTCAGCGGAGAGGTCGAAGCCCATCAGCGCCCTGGCCGCGGCAAGCGCGAAATTGCCGCCCGAGCCGATTCCCAACACCCCGTCTTCGGGTTCCACGACATCGCCGGTGCCGGAGAGGAGCAGCGTCGCTTTCGCGTCCGCCACCGTCATCATCGCTTCGAGCCGGCGCAGATATTTGTCGGTGCGCCAGTCTTTGCCGAGCTCGACGCAGGCCCGCGCGAGATTGCCGGGATGCTGCTCGAGCTTGGCTTCCAGCCGCTCGAACAGGGCGAAGGCGTCGGCGGTCGCGCCGGCAAACCCCGCGATCACCTGGCCCTTGCCGAGCCTGCGCACCTTACGCGCATTGGCCTTCATCACCGTCTGCCCGAGCGTCACCTGGCCGTCGCCCGCAATGACGACAGTATCGCCCTTGCGGACGGAAAGGATCGTGGTGGACCGCCAGCGTTGGTGTTCGGAATCCATAGGGGGGAAGCTTGGGGTGCCGGAATCACATAGGCCGCGGACCGTGCCGCCGCAACTGGCGGCATCCCCGGCTGCGCCGTTCGTCGCCGCCGAGCCGCGGCCGGTTTGAGTTTCCGTCCGGTTTGGTGGTTAGAATCGCTGCATGATCACCGCGGCCGAAGTCGCACGCGGCGTGAGCCGGGTCCTGATGCAGGAGGGCTTCAGCCCCATCCTGGAATTTTCGCTGGCCAACGGCCGCAGGCTCGATGTCGCCGCGCTGGCCGGCGACGGGACGGTTGCGGGCGTCGAGATCAAGGTCGCCATTCCCGATCTCAAATGCGATGCGAAATGGCCTGATTATCTCGAATTTTGCGAGCTGTTCTATTTCGCCATTCCGCCGGATTTCCCCGACGAGCTCGTGCCTCCCGACACGGGCCTGATCGTTGCCGACCGCTACGGCGGTGCGATCGTGCGGCCCGCCGCATTCGCAATCCTGCATGCCAGCCGCCGCAGGGCCGTCACGCTGCGATTCGCCAAAGTGGCTGCGGAGCGTCTGGCACTGGCGCTCGATCTCTCCGCGGATATACGCGGGAGGGCCGGAGTGTCTGCTGAATGAGCATCAAGCCAAAGAAACCCGCACCGGCGTCCGGCGTCAGCGCGGCGCAATTGCGCGAGATCGCCCTTTCGTTTCCGGGTGTGAGCGAAGGCACGTCCTATGGCAGGGCTTCGTACCTCGTGGGCAAGAAGTTCTTCACCCGCCTGCGCAGCGAGGACGATTCGGTAGTTCTCATCGTCGGATCGATCGACGAACGGGACATGCTGCTCGAGAGCGACCCGCGCCTCTTCCACATCACCGAGCATTATCGAAACTATGCAAGCGTGCTCGCACGCATGGCGAAGCTCGATACTGAAACGTTGCGCGCGATGCTCGATCGGCGCTGGCGCGCCATGGTGCCGAAGAAGCTGACAAAACAAGCCGACGAAAATCCGTCGACCGGATCCGCGGAGCGCGCGATAAACAAACACAGGGCACGCGGAGGCAAAAAGGTAACAGAGCACGAAGCGCGCTCAGCTTCGTTGCCGTCACGTCCGCGTCCTCCGCGGCTCCGCATGAAATAATAACTTTACCGCGGGCTGCGCTTGGCGAGGATGCGCTGGAGGGTGCGGCGGTGCATGTTGAGGCGGCGCGCCGTCTCCGAAACGTTGTGGTCGCAGAGCTCATAGACGCGCTGGATGTGCTCCCAGCGCACGCGGTCGGCCGACATGGGATTTTCCGGCGGGCGCGGCTTGTGGCCGGGGGGCGCGAGGAGTGCCGCGAGAATATCGTCGGCGTCGGCGGGTTTCGGAATGTAATCGATGGCACCGTATTTCACCGCCGCCACCGCGGTCGCGATATTGCCGAAACCCGTAAGTACCACGACACGCGCTTCGCTGCGCACTGCGTGCAGCGCCTCCACCACGCCGAGCCCGCTGCCGTCCTCGAGCTTCAGATCCACCACCGCGAAGGCGGGCGCGGTTTCGCGGGCCCGCGAAATTCCCTCCGCGACCGTCTCCGCGATCGTCACGGCAAAGCCGCGCGCCTCCATGGCGCGGGCAAGGCGCTCGCGCAGAGGGCGGTCGTCCTCGACGATCAGGAGCGTGCGTTCTTCGGGAAGCGGAGTCGGAGTCATTGCTCTCTTCTGCCCGGGTGCGACAGCCGGGCGCGGGCGAGCAATATCAAGACCCTGCCGCTCCGGTCAAAAGGTCTCGCGACGGCCCGGAGGGGCGTCGCCGTCGATGGTGCCTCTCGGCCAGCGCAGTGCGATGCGGGCGCCCCCGCGTTCGGCATTACCCGCTCCGACGCTTCCCCCCGTCTGCTCGATCAGGGTCTTGGCGATGAAAAAGCCCAGCCCCATGCCGTGCTGCGCGGAAAAAACGTCAGCGGGTCCGATCTCGGTATTGCCGAGCGCATAGGTCCCGGGCCGCGATGTCACATAGGGCTCGCCGAGGCGCTCGAGAATTTCCGGATCGAAGCCCGGGCCGTCGTCCTCCACCCACAGGCGCAACTCGGCCATATTCCACGCGGCCACGATCGCGACGCGCGTCTGCGCGAAATCGGCGGCATTGGCGATGAGATTGCCGAGCCCGTGCAGCACTTCCGGACTGCGCCAGACTTTCGGCTCCGGGCCGGCCCCGCTTTCCGGCAGGAGTATCGCAATCTCGATATCGCCGCCGCGATAATCGCTCGCGATTTCGTCGAGCAGCGCGCCGAGCGGCAGACGGTCCTGCGGGCCCATGGCGCTTTCCTCGGGGTGGGCGAGGCGGGTGAGAATGTCGCGGCAGCGTTCGGCTTCGGCCCGCAGAAGTCTCGCGTCCTCTGCTTCGGGCGAGGTGGGCGGCACGCTGCGCTCGAGTTCGCGCGCCACCACCGCGATGGTGCCGAGCGGGGTTCCGAGTTGGTGCGCGGCGGCCGTCGCGAGTGCGCCGAGCGAGGCGAGGCGATGCTCGCGGGCGAGCGCAAGCTGGGTGGCGGCAAGGCCGGCCTGCATCCGCGCGGCTTCGCTCGCAATCCGCCAGGCGTAGATCGAGGTGAACCCGATGCCCGTCACCAATGAGGCCCAGATTCCGCCCTGGTAGAGCGGCGGCAGGGTGAGCCGGTCAGGCGCCCAGGGCAGCGGGAAGTGCGCGAGCGCGATGGCCGAGATCGAAGCGAGCGCGAGTCCGGCCAGGATCAGCGTATTGCCGAGGTTGAGTGTGGCCGCCGCGATCACCACCGGCGCGAGAAACATCAGCGCGAACGGGTTTTCGATTCCGCCGGTGAGATAGAGCAGCGCGCCGAGCTGCAGCACGTCGAAAGCCAGAAAGAACGTGGCATCGCGATTGCTGAGCCGGTGCGTCGCCGGGAAGCGGATCGCGAGAAAGATGTTGAGCGCCACGCTCGAAGCGATGGCGATCAGGCAGGGCCCGAGCGGCAGGTGATAATCGAGCCCGAAATGCACCACGAACAGCGCGGCCGACTGGCCGCCGATCGCCAGCCATCGCAGATTGCTGAGCGTGCGCAGGCGCACGAGCCCGCCTCCGCTTCCGAGCGAGCGGGCGAGCGGCCAGGGGCGCCAGTTGCGCAGTTCGGCGGTGCGGTCGCCGTCGACCTCGGTCGCTATCATCGGCAAAATCCCGGGCGCGGCATTGCGACGCTTGCCATCATCGCGGCCAAGACTATCAATCCCGCCCGCGCATGTCGCGACCGCTTCCCCGATTCCGCCTGCCCACGCTGCTGTTCGGCCTTTCGCTTGCGTTTGCGCTCGCAGCCGGCGTGCTGCTCTGGCGTGTGGCGGCTTCGGATTTTTCGGGCCCCGCTGCATCGACTGGGATCGGCGGACCGTTCGCGCTCACCGACCAGGACCGGCACGCGCGCACCGACCGCGATTTCCGCGGCCGCTGGATGCTGGTCTATTTCGGCTACACCTTCTGCCCCGACGTCTGCCCGACGACTCTGCAGACCATCGCCGACGCGTTGCGCGGGCTTGGCCCCAAAGCTCACGAAATCGTGCCGCTGTTCGTCAGCGTGGATCCGGCGCGCGACCGTCCCGCCGTGCTCAAGAAATATCTCGCCGCCTTCGGGCCCGAATTCGTGGGACTGACCGGCTCGCCGGCGCAGATCGCCGCCGTGGCCCGCGCCTACCGCGTCTATTACGCGCGCCACAATCTGCCCGGCGGCGCCTATTCCATCGACCACGCCGACACGCTCTATCTAATGACGCCGGATGGACGCTTCGATTCGCTGCTCGACGGACACGAAGGCGCAGCGGCACTGAAACAACAGCTCGCTGCGAAGCTGTAGACGGACGCACTCCCCCTCACCCGCGTCCGAGCATTGGAGAGATACCGTTCTCGCACCCCTCTCCCACGAGGGGAGAGGGGAAGATCGGCGCGCTGCTTTGCCAATGCTCGTGCAATGCGTGGAATTCCCCTCTCCCCTCGTGGGAGAGGGATGCAGGTACGGATGTCGAAGTCTGCTCAGGCGCGGGTGAGGGGAAATAATAACTTCCGTCCAAGCGCCGCTCCGCTTCACACGTCCGGCGCCGCAACGCCCGCCTGCGCAGCTGCCGCGACGAGCGTGTTCCGCATCAAACATGCGCGCGTCATCGGTCCTACGCCGCCCGGAACCGGCGTGATGGCGCCCGCCACCTCGCGCGCCGCCGCGAAATCGACATCGCCCAGCAGCTTCGTCCGTCCGTCGCCCAGATCGATGCGCGTCGTGCCCACATCGATCACGCACGCCCCGGGTTTGATCCAGTCGCCTTTCACGAACTGCGCCTTGCCCAGCGCGGCTATCAGGATATCGGCGCGGCGGGCGAGGCCGGGCAGATCGCGCGTGCGCGAATGCGCGATGGTGACGGTGGCGTTGGCGGCGAGCAGCAGCTGCGCCATCGGCTTGCCCACGAGAATCGAGCGGCCGATCACGAGCGCATCGGCGCCGGAAATATCGCCCAGCGTATCCTGGATCAGCATCATCACGCCGAGCGGCGTGCAGGAGACGAGCCTGGCGCGGCCGCTCGCCAGCAACCCGGCCGAAGCGGGCGTGAGCCCGTCGACGTCTTTCGCCGGATCGATCGCGTCGAGGATCGCGTCCTGGCGGATCTGCGGCGGCACCGGGAACTGGACGAGTATTCCGTGCACGGAGGAATCGGCATTGAGCGCGCGCACGCGCTCGAGCACATCGGCTTCGCGCGCGCTCGACGGCAGCCGGTATTCGAGCGCGCGGAAGCCGCATTCGCGCGCATCGTTGCCCTTGCTGCGCACATAAACATCGCTCGCCGGATCGTCGCCCACCAGCAGGACGGCGAGACCCGGCGTCAGCCCGTGCTGTTGCTGGAGCCGTGCGGTTTCCGCGGCGATGCGCGTCCGCAATCCCGCCGCGAACGCCTTGCCGTCGATGATCCGCGCGCTCATGGCCGGCGCCTCCTCACGTTCGTCACACAAGCGCCATGGCCGCGTAGCCGTTCACCAGCATGCGCAGCGCCTGCAGCGCGATCAGCACGATGAGCGGCGAGAGATCGAGCCCGCCGAGCGGTGGAATGATGCGGCGGATCTGGCGGAACAGCGGCTCCGTCAGCGCGTCGAGCATGCGTATGAACCAGCGCGCGTACGGATTGTAGACGTTGAGCACGCCGAACGCGACGAGCCAGCTCACCACCACGGCTGCGATGATGATGATGATGTAGATCTCGACAATCGTATTGAACAGCCACAGAAGCGTGACGAACAACGGCAGGAGCATGAGGCGGACGCCTCTCCGGACGATAAGGGGAATCAGGACACCGACCCGGTTGTAGAGGAGGCGCGCGCCGGCCCGCAATGGTTCGGCAAGCTCACCATGAGGTTCAGCAGGCTCACCATGAGGCCCTTGCCCTCAGACCCTCATCCTGAGCCTGTCGAAGGATGCGGACGGAGTCTTGGAAGGAGTTCCCCCATTCTTGACAGTGCGGGAGGGCGAACCCATACATAGCCGGCCCGCGCCCGGAGCCTTCACGACCCGGCCCGCGCTGGGGCTGTAGCTCAGTTGGGAGAGCGCCTCGTTCGCAATGAGGAGGTCAGCGGTTCGATCCCGCTCAGCTCCACCAGTTTTCCCGCGCCACTTTTCCAGCGATTGTCGCGCCCGTTCGCATAAACCGCTAAACAGGTCCTTTCCCGGGGGTGGGGCGGGCATGCCTGTCGTTCCTGTGATGGCCATCGCGGCGGGCGCGTGCGTGGCGACGCTCGCCGGCGGCGCACTGGCGCTGCGCTTGCGCGACCGTCTGCATCTCATACTTGGCTTCAGTGCCGGCGCGATGGTGGCGCTCGCGTTTTTCGACCTTCTGCCCGAAGCGATCCGCATCGGCGCGCGCGAGCTTTCGCCTGCCACCGTGCTCGCCATCGCGGCCGTGGGTTTCTTCGCCTACACGATTCTCGATCGCGCGATTCTCCTGCACGTGCACGGCAATGGCGAGACGGCGCACGGCGCCCCCGACCATCGCCAGTGGATCGGCGCCGCGAGCCTCTCCGCGCACAGCGTGATGGACGGCTTTGCGATCGCTGTCGGCTTTCGCGCCGCGCCCGCGATCGGCATCGTAGTGGCGGCCGCCGTGCTCGCGCATGATTTTTCCGACGGCGTGAACACGGTCAATCTGGTGCTCGTCAACAAGGGCGCACCGAGACTCGCGCTGCGCTGGCTGCTGACCGACGCGATCGCGCCGGTGATCGGCGCCGTACTCGGCCTGTTCGTCGCGCTGCCGGAAGGCGCCACGGCGCCGCTGCTCGGCTGCTTCGCCGGGCTCTTTCTCTATATCGGCGCGAGCGATCTACTGCCCGAAAGCTTCCACGCCCACCCGCGCGCCCTCACCACGGTGATGACGCTCCTCGGCGCCGGCGTGCTCTATCTCGTCGTCCGCCTCGCGGGGTGATATGCGCAACGGCAAGATCCTTGAGCGCGATCTGGGATCTGTATGTGCAAGGCCGTTCGACTCAGGGGCTCGCCCGCAAAGGATTCACGCGGAGGCGCGGAGACGCGGAAAAGTTTCACAGAAGTCACAGAGGAAAAAGGACGCGCGCGAAGGCGCGTAATTCTTGTTCTCCATGTCCTCCGTGCCTCCGTGGTTGGTTCGCGCTTGAGCTCCGCGCGCTCCGCGCCTCCGCGTGCTATTCTTCTCGTGGGCATTGCTACGCCTTCGCCGGGCAGCCGTGCCGGCATGGGGGAGAGCCATAACCGATCAGACCTCGCGAACGTGCTACAGTCGTCTGGGCGATTCCCCAGTCTGAAATCCGCGCACATGGACTCCGGCGAAAATTCGTTTCCGACCTGGCTCGCGACGATCATCGTGCTGGCGCTGGCCGTAGCGTTCGTCGCGGTCGATCCTGCCGGTCTTGCGAGCGGATTCGCCACGCTCGAATTCGACGCCTTCCGCGCGCTCCGGCCGCTCGCAGTCGTACGAAACATCGATTCGGCGCCCGCGCAAATCCTCCTGCTCGAGACGGTGGGCGCGGCGCTCGCCATGCTGGTCGCCGCGCGGCAGCTCGTCTGGACGCTCGTCGTCGCGCTCGTCGCGGCCCTTCTCGCCCAGCTCGCGAGTCTTCTCCTCTACGCGCATCTGCACGTGTATTTCGACATGGCGAATGCCGGCGCGGGGCTTGTCCTCTCAGCTTTGGCCGGTGTGATCGCGCACATCTCAGGCGGACGGGAAGCGCCGCCGCGGCTGCTGGTCGAACCCAAAACTCTAACCGCGCCGGCTCCGGCGACAGCCGTGGGCGAGCCTCCGCCGGTTCCCGCGATGGGGGCCGAGACCATGACATCGCTCGCCTGCGCGGCGTTGCGTCTGCCCGCGCTCGCGCAATCCTTTGGTGCCGACAACACGGGTCTCGTGCGACTCGTCGAAACCGCGATGGCGGGGCTTGTCCAGGACGCAGTGGAAAACGGGGCGGCGCTCAGCCGTTTCGACGGCGCCTCTTTCGCCGCGCATTGGCGCGCCGGCCAGACGCCGGCGCACGCCGACCGCGCCTGCGACGCCGTCGCCCGCATGGTGGCGACCATCGGCAAGATCAACGCCATGCTCGGCGAGAAATGGACGCATCGCGAAACGCCCTGCCCGATGCTCGAAATCGGGATCGGCGTGGCGAGCGGACCGGTTTTTGCGGGCCATGTCCGTGCGCAGGGCGGCATGGCCACGCTCGTCGTGCCCGATCGCGAGCCCGTGCCGGAACGCCTTGCCGCGCTCGCCGACACCTACGGCACCATCGCGCTCGGATCGGAACAGACTTTCGAAGCTGCCGGACGCGCCCATGCCTTTCTCGAAGTCGATTTCCGCGCGCTCGATGCGGGCGCAGCGCCCGTCCGTCTTTATGCGCTCCTCGGCAACGCGCTCCTGCGCGCGAGCCCGAAATTCCGTGCCGTCGTGACGTTCCACGCGCATATTTTCCAGGCGATCCGGAGCCGCGAATGGGAGAAGGCGCGCGGTCTCATCGAGCAATGCCGCAAGCTCTCCGGCGCGAGCGCGAAAGTCTACGATCTCCACCTCGCGCGCATCGCCTGGTACGAAGCCAATCCGCCGCCGCCCGACTGGGACGGCGCCTTCCGCCCGCCGCTCGGTTGAACGCGCTGCTTCGGATGTGGAGCGGGCCCTGCGATTGCCGCCCCGCCGCGCCCGCGCTATAGCGGTCGCGCCGCGGATAGCGCCCGTAGCTCAGCTGGATAGAGTGCTGCCCTCCGAAGGCAGAGGTCACAGGTTCGAATCCTGTCGGGCGCGCCATCCTGCGTGACGCTGCGCCCGACTCAGGCCGCCGAAAGGCGCAGGTGGAAGCGGCTGCCGGTTGCCTCGGCGTAGCGCAACAACGTCTTTGTGCTCGGAAGCGTTTGGCCGCTCTCAAGGCGGGCGATCGCGGACTGACTGGTGCCCATCCGGCGGGCCAGGTCGGCCTGCGAAAGCCGCGCCCGTAGCCTCGCCCTGAGCAACTCTGCGGCAATCTCGAACTCCGGAGCGAGTGCGTCGTACTCGGCCTTGACTTTCGGATTGGCCAGAAGACGAGCTTTGATTTTTTCGAACGGGATTGTCACACGACCTCCTTTGCCCGCCGCTGCGCGAGTTCGATTTCGCTGCGCGGTGTTTTTTGCGTCTTCTTCATGAAGGCGCGAACGACAATGACCCTGCGGCCGATCGCCGTGACATATAGCGCACGAGCTGTTCCATCCCGGCCTGTCAGCCGCAACTCCCACAGCTTTCCTTCCAGGTGCCTGACGTACGGCTCGCCCAGGCTTTCCAGCCCGGCCGAAGAGATGCGTTCGCCAAGCCGCAGAAACCGTGCCTGCATGTCAGCCGGAAGAGCCGCGATCTCTGCGGCAACGATTTCGTTGAGAATCTCAACGCGCCAGGACATGATCAGAATGCATATCTCAATTTCGAGATATCACAAACCAAAAAATGGGAATCGCGTAACGGCGTGCTCGCGCCATCACGGCCTCTCCGCGCCACTTCGGCGGTCGGCCTCCGGCCAGCCGCGCTTGCGCGCGGCGCTGTCGGGATAGGCAGTCGGCACGGAGGAATGGCCGTTCAGTCGAACAAGGGAATGGGTTTAGGGCCAGGGCGGGGAGCGGCCCAAACATTTGCAGCCCCCCGCGTTACCAAGACGGGGATTTTAAGAACTGACCGTTAGCAAGATTAGCAACAAGGAAATCCAAACGGGTCCAATCTGCATGTGCAGAAAACAACTTGAATTGACCGTTCGAAAATCGAGCGGCGATTGGGCGTACAAGGACCTTATCGGCATTAACGCCGCGCATCGCTTCGAAGCTCATAGGGGCGACATCTATAGGATAACGAGCAATGGCCGCTCCAAGCGTGTTATCGTGCGCGGAAACGACGAACATGATGCCACTTGTATGGACTTGGTTCTGAGAGAATTCTTTTTTGACAACGTCGAAATGGTGGGAAAAAAGCAGGAGTTCACGATGACAAGGTCGTGGCAATTGTGGGGAATGCTATGTTTCGCTTGGAACCACTCGGACCCGGCCTACAAACTTTCGGCCAGACTCGGCGTCATATCACTCCTACTGGGTTTAATATCGTCCATTCCAAGCTTGGTTTGACAATGGAATGCTTAAGGCTGATTCCTCGCACGGGCGCACGAAAATGAAATGTTTTTCGTATGCACAAAAAGGTGCACTCCTTCTCCCTTGGTTAGTTGCGGGGTGCATCGCAGCCGCCGTAATTATTTGGGTTGCAAATAGTCCTAGCGAGGAATCGCGGCAACGCCAACAGAACTGCAAAAGCTGGGGCATTACGGACGAAATTGCACTCCAACGGTGCGCGAAAAGCGAACAGGCTGAACGTGTTGCAATCGCACCCGCTGAGCACCGGTACATTATTCGCCTAGTGGCAACCTTCAATCGGAATCTCAGCCGACTCGCTTCGCTCAAGACCACTGCGCCAACTTCGCTTTACAAGAATGTAAAATTCAGCTTGGTTCAGAAAATATGCTTTGAGGCATACACGCATCGGACCGGGCTATCTCGGTGGGCCTCCGAAAACGAACGTTTCGTGTTGACGGGTTTCATAGTTACGCAAACGCCAGACCCCCGCGATAGTCCCGAATGGCAGCCGCGTACTTATGAACTCTGGCCAGGTTTCAATTGGAACGCAAAGAGCCTCGTGACACCGATTGAACTGGACATTGAGACACTTGGTCGGGACGAACGCGAATTCATAGAACACTTCTGCAATATGCTGCCTTACTCTCGTTGCAGCGCGACCATTTACGGTCGCGTGGGGACAGTCTCGCAACAGACGGATACAGGCTTAGCGCTGCGAGGCATTGTCGCGGACCAGATAGATATTAAGCCACTGGACCCTAAACTCACTTTATCGAATCTCGGCAATCCGTAACGTCAGCCCAATAGTTTATCCGCGCTTGTACATTGCCACCCCTGCTAGTGGTTTCGTCCACATCCAACTGAACGAGCTGCGCGGAAATTGAATTCCCCTTGGCTGTGGCGCATTGCGCCAGCCGGTTGATCTGCGTTTGATTGTCTGGAACCCCTGCGCGCAATAGCCATACAGCGCTAAATATCGCCAACACGGTCGCGATAAACCCCACCGCCATTGCAATCCGTCCGTGAGGAAATCGCGTCATATTCTTGGCCCTCCCCCGCTAAAACACTGTTACCCCGCTACCAGAACTGCAGAAGATCAAAGCAATTACAAGGGAAACTCCAATCGAGTGCGGACATTCAGTTTTGTGGGGAGAAAGCCCCCGCGCATGAGCTAGTGGTTCCTATCCGACATTTGAATCCCGATTAGGATTCCCCAGCTGTGGCGGACGTGCGAGTCTGGCGCATGCGAACAGGAATATCCATCACGGTGAAAGCTTCGGACCGCAAGCGGCTGAAGGCAATTTTGCAGAACCGCAACGCGCCGCAGAAGCATGTCTAAGAGATCGGGGTCAGAGCGCCAACGTACGTCGCGGCAGCGCAGGCTCGCGTCCTCTTGCCGCGACTCCAATAGCTCAGAATTTGGACAGATACGACACTGACCCCGAACACTCCTATTTGTTCCCTGGTCGGCTGTTTATGCCGACGTTGTGATTTCGTCCGATACAACGCAGAGCATGAATTGCTCGGGCGGTGTCTGTGCGCCGACGGCGACCGATGCCGTACTCAATGTGGGCGATCTCGAAACATTGCTCGCATCCGGAAATGTGACCGTTACGACCACCGGTTCCGGCGTCGAGGCAAACGACATTCGCGTTGAGGCTGCGGTGGTCTGGGATGCCGGCAGCGCACTTGCGCTCGAGGCGTTCCGTTCCCTCGTAATCCACCGGCCGATTTCAGTCGAGGCGCTGGCAGGACTTATTCTGACAACAAATAACGGAGGCACCGGTGGTGCGCTGTCGTTCGACGGGGAAGGAAGAGTGGCTTTCAGTAATCCGTCGAGCAGTCTGACGATAAACGACGTCGCATATCAACTTGTCAGTGACCTGAAAACTCTGGCGTACGATATTGTCCGGAAGCCCCATGGTTCATATGCGCTCGCTGATAAATACGATGCAGGTGCGGACGGCGTGTACTCGAACTCGCCAGTTTCCAACATTTTTTACGGCTCGTTCTCCGGCTTGGGCAACAACATTACAAATCTGTCGATTTCTGACGAAACAGCGGCGGATAATGTCGGGCTGTTCGCTCACCTGGGGAATACTGGGGCTGTTGCTGACCTCCGACTTTCACACGTCGTCGTACGCGACACGAGCGAGGGCACTTTGGGCGGCTTGGTCGGAGTGTCGGACGGCACAATAAGCAATACGTACGTGGAGGGCAGGATTCAAGCCTTCAATCAGAGAGACGCTGGAATGATCGCCGGGTATAATGACGGAGCGATTAGTCGTTCACATTCTGCCGGCCACGTGTCAGAGAACGGCTCGGGCGAATCTGGCGGGTTGGTCGGAGTCAACTATGGTTCGATTATGGATTCTTGGTCGGACGCTTTCGTTGGCGCGTGGGGGGGATACGAGGATGCGGAGCAGGCGGGAGGTCTTGTCGGCGATAACACCGGTGTTCTTCAGGAAGATTTCGCGACCGGCCAGGTCGAGGCGGGACACGGCGCTCGTTGTGGTGGCTTGAGTGGGGACAATTACGATGGCGGAAGTGTCGTGAACTCCTACGCAACGGGCAACGCGCGTGGAGGACACGTTAGCAAATCCAGTTACACATATGTGGGCGGCCTGATCGGGTTCAACTACAATGGCTCGGAAAGTACAAGTTACTCTACAGGCGTCGCTCACGGCCGCTCCGGTGCATTCGTCGGCGGCTTTTTCGGCGCGGACGAAGGGAGTGCCAATTCCTCGTATTGGGACACCACGACAAGCGGAACCAAAAAGGGAGCCGGCGACGGCAATGAGTCCGGTATCACGGGCCTCACGACGACCCAACTTCAGTCCGGCCTGCCGCAAGGCTTCGATCCGAACGTTTGGGCACAGCACCCGAAGATAAACAATGGTCTGCCCTATTTGATCAGCAATCCACCGCCAAAGTGACGGCGCGTCCGGAGCAGCTCACGACCACCAGCCAGTTCCCAGTTTCACTCTGTCCGGCACGTTGTGTCACCCATGTCTCGGGCCGCGCAGTTGCTGCGCAGCTTCGGGTGGGAGGCCACTCCTGTCCTTTCGGCTCAAACCCGCTGGATCGGCCCTGGAGCCCCGGAAGGGCGCCGCGGCTCGGGAATAAAGGAGCCCTGTCAAACGTCTTCCGGACGCGCACCCGCACTCAACCCGGCAAAGCGCATGGGATGGATGTTCGGCGGACCGGGCGGCAATGTTTCGCAGCTTCAGCAGTTTTTCTATTGAATGGATCGACGTTGCCGCTGTCGCCGTAATTCGCATCGCCCGCAACCGGGCGGAGCCGTCCCTCGTTATCTCACGATATCGGAGCGACCCTGATCATGCCGGCCAGGCTCAACCATACGATCGTGGCAGCGCGCGACCGCAAGGCTTCGGCGCTGTTTCTGAGCGAGATTCTTGGGCTGGCGCCTCCCGTCCTGCTCGGTCCGTTCGCGCTCGTCGCGGTCGGCGACGAGCTGACGCTCGATTTCATCGACACCAACGAAGACATCAAATCCCAGCACTACGCATTCCTGGTGAGCGAAACCGAGTTCGATCAGATCTTCGCGCGGATCGAGGCGCGCAAGCTCACCTATTGGGCCGACCCTCACAAACGGAAGCGCGAGCAGATCAACCATTGGGACGACGGGCGAGGCGTTTACTTCGAAGATCCCGACGGGCATTTGCTCGAGATATTGACCAGGCCTTACGGGAGTGCCGGCACGGCGGCCGTGACCCCGCACCCCCTGGTCGCCGAAAAACTCGCACCCGACGCCGGCATGGCGCCCGATGCAGCTCCGGTACCCGCGCGCCTGGTCTGTGCCGAGCAGCCGGGCTCCGCAGACCAGAAGCCAAATCAGCCGCGCTTGAGATGAAGCCGATACGCTGACAGCCGCAACGCTGCCCAGGCATCCCATCGCAGTGAGTTTCCCGGATTGGCGCACTGCGGCAAAGTAGGAGCGTTTCCCCCTTT
The DNA here is from genome assembly GCA_036502185.1 of Rhizomicrobium sp. GTDB lineage: Bacteria > Pseudomonadota > Alphaproteobacteria > Micropepsales > Micropepsaceae > Rhizomicrobium. The sequence goes on from DASXYZ010000030.1 coordinate 72,255, forward strand.
CGACCTGCCGCGAGCGCGCTTTGGGCGCGCGCCCGCGGGTCGGCACGCTACTGCTCAGTAGGCGCAGTAGCCGTTGTAGTAGTCGTCGTAGTCGCAGCCATACGGATAATATCCGCTATCGTACGGATAGTACCCGCCGTAATAGGGGTAACCGTAGAAACCAATTCCGATTCCGACCCGGCCGCCGCGGAAGAACCGGCCATCGCGGTCGCGGAAGAACCGGTCGTCGCGGTCGCGGGCAAAGCGGTCGTCGCGGTCGCGAACGAAGGCACCGCCGCGATTCACCACCGCACCATGACGCATCATCTGCGCGTGTGCCGTTGTGGGCGCAACCGCCATTGCACCCGCACCAAGGAGGCTTGCGACCGCCGCCGCCTGGGCGGCCATGACGATTCTGTGAGAGAGCGTTCGCATATCGATGTCCTTTGCTGTTGCACGTTTGCTGTTGCAAACCTCGACCCGCCGAACCTCCATTCGCCACCTCTCAAGAAAACGAATGGCGGCGGGCGCAGTTGCCCGAAGATTTCCATGCGTTCCGTGAAATGACAGAGCGATGCGAGGCGCGGCTTCGCGCAATGCGTGCGGCTTCGTGCGCCAGATCCGCGAACGCCCGATCAATTCGTTCCGCTCTTTGCGGTTCTACGGGCGACCTCTCGATGCTTCGCTCAAACAGGTCGGCAAACAATCCAGTGCTTTTGTTTTGGAGGCCTGAAGATCCGGGTTACGGACCAGTGCGCTGCGCTTGCATATTTTCGTATCAGCTCTTCACGGTAGTGAGCCCGAAGCAGTGGCCGCCCGGGGACGACATCCAGGAACCCGCCCTCGGCCGTCTCATCGAGGAAGCCCGTAAATATCAGGTGGCCGTCGGGGGAGATATATTTCCTGGCCAGCGCCAGCATCGCCTGACAATCCGCAGGCGCGAGATGCGTAAACACCGAGAAGAGGCTTATCAGGTCGAACTCCTGCCCCGCCGCGCCTATGTCGATCTCGGGGGTGAGCGGCGGCCCCTTTCTGCAATACATTTCGTGGTAAACCGCGATATGTTTGTAGCTGAAGCGCCTGTCCTTCACGTTCGACGCCAGGAACCCGATCATTTCGGGGTCCAGTTCGACGCCGTGGTAGCGCTTCACGGGGATATCGCGGCCATAAAATGCCTGCGTGAACCTCACCCCGCAACCGATGTCCAGAATGCGCGTGTCGGCGAGATCGGGTACGCCAATCTCTCTTGCGATTGTGTGGATCATGTCAACTGCAGAATCGACCGACGCCCGCTGATCCTGCCGGCCTGCGCCTCTCCTGAGGTGCTGCGGCACATGGAATTCCACGCCATCGTTGCCGGATTCCGGCAGAGCGATTGCGCGACGCAGCCTCGTCGCCAGATTTCGTAACCGGGATTGGACGGTCACTTGGCAGTCGGATCTCTCACATGCTGGCAGGAAACGTTGCCGCGGTCACCCTATTTCCGATATTTCCGACGTGCGCGGCCGGGCTCAGGCGGTTTGGCGCGTTATGGCTTGATCGAGAATACCGTTCCCTTGTTTTCGCAGCCGCCTTGCGATGTCGTGCCCAACAGGGCGCCATTCGCGTCTGCCAGACCGCCCTCGGGATATACTCCATTCCCGGCAAAGGAATACAGCACCTTCGCCGCTCCGGTGCTTGCCTCGATCGCAAACACGGCGCCACACCCGTCAGTGCACAGACCCATGCCACCATATTCCGTCGTTCCATACAGTTCGCCATTTGCCGCGACGAGATCGCCCGCGGGGAAGCTGCCGTCTACGCATTGTTCCTTGCGGCAAAAGGAATGGAGTACGGTCTCCTTGCCGGTGTTCGAGTCGAATGCGTAGACAGTTCCGCTGTCGGCGGTGCCTCCCGTGAGGGTCGTGCCGTATAGCGTGCCGTTCATCGCGATCAATCCGCCTTCGGGGTACAGGCCGTCCCTGCTGCGGCTGCCGAAAGAATAGAGAACCGTTTCCGTGCCGGTTTTCAGGTCTATCGCAAACACGGTGCCGCATCCGGGCGCCACGCCATCGCACGAACCCGTGCCGCCATTCTGTGTCGTTCCATAGAGCGTGCCGTTGACGCGGATCAGTCCGGCTACCGGATACAGACCATCCTTGCCGTCGTTCTCGAAGGAATGAAGTACCGTTTCGTCTCCGTTTGCGGGATCGACCGAGAAAACCGTTCCACAGCCGGGCAGACCCGAGCAGTTTCCGCGGCCGCCATATTGGGTCGTCCCATAGAGCGTGCCACCCGCTTCCATCATGCCGGCCGAAGGAAAGAGCCCGTCCCTGCTGTTGCTCCTGAACGCGTGCAACACCGTCTCGGCGCCGCTTTTCGGATCAAGCGCGAACACCGTGCCGCAGCCGGAATCACAATTTCCGCCGCCGCCAGCTTGCGTCGTTCCATACAATATGCCGTCGCTGGCCGTGAGGCGGCCGCCGGGACTCTGACCGTCCGGACCACTGAACTTATATACGATGCCCAGGAGATCATTTCTGAGATCGACCGTGTACACCACCCCTGCCTCGCCGCTGCCGCCGGAGTAGGTCGTGCCGTACAGGTTTTTCCCGAGCGCTGTCGGCGCGCTTTTGGGTGTTTCTCCGTCAATGCCGTTAAAGCAGGCCAGCACCTTTTCGGTTGCGGCCCAGCCGGCGGCGGCATGCACGAAGAAAATCGAAGCAAGCGCGCTCGAGAAAAACAACGCTCCCTGTAATTTCATCGCTGGTCCCCGCCGGAGTCAGTTTCGCATTCGATGCCACTCTACCATGCCAGTCGCGGTGCGCCCAATACAGGCTTCCCGCAAGACACGGCACTGACTCCGAACTCCCCGTCCCCGTTTCGTCGTTTTCGGTTCTCCAGTCTCCGCCTTTCGCACGCTACGGCCGCGCGTCGTTCGCGGCGCGGGCGCTTTGATTGACGGGCTCGGCGTTGAAGCCGGATTGCGTGATCACAACGCGGTAGACCGCGCCGTTGGCGAGCGGCATGTAATTGGCCGAGCCGAAGCGGCGATCGACGACGAAGGAGCGGGCGGCGAGCCAGGCGAGCCAGGCGGGCGGCACAAACTGATCGATCCGCGGCGCCACATCGGCGATGTCGCAGGCGGTGATCGGTTTGCCGTTGGCGCGCGCCGCGGAAAAATACATGTTCGACAGCTGCTCCAGCGTGTAGGTCGCATCGAGCCCGAGCAGATTGGCCCATGGCTTCCATTTCTGCACACGGCCGCTCAGCACCCATTCGTCGCCCTGCAGTTCGCAGGTCTGGACGCGGTTGCTGCCGTCGAGCCGGCGGATCGTCACCAGATAGCGCGCCGAAGCCGGATCGAGAGTCTGCACGCTCACCAGTGCCACGGGCCCTTCATGGGTGAGCCGCGCATAGGTCTGAGCGTTCAGGCCGAGCAGCCCCACCACGAAACCGATGACCGTCAGCAACGCGCCGAACAGCAGAAGCCCGCTTCCCCGCGCCGCGCGTCCGCGCAGCAGGTGCCCCATTCCCGCGGTCAGCAATGCGAGGCCACAAACCGCAACGAGGAGCGGCGCAACCCACAGGATCCAGTTCAACAGCTTCCTCCGTCGAGAGGCGCGGAACGGCTGTCGTTCGCGAGCCGCGCCTTATGACAACGAACGCCGGTCGAAGGGGGGGCGGAACATTTGCGGGTCACCGCGCCGGCGGCGTAATCAGATCCCTCAAACTCTCCGTCCCGAAGCGGTAGCCGGCGATCTCCTCGGCGTAGGTGTTGGCCTTGCCGTAGTAGTTGGCGCGGTAAAGCTCGAAGACGGGATAGGCGCGGTCGTCCGGATTGCCGATCGGGCCTTTGAATTGCACGATCTCATCCCCGTCGAGCCATTGATTGACGAAACCGCCGTTGGGATCGAGTTCGAACGCGCGCACGACCTTGTGCCACACGCCGCAGGCGAGCGGCACGGGCGCGATATAGGCGTAGTGCTGGCTCGGGCCGCCCATCGTGCGGATGTCGAGGGCGAAAAACCCGCCGGGGAGCAGCTCAGTCTGGATCGGCACGACATAGCCGGGCCGGTTGTCCGAATGGATGTTCTCCAGCAGCAGCCAGTAGGAGCCGCGCGCGAAATCGTCGGAGCCGACGGCCGCGCCGCATTCGAACAGAAACCGGTAAGCTTCCCAATAGACGATGTCGTTCGACAACTTGCGAACGCTCTGGAGAAGGCTTCTTTCGTTGTACCAGCGGCCCTGCCGGGCTTCGTCAGCCCAATGGTCGCCGTTGCGCAGTTCGAGACGCGCGATGTCGCTGCCATCCTTTCCTGTCGCGCGCCGGATGGCCCACGGACGCGCGACATCTTCGTGCGGCTCCCAGGGCTCGCCCCAGAACAGGACATTTCGACCGACGGTTTCGTCGGGGACGTTTTTCCACGCGCGCCGGGGGGTCTGAAGCGGCAACGCTACGGCCGGAGCAAATCCCCCGATCGCAGGTATGTTCCCGGTCGCCCGGGGAAGCCGCGTCGCCGGCGCGGTCCCTTCTTCGCCTGGAATAAGTCGCCAGGATTGCGCGCGCATGGTCCAGGCCGGAGGCGCGCCACGCACCAGCCCCGGCGTCGCCGACGGATAGATCGTGGTCGCGGCGTCATAGACGAAAGTTTTCGTAGTGCCGGGCGCGATGAACGCGACCGAGAGACAGACAGCACATCCGCCGCCGAGCGGAACGCCGCCCTCGACGACGGTGACGAACCGGCCCTTGTTGTTATAGCCGTGCCGAACTCCGCCCGGCGCCTCGATGAGCGTACCGTAGAGATACAGCCAGCCGGAGCGATCGGCATTGCGGATCGTGATGGTCGAGCCGCGCGCGAGACATGCGCTGCCGGCCTCGAGCATGAAGTCGCGCATCGCGGCGCCGCCATTCGCGCGCACGATCGCCTTCGACAGGTCGGAACAGGTGAAGCTGTAGGACGGCCCGGTTTGGGTGCGCGCAGGTGCGCCGGCGGGAGCCGGAGCGGCCACGGCCGGCAACGCTCCGAGGCCCGCAAACAGAAGCGCGGCCAGCGCGCGCGGAACGATCAAGCGGCACATCCCTCGTTGCACTTCCGGCGCACACGCGCGTTCGGTTCCCGGACTCAAAACCGCTGATTCGCCAACGTTTATCGACGGCTCCGGCGCCGCAGGTCGCATCCCTCCGATGGCCGCGGCAGGCACGCCTTGGATAGGCTTTGCCGAGGGTTAGTACTCACTATCAGCGTTCGGTGACTCGGGTCGCATCCTTCGACGGGCTCAGGATGAGGCCGTTTTCTTGCCCTCATGGTGAGCTTGTCGAACCATGGGGGCGGCGGCTCGTATCACTCAACTCCGATTCCGGGTACTAGCACCGCGGGAGTCGGTCTGACGCGCCCAGTCCTGAGTGGTCGGCCGAGAGGCCCGCTCTTCTGTCTCTCGAACTAGGGTCCAGACTCAATTAAGCCAGTAGGCAACGATCGCGGCAAGGTGAACGGCGGAGAGAAAGTTTCTGGCGAGTTTGTCGTACCGGGTGGCGATTCGCCGGAAGTCCTTTAACCTGCAGAAGCAGCGCTCAATGACG